>JBBIMP010000056.1:0-28397 GCA_037444305.1 Acidobacteriota bacterium
GGCTCAATCCCGGCATTCGCCGACAACCCAGGGCTTACGCCCTGGGCTTTCCTGTCGGACCCTTTCAGGGTCCTCGATTCCTTATTTAAGCGCCATTCGCGCCTGTCCCCGAATTTCCCGAATTCGGAAGTGATCGAAGCCCAGGCGTTGGAGCGGTTGCGGATCCAGGTCGGGTGCCTCTATGAGCACGACATCCCTGGCCTCCGTAAGTTTGCCGATGGGGGTGATCGGGGGCAGCGCTTCCGGGTAGCGCCGCCGCAATGCCGCCTCATTGCGGGGCGAGACCGCAAACAGCAGCTCGAAGTCCTCGCCGCCGTGCAGCGCCAGCCGCAGCGGATCGCAGTTCCATTTGCCCGCCTGCGGAAACACCGGCAGGCGCGACGCGTGGACTTCCGCGCCGGTGCCGCTCGCTTCGCACAGGCGGGGCAGATCCATCGACAGGCCGTCGCTGAGATCCATCATCGCGCGCACGAGCCCGCTCTGCGCCAGCCACAGCCCGGCCTCGCACCGGGGCTGCGGCATCCTGTGCTTCTTCAGCGCTTCTCTTTTCGCCGCGCCGCCCCCGCGCTTGTGCCCCATCCGAAGCAGCTCCAGCCCCGCGGCCGATTTGCCGAGGACTCCCGTCACGTAAAGTGCATCGCCGGGCCGGCCGCCTGAGCGAAGCACCACTTTCCTCCGCAGCGTTTCACCGAACGCACAGATTGTCACCTGCACCCCACTCAGGGAGCGCGACAGGTCGCCGCCGATCAGTACAGCCCCGCACAAATCGGCGAGACGCGTCATTCCGGCGTAGAACGATTCGATCCAGCTCATGGATATTTCAGCGGGAAGAGCGAGCGCGACCGTGTAGAGCCGCGGCCTGGCCCCCATCGCCGCCAGGTCGCTCAGGTTCGCGGCGAGAGCCTTGTGCCCCAGTTCGGCCGGAGTCAGCCAGTCCGGACGAAAGTCAATTTCCTCCAGCAGCATGTCGGTCGTCACGACCCACAGCTCCTTCGCGCCTCTCGGGCAGAAGACCGCAGCATCGTCCCCGATCCCCTGCTTCACAGAGAAAGCCCCTGCGGAAAAGCGCTCTCTCAGAGAGCGAACAATTTCATCTTCGCCGGGCACGGTGAATTTCTCCATCTCCTTGCCGCTAGCCAAGGACGCTCTTGAGTACGGCGGGCATGCGGTCGACCAGTATGACCTTCATATCTTTCCTCAATTCGCGGGGCACCTCCTGGAGGTCCTTCTTGTTGGCCCTTGGCAGAAGCACCGTCTTGATCTGGCCCCTGTGGGCGGCGAGGACCTTCTCTTTGATCCCCCCCACCGGCAGGATGTCGCCCCGCAGCGTTATCTCGCCTGTCATCGCCATGGTCCGGTCCACGGGCCTCGAAGTGCAGGCCGAGAGCAGGGCCGCGGCGAGCGCTATGCCCGCCGAGGGTCCGTCTTTGGGAATGGCGCCGGCCGGTATGTGTATGTGGAAATCGCGCGACGAGAAAAAGTCCTCCTGGAGGCCGTACTCGGCCGCGTGCGCCCGGGCGTAGCTCAGCGCCGCCTGCGCCGATTCCTTCATGACGTTGCCGAGGTGGCCCGTCAGGATCAGCCGCCCCTTGCCGGTCATGGCCTGCGCCTCGATGTAGAGCAGCTCTCCACCCACGGGCGTCCACGCCAGCCCCGTGGCCACGCCCACGCGGTCGCTCTGCAGCCGCTCTTCGGGAAGGATCCGGGGGCTCCCCAGCATCTTGTGCAGCCGGGTCCGTGTGAGCGCAACCTTGCGCCGGTTTCCCATGGCAAAATTCACGGCCACTTTCCGGCAGATCGAGCCGATTTCCCTCTCCAGGTTGCGCAGGCCCGCCTCGCGCGTGTAGCCGCGAATGATGTCGCGCAGCACGGGGTCGGGAAAAGCGACCGCGTCCTTCTTCAAGCCGTGCGCCTCCAGCTGGCGGGGGACCAGATGCCTTTTCGCGATCTCCAGCTTCTCATTCTCGGTATAGCCGGAAAGCCTGATCACCTCCATCCGGTCGCGGAAGGCCGGCTGAATCGTGTCCAGGATGTTGGCCGTGGTGATGAAGAGGACCTTGGAGAGATCGAAGGGCACTCCAAGGTAGTTGTCCCGGAAGGAGAAGTTCTGTTCGGGATCCAGCACTTCCAGGAGCGCGGACGACGGGTCTCCCCGGAAATCCGCACCGATCTTGTCGACCTCGTCCATCATGAAAACCGGGTTGATCGAGCCGGCCTGGTGAATTCCCTGGATGATCCTGCCCGGCATCGCCCCGATGTACGTGCGCCGGTGGCCGCGGATCTCCGCCTCGTCGTGCACGCCGCCCAAGCTCAGACGGACAAACTTGCGGTCGAGCGCGCGGGCGATCGACCGGCCCAGGGAGGTTTTCCCGGTGCCCGGGGGGCCGACGAAGCAGAGGATCGGCCCCTTGCTGTCTTCCTTGAGCTTGCGGACCGCCAGGTGTTCGACGATCCTCTCCTTGATCTTCTCGAGGCCGTAGTGGTCTTCGTTCAGGATCTTGCGGGCCTTGCGCAGGTTGAGATTGTCCTCCGTCTCGACGCTCCAGGGGATGCTCACCATCCAGTCCAGGTAGGTGCGGACCATGGCCGTTTCCGCGCTGTCGGGATTCATCTTCTCCAGGCGGCCCACCTGCCGGTTGAACTCCTCCCTTGCCTCCTTGGGCAGGCCGATTTCCTCGGCCTTCCGGATGTAGCGCTGCACCTCCTCGGCCAGTTCGTTCGCGTGCCCGAGCTCGCTCTGGATCGCCTTCAGCTGCTGGCGCAGGTAGTATTCCCGCTGCCCCTTTTCCATTTCGTCCTTGGCCTGGATGTTGATCTGCTGCTGCACCGTGAGGATTTCGATCTCGCGCGTGAGAAACTCCAGGACCTTACGGAGGCGCTTGGACGGATTGATGATCGAGAGCACCTCCTGCGCCTCCTCCAGCTTGAGCGAAAGGTTGGAGGCGGCAAGGTCCGCCAGCCTGCCCGGTTCCTTTATAGTGGCCGCCACGGCCAGGATTTCCTGGGATACGTTTTTTCCCAGCGTGGATGCTCGTTCCAGGGCCGCGAGGACGTTACGGTTGAGCGCTTCGAGCTGAACGGCCTTCATGTCCGGCTCGGGCTCGTGCAATACCTTGATTTCAGCCTGAAGGTACTGCAGATCCTCGCGCCAGCGCTTCACCTTTGCCCTCGTCATGCCCTGGACCAGCACACGGACGTTCTGATCCGGCATTTTCAGCATCCGGATCACGACTCCCACCGTCCCGAGGTTGTACAACTGCTCGGCGCCGGGAGTCTCCGCCGCCTGGTCGCGGACGGTCACCAGGAGAACCATGCGGTTCCGGGTGAGCGCCTGATCCACCGCGTGAATGGACCGCGGATTGGAAACGAGAAGGGGCACGATCATGAAGGGAAAGGTCACAACATCCCGCAACGGAACCACGGGCAGAACTTCGGGAATCTGCACCTGCTCCTCCGGCCCCACCGGCTCATCCAGAATCTTCGGTTTGTCCTTTGCTTGCACCGTTGCCATAGGAGTCCTGGGTCCTTTCACCTGTATCGATAGGAGTGCCGGTTCATATGTTTCATTCGCCGCCTCCGCCCTTCTTTTCTATGGGGATCTCAAACATCTGTCCGCGGCGGTCGCTGCGCTTGGGAATCTCAACCGTCAAAATGCCGTTCTCCAGACGGGCGCGGGCTTTCTGCACGTCGACTACTCTTTCGATCGCAATCTGCCGGTCGAACTTGCCGTATCTTCGCTCCATGCACAGGTAGCAGCGCACTCGCTCAACGCCGGCCGGCTCGCGCTTGAGTCCGCGGATCCGCAGGATTCCGTCCTGCATCATCACCTGGATTTCCTCCACGGCCACGCCGGGGAGCTCGGCGCGCACCTTTACCGCGTCGGGCGTTTCGCTGACATCCACCCTCGGCGTCCACCCCAGGGATAGCCGGTCGATGAGTTCCTCTGCTTCCAGCAGCAGGCTGGCGGATGGGGTCTCCAGGGGCTTCTGGGAGGGGTTTCGTTTCGACTTCGGCATGGCACTCCCCACCGACGGGGCGCCGCCCGGCAGCTTCGCTTCAGGCGGATCCCGTCACTGTTTTTTTTCAAACAGGTCGTTGATCTCGGTCATGAACTCGGTCACCTCCTCGAACTCCATGTAGACCGAGGCGAAGCGGAGATAGGCGACCTTGTCGAGATGCCGCAATTCGGACAGCAGGAGTTTGCCGATGACCACGGTTTCGAGTTCGCGTTCGGGGCTCTCCTGAACCTGCTGTTCCACCCGGTCGACGATCTTCTCCAGCTGCGTGAGGCTCACCGGGCGCTTCTCGCAGGCCTTCATCAGGCCGCTCAGGACTTTGCTGCGGTCGAATTTTTCGCGGCCGCCGTCTTTTTTGACAACCATGTGCGGGATCTCGTCGATCCGCTCGTAGCTCGTGAAGCGGTTGGAGCAGTTGAGGCACTGCCGGCGGCGGCGGATGGAGTCGCCGTCGCGGCTCTCCCGCGAATCGACCACGCGATCCTTCAAATGCCCGCAGTAGGGACACTTCATATCGGCCTGAACCCCGGCTGGAGATCTTGCAGCGCCTTGGGCGGTGACGCATTGCACCCACAAACCTGAGATTCCAAAGACCTTACGAATTAATAGGAATTCCATGGAAAGGTCAAGCGAAATAATCCTGGCCAGGCCCCTCAGCCGCGTTCGAGCGGGCAGGATGCAAGGCTTTGTTGCGTTAAGCCCGCCCAAGTAGCAGAATACGCCCATGCGAAGCCGGAGCCCGTCCCCGCCGCAGCAGCATGGCTCCAGGACAGCGAATCCCAAGGTCGTCGAATCGGGCTTTTATTGAACTTTGCAGGCTCCTGTTTCGTTTGGCTAGTTGGAAACAGAATAGAAGACAAGGAGTTGCGGGTGCTCTCGGGCGACACCAAACTTGTAGAGCGCTGTCTTCAGGGAGACGATGTCGCCTGGGAGACGATTGTGAAGACGTACGGTAAGCGCATCTACAACCTGAGCTACCGGTACACGAACCGCCGCGCGGAGGCGGAGGATCTCACGCAGGAGATATTCATCCGAGTCTTTCAGAACCTCAAGAGCTTCCGCTCCGAAGCGGGAAGTTTTCAGAACTGGGTGCTGAGAGTGGGACGCAACCTGATCATCGATCACTACCGCCAGACGCGACGGTACCAGCCGGCAGGGGGAACGGAAGAGATGGAAAAGATGCACCTCCCGGATCAGAAGGTGCCGAATCCGCTGCGTGCCGCCGAGCAGGATGAGGCCGCCCAATTCCTCAGGGACGGCCTGCAGACGCTCCCCCCCGAGCTTAAGGAGGCCGTGATCCTCCGGGATCTCGAGGGGCTGGCATACATGGAAATCGCCGCCCTCCTCGCCATACCCGAGGGGACGGTAAAGAGCCGGATCAACCGCGGGCGGATCGAGTTGGCCAGGCTGCTGACGAAACGCCGCGACCGGCAGGAGATGCAGGCATAGGGGGGGTACGCATGAATTGCCAAGGTTGTGAATCCCGGTTGAGCGACTACCTGGAGCGGGGCCTGTCCGTCGAAGAAATGACCCGCGTGGCGGAGCACCTGAACGGCTGCGCCGCCTGCGCCTCGCTCCTGGAGGGGATGCGCTCCGTCGTGGCCGCGTGCCGGGCGTTTCCCGCCCACGATCCCGGAGTCGAACTCCTGGACCGCATCCTGCTGCGAACGACCGGCCGCCCGCGAACACGCTCCCTGAGGGAACACTTCGACCTGTACGTCCGCCAGCCTCTGCTGACGCCGCGTTTCGCGATGGGCACCGCCCTGGCGGCGGTCTCGCTCATCCTCGTCGTCAGCCTGATGCTGCCCCGCATGTCTGCGGTCGCTTCCGCCCTGTCCCCGCGGGAGGTGCTGCGGCAGATGGACGTCGGCGTGCAGCGGGTTTACGGCGAGGGCTTGCGGCTCTACGACAGGGCGAGCGCGCTGCGGGCGCAGTTCGCGTTTTTCAGGGACAACGTTTTCAACCGGCTGGGTTTCATGATCGAGAAGCTGGATACGCCGGCTGAAGTGAATCAGCAGCCCGGGGATGCCGGGGGGCAGGAGAAGGAGAAAGCCCCCGGGCAGAAGAGCAGCCTCCTGTTGTTGCCGGCATAAGAGGGGGCGTGCGCCACAACATTGCCGATAAAGGAGAACTCACATGAAATGCTCGTACCATCCCTCGGACGAAGCGCGGGAGCTCTGCACCATGTGCAACAAGTCGCTCTGCGCCGTCTGCTCCCACCAGATCAAAGGGAAGGTGTACTGCGAGGAATGCCTGGTGCGTGGCGCGGAGTGGGCCGCATCCATGAGAAATCTCAAGATCCCCGCGGACTCCCCCAAGAGAGCGGCGCTCTGTTCTCTGATCCCCGGCATGGGCGCCGTGTACAACAACGAATACATGAAGGCCCTCACCTACTTCGCCGTCTTTGCCGCCCTGGTCATCATGGGCGACCGCATCGACGGGGTCTTCGGCTTCGGCGCGTTTGCGTTCCTGGTCTTCACGATCTTCGACTCGTATCGGACGGCGGAGACCAACGCGCTCGCCCGACTGGAGGCGAAAAAACCGGTCGAGGAGCCCGACCGGGACCGGACCGTCGTCGCCTGGGGTATCTTCCTGATCGTTCTCGGCGTCGTCTTCCTGCTGCAGAACATCATCCCCTACTACTTCCTCAACAAGCTCTGGCCGGTAGTGTTCATCGCCCTCGGCGGATACCTCATCTTCTATGCGATCCGGAAGCGGGACGAGCGCTCGAAAGGGAGCGCCGGGATGAGCGGAGGCTCCGGTGACTATCTTTATCCGGGCAAGGAGAGGGGTGAACTGTGAGCAACGGCCGCCGAAGCGGAGCCTTGACCGCGGGCTTCGTCCTCATCGCGATCGGAATCATTTTTCTGCTCGAGAACTTCTATGTGCCTTTCTCGGCCTGGCGGCTGCTGATGAAATACTGGCCGCTGATTCTGGTCTTCGTGGGGGTGAAAAAACTGGTCCAATACTTCACCTGGAAGGAAACCCCGCCCATTCCCGGTGCGGAATCCAAGGAGTAAATTTATGTCCGCCCTGAAACGGCGTCCATCGCTGCTGGCAAGCATCCTGTGGATAGGCCTGGGGGTCCTGTTCCTCCTGCGCAATTTCGACATCGGACCCAACCTCTGGGCCCTGGCAGGACGCTACTGGCCGATTCTTCTGATCCTTCTCGGTCTCGGGAAAGTGATCGACTACTTCCGGCAGAAAGAGGGGGTATCCCTCAGGGTCGGCGAAGTTTTCGGCATCCTGCTGATTTTCGTCATCGGCTCGGCGATCTCCAGGGTATCCGGCAGCGCCGTGGGAGACCTGCTCTGGAGGGTTCCGATACGGATCGGCGATACCGAGGTCGCCCTCGGCAGCTCTTACAGCTATGAACAGGAGGCCTCTTTTCCGATCGCGCCCGGAACCTCCGTCCGCATAGAGAACGCCAACGGGCTGGTGACGGTCGCGCCCGGCAGCGAACTGGAACTGCGCGTGCGCCTGCGGAAAGTGGTCTTCGGCAAGGAGGAGGGGCCCGCCAGGGAGGTCGCCGACCGGATCCTGATCGAGGGGATCCCCGAAGGGAAAGCCGAGGCAGCCGTGTTTCTGCTCCGGACGAACCGGGAAACCTTGCAGGAGGGGGCGCGCTTCCAGACCGACATGGAGGTGTTTCTGCCCCGCAACGTGAATCTGCAGATCCGCAACTCGTACGGCGCCGTGAATGTCACCGGCCTCGAAGGTGCGCTGGACGTCAGCACCAGCCACAAGCCTCTCGAGGTGCGCGAGATCGTCGGCAGCGTCAAGGCCTCCAACCGTTACGGGGAGTCCAGGCTGCAGAACCTCACGGGGAGCCTCACTGTGGACGCGCGCGGACGGGTCGATGTCGAAAAGGTGAAGGGGGATGTCGTCCTGCGCAACGAGTACTCGCCCGTGTCGGTGCGCGACGTCGAGGGGATGCTCACGGTTTCGAACACGGAAGGCTCGGTGGTGGTGGAGAAGGTCGCGCGGCCGGTGACCATCGACGCCCGGGGCACCCAGATCCGGGTCCAGGAATTGTCCGACAGCCTCCGCGTGACGACCAGCCACAGGCGCGTGACGATATCCGACGTCGCGGCCAATGTCGCCCTCAACAGCAAATACGCCACCCACACGCTGAAGAACATCCGGGGAAATGTGGAGGTGGAGTCCAGCTACGACACCATAAACCTGGATGAGATTGCCGGCCGGCTGAAATTGAAAGCCGTGGGCACGCGGGTGCGGGCCAACGACATCGGCGGCGCGGTGGAAGTCGACACCACGCTGAAGGACGTGGTCGTCAACCGCTTCAAAAACAGCTGCCGGGTCAGCAACGAATACGCCGCTGTCGAGCTCTCGGCCTGGCCGACGGTTGCCCACGACATCACGGTGAAAAACCGCAACGGCCGGATCGACCTTTCCCTCCCCGCGGAGGGCGCGTTCAGCCTGAACGCCAGCGCGCGGAACGGCCGCGTGCAGGCGGATTTCCCGGGCCTGCAGGTCGAGGATCGGCCGGGTGACGTCAGTTCGCTGCGGGGCGCGGTCAAGTCGGGAGGCCCCAACATCCGGCTGGATACGGAATACGGCAACATCCGCGTGAGGAGTACGGTGGCTGAAAAGAGAAGCAATTAGAATCCGCCGGAGGAATGCCATGAAACACATGCTCTGCCTTGCCCTGCTTGCCGGAACGGTTCTGCTTTCCGGCTGCGATCTGGAGGAGATGTTGCCCGCCGAGATGGTCTCGCTTCAGCGGAGCCAGCCGCTGGCTGGTGAAACAGCGCTGGACGCCACTGTCCGCTTCGACATCGGCTCCCTGGAGGTTGCCGCGGAGAGGGGAGCGGGCGTGTACTCCCTGGATCTGGACTATGACCGGTCGGGCTACGAACCGCAGATCGAGTACGACTCGAGCCCCGGGGGCCGGGGCGAGCTCTCGGTCCGCCTCGAGAGCACCGGCCGGAAGATTCTGCGCGGTGAGGCGAAGGGCAACAAGCTGCGGCTCAACCTGGCCGATTCCCTGCCGCTCAACCTGAAGATCACGAGCGGCGTGGGGGACTCCCGCCTGTTGCTGTCGGACCTGCGCCTCCGGCAGCTCGAGCTCGAAGCCGGGGTCGGGGCCACGAAGCTGTCCACCTATGAGCCAAACCCCATCACCTGCGACCGCGTGCGCCTGCGCAGCGGCGTCGGCAGCCTGGATGCCGCCGGCCTGGGAAACCTGAACTTCCGCGAGCTGGATTTCGAAGGCGGTGTCGGGGGCGCCGCGCTGGAGTTTTCCGGCGAGTGGAAGCAGGACGCCAGCATCCGCATCGAGGTGGGTGTCGGGGGCGTGACCGTGCGCATGCCCCGCGAGGTCGGCGTCCGGGTGGAGGCGCAAAAGCACTTCCTGAGCGGTCTCCATCTGGAAGGCTTCGAGAAGCGGGACGACGATTACTACAGCAAGTCCTACGACGGGGCGAAGGTGCGGGTTTCGATCCGGGTCACCACGGGCGTCGGCGGCTTCAAGGTCATCTGGCTATAATTATGCATTTCGGGGACAGGCGCCAGGTCACAAAGACGCCATTTTGGCAGCCTCTTACAGGCCGTTTACCACGCGGTGGATGCCGTCTTTGACAATGCGCTCGCCGAAGTTGATGACCATGCCGAGCTTGAGGGATGTCAACCGCAGGTACGTAAGGACTTGGGCCTCGAAGACGCTGTGGTAGGCTGTGACGGCTTTGCATTCAACGATCACTTTGCCGCCCACAATCAAGTCGATTCGAAGGGGAGAGGCAAGTATTTTGCCTTTGTAGGGGATGGGGAGCTTCACCTGGCGCTCTACGGCAAGGCGCCGTTGCTCCAGTTCCCAGACCAGCGCCTCTTCGTAGACGCTTTCGAGGAGGCCTGGACCGCCCAGAGTGCGATGGACTTCGATGGCGCACTCGACGATATGGCGGCTGATCTGGTTTTCATTTAACGCAAAGGCGCCAGGGCGCAAGGACGCCACGAAACCCTCCTGCCAGTATCTAACGAGGATCTCCCCTGGTGTGCCAGGGAATTCTTTGCGTCCTCGCGGCTTAGCGCCCTTGCGTTTTGCCTCTGAACTTCCCGCAAACCGGTCCTTCCGAACAGACGTAAAACCGTATACGATACGGTTTCCGGCCGCTCCCAGAGGGCGGCCAGACGCAAACCCTTGTTGGAGGCGTACTGAGCTTTATGATTCGATCGTTTGTTTTCATCCTCTGCCTTTTGCCCCTTTTCAGGTCTTTGCCGGCCGCCCAGGCGCCAACCGCGCCGCCGGAATCCCAACCCGACCGCATCATCGCCAGGGTCGACAATGAGCCGATCACCGAGCGGCAGGTTCTGACCATGATCGACCAGATCGCCGCCTCGCAACAGCTGCCTCCCGAACAACAGCTGAACAAGACCACCCGTCTTTTTTCGCAGGCCGTGGAACGGCTGATCATCCTGGCCCTGCTCAGAAAGGAGGCCGGCGAAAAGGGAATAACGGCGGACAAGGAACGGGTGGAAAAGGAGTTCCAGGAAATCATCGGCCGCTACCCGTCGCGGGAAGCTTTTGAGAAGGCGCTTGCACAGCACGGCATGAAAGAAGAGCAGCTGCGGAGCGAGGTGGAGCAGAACACGCTCTTCCAGACGACGATCGAACTGCGGCTGGCCGGCCTGCCGGAGCCGGCAGAGGAACAGATCCAGAAATTTTACGAGGAGCAGGGGCAGGCGTTCACCGAACCGCCGATGGTGCACGCGGCTCACATCCTCTTGCGGGCCGAGGAAAATGCCGCCGCCGAGAAGAAGGCCGAACTGCGCCAAAAACTGGACGATGTCCGGGTGAAGATTGAAAGCGGCGAGCTCGGATTCGAGGCAGCCGCCGCGGATTATTCCGAGGACCCGTCGAATGCCAAAAAGGGCGGCGACCTGGGATTTTTCCCGCGCGGCCGGATGGTTCAGCCCTTCGAGGATACGGCCTTCGCCACCGAAGCGGGCAAGCTCTCACAGGTGATCGAAACCAGGTTCGGATTTCATCTCATCCGGGTGCTGGAGCACAAGCCGGGCGGAAAGCTCCCTTATGAGAAAGCCCGGGACATGATCCGCGGCATTCTCCGCAACCAGGCGCAGCAGGGCGAGATCCAGAAGTTCATCGCAGAGCTGCGGGCGAAGGCAAAGATCGAGCAGTTGGTTTCAGAAGAGGAATGGGCCAAGCTGGGCCATCCCTGAGAGCGGGTAGCGGAAAAAAGCCCCGGCGAAAATCCGCCGCCGGGGCCCAGCGCCACAAAACCACATGCAGGCTATCGCGTCAGTGCCAGGGCGAGCAGAAGCGCCCTTTGCGTGCCGCGCCACGAATCGGTCGTGTCAAAAGATTCCCCCAGGGAATGAGCCCCGCTTCCCCTTCCGCCGCCGCCGATCGTCACGGCCGGAACGTTGAGACTCATCGGTATGTTGGAGTCCGTCGATCCCTCGCCCAGCGTCCCCGCGGCGCCCAGCGCCTTCGTGACTGCAATCGTCGCCTGTACGATCGCCGATCCTTCCGGTGTGCGCCCGGCCGGCCGGTCGCCGACCTTTTCCTTCTCCAGCGTCAGCTTCCCGCGGCCTTCCCAGCGTGCGTTCTCCTCGGCGAGCGCCTCGTCGAGCGCCGCGTGGAAGAGAAGGTCCACCGCCGCCAGGGATCGGGCATCGGACGAGCGCATATCCATCTCCATCCAGGCCTCGTAGGCGATGGAATTGATTGACGTCCCGCCTCCGATCCTGCCCACATTAAACGTGGTCTTGGGTTGCTGCGGCACCTTGAAGTCGGAGATCTTGGCCATCGCGCGCCCGAGCGCGTGAACCGGGTTGGCGATGCCGAAAGCGCCGAAACTGTGCCCCCCGGGACCCTTGTACGCCACCCGGTAGCGGAAGCTGCCGACGCCGACATTGGTGATGCTCATCCCCGAGCCGTCGACCGAGACGAAGCTGTCGATCCGGTCCTTGAGGCTTTCCTGGAAGAGATTCTTCACCCCCCGCAGATCGCCCAGGCCTTCTTCCCCGACTGTGCCCACAAAGGTCAGCGTCCCGCGGGTTTTGATGCCGGCGTCATCCAGCGCCCGGATGACGCCGATCAGGACAGCCAATCCCCGGGCATCGTCTCCGATCCCGGGCCCATGAATGACACTTCCCTTTCTCGTGGTCCGGACGTCGGTTTCCTCCGGAAACACCGTGTCGAGGTGCGCGCTGAAGACCACGTTGGGCCGTTCGGCCAGACCGGGCCGCACGCCGATGACGTTGCCCACCCTGTCCAGGCGCACGTCCTTCAGTCCCAGGGCTTCGAAGACCGCCTTGTAGGCAGCGGCTCTTTTTTCCTCCTTGAACGGGGGCGCCGGAATCTCGCTGAGCCGGACCTGCTCCTCGATGATTTGCGGTTCGTTCCTTTTCGCCGCCTCCAATGCCGCCTGAACCGCCGGCTCCCGCATCAGGGCATCGACTCCCGGCGCAGTTTCCTGCGCGTACACCCCGCCGAGCAACACTACCGCGACCATCCACAACAACGCTTTCTTCCTCATTCCAACTCTCCCCGAGCAGGCTGATGCTCGACCTTTCATTTTGTGGAAAACCGGCTGTTCAGCCCGTGCAGTTTAGCATCTTCCGGACTGCGGCGCGATTTCGGATTGATTCTGCGGCGCCTTGAGAATAAATATTCCAGGGTGTAGCGGGCAGAGCGCCCGGCTACCCCGATTCGAGGCAAATGATGCCCCAACTGCGTCCAGAAGAAAACTTGCGGATCTTCCTGCAGCCGACGCGGTTCATCGATTGCGATGCCCCTGCCATCATAGAATTTGCGGGCTCCGTTACCCGGAATGCCGCCTCGGACAAAGACAAAGCTGTAGCCCTCTATTACGCCGTCCGGGACCGGGTTAGATACAGCCCGTACAGCCTCGTTTTCGACCCAGACCACTTCCGGGCAAGCTGGGTGCTGGAACAGAGGGTCGGCTTCTGCGTTCAGAAGTCCATCCTTCTGGCCGCCGCGGCCAGGGCGGCGGAGATCCCGAGCCGGCTCGGCTTCGCCGATGTCCGGAACCACCTGGCAACGGAGCGCCTGCTCGCCCTGATGAGGACCGACGAGTTCGTGTTCCACTGCTACACGGAACTGCACCTGGGTGGCAGGTGGGTGAAGGCCACGCCGGCCTTCAATCGCTCGCTGTGCGAACGTTTCCGTGTACGCCCGCTGGAATTCGACGGCAAGAGCGACTCAATCTTTCATCCCCTTGATCTCAGCGGCCAGAAGCACATGGAATACCTGCGCGACCACGGGTCTTTCGCCGACCTTCCCTATGACAGAATGGTAGAATCATTTTGCCGCGCGTATCCGCACCTCTTCGGCGAGGGCCGGCCCGGCTGGCCGGGCGGCGAATTCGAGCAGGAGGTTTGAAATGTCCGAACCCGAGACAATGAGGTGAAAGATGCTGATTCCCTGCCCTGCATCCATCGGCACGGGGCTGGGGCTTGCGGCCCTGCTCCTGCTCTTCTGCCCTCAACTCCCCGGCCAAAAGCGGGCCCGCGAGCTCGGCATAGTGCCAGGGGTTCTGCAGCCCGGCCCGCTGAACGCCATCACCGACGTGCAGGGTGTTGCCGTCGGCCACGTAACGCTCGTGGAGGGGGAATCGATTCGCACCGGCGTCACCGCCATCCTTCCCCACAAGGGTAATCTCTTCCAGGAAAAGGTCCCCGCGGCGATACACGTGGGCAACGGCTTCGGCAAGCTGGCCGGCATCACCCAAGTCCGGGAACTCGGGAACATCGAATCGCCCATCATCCTGACCAACACGCTCAACGTCGCCGAGGGGATCGCGGGCGCCGTGGAATACACCCTTGCGCAGCCGAGCAACGAGCGCGTCCGCTCGGTAAACGCCGTCGTGGGCGAAACCAACGACGGTTCGCTGAACGACATTCGCGCCCGCCGCGTAA
This sequence comes from Acidobacteriota bacterium, assembly GCA_037444305.1. Classification (GTDB taxonomy): domain Bacteria; phylum Acidobacteriota; class UBA6911; order UBA6911; family UBA6911; genus JBBIMP01. The sequence goes on from JBBIMP010000056.1 coordinate 13,941, forward strand.
CCAAGGAGGACGTGATCAAAGCCATCCGCTCGGCGGAGACCGGCGCGGTTGCCGAAGGGGCCGTGGGGGCCGGCACGGGCACTGTCTGCTTCGGCTTCAAGGGCGGCATCGGGACTTCCTCCCGCGTGCTGCCCGCGCAGCTCGGCGGCTACACGGTCGGCGTGCTGGCGCAGACGAATTACGGCGGGATCCTGGCGATCAACGGCGCGCCCGTGGGCAGGGAGCTGGGCCAGTACTACCTCCGGGAGAGCGTCCGGGAGTCCGCGGACGGCTCCTGCATGATCGTCGTGGCCACGGATGCGCCGCTGGATGCGCGCAACCTGGAGCGCCTGGCCGCGCGCGCCATGCTCGGCCTTGCCGTGACCGGCTCCTCGATCAGCAACGGGAGCGGCGACTACGCGATCGCCTTTTCTACTGCCGCGGAGGCACGCGTCCCCTTCTCCCCGCAGAATCGGGTCCTGTCCCCGCCGGCGCTGCACAATGACGCCGTTTCCCCGCTGTTCCAGGCGGTGAAGGAGGCGACCGAGGAGGCCGTTTACAATTCGCTCTTCATGGCGGTCACCACCAAGGGGGCCGGCGGGCGGACGGTGGAGGCGCTGCCTGTCGAGAAGGTCCTGGAGATCTGCCGTAAATACAATCTGCTGAGGGAACCGAATTGAGACCCTACGGCTGGGCGGGGCTGCTGCTGCTCCTCGTCTCCTCCATTCAGGCGTTCCGCGGGGTGGAGCCCTTCCACACCTGGTTCTACTGCTTTGCCTGGTGGTCGTACATCCTGCTGGCGGACAACCTGGTCCTGATCCGGCGCGGCCGCTCGCTGCTGGCCGGCCGGCGGGGCGAGTTCCCGCTCATGCTGCTTCTCTCGGTCTTCATCTGGCTCCTGTTCGAAGCCTACAACCTGGTGATCCGCAACTGGGCTTACACCGGGGTGCCCGCAGAGATTTGGCTGCGCTGGCCCGGCTACGCGATAGCTTTTGCCACGGTCCTGCCGGGCATCTTCACCACCTCCGACCTGATAGAGTCGTTTTTCCGCGGCCGCCGGAATGAGGGCTTTGCCTCCGAGCCGGAACCGGTGGCCGCCGGAAGCCGCCGGCTTCCCGCATGGCCTTTCCTCGCCGCGGGCGCGGTTCTCAGCGCGGCGCCGCTCGTCTGGCCCCGTTATTTCTTCCCCGCGGTATGGCTCGGTCCGGTGCTGCTTCTGGATCCGCTGCTCGAGAGGGTGGGTGTCCGCAGCCTCGCTGCAGCCTTTGCTTCGGGGTCACGGCGGCGGCTGTGGAGCCTGATGCTGGGCGGGTTCGCCTGCGGTCTGCTGTGGGAGTTCTGGAATGCCGGGGCGTCCTCCCGCTGGATCTATACTGTCCCGTTCTTCGACAGCTGGAAGCTGTTCGAAATGCCGGCGCCGGGGTATCTGGGTTTCGCCCCGTTTGCCCTGGAGTGCTGGATACTCTACCACCTGCTGAAGTCGAGTATGGCGCGGGCGGGCGGCGCGCTCGCGCGTGCGGCCCTTTGCCTGGCGATGGCGGCATTCTGCCTGCTGCTTTTCGCCGCGATCGACGCCCGGACCGTACGTCACTTTGCGCAGGCCATCGCGTGGTGAACATGAATCGATCAATCTTCCCGCCGAACCTGTTGCTCTGTCTCTCGTTCATCCTCTCCCTGGCAGCCGCTGGTCTGGCCCAGGAACAATCCGCCCCGTCGCGCCCGGTGGTGGAAAAGAGCGAAAAAGTGTTCAGCTTCTATCCCGGCGGCAAGATCCGGGTGCGGGCAGGCGCGCCCGGGAGCGTGAGCGTGACCGGCTGGGAGCGCTCGTCTGTCCGTGTTGAAATCGAGCGGATTTACTACTACCTCACCGCGGAGCAGGCGAAGACCTATGGTGAGCGGCATCCCGTGAATGTTTCCTGGACGCATACGACGGCGGATATCTCGACCGGCAGCCCGCCGCGGTCGGCCATGCTGGCCGAAGTCAACCTGGCCATTTACGTGCCCGCGGAAAAGACCGATCTGGACGTCCGCTTGAGCCGGGGAGACTTTTCGGCCTCGGCCATGAACGGGTGGGTCGAGGCCACGCTCAAAGAGGGGAACATAGCGGCCAGATCCCTGCGCGGCTACTTCTCGGCGGTGACCGAAAGGGGGGATCTCGAGGTTGAAATGTCGGGTGCGCGCTGGGCCGGGCCGGGCTTCACCGCCGGAACGAAGATGGGAACCATCCACGTGCGCCTGCCCGAGGGATTTTCCGCCTCGCTCCACCTCGAGACCCGGGATGGAGAGATCGATGTCGGTTATGGCGGATCCGCGCCCGAGGGCGGAGCAGCACCCTTCAGAATCGCCGGCAACAAGAAAGCCCGTATCCTGGCCGCCATTCTGGGGGAGGGCGGCCCGCCGGTGAGGATTCTGACGAACGCCGGCCGCGTTCGCCTCAGCGGCCCGGAGCCCCGCTGATCTCTGCGGTGCCGCGGAGGCGGCCGATCACAGCGTGACCTTCAGCTTCAGTTCCTTGAGGTGCTTCTCTTCGAGTTCAGAGGGCGCGTCGAACATCAGGTCGCTCCCGCTGGCCGTCTTGGGGAATGCGATGACCTCCCGGATGTTCGGCTCGTCGGCCAGGAGCATCACCAGGCGGTCGATCCCGGGAGCCATGCCGCCGTGCGGCGGCGCCCCGTACTCGAACGCCTCGAGCATGTGCCCGAACCGCCGGTGGGCTTCTTCGTCGTTGTACCCGAGGAGCTTGAAGATGCGCGCCTGGATAGCGCGGTCGTGAATCCGGATGCTGCCGCTGGAAAGCTCGTAGCCGTTGCACACCAGGTCGTAGGCATTGCACAGGACGGAGCCCGGATCGCTCTCCATCCGGTCCAGGTGCTCCACCATGGGCATGGTAAACGGGTGGTGGGTGAAGCTCCAGCCCCTGGATTCCTCGTCCCACTCGAACATGGGGAAGTCGATGATCCAGGCGAAAGCCAGCAGGTCCCGAGGCGCCAGTTTGAGCCTGTCCCTGAATTCCAGCCGCAGGGCGCCCAAGGCCTTGTTGGCCGCGGCTGCCCTGTCGGCGACGATGCACGCCAGATCCCCTTCTGCCGCTCCCAGCCGCGAGGCGATGGCGGCCGCTTCCTCCGGCTTCAGCGCCTTGGCAATGCTCCCCTTCAATCCGCCTTCCGCCCAGGCCAGCGTGGCCAACCCGTTGGCGCCGGCTTTCTTTGCGCTTTCGGTCAGCGTGTCCAGCTCCTTGCGCGAGTAAGAGCCGCAGCCGGGAGCGCGGATCCCCTTGATGAGGTTGCCGGCGCGGACGGCCTCGGCAAAGACCTTGAATTCGGAATTCCTCAGCGCCTCGGTCAGATCGACGAGGTGCATGTCGAAACGGAGGTCCGGCTTGTCGATCCCGTACCGGTCCATCGCCTCGGCATACGTCAGCCGCGGAAACGGCGTGAGGATCCGCTTGTGGGGGGTGACGGCGGGGATGAGCCCCGTCACGAGGCCTTCGACCACGCCCAGGACGTCATCCCGATTGGCAAAGGACATTTCGAGATCCAGCTGCGTGAATTCGGGCTGACGGTCCCCGCGCAGATCTTCGTCCCGCATGCACCGCGCAATCTGAAAGTAGCGTTCGTAGCCCGCCACCATGAGCAGCTGCTTGAGCTGCTGGGGGCTCTGCGGCAGCGCGTAGAATTTGCCCGGCTGGATCCGGCTCGGCACCACGTAGTCGCGGGCCCCTTCGGGCGTCGACTTGATCATCAGGGGGGTCTCGATCTCGAGGAAGCCCTGCTGATCCAGGTAGTCGCGGATGAACTTGATGGTCCGGTGGCGGAGGATGATGTTCCTCTGCATGCGCCGGCGCCGCAGATCGAGATAGCGGTACTTCAGACGCAGGCTTTCGTCGGTCGAGTAGCCGTCGCCCTCCACGGCGATCGGCAGCAGCTTGCAGGGATTGAGCACGCGGATCGACTGCGCCAGGATTTCGATCTCTCCACTGGGCATGTTGGGATTCTCGGTTCCCTCCGGGCGCGGCCGCACCGTGCCCGTAACGTTGAGGACGTACTCGCTCCGGGATTTTTCAGCCGCCGCGTAGGCGTCCCCGACGGTTGGATCGACGGTAACCTGGACCAGGCCCGACCGGTCCCTCAGGTCGATGAAGATCAGGCCTCCGTGGTCCCGGCGCTTATGCACCCAGCCGGCCAGAGTCACCTGCGTTCCCTCGTCGGTCCTGCGCAGGGCGCCGCAATCGTGTGTTTTGAGCATAGCCTATGCCTTTCTTTACGGGGCCTGCTGCCTGCTCCCCCTTTTGCTCTGTTTTGACGCTTGCCGTTGACTTCCAGCCGCGGGGCAGGCGGTCTAGGACTCGCCCGGGCCGAATCGGGACTCGACGTAGGCGTTCAGCATGGCAATGAACTCCGGGATAATGGCGTCGCCCCGGAGGGTCTTCACCTGCCGGCCCTCGATGTAAACCGGCGCCTTCGGGTCTTCGCCCGCTCCGGGCAGGGAGATGCCTATATCGGCGTGCCGCGACTCGCCCGGGCCGTTCACCACGCAGCCCATGACGGCCACCTTGAGCTTTTCGACCCCGGGAAACTCGGATTTCCATACCCCCATCTGCCGGCCGAGATAGGACTGGATCTGCTCCGCCATCTCCTGGAAGAAGGTGGAGGTCGTCCGGCCGCAGCCAGGGCAGGCCGTGACCTGCGGCGCGAAGCTTCTCAGCTCCAGCGACTGGAGGATCTGCTGCGCCACCCGCACCTCGTCCGCGCGATCACCGTTGGGTGAGGGCGTGAGGGAGACGCGGATGGTGTCGCCGATGCCCTCCTGCAAAAGCACCGCCAGACCTGCCGTCGAGGCGACGATCCCCTTCATGCCGATGCCGGCTTCCGTCAATCCCAGGTGCAGCGGGTATGCGCACTTCGACGCCAGGTTGCGGTAGACCCGGATGAGATCCGGCACGCTGGAGACCTTTGCGCTGAGAATGATCCGGTCGCGCTCCAGGCCGTACTCCTCGGCCATGGCGGCCGACTGCAGGGCGCTTTCGGTCATGGCCTCCAGGATTACCTCGCCGGCGGGTCGCGGGCTGGCGAGCGCCTGATTGGCGTCCATCATGCGCGCCACGAGCGTCTGGTCGAGAGAACCCCAGTTTACGCCTATGCGAACCGGTTTGCCGTTTTCGACAGCGACCTCAATCATCCGCCGGAAGTTTTCGTCGTGCTGCCGCCCGACGCCGACGTTGCCCGGGTTGATCCGGTATTTGGCAAGCGCCCGCGCGCACTCCGGGTGCCGTGCCAGGAGAATGTGGCCGTTGTAGTGAAAGTCCCCTATGAGCGGCACCTCTACGCCCTGGTCTTCCACCCGCCGCACGATGTCGGCGACTGCCTCGGCCGCTTTGTGGGTGTTCACGGTGATCCGGACCAGCTCCGAGCCTGCGCGCGCCAGCTCCGCCACCTGACGGGCGGTCGCCTGCGCGTCTTCCGTGTCCGTGTTGGTCATGGACTGGACGGCGACCGGGGCTCCGCCCCCTATAAGAATGCCGCCGACCATCACCCCTACCGATTTTCTTCTCTCGGGCATTGCTGTTCACCGCGGAATAGCAAATCTATCCCATCTGTACCCTCCCATCAAGCGGGCAGCGACGGGTCGCGTTGCTTGACTGGGGGGCCTGACCCCTTACTGGGTTCGCGTTTCCCGCGTTTCTTCAAGCCGCTTTCCTAGGTTGCGGCCTCGCTGTGCTGCGGGGTTTCGGGTGGCGCTTTTCGCGTCTCCTCCTTTGCAATTGTGCGCATTTAGGGCAAGCTATGGGGCGTATTTCGTGGCGGCGCGAGCCGCTTGGCCTGATGCAGGTAAAAGGAGTTGCCGTGGATAACAACTGGTACGAACATCCGAACGAGACCGTAGGGCGCATCCTGATCGATTCCAAAACGATACAGCAGCGGGTTCGCGAGCTCGGCGCGCAGATCGCCGAGGACTACAAAGACAAGGCCCCTCACCTCGTGGGCATCCTGAAGGGCGCCAGCATTTTTCACGCCGACCTGGTCCGGGCCATCAACCTGAGCGTCTCGTTCGATTTCATCGCCGTCGGGAGCTACGGCGCGGGGACGAAAAGCAGCGGCGAGGTGCGGATTCTCAAGGATCTGGATGAGAGCCTGGACGGAAAGGATGTTCTGCTGGTCGAGGACATCCTGGATTCCGGTCTCACCCTTCATTACCTGCTGCACAATCTGGCGTCCCGCGGGCCCAATTCTCTGCGCGTGGTGGCGCTTCTGAACAAGCCGGCCCGCCGGGTCATCGAGGTGAAGGCCGATTACGTCGGCTTCGACATCCCCGACGAGTTCGTGATCGGCTACGGCCTGGATTACAACCAGCGGTACCGGAACCTCCCGGACATCTGCGTCCTGAATGTCGCCGGGGTCAACTGCTAGCGGAAGGAGGTCGCAATGGGCGAATTCAGGGCCAGTCCCGTGAAGTCGGAGATCGGCTTCGACGAATTTTCCAGGGTTGACATTCGCGCGGGTACGATCGAGCGGGTCGAGGACATCGAGAAATCCGACAAACTGGTGAAGCTGACCGTAAGCTCTGGGACCAGCCCGAACGCGCACCCCCGCTCCTGCGTTCCACCACGCTGGAACCTGACGCTGATTTCCTTTAACCGGCGCGCCGCTTTTTTGTGCGTTCGGTTGAGCGGCTTGTTAAGCGTGCCGCAGTCTCTGCAAGGTCCATAAGCCCTCGCAACGCCTCGTTGACTGCCTTATCGTTCGGAAATACTTCAGCTACCTCGGGTTCAATGACAACAACGTTTGTTTCGGCAGCGACCCTGGCAGCGTATTTTCCGCGCACAAGGTGGCCAAAGTCCGAACTTCTGTATTCGGATCGAAGTTCGTCAATTGTTTTTCGTTTAGCCTTCTTCATAGATTTTACGTTCCAGTCTCGTAGCCACACGGGCGCTAATAATTCGGATGCTGTCACCTTCCTCTGTGTGAGCTACCACCAGGAGGCGATTCTTTTGCGAATTGCCAAATGTCACAAAACGCGCCTCTCCAAGGGAATGGTCCGGATCTGAGCCCGTGGCCGAGAGGGCGTCGCGGAACACAGTTGATGCCTCCTCGAAAGAGACGCCATACTTCCTTTTAGATTAGCAGCGGCCTTCCTTGGATCCCAAAAGAATCTCACGTCACCTTTCTTTCTACGCCTAACGTTGGCGCTCACCCGCGCCGGTTGCGGCGCGCGAGCGACGCGGCCGGCGGCGGGTGCAGCGCCTTGTTAGCCCGTCGATGGGCCGGCGCACCACACTGCCGAGACCACAATCTGTCGCGCAATCGTATTGAGCCGCGCATCCGCGCCAAGTCACTCCGCCATAAACGCCCGCACCCGCTCGAGGAAGACTTTCTGTGTGTTCTCGTCGCCCGCCCCTCCCCCGTACAGAAGGCCGCGGAAACCGACAGTGAAATCCGCAGGAAGCCTCGAGTCGTTTCCGTCGAACCAGATCGAGCCAGAGTCCATCTGGCGCCGTACGGCTCCGCCTGTTGAGAACGCGATCCACCCAAGTACTGTGACAATCACGAACAGCACGGCCAAGGCAAGCTTCACGAACGTTCCTTCCGATTTCATCACACCGCCCGCGACGCCCCGCCCATGCCGTTCCCACGGCGGACCAGTCGCCCCCGCGTCTTCGAGATCGGGCTTAAATTATGCGGGTTTCGATAGCTGGATAGGCCGCCAATCGGCACCCGCTTAATCCATCGAGAATATGTCCCTTATAACACAATATCTTTTGGACAGGCGCCATAACCTCGAAACTCTGAGATTACGGGATGAGCTCGTTGATCCGACTTTCGAGGTTATGGCGCCTGACCCGAATGCCGCTTAGTTGAGGGTGATCAAAATCACCGGGTAAAGTCGCCAAATCAATTGCTTAAGCCCCGAAGGAGCGGCGCGGGAAAGCCCAGGGCGTGAGCCCTGGGTTGTCGGCGAACGCCGGGATTGAGCCCTGCAAGGGCGGCACAGCCGGTGTCGCCCTTGCAGGGCTCCTCTCTCCCCTTATCCCGCCTTACCCAGGGCTTACGCCCTGGGCTTTCCTGTTGGACCCTTTCAGGGTCCTCGATTCCTTATTTAAGCGCCATTCGCGCCTGGCCCTGAAATCAGTGAAGGTCGGGGAGGAAGGAGGCGCCGGCGGGGACGCGCAGGCCGAAATTGGCGGCGATCGTCTGGCCGATGTCGGCCATACTGGTGCGGGTGCCGAGCGACGCCCCGCCCCTGAGCTTTTTCGAGTAGACTAGGACCGGGACGTACTCGCGCGAGTGGTCGGTGCTTGCGGTGGTTGGATCGCAGCCATGATCGGCCGTGATGACCAGGCAGTCGTCCTCTCTCAAGGCGGCCAGCACTTCCGGGAGCCGGGAGTCAAACTCCTCCAGCGCCCGTGCATACCCCTGGGGGTCGTTGCGGTGCCCCCAAAGCATGTCGAAATCCACGAAGTTGCTGAAGATCAGCCCCGCCGGCGCAGTGCGCAGAGCGGCCAGCGTCTGCTCCATCGCCTCGGCATTGTTGTGCGCGGGAAGTGAATCCGAAATCCCCTGGTCGCAGAAGATCGACGCGATCTTTCCCACGCCGACTGTGGCAAGGCCCTTCTCCATCATCCGGTCCAGCAAGGTTTTTTCCGGCGGCGGGATGGCGTAGTCTTTCCGGTTCTCCGTCCGCGTGAACTTTCCTGCCGCGCCCAGGAACGGCCTGGCAATCACGCGGGCCACCCGATCCCCGCCAACCAGGATCGAACGGGCATCCTCGCACATCCGGTAGAGCTCCTCCAGCGGCACGACCTCTTCGTGTGCGGCGATCTGGAACACCGAGTCCGCCGAAGTGTAGACGATCGGTTTGCCCGTGCGAACATGCTCCTCCCCGAGCTCCATGATGATCTCGGTCCCCGAGGCGGGCTTGTTGCCGAGCACCTCCCGGCCGACGGCCCGCACAAAAGGCTCGATGATCCTGGGAGGAAATCCCTCGGGGTATGTGGGAAACGGTTCCGGCGTGATCAGTCCGGCCAACTCCCAGTGTCCCACGGTGGTTTCCTTGCCGTTGGAGCCGATCGCCGCCTTCCCATACGCCCCCAGCGGCTCGCGCACCGGAAGCAGGCCGTCGAACGGGCGGATGTTCCCGAGCCCCAGGCTCTGCATGAGCGGCAGCCGCGGCCGGGCTTCTGCGATGACGTGGCCCAGGGTATCGCTTCCGGCATCGCCCCAGTGCTCGGCGTCGGGCATCTCCCCGATCCCGACGCTGTCCAGAACGATCAGCACGAACCTCTCGAAAACCCGCATCTGCGCTCCCGGGCGGTTCCGGCCGTCAGTTTTTGACGCTGGCGAGGACCTGCCGCTGGATCTCCACGGCCTTGGCCAGTACGGCGCCGGCGTCGAGCGTGAGGACCTGTCCCCGCAGCATCACGGGCTTTCCGTTGATGATGACGGATTCCACGTCCCCCCCGCGAGCGGCGTACACGAGGTGCGAATAGGGATTGTACATCGGCACGCTGTGCGCCCCGCCGGTCCTGACCACGATCAGGTCGGCCTTCTTGCCGGCTTCGAGCGACCCGATCTCAGCATCCAGCCCCAGGGCGCGCGCCCCGCCGACTGTGGCCATGCGCAGAACCTCCTGCGCGGGAAGAGCCGTCGGATTCATGGAAGCCAGCTTGTGCAGCTTGGCTGCGAAATCCATCGCCTGAAACATATCGAGGTTGTTGTTGCTGGCGGCCCCATCGGTGCCCAGGCCGACCGTGATCCCCAGCGAGAGCATCCGCACCACGGGCGCCGTCCCGGAAGCCAGCTTCATGTTGCTTTCCGGGTTGTGCGAGACCTTGACGTCGTGCCGCCTGAGGATGGCCATGTCCTCCTCGGTCACCCAGACCGCGTGGTTGATCAGCACCCGGGGCCCGAGCACGCCCAGGTCCTCGAGCCACTGCACCGGCGTTCTCCCGTACTTCTCCCGGATCTCCCGTATCTCGTCCTGCGTCTCGGCCACGTGCAGCGTGAGCGGCACCCCGTACCTGTCGGCCAGCGCGCGGCTCGCCTTGAGGGTCTCGGCCGAGTTGGTGTAGGGAGCGTGCGGGGCCACGGCCGGCGTAATCAGTGGGTTTCCCTTCCATCGCTGAATGAACCGCTCCGTGTATGCGAGCGCCTCTTCGGGCGTCTTGTTGTCCGGGGCCGGAAACCCGATGATGGTCTCTCCGAGCACCGCGCGCATCCCCGCGCGCTCCGTGACCTCCGCCATGCGGTCCTCGAAGTAGTACATGTCGGCGTAGGTCGTCGTGCCCCCCCGGATCATCTCCAGGCAGGCCAGGGCCGTCCCGTGCTCGACGAACTCGGCTGTGACGTTCCGCGCCTCGGCCGGGAAAATGTAGCCACGCAGCCACTCCATCAGCGCCAGGTCGTCCGCAATCCCCCGGAAGAGCACCATCGGGGCGTGGTTGTGCGTGTTGACCAGCCCCGGCAGGATGATCCCGCCCTCGGCGTCGACGGTCTGCTTCGCGCCGTAATTTCGGGAGAGTTCTGCGGCAGGGCCGACCGCGACAATCCTGTCGCCCCGGATGGCCACCGCCCCGTCTGCGAGCGTTTTTCCCCCGGCGTCCATTGTGACGACAGTGCCGCCCGCCACCAGGATGTCGATCGTCTCCCGCTCTCCGACGGGACCGGATCCCGTTCCGCTGCATCCCGCCGCAAACAGCAGCAGGGCAATCCCCGCCATGCTGCGGCGCCCGGCGAGCCGGCCCTGCGGAGGTTTTCTGCGCGTCCACGGCATGGCTCACTCCCTCCCCAGGAAACGGCCGTCGAACGGATTCGGGAGCAGGTCGCGCATGCGGTGCCGCGCCTTCCGCCCCTGCAGGTTGGAGAGAACCACCTCGATGTCCCCGCAATATTCCCAGATGATCTGGCGGCAGGATCCGCACGGGGGCGTGACCTCTTCAGTGTCGGCCACGATCGCGAGCCGGCGGAATTCGGAATCCCCCTCCGAGAGCGCCTTCCATATGGCCACGCGCTCTGCGCAGACGGTCAGCCCGTAGGTGGCGTTCTCCACGTTGCACCCGCCGTAGACTTTGCCGCGTCTGGTTTCAACGGCGGCGCCCACCTTGAACCCGGACTGTCCGGCCTGCGCGTTCCGCCTGTATTCCATCGCCGTGCGGATGAGATCGGTCAGCTTCATGGGGCTCATGCCTCCCCGGAATCCGCCCCTCGCGGCAGGAGGGGTATGATGCCGTTCAGCAGCGAAACAAACTGCTCCTTGACCCTCTGCGTGGTGTCCATCACCTCCTGGTGCGTCAGCTTCTGCGGCAGGATGCCGGCGGCCATGTTGGTGATGCAGGAGATGCCGAGCGCGCGGATCCCCATGTGGTTGGCGGCGATCACCTCCGGGACCGTGGACATTCCTACGGCATCGGCGCCCAGGGTTCGGAACGCGCGGATTTCGGCCGGGGTTTCGTAGCTTGGCCCCGTCACCGCCACGTAGACTCCCTGGCGGACGGCGATTCCCGCAGCCGCGGCCCCCTGCAGCGCGGCTTCCCGCATTCCGCGGTTGTAGGCATCGCTCATGTCGGGAAAACGCACGCCCAGCCTGGCCTCGTTGGGCCCGATGAGGGGATTGGTCCCCATGAGGTTGATGTGATCGGTGATCAGCATGAGGTCGCCGGGCCGGTAGCTCTCGTTTATCCCCCCCGCGGCGTTGGTGACGATGAGCTGTTTTATGCCGAGTGCCCCCAGAACCCTCACGCCGAAAGTCACCTCCTCCATCGAATACCCCTCGTAATAATGAACGCGGCCCTGCAGCGCCACGGCCGGCACTCCCTGGGCCTCGCCGAGAATCAGGTTGCCCGAGTGCCCGGCCACGGTGGAACGTGGAAAGTGCGGCAGGTCTTCGTAGGGGATCACCGTCCGCTTCCCGAATTCGTCGGCATAGGGCCCGAGCCCCGAGCCCAGGATCAAGCCGAGGACCGGGGTTTCCCCGAGCCACGACTTGACCGCATTGGCCGCTTCCTCGATCTTTCGATACACAGCTCACCTCGCTCCTCTAAGCCCCACCGGGGGCATCACTACGAGATTGTCTTTTTGATCAACGTAGGTGGGTCGGGCGGCTCGCCGGAAATATTATAGCTTCGCAGCAGTCTTTCTCCGGCCGCCTGCCGCCGCGCCTCATCATCGTAAAACAACGTGCACAGCGGCTCGCCTTTTTCCACCCGGTCTCCGATTTTCTTGTGGACGTGCATGCCCACGGCGTGGTTGACGGCGGAGTCCACCGTTTCGCGTCCGGCCCCGAGGATGCACATGGCGATGCCCATTTCCTCGGTATCCATCGCGCGGACGAAGCCGCTCGAGGGCGAAAGCAGCGGCTCCCGGAAGCGCGCCTGCGGCAGGCGCCGGTAATCGTCGATCACGCCGGGGTCCCCCCCCTGCCATTCGATCATCGCCCGGAATTTCCGCAGCGCTTTGCCGGAGGCGATCATCTCCCGATAGAGGGTGCGGGCGCCGGCAAGATCTTCCGCCGCTTCGCCCAGCAGCAGGCAGTGGGCGGAAAGCTCCTCGCACAGCCGGGCCAGGTCGCCCGGCCCGTTTCCCTTCAGCACCTCGATGCACTCGATCACCTCGAGGGAGTTGCCGACCAGCACCCCGAGCGGCTGGTTCATGTCCGTGATCAGGGCCGCGACCTTGACCCCGCAGGCCTTTCCGATCGCCACCATGGCCCGGGCCAGCGCTTCGGCCTCGTCCGGCTGCTTCATGAAGGCTCCGCTGCCGGTCTTGACGTCGAGCACGAGCCCGTCGACCCCCTCGGCGAGCTTCTTGCTCATGATGCTGGACGCGATCAGCGGCCGGCTGTCGACGGTCGCCGTGACGTCGCGCAGCGCATAGAGCTTGCGGTCGGCCGGCACCAGGTCATCCGTCTGGCCGATGAGGGCGGCTCCGACGGCTTTCAGGGCCTCCTTGAACCGCCCGGGGGAGAGCCGGACGTCGAATCCCGGGATGGACTCCAGCTTGTCGAGCGTCCCGCCGGTGTGGGCCAGTGCCCGTCCAGAAATCATGGGAACGGTAATGCCCGCCGCGGCGACGGCCGGAGCCACCACCAGGGAGGTCTTGTCGCCTACCCCGCCGGTGGAGTGCTTGTCGATCCTGGGGCCGGGAACATCGGAGAGGTCGAGGACGCCGCCGGAGAGCTTCATCTCGGTGGTGAGATCGGCCATCTCGGCGTCGGTCATCCCCCTGAAGAACACGGCCATCAGGAAGGAGGCGAGCTGGTAATCGGGTATGCCTCCTGCGCTGTAGCCCCTGACCAGGAAGGAGAGCTCCGGCCGGCTCAGCGCCGCCCCGTCCCTCTTTTTCCGTATGATGTCGACCGCGCGCATGCTCCGCTCCAGAAAGAAAAAAAGCTACCGGTGCATTGCCTGGTATCCGACCCTCCCGGAGGGCGGATCCATTCCAGCACCGATAGCTTTTTACGCTTTGCTATAAGCCCGCCGGCGGATGCCGCCGCTGCGGATGATTCCTAGCGGCGAGGGCCGCGCATGCTGCGCATTTTCTTGCGCATGCGCTTCCGCGCCAGCGCCTGCTTGATTCTCTTCTTCTCGCCCGGTTTCAGGTAGTAGGAATGCTTCTTGACATCCTTGATGATGTCTTCCTGCTGAACCTTGCGCTTGAAGCGCCTGAGGGCGCTTTCAAGGGACTCACCATCGTTGACGTAAACTTGCGCCAAGCCTTAACACCTCCCCTCCCTTTCACGGCGATCGAACAAAATACCCCTGCCCCCGCAGCTCTGTCAAGGCCTCGTTGTGCGCCCCGACCCCTCCTCCGGACCTGATCCGGCTCGGCCAGGGTTTGCGCAACGTGCATACGGTAGTTATCTTGCTACAACGAGCCGTAGCAGATTCCCAAGGCACTGGCAGATTCGGCGAGGCGACGATCCGCCGTCCACAGGGAAACGCCGGAGAGGACCGACGAGCCAAGCAGGTGGACATCCACGTAACCCAAGCCCTTGCCCATCAGTTGCCTGCTCTCGATGAACGCCAACACCTCTTCATGGTCCGCAACTTCTGTCGACGGCAGCGCCTGCAACAACGACAGAATTTCCGTTCGGTTCTTAAGATTGCCACAAGCCAGTTCGCCAACCACAAACGGGTGAGCGCACACAACCCCTGCTTCGAGCAAGGTTGCCAGACGATCATTGCCTTCGCGCAGGTGAGACACCCAAATGGAAGCATCGACGAGGACCATCTCAGCCGTCCTCGGTTCGTCGCCGTCTGGGGATTTCCAGCCTCTTCTCGGTCCCGCCGAGCTTGGCAAGCCTCCTGCCGCTCTCGCGGGCAATCAGCGCCTCCAGTCCCAACCTGACCAGGGAAGTCTTCTCCTTGACGCCGGTCAGCTTTGAGGCTTTCTCGATCAGATCGTCCTCAATAATCAAAGTAGTCCTCATGAGCCGTCCTCCCTGTGATATGCAAATCTATATGCACGATTATGCATATTGCGTATG
>JBBIMP010000057.1:0-27343 GCA_037444305.1 Acidobacteriota bacterium
CTGCGGGTGCAGTGTGCTGTAAAGACGGAACTGAAACCTGTTGCCCGCCTGTTGTCCCAGAAGCAGCATGTTGGCCTGGCCGGCTGCTTCTGCCGCAGCCCGGACCTGGTCGAGGGTCGCGCGCCGGTTCGCCCCCGGCTCCCAGCAGCGCCTCGATGGGGAGCTGCCCGTTCCTCTGGAGGAACTCGATTTCCTCTGCCGTCAGCTGCAGGTGGGTGAAGGCCGAAAGGCGCAGGGCGAGGTGCCTGGCAGCGGACTGCCATTCGGCCTCGAGCGCCGGGATCCGGCTGCCCTGTCCTTCCGCGGCGTAGATGCCGAAAAAGGCGAGGGCCGGCTTCAGTTCGCCGGTAATCCGCAGGGCCTGCCCTCGCCGGAGGATGACCTCGCGCATATATTGCCCCGCCGCATGTATCACTTTCACGCGGCGCGTGCCGGAGCAGATCTCCGTGCTGAGAGGCGTGCGCCCTGCCATTTTCCCGTCGATCCAGACCACGGCGTCGGGGGGATCCGAGGATATCTCCATGAAACCGGTATCGCGTACCAGGGACACGAGGCGGAGCTCGGGGTGCGCCAGCGCGGGCCGGCTCCAGTCCACGTCCTGCTCGGCCACTGTCACGGTCATTTTGACCGGTTCGTAGCAGGTGGCCTTGAATTCCAGGATTACGGGCTGTCCGACCGGGACTTCCGGCAGGCGGAAAAAGCTGGCGGAGCGCTTGTCGGCGCCCCAGCCGGCCACGAGGGCGCGGAGCGGCGATGAGGGGAGCGAGGAAACCCACTCGTCGTAACCGCGGCTTTGCCCCAGCAACCGGCCGTCGAGAAACACGTTGACGTCGGGGGCGCTCAGCCCCACGGGAATCTCGACCGCCTTGCGGCGCATCGTCCGCTCGGCGATCAGGACCTCGGCCGGCTGGATGACGATGGGGAGAGCTTCGTCGATGTAGCCCTCGCCTCGGATATGCAGCGTGTGCGAACCTGCGATCATTGGAATCGTGAGGGGGGTGATCCCGAGCTCCCTCCCCATCAGGGAGACCTTCATTCCCGCCGGAGCGGTCTGAAGCGCGAGGCGCCCGGTTTCCGCCGCGCGCACTTTTTCCAGCAGGACCTTTTCGCGGGGGTTGAACAGCGCGTAATCCACCAGGGGATTCAGCGCCAGGAGTTCGCGGAAGGAGGCGAGGATGGCGTCTTCGGATTCCAGCAGTTTCGTCTGCAGGCTGATCCGCAGGACCAGCGCCGACTCGTGGATCCGGGTTCTTGCAGGGGAAACAGCAGCCGACTGCTGCAGGCGGCGGAGCTCTTCCAGCAGCAGCTCCAGCTTTGCGCGGGCGGCCGGCAGTTGGGCCGACTGCAGCTCCCTCGCCTCGTTCAGGAGTCCTTCCAGGCGAAGCAGTTCAGGCTCCTCCTGGGCGGCCTGCGAGTGGAGAGGCGCCGGTGCAAGGAGCAGAAAAAGGGCGATGGCAAATGCTGGCAGTCTCACCTGAAAATCACCCAAGTGTGATCGTTTATTCCCGTGGCGATCATTTCCCCGGTGGGCGAGACCGCAAGAACCCTGAGGTTTTTGAATTGCGGCCTCGAATCGAGAGTCACGGCGCCCACCGGTTTGCCCTGGGCCCCTACGGATTGCTCCTCGCGGTTGCGGACGGGATGGGTGGAGCGGCTGCCGGGGAAACCGCCGGCAGAATATGCCTCAAGGTGATCTACAGCGAGATCCAGGAGCTGATCTGGGAAATGCGCCGTCCGGACGACGGTTACCTGGAGGAAATCCTGGTGGAGGCCGTGGGCAACGCTAACCGGCGCATCTACGACCTGGGCCGGCGCAACCATGACCTGGCCGGCATGGGTACCACCCTCACGGTGGTGCTTGGGCTCGACGGGCGGCTCATGGTCGGGCAGATAGGGGACAGCCGGGCTTACCAGCTCCGCCAGCAGGGCATACGGCAGCTCACCAGAGACCAGTCGCTCGTGGCGCAGCGGGTGAGCGCCGGGGAAATCAGCGAGGAGGAGGCGCGGCGGCACCCGGAACGGAACATCCTGCTCCAGGCCGTGGGCGTCCGCCCGGAGGTCGAGCTGGCGCTGCGCAGCGTGGATGTCGGCCCCGGTGATGTCCTGCTGCTCTGCTCGGACGGGCTTCACGCGCAAATGTCGGCCGACGAGATCCACGGTGTGGTGCTGAACTCCCCGGGCGAGGAGGACGCGTGCCTGTCGCTCGTGGACCTCGCCAATCGAAGGGGTGGGCCGGACAACATCACCGGCGTGATTGCCCAGTTCGTCTCCGCCTGAAGCCCTCGATCCCGGCCTGCAGAAAAATTCAGGGCAGACCCCGCGCGGCCGATAAGACACGCATGATCGGAAGAAGAAGGAATGCGCGTAACCTGTGCGCCCAGCTCCTCAAGATCGTTTGGCAGGATGATTCCGGCCGGCGGCGGAAGGGTGTGGCTATTCTGGAAGACATATCCCCCGGGGGAGCCTGCCTCCAGCTGGATGATCCCATCCCGCCCGAAACGGCGATCTCCGTGCTGTTTCCCGGCGGGCGTTACTACGGACGCGTAAAGCATTGCGATTTTCAACCCGCCGGCTACTTCATCGGCGTGCAGTTCGATCCCGGCTATCGGTGGTCCAAGGCAGACTTCGTGCCCAAGCACCTGCTGGAGCTCCGGCCGAGGGACGCCGGCAAGGAAGAGGATGAGGACATCCCGTAATGGATTAGCGGTAGACGATCAGGCGGCTGGCCTGAACTCAGCAGAATGACGAGGAGGAAAACCGCCGTCATGATTACCCTCCGAATGACTGGTATTAGGCTGCCACGTCCTCTCTCCCCGGCACGCGTAGTTATCTGGAACGCATTTTGCGTTGTACCGAGCGGTATTTGCGATTAAAGTCCCCGCCCACGAAATGTGACGCAGAAGTCGATCATGCTATCATGATGTCGAATATGTAAGCACTGGAGGTATCATGGTCAGGACACAGATTCAATTGACCGAGGAGCAGTTCAAGGCGGTCAAGGCGCTTGCAGCATCAAGGAACGTGTCGGCCGCCGAGGTCATCCGCCAGGCCATCGACGCGTTGCTGAAGGCAAACAACGGAATGGATGATGGGCAGAAACGCACGCGAGCCTTGAAGGTCGCCGGAATGTTCCAATCGGGAAAGAGCGACGTTTCGAGAAATCACGACTCCTATCTGGCAGAGGTCTATGAGCCATGAGCGTCTTTGTCGATACGTCTGCCTTTTATGCTGTTCTGGACAGGGATGACGCCAACCACCAAAAGGCCGCGATAGCTTGGGCAAGCATAGTCGGACAGAACAGGGCGCTCGTGACGAGCAATTACGTGGTCCTTGAAACCATGGCTCTGCTTCAAGGGCGGATCGGGATGGCCGCGGTCCGGGGTTTTCAGAACAATGTAGCGCCGATCATTCGAGTCGAATTCGTGACTCCTGAGATTCACTCACTCGGCGTTGCCGCGCTCCTTGCGGCGGCCAAACGGAAACTCAGTCTGGTCGACTGCGTCAGTTTTGCCGTCATGCGCCAGTTGGGGCTCGAAGCGGCTTTCGCGTTTGATCCTCACTTCCAAGCCCACGGGTTCGAAATGCTGCACTGAAGGGGCGCCGTCAGCGGATTTTGCGCCCCGCTCAGGTCTTCACGGCGTTCCAGGAACCATGAAAACCCGAGCGGGGGCAGTGCGAGTGTGACGGTTGCGGCTACCGGGGCGGGCGCACCCGGTTGGGGAAAGGAGGCCGCTGCGGCTGTTTCGGCGGGTTCCGCCTGAGCTCCTCCATCACGATCTGGATCGCGCGCTCGAGCTGCGGATCGCGCCCGGCAATCACGTCCGCGGGCGTCTGCTCCACCTCGATGTCGGGCGGAACGCCTTCGTTCTCCACCACGAATCCGTCCTCGGTCCAGATGGCGAGGTTCGGCGCGGTGACCGAGCCCCCGTCCATCAGGACGGGAAATCCGAGCGTGCCGACGAGCCCTCCCCAGGTGCGCTTGCCGACCAGCTTGCCCAGGTTGAACTTGCGGAACATCCACGGCAGCAGGTCCCCGCCCGAGCCCGCGGTCTCGTCGATGATCATCACCTTCGGCCCCTGGATCGCGGCGCTCGGCGTCTTCAGGTCGGCGCCGTAGCGCATGGCCCAGTAGCTGACGAAGGGCCTGCGCAGGTGGTCGATGTAGTAATCCGCAACTTGTCCGCCGCCGTTGAAGCGCTCGTCGATGATGATCGCGTCCTTGTGCGACTGCGGGTAGAAATACCGCTTGAAGTAAGCGTGCCCTTGCGTGCTGGTGTTGGGGACGTAAACGTACGCCACGCGCCCGCCGGTGGCGGCCTCGACCTTTTTGAGGTTGCCTTCCACCCAGTCCCGGTTGCGCAGCGCGCTCTCGCTGGCGATCGGAACCACCGAAAGCGTGCGCGCCCCGGACCCGTCAGCGTTCGGCCCCACTGTGATCTCGATCAGCCTGTTCGCCGTGTTCTCGAAGAGGCTGTAGAGATTTGCCGGCGGCCTCAGGTCCTGGCCGCGCACGGAAATGAGATATTCTCCCGCCTGCACATCGACCCCGGGCTCAGTCAGAGGCGAGCGCAGGCCGGGATTCCAGTTCAACCCGCCGTAGATCTTCTTGAAACGGTAGCGGCCGTTTTCGATCGAGTAGTCGGCCCCCAGCAGTCCGCCGGGGACGTTTTTCGGCTCGTTCGGCGAATCGCCCCCGCCCACGCGGTGGTGGCCGACGGCCAGCTCGCTGCACATCCACTGGATCACCCTGTTCAGGTCGCTCCGGACGGCGACGTGCGGCAGGAAAACGGCATATTTCGCCTTCATCGCCTTCCAGTCGGCGCCGTGGAAATTGGGATCATAGAAGTAGTCGCGGTTGATGCGCCAAGCCTCGTAGAAGATCTGCGCCCACTCGGCGCGCGGATCGATCTTCACCTCGACCGCATCGGTGTTGACCTTGCCCTGGCCCGGCTGCAGCTTGTCGGCCGCGGCTGTAATAAACAGGGCGTCCCTCGTGGAGTACATGATCTTCTTGTTGTCGGCGGAGATCGAATACCCGCGCACGCCCGCGATCAACGTGTCGTCCTTGCGCTTGTTCAGGTCATAACGGTGCAGCTCCGCCAACGGCCCGCCGGGTCCTTCCGTCGGTGGAGCCTGCCCCGCCTTCAGGTAGAAGATCTGTCCGGCGGCGCCCGCCTGGAGGTTGCTGTACTCGCCGGCCGGCAGCGGGAGTGCGAGGATCCTGAACTGGATGCCGTCGAAATCGATCGAGAAAGGTTCCTCGGCAGGCTTGGCCTCCTTCGGTTTTTCCTCCCTGGGCGCGATCTTCTCCTCGTCGCTCTCCCGGGCGAGCGGCGAGGGGATGTTCTTTCTCAGGACCGCGAGGTAGAGCGACCGCGTGAGCCGCATGTCGGCATTGGACATGTCGAACCAGTGCTTTACAGGTCCGGCGTCCGTCGAGCCGAAGAAGTAGAGATACTTCCCGGCGGCATCGAACACCGGTTCGCTCACCTCGCTTAGCCCGTCCGTGATGGCGAACGACTTGTCCTGCTCCAGCGAATACGCATACACGGTCTGAATGTAGGCCGCGGTGTTGAGCGTGTAGGCGATCCACTTGGAATCGGGGGACCAGTTGTGCTGGATCGTCTGGGCCCGGGACGGGCCGTAGAGATATTCCGATCCGATCTTTTTTGCCGCGCCTGTCTCGAGGTCGATCCAGTAGAGGCTCCAGGAGTTGTCCGCGTAGGCGAGCTTCCTGCCGTCGGGCGACCACTTCGGATTGTCGTAGAAGCCGGCGCCGTTGAGCTTGAGTTTCCGGATCTCGCCTTTGCCGTCCTGGTTCGCAACTCGCAGCTCGTATTCGCCCGATTCATCGGAGAAGTAGGCAACGGACTTTCCGTCCGGGGACCAGGCGGGCGAACGTTCGTGCACTCCGGGTGTTTCGGTCAGATACCGGGGGTCGCCCTTCTCGGCGGGAACGGTCACGATCTCCCCGCGGAATTCGAGCGCCGCCCGGGCGCCGGTCGGGGAGAGCGAGGCGCCGCGGAGGAACCGGAATCCCTTGGCGTAGCGCGGGCGCGTTTCGGCGAGGTCCGCCGCCACGCCGATGGTCAGCTTCGTGCTCCTGCCCCGGCCCGGATCGAACAGGTGGAGGTGCCCCGCCTGTTCGTAAATGATCTGGCCGTCGCCGGCCGATGCATTGAGGATCGGGAAATCCGCATGCGTCGTGAGCTGCCTCACCGCCTTCGAGCGCGTGTCGTAGGAAAAGAGGTTGAATTCGCCGTTGCGGTCGGAGCGGAAATGGATCGTGTTGCCGATCCACATCGGGTCGGTGTCGTTGCAGCGGCCGGCCGGCTGCGGGATCTTTTCGACGGAGTTGTCGCTGAAACGGAAGATGCTGATCGTGGAGACGGTCCCGCCGCGATAGTTTTTCCACTGGGTGAAGGCCTGGTAGAGCGGGTTGTAGGCCAGGCGGCTGCCGTCGGGGGAGTAAGTCCCCTGCGTGGCGTGCGGGATCACCAGCGCCTGCTCCGGACCGCCTTTCACCGGGACCGTGAACAGCTGGTTGTAGCGGGAGGTGAACACCGCCCGCGGTGAGGTGAAAAGTATCGAGGCGCCGTCCGGGGTGAATCCCTGAACGATGTCCGGGCCGGGATGCCAGGTCAGCCGTCTGGGCACCCCGCCATCGACCGGAACCACGTACACGTCCGTGTTTCCCTCGTACTGCGCGCTGAAGGCCAGGAGTTTTCCATCCGGCGAAAACGCGGGGTTTGATTCCACTCCCTCGTCTGCTGTCATTCGGCGGACGTTTTTCCCGTCACGGCCGGCAACCCACACATCGCCGGCATAGACAAACGCGATGTGGTTCTGGGTGACGGCCGGCTGGGCAAGCAGTTTCGTGTCGTGGACGTCGACGCCTTGCACGACCGCCGAAGCGCCGGCGCAAAGCGTCAGGATCAAGATGCATTTGAGAAATATTCGAGTCTGTTTCATGGGATCTCCTCTCAGACCATGGGATTTGCCGAAGACCTCAAAAGCGAAAAAATGCATGCGCGGTGCCGAGGGCGGGCATCGCCAAGCATCCATACGAGTGATGCAGGCGCAAGGTTCCGTTTCCGGGTCAGCGAAAGCCATGCCCGTTCTGCACCTGAGTGTTTTTCCCTGCCAACAGCTTGCCGTAGATCCTCGCCAGTTCGTCGACCGGGAACTTTGGCCAGTGTGCGGCTTTCCCACCCTCGCATGCCAGCGCCTCGATTCCCGCTCCCTCCCCCAGAACTTCGCCGATGCAGGCGGCATCGATGCCCGCCTCACGCAGGGCCGCCAGGAGCCTCCCGACTTCCCCGGGCCTGCAGGTGATGAGGAGGCTGCCCGATCCGATCAATCCGAGGGGATCGATTCCGAGCGGAAGGCAAAGCATCTGAGTCTCTTCGAGGACCGGGATCCGGTCGCGGAAAATGCGGATTCTATTGCCGCCCGCTTCGCTGAGTTCCTCGAGAGCGGTGGCCAGGCCGCCTTCGGTTACGTCGTGCATGGCGGTGGCGCAACCGGATTTGGCGGCGATCCGGGACTCGGGCAGAACACTGATGCCCGGTTCCGTCAGCAGCG
This sequence comes from Acidobacteriota bacterium, assembly GCA_037444305.1. Lineage (GTDB taxonomy): Bacteria > Acidobacteriota > UBA6911 > UBA6911 > UBA6911 > JBBIMP01. The sequence continues at coordinate 7,585 of JBBIMP010000057.1, forward strand.
CGGCGCACTTTTCGATTTGTGCTCCGGTCAGGCCCCAAGCAGTCAGCGCCTCACCAAAATCGCGCGCCAGGATGGCGGTGCCTTCCACGGCGACGCCTTTTGTGAAAAGGATCCGGTCGCCCTCGCGCATGTTCTTTTTTTGGATCAGCCGGCCGGCCTCGACGGTACCGCAGGCGCAGGCAACCACCACAGGGCGGTTGACGGCGTCGGTGATTTCCGTGTGGCCTCCGCACAGCGTCATGCAGTTGCGATCCGCGGTTTCCCGGAGAGAAACCATCACCTCGCGGATCTCGGCAGCGCAGGTGCCGGGAGGAAAAAGGAGCGTGGCGAGCAGCCAGCGCGGATCGGCCCCGCTGGTCGCCAGATCATTCGCATTTACGGTGACGGCATAATGACCGATGGCCTCGGCGGCGAAGGTGACCGGGTCGGATTTGAGAACCAGCACCTCTTCCCCCTGCAGGCGAACGGCGGCGACATCCTCCCCAACGGCGGGCGGGATGAGGAGCGCAGTGTCCGGGTCGGGCAGGATATCGCCGAGGAAGCGGCGAAGGAGGTCGTTCGGCAGTTTTCCCTGCGGCAGGGCTGAGTGCAGCCGGACGATTTCCTCCAGCTCTTCGAGGTTGTGGATCGTGTGATCCGCCAGCGCTTCGCAGTCGGGCAGCAGGCGGCCGTTGCTCAAAAATACCGTGCGTGCGCCCGCCCGGCGCCCGGCTTCGATGTCGAAGGTGAAGTCGCCGACCAGCAGCATTTCCTGCGGCGGCAGGCCGAACCTTCTCGCCGCTTCGTAAATTCCCTGTGGATCGGGCTTGGGGGCGAAAGGATCGTCACGAGAGAGGATGACGCAGAAATCCTCCGGACGCACCCGCTTGAAGTTTTCCAGCGCTTTGCGGATCGAGGCGAGACTGTTGCGGCTGATGATGCCAAGTCTCAGACCCCGGTTTTTCAAGGATCGAACCATATCCTCCGCACCGTGGTTCGGTCTGGATATTTCGGCGGCCTCCGCCTCGAACCGGTCCAGTACGCGCACAGCCTCGGCTCTCTGCTCGGCCCCTGGAAGCGCCCGGATGAACTCGAGGATCGGCCGGCCCGCAGGGCAGCCGATCGCCTTGCGGATGGCGTCGAAGTCAAGGTTGCCGGGCTCGGTGAGGGTGCCGTCGAAATCGAACAGGACCGCCTTGATGTGGGGCATTGTTCACGCTCCCCGGAGAGAGTGGAGGAGCGATAAGTATATATTGTCAGCGGGCGCGGGTGCAGCCTTTCGTCAACGAAATGCTGCGTTTGAAAGCTGCGGCGGGGATAGTCACGGGTGCGAGGCTTCAAAGAGCGGCGCCGGATTCCGTTCCAGGAAGTCCTCGAATTTTTCGTCGGCGTCGGGGTCTTTGTTGAGCCTGTGCAGGGCGACCGAGAGGAACAGGCTCGCGTACGGGAAACGCCTGGCATCAATGCGGGAGAGCCGCTTTTGCGACAGCTTCCACTGCCGTTGCTGCAGTGCCAGGACACTCAGGAGACAGTGCACCGTTTCAGTCTCGCTTCCCAACTCGACCGCCCTATGGAGCAACGTGTAACTGTCCCCGTAGCGCCGCTGCATCCGCCGCAGAAGGCCGACGTTGGCCGCAAAATGGCGGAGGGAGAGGTTGCCACTGTTAGTACAGCATCTATGACCAAATCATCTTGAACGGTCGGCCGATCTGCCTTACTTTGCATGGCGAAATACAGTTGCATCCAAATATCTCCAGTCAAGGAGTCGAAAGATGGTAGCGACACCCTCCAACATGAAAGAGCTGGGAACGCCGGCGCCGGAAATCGGATTGCCCGATGTCGTGACCGGCAAGAGGATATCCCTTGAATTGTTTGCCGGGAAGAAAGCGCTGCTGGTCATGTTCATTTCGCGGCATTGTCCCTTCGTTCAGTTGATCCAGGAGGAACTGGCGCGGATCGGGCGTGACTACGCCGGCCGCGGTGTCGGCATCGTGGCCATCTCCGCGAACGACGTTGCCAACTATCCCGAAGACGCACCGGAGAAGCTGAAGGAGATGGCGCAGTCACTGGGTTTCGATTTTCCTTACTGTTACGACGAGGGCCAGGAGGTCGCGAAGGCTTATTCCGCGGCCTGCACGCCCGACTTTTTCCTCTACGACGAGGAGCGGAAACTGGTGTACCGAGGACAACTGGACGATGCCAGGCCGGGGAACGAAAAGCCTGTCACGGGACGCGATCTCCGCACCGCCATGGACGCCCTGCTTGCCGGGCGTCCGGTGCCCGCTGGGCAGAAGGCCAGCCTGGGCTGCAACATCAAGTGGAAGCCCGGCAACGAGCCCGACTACGCGAGATAAGCCGGGTCCGAGAGAGCAACAGGATACGCTGTTCGGACCGCACCGATCTGCAGGAGGTTACCGATGCGCAGACTAAGACGGGGACAGGCTACCGTGTCCCTCTTCCTGCTGCTGGCAATGGCGCCGGCGGCAATGGCCGCGGAAAGTCCCGGCGGCGTTATTCACGGCAAGGTTGTAGACCAGGCCACCGGTGAGCCGCTGCGCAAAGTGCTGGTCATCCTGCGGGGATCGGAGCTTCAGACCGTAACCGACGACGAGGGGCTCTACAGGCTGGAAGGCGTTCCCGCCGGAAACTACACCCTCTACGTCTCCACGATAGGCTACCGCCTTCTCAAGAAAGACATCACGCTGGTAGACGGCGATTCGCAGGAGGTCCTGTTCAACCTGGGACAGGAGGCTACTACTATCTCCGAGACCGTTCGCGTGACAGCTCCGGTTTTCGAGGAGATGGAGCGCGCGGCCGTGTCGCAGATCACCCTCAACGCCACGGAGATCAAAAACCTCGGCAGCGTTCTGATCGACGACCCGCTCCGCTCGGTCCAGTCTCTCCCTGGCGTGGCCGCCGGGGACGATTTCCTGTCGGCTTACTCCGTGCGGGGCGGGAACTTCCTGAACAACGGCATTATGATCGACGGCGTTGTCGCTCACAATCCCGCGCACACGGTCCAGGGAACGCAGGAACCGACCGGGTCGGTCGCGATTCTGAACGGAGAACTGGTAGAGAGCATGGTGCTCTATACGGGCGCCTTTTCCGCGCGCTATGGCGACCGGACGGCCTCCTTTCTCGAGGTGGTGACGCGCGAGGGGAGCCGGGACCGCACCCGCGCCCGCACGTCGGTCAGCGGGACCCACGCAGCGTTCGTGGTCGAGGGACCCCTCGGGAGGTCCAAGCGCGGGTCCTGGGTCGCTTCGGCGCGGAAAACCTACGCCGACTATCTGATCCGGCGCATCGGACCCGAGGACAACATAGCCATGGGCTTCACCGATGCGCAGGGGAAGCTAGTCTACGATCTGACGCCTACGCACCGGATCGGCACCACCTTCGTCTGGGGACGCGGGAAGCTGTCCAGGGATCCGCTGGTGCGGGGACCTTCCAGCCTCATCAAGGGCCTGAACAACGTCGGCACCGCCAACGCCTACTGGACCTGGATCGCCGGCTCGAAGGTCGTCTGGGAGAACCGGGTGTACGGCATCCGCGAGACCTTCGACAACCGGAACAAGTTCGCAGAACTGATGGACGACGGCCTCTACACGGAGGGCGCGCTGCGCAGCGATCTGAGCATCCAGCTGGGCGGGCGGCACCGGATCGAAGCCGGTCTGCTCCACCGGAAGATACGCACCGAGATTCTTGATCGAAGGTACAGCAGCGCGCTGAAACAGTTCCGGGATTACGACTCGGTCAACGAAGACCACGGCCACACGTCGCTGTATGCCCAGAATCGATGGGTGATCCTGGACCGCAGGCTCAGCACTCATTTCGGTGTCCGCATCGAGAAGACCGGATTGACGGGCCAGACGATCGTCGATCCGCGCGCTTCGATCGAGCTGCGGCTGGCTGCCGGAAGCCGGATCGACGCCGGCTGGGGCGTTTACAGCCAGTTTCCGGAGGCCCTGCCGGTGCTCGGCAGAAACGGGAATCGCAGCCTGCGGGCGGAAACCGCGCGGCATTACGTCCTGGGGTACGAACAGATGCTCGGGCTGCGGGGGCGGTTGCGCCTCGAGGTCTACGAGAAGCGGGAGTCCAACCTGTGGCGCAGCCGTGACAACCTCTTCCGGCTCGTAAACGGCAAGGTGACTGCGCCCAACGCCAATTTCATCTTCGACAACGCACTGCGCGGCCGAATTCGCGGATTCGACCTGTTCGTTCAGCGGCGCAGCGCGAACCGCCTCGCCGGCTGGGTCTCTTACAGCTACATGCATTCCCGGAGAACCGACCTGGTCACCGGCGAGGTCTACCCGGGGGAGTACGATCAGACCCACACGATCAATGTCTACGGCAGTTACCGCTTTTCCGAAAGCTGGAACATGAGCGTGAAGTCGCGCCACGGCAGCGGGTTCCCCTATCCGGGCTATTTCGAAAAACGCGGCTCGGACTTTTTTCTCACTACTGTGCGGAACGCCGAGCGCCTGCCCTATTACAGCCGCATCGACCTGCGTCTGAACAAGGCGTTTTACTTCACCCGCAGCAAGCTCTCCCTCTACTTCGAGGTGGTCAATGTTCTTCACCGGAAGAACAAGCGCTTCGAACAGATTTACAGCGTGAATGCGGCGACGCGGCGGATCAGTTTCGGGCAGGACTCCCTCATTCCTATCCTGCCAACCGCCGGCTTCGTCCTCGAATTCTGAGGAGCGCGAGTGGAGCGATGCCGCCCGCGCAGGGATCGCAACCAAAAAGGCAGCTTGAAAAAGGAGATAGCTCTTTTTCGTGCCTTGGTATCTGTGTGGTGTGTTTTTTGCAACAGCCGCAGGAGATATTTACCGGGAAACTTCCTGTCTTTCGGGGCAATGGAATCCCGGGCCGAGGATCTGGCGCAGCGCCTCGTAAACGGCGATTCCGACCGAGGTGGCGAGGTTCAGACTGCGGACATTGTCCGTCAGCAGGGGGATCCTGAGTGCGCTTTCCGGGTGGGCGAGGATCAACTCGGGCGGCAGCCCTGTGGACTCCGGTCCGAACACCAGGCAATCTCCGCGGTGAAAGACGGCCTCGGTGAACAGCCTCCGTGCACGGGCGCTGAAGTAATACATTCCCGCCTCGGGCAGCGCGGCGCGCAGCTGCTCCAGGCTCTCTTCGCGGCGAAGATCGACGTGGGGCCAGTAATCCAGGCCGGCGCGTTTTACAGAACGGTCGTCGATGCGGAAACCGAGGGCGCCGACCAGGTGCAGCGGCAGGCGGTTGGCCGCGCAGAGGCGCGCGATGTTACCCGTGTTCGGGTGGATCTCCGGTCTGTAGAGCGCCACGTGGAGCAGGGCATTTTCCCTCACATCCACTCTGCTGTCGTTGCCCGTCAAGGTTCGGCCAGCCATTTCTGGAGGATGTCGCCGGTGTCCACGCCGGTCACCTCGGCGAATATCCTGGGCACTCTCCATAACCCATGGGGATCGCCCGGGGGAAGGTGAAAGGCTGGGGCGCCCGCAGCGGTTCCGCCACCTTGATCGTGATTCTCAGGTGGGTTGCGCCGGGTTGCGCGTAATGGGCAAGGTATTCGACCGGTTCGCCCGCGGCAAGTGCCGGGAGCGTCGAAACGAGCATCATCAATAGAAGAGAGATTCTCATGATCGGCTCCTTGGCTAACCGATATTGAGCAGGTCTGTTGGTTTTCATTTTACCTCGGATCCTCACTGCGGCTGCAGCAAGTGGAGAAAAAACCTCGCAACGGTTCAGCGACGGGTTGCATCGATCACCAACACGGGTACAGACGCCTCCGTTCAGGCATATTGGCGGATGTCTACGGAGCCCGGAGCGACAGCGACGGGTTGCGTCGCATGATTGGGCGACCCGACCGCTCACTGGCGTTCGCTCCGTTTGCCGGATCCCTACAATACAGTCTTCCTGTGTTGCGGCTCTGCCACGCCACTGGCCAGGGCCCGGGGTTCCTTGACGTTTGCTGCGCTCAACCCTAAACTTCTATTTCCCTGTAGTCGGGAACAACTTCCATCTCGCTGACCGATTCAAAACCACGGGCAAGCCATGGCACATGACCTGTTTCATACCCATCAAACCTTCAGCACGGCCGACGGCCGGGAAAGCCGCTTTTATTCTCTTCCGCAGCTCGAGCGGGAGGGTGTCGGGCGCATCTCGCGCCTGCCGGTCAGCCTGCGCATCGTGCTCGAGTCCGTGCTCAGAAACTACGACGGCCGGAGAATCATCGAGGATGACGTTCGCGCGCTCGCCGGCTGGAAACCTGCCGGTAAGCGCACGGAGGAGATTCCGTTCCTCGTGGCGCGGATCCTGCTCCAGGACTTCACGGGCGTTCCCCTGCTGGTGGATCTGGCGGCCATGCGCTCTGCCGTCGACCGGCTCGGGCGCAACGCCAAGATGATCGAACCGCTGGTGCCGGTGGACCTCGTCGTCGACCACTCGATCCAGGTCGACCATGCAGGCACTCCCGATGCCCTGCGGCTCAACATGGAAATGGAATTCCACCGGAACGGCGCCCGCTACCGGTTTCTGAAGTGGGGAATGCAGGCCTTCGACACCTTCAAGGTGATCCCTCCCGGGATCGGCATCTGCCACCAGGTCAACCTGGAATACCTGGCCCGTGGTGTGCTCGAGCGCAACGGCGTGGCTTTCCCCGACACGCTGGTCGGCACCGACTCCCACACGACCATGATCAACGGCCTGGGGATAGTCGGTTGGGGTGTCGGGGGAATCGAGGCCGAGGCGGGCATGCTGGGACAGCCGGTGTACATCCTGCCGCCGGACGTGGTCGGCGTGCACCTCACCGGCTGGCTGCGCGAAGGGGTGACCGCCACGGACCTGGTCCTGCACATCACCCAGATGCTGCGCAAAGCCAAGGTGGTCGGCAAGTTCGTCGAATTCCATGGAGACGGGGCCTCGTCGCTCTCGGCCGCCGACCGCGCCACCATTGCCAACATGGCGCCCGAATACGGCGCCACGATGGGCTTCTTTCCCGTGGATGAGGAGACCTGTTCCTACCTGAAAGCCACCGGCAGGACGGCGGAGCAGGTGGACCTCGTCCGCAGCTACTTCAAGGCGCAGGGCATGTTCGGGATTCCGCACCGGGGAGAATGCGACTATACCGGCGTGCTCGAACTCGACCTGGCCGAAATCGAACCGGCGGTGGCCGGCCCGAAGCGCCCGCAGGACAGAATTGCCCTTTCCGGTCTCAAGGAGGCGTTCCACGAACTTCTGCAAAGACCCGTCGCCGACGGCGGGTACGGCAAACCGGAGGCCGCGCCGGGAAAAACCTTCATGGCCGAGCGCACGGATGCCGGCGGCAGGGTGGAACTAGGGCATGGCAAGGTCGTGATTGCCGCGATCACCTCCTGCACCAACACGTCCAATCCCAGCGTGATGCTGGCCGCCGGCCTGTTGGCCAGGAACGCCGTGGAGCGGGGGCTCGTGGTCGACCCGGCTGTAAAAGCCTCGCTCGCCCCGGGCTCCCGCGTGGTCAGCGACTACCTGGAAAAGGCCGGCCTGCAGGAGTACCTGGACAGACTGGGATTCAACCTGGTCGGCTACGGCTGCACCACCTGCATAGGCAATTCCGGTCCGCTCGATCCCGGCATCGAAGAGGTCGTCCGGGCGAACGACCTGATTGCCGCAAGCGTACTCAGCGGCAACCGGAATTTCGAGGCGCGCGTGCACCAGCAGGTCAAGGCGAATTTCCTCATGAGCCCGCCGCTGGTCGTGGCCTTTGCGCTGGCCGGGCGCATCGACATCGACCTGCAGAATGAGCCGCTTGGGCGCGATCGGGAAGGGCGCGACGTCTACCTGAGTGACATCTGGCCCAGCCTCAAGGAGATTCGCCGGCTCATGGGGCCGGCATTTCACTCCGAAACATACCGGGAGCTGTATGAAGGCATTGCCGGCGGTAACCCGATGTGGGATGGGATCGAAGCCCCCAAGGGTGACGTCTACCAGTGGGATCCGGATTCCACCTACATCCAGGATCCGCCGTTCTTCGCCAACTTCGGACTGGAGCCCGGCGTTATAACCGAGGTCGCGGGCGCACGGGCGCTCGCGATTTTCGGCGACTCCGTCACGACCGACCACATCAGCCCGGCCGGAGCGATAGAGCCGACCTCCCCTGCAGGGATCTACCTGCAGGAACGCTGCGTGGCCATCGAGGACTTCAACAGCTACGGAGCCCGCCGGGGCAGCCACGAGGTCATGATGAGGGGCACCTTCGGCAACGTGAGGATCAGAAACCTGATGGTCCGGCGCAGCGAAGGGGGCGTAACCCGACACCAGCCGGGCGGCGAGCAGATGAGCATTTACGAGGCCGCGATGCGCTACCGGCAGGAGGCCGTTCCGCTGGTGGTTTTCGCCGGGCACGAATACGGCACCGGGAGTTCCCGCGACTGGGCCGCAAAAGGCACCGCCCTGCTCGGAGTCCGTGCGGTCATTGCCCAAAGCTTCGAGCGCATTCACCGGAGCAACCTCGTGGGCATGGGCGTGCTGCCCTGCCAGTTCATGGAGGGGACGGGACCGCACAGCCTCCGCCTGGAAGGCACGGAGAGATTCGAGCTGCGGGGTTTCGAAGGCGGATTCAAGCCCCGGCAGGAAATCCGGCTGATCGTTTGCCGGGCGAATGGAAAAAAAACGGAGGTTCCCATTATCCTTCGTGTCGACACGCCCATTGAAGTCGACTACTATCGGCACGGCGGCATTCTGCAGTATGTCCTGCGGCAGCTGCTCAACGGCGCTTCGTGATCGGAAAATCGCTGCATGGTCGATTCCGGGGAAGTCAAGGAAACCAAAACATCTGAATCCTCTTCCCCCGCGTCGCTCTCGCCGGCAGGACGGGGAGCCCGGCTGCTTTCGCTCGATGTCTTCCGCGGCGCGACGATCGCGGCGATGCTCCTGGTGAACAATCCCGGAACCTGGAGTGCCCTCTACGCGCCCCTGAGGCACGCTGAGTGGCACGGCTGGACCTTCACCGACACCATCTTTCCGTTTTTCCTCTGGATTGTGGGCGTGTCCATGACGCTGTCCTTCGCCCGGCGGCTCGGGCGCGGCGACGGGCGGGCAGCGTTGCTGCTGCACGTCTGCCGCCGCTCGGCGATCCTGTTTCTCCTGGGGATCTTCCTGGCCGGTTTTCCTCGCTTCGATTTTTCCACCATCAGGATCCCGGGGGTGCTGCAGCGGATCGCCGTCTGCTATCTCTGCGCGGCAGTGATCTACCTGTTTTCGCGTCTGAGAGGGCAGCTCCTCTGGACCGCGGGGCTGCTGGGGATTTACTGGGTGCTGATGAAGCTGGTGCCCGTTCCGGGCTACGGCGCAGGCGTCCTGGAAAAGATCGGAAACTTTGCCCAATACATTGACAGCATCATGCTGAGCGGGCACATGTGGTCGCAGTCCAAGGTGTGGGATCCCGAGGGAATCGTCAGCACAATACCTGCCATTGCCACGACGCTCCTGGGAGTCTTGACGGGACGCATCCTGCAGGCGCGCGTGGCGCCGGCGGAAAAGACCGCGTGGATCTTCATCGCGGGAAACACGCTCATGCTGGCGGGCGCGGTGATGAGCCTCTGGCTGCCGGTCAACAAGAGCCTCTGGACCAGTTCGTACGCCGTGCTGATGGCGGGACTGGCGGCCAACTGCTTCGCCTTCTGCTACTGGGTCATCGACGTGAAGGGATGGCGACGCTGGACCCAGCCGCTCGTCGCCTACGGGATGAACGCCATCCTGATCTTTGTCCTGGCAGGCCTGCTGGCAAAGACGACGATCCTCATCAAGCTCACCGGCGCAGACGGCAAGCCGGTCTCGCTGGCCAGAGTAGTGTTTGAGACTGCCTACCTGCCGCTGGCCTCGCCCGTGAATGCCTCCCTGCTGTACGCCCTGACTTATGTTGCGCTCTTCTGGGGCTTCGGCAGTCTGCTTTACCGGCGGGGATGGTTCGTCAAGATCTGACCGGCTTCATGGCGGAAGTTCCCGGACAAGACTCATCCCCGAGGGGAGATCATGAAACGCTCGGCTTGCCGCAACAGCGGTGGAGATCCCGTCGATAGGGATGTGACAAATGCGGGTACAGGATGATTGGGTCGCTGCGGTCCCACGCGCGGAGTATGCAGCAAGACTGGAAAAGCACCGGCGGGAAGCCGGCGCGGCGGAGCGCGGTGAACGCGCGCTAGGATTCCTGAGACTCGCCGTCTTCGTGGCCGCCGGGGCCGTCACCTGGGCGGCTTTCGTGCGTGAGACGCTCGCCCCCTGGTGGCTTCTGCTGCCGGCATGCCTGTTCGTGGCGGCCGTGGCGGCGCACGACCGCCTGCGAGGAAAGCGGCGCGGGCTGGAGGCGGCCGCGGAATTCTACCGGCGGGGGATCGAACGGCTTGAAGGCGCATGGGAGGGACAGGGGGATCCGGGGGAGGATTTTGCGGACGAAACGCACCTTTATGCCGCCGACCTGGACCTGTTCGGCACTGGATCCCTCTTCGAATTGATCTGCCGGGCGCGCTCCGGCCCGGGGCGGGAGACACTGGCGGCCTGGCTGAAGTCGCCGGCACCGGCGGAGAGGATCCGCGAACGCCAGGAGGCGGTGGGAGAGCTGCGCGCAAAGCTCGACCTGCGCGAAGATCTCGCGGTGCTCGGTCCGGAGACGCAGACAGGCGTGGCCGCGGCGGCCCTATCGGCATGGGCCGCGGGCGCCCCTATTCTGCCCGGCGGCCTTACCCGCGCGGCGGCCACGCTGTTTGCCGGCACGGCCACAGCCGCGCTCATTTCCTGGTGGCTGCTCGGGATCGGTCCATCGCTCTTCCTGGCCATGGTCGTCCACGAACTCGTGTACACGCTCGTGATGCGTGCACGTGTGAAGCGGGTCCTCGAGTCGGCCGATTCGGCGGGCAGGAGGCTGTCCGAACTGGCCGGCACGCTGGTCCGGATCGAGGGCGAGGTCTTCCGGTCGCCCCTGCTCCGTCGAATCCAGCGGGAGTGGAGCAGCTCGGGCGTCAGGGCATCGACAGAGATTGCGCGCCTGAGGCGGCTGCTGGTTCTGCTGGATTCTCAGCGGAACCAGCTCTTCGCGCCCGTAGCCGGATTGCTGCTCTGGCGACCTCACCTGGCCTATGCCCTGGAGGCCTGGCGGTTGCGCTGCGGCGGCGAGGTCGCGGGGTGGCTGCGGGCAATGGGGGAGATCGAAGCGCTGGCTTCGCTTGCCGGATATGCCTACGAGCACCCCGGGGATCCATTTCCGGAAATCGTGGAGCGGCGCTGCTTCGAGGCCCGGGAACTGGGCCACCCCCTGATTCCCCCGGATCGCTGTGTACGAAGCAGCGTCCGCCTGGACGACTCGCTGCGGGTGCTGGTGGTGAGCGGGTCGAACATGTCGGGCAAGAGCACGCTCCTGAGGACGGTGGGGACCAACGCGGCCCTCGCCCTGGCCGGGGCTCCGGTGTGCGCGCAGGCGCTCAGGGTGTCGCCGATGGCGATCGGCGCCTCTATCCGGATCATGGACTCATTGCGCGAGGGGAGTTCGCGCTTTTACGCCGAGATCACGCGGTTGCGCGGGCTGATGGACGTGACGGAGGGCCCCTTGCCGCTGCTGTTTCTACTGGACGAGCTTTTGCATGGGACCAATTCGCATGACCGGCGGATCGGAGCCGAGGCCGTGGTGCGCGAACTGCTGGACCGCGGTGCCATGGGACTCCTGACCACCCATGACCTGGCTCTTTCGAATATCGCCGATGAGCTCGCGCCGCTTGCGGCGAACGTCCACTTCGAAGACCGCGTCGAAGAGGGACGGATCCTCTTCGACTACAGGCTTCGCCCCGGAGTCGTCGGGCGCAGCAATGCCCTGGACCTCATGCGCTCACTGGGACTGCTTCGGCAGGATTTCGTTCCGGCCGGGCAGGGGCCGGAGGAGCGGGCGGCGGAAAGTCCCGGAGGAAGCGCCTTGGAATAGCCTGGTCTAGGCTCCTCCGCGGAGAAACGAGCGAAAACGCTCCATCATCTTCATGGCGATGTCGGCGAGTTCCCTTATCCGGGAGGGCGGCACCTCGAGGACAGAGCGCGCCAGGGAACGCGGTTCGCTGGGCATGTTTCACCTTCAGTGGAAACGGCGGAGAATTGAAAGGGCATCGAGCGGCGGCAGGGAAGCGGCTCCCATCGAGTCGGCCACATAGTCCCTCGTTCTCATCCCGTTGAGCACACAGGCCAGGCCGGACAGGTTCAGAAGGACGTGGAGGGCCATCCGGCTCAAAGACTCCCCGCCCTCGGGGTACCCGGCCTCCAGGAGCCGGCCGCGGACCGCATCGGAAAAGCGCTGGTCCTTGTGCGCCAGGAGCCGCGCAATACCTTCGAACACGGAGGGCAGAATCCGCGTGAGCTCCTCGACCCAGGCCTGCCAGCGCACGTCCCGGGCAAATGCCCGCTGCCCGGTCTCAAGCCAGGCGCGCAGCGGCTGGATCACTTCGTGTCCGGCCTCGTGCTCCCATTCGGCCGTGGAACGCATGTCCGGCACGATCCTCTCGATCACCGCTGCCATCCCCTCCCCGCCGGCGGGGAGGGGACGGCCCAACTCCCCGGCGAGCCGCCTCTCGTGCGCCCGCAGCGGCTCGAGCACCGTCCGGAGTTCGTCCGGGCCCGAGGGCCTCTTTCCCGGCCGGACATGGTCGGCCAGGCGGATGAGCCGGCCGCCCGAAAAAGCATTGAGGGGTCGATTGGCCAGCACCCCCAGGCCTTCCCTGGCGCAGAATTCGAGGGCGCTGAGGCCGTCGCTGTTTCTGATCTTTGCGCCGCCCGCCTCGAAGAGGTTGAGCGGAAGCTGTACGACCCGGAAGTGGTGATCGGAGGCGATGGCTTCGGCGGCCTCGAGGCAGCGGGCGACGCTGGTCATGGCGGCGTGCGAGGATGGGTGTCCGAAGTTGTTGCTGCTGACCCCGTACCATCGTATTCTCCCGCCCTTCACCTCACGCTCCAGGTAAGAGAATGCCGTGCCGATCCTTTCGTAGAACTCATCGTGGTCCCGGGGAGTTATCGTGCCATGGTGGGCCTTGTCCTCGAGGAAGTACTCGGGATTGTGAAGGAGGTAGATGTCGAGCTCGTCGAGGCGCAGCCGATCCAGGGAGCCGTCGATCTGTGTGCGCAGGAACTCGGGGTGGATGCAGTGCCAGATGCCGGGGCCATAGCGCACGACATCGGGAAAATCCCGCTGCCGCGCCATCTCGAGGTTTCGCCCCTGGATGTAGCCCCCCTTGGTGACGACAATCGCTCTGTCCCGGCCGCAATCCTGCAGGATCCTGCCCACCAGGACTTCGGACATCCCGTCGCCGTAGTTTGCGGAGGTGTCGATCAGGTTCCCCCCTGCCTCCAGGTAGCCGCGAAGCGCGGCTTCGTGCTCGTCGATCCCGTCGGCGATCCGGTAGCAGCCGAAGCCCAGGGAATGGCAGGACAGCCCCGTTGTCCCCAGCGCCCGGTAGGAATCTCCGTCGCTTGCATGCATTTCCGCCCCTCTTTTTGTGAAAAAGAAGGATCATGATAACAGATATCTGTGTTAGATTATGGTCATGCGGCGTCGCCGCGGCTCCTCCTCTCAGCGGTGGCTTGGCTCCAGCAAACAAAGGGCTGTTTCATGCGGACGAATCTGCCTTCTCCGGCGTTCGCGTCCCGGGGTGGATTCCACCCCGGCGCGGGTATTTTCTTTGAACGTCGCGCCGGCGCGGACCGGCGTATCCCCGCGAGCTTCCCCCCCTCCTTTTCCTCCCATCGCCGGCGCCGGAGCGGCGGACGCCGCAGGACCGACGGGGGCGCGTATGTCGACATCTACGATTGGCGGACGTGGGCGGTGGCAATTGCCGTTCTGGCCCTCTCCTTCTGCGACGCCATAGTCACGGGACTGCAGGTGCATTGGGGTGGCGCCGAGGAGGCAAATCCCGTGATGGCGAAAGCCATGGAATGGGGCGGGATGTACGGCTTTTACGCTGTGAAAGCCGTGATGACGGCGTTTCCCCTGGCCATCATCATGATGCACAAGGAGTGGGCGCTGGGCAGGCTGGCCGCGCGCTTCTGCCTCTGGTGCTACATACTCGTGTCCTCCTACCACATATATCTCATCGAAGTGCACAAAACGCTGGGCAGCTGAGTTTTGTCCGGACGCTGAACAACGAGGACTCGGCGACCCTATCCGCGTTCATCCCCGCTCCAGGACGCGTGCCGCCCTGCGCTTTTCTTTCCCCCCGGGAAACGGCAATCTACGCTACACTTGCTTCTTCCGGCCGAGGTTCCGGACAGGGAGGCCCGGCCCGCAAACAAGGAAAGGATGAAATGATCAAACCGTGGAATGTCCCGCCCGAAATGGGAATCGACCCCGCCGTAAAGTACAAAATATGAAGCTTGCGCTGGGAGTCATCATCCTGCTCGGCTTGGGCTATCGGCTCCTGTTCCTTGGAGCGCGCCAGCCCTGGACGGAGGAGTTGATGCAGGCGATCATCGTCCGCTCCTCCTCCCTCTCCGACATGTTCCAGCGGCTCCGAGGGGGCATCCTGATGCCGGAGCCGCTGGACTACCTGGTCCAGAAGGCATTCGTCTTCCTTCTCGGGGACGCCCAGTGGATTCTGCGGCTGCATGCGGCTCTGTTCGGCACAATGTCGATCGGGTTCGTCTTCCTCACTGCAAAGCTGCTGTTCGGCCGGCGTGTCGCGCTGTATTCCGCGGCGCTGTTCGCAATGGCGCCCCTTCTCGGCAAGGGATGTCCTTGCGGCAACTCCACCCCTGTTGATCCTGGCGGGCTACGGTCTCTCGTATGTCGGAGAGCGCCTGCGCATATTGGAGCGGCTGCCCTACCGGATGAGCTCGCCCGCGCTTGTCTATGCCGCGCTGACCCTGGTGGTTTCGATCTGGATTGCGCAGGGGCATGCACGCCGGGAGCCGGTGGACTGGAAGGGTACGGCGTTGGCGATCCAGCAGATGGCCGGGCCGGGGACGGCGGTATGGCTCCCCATGGTGCATCCTTTGCTCCAGTACCACGCACCCGGATTGGCTGGATTCCGGGTCGATGACATGGCTCCCGGTGCGGGCGCGCCCGGGGGCGGAAACGTGCTCCGCAGCATCGTTGCCTGCCGCGACGGCGTGATTCCGGATCCGTGCGCCGGATTCCGCGAGGCGGCGGAGCAGGATTCTGCCTGGGTGAAGCAGGGCTTTCGTGGCTTTACGGTCTATGTCCGCGAATGACCGGCGATCGGCTCCAGGGAACCGCAGTAGGGGCGAAAGGCACGTGTCGGGTGATCCGTACCTGGCTGGAGGTGAACGAAGTTGAATGCCCGTGGGTTTAGCGTAAAGACCAACCGCCCGACAATTCTGGTGATGGCGGCGGGGATCGGCAGCCGGTATGGCGGGCTCAAGCAGATCGACCCGGTGGGTCCCAACGGCGAGATCATCCTCGACTACTCTCTTTACGACGCGGCGCGCGCGGGATTTGACCGCGTCGTGTTCCTGATCCGCCGGGATATCGAGAAGACATTCCGGGAAACCATCGGCCGCAGGATCGAAAAGAGGATGGACGCCGAATACGCTTTCCAGGAACTCGGCGATCTTCCCGCGGGATTCGAAGCTCCCGGCGGCCGAGTGAAACCGTGGGGGACGGCACACGCCGTCCTGAGTTGCCGGCACCTGATCCGCTCGCCTTTCGCGGTCATAAATGCGGATGATTACTATGGGTCCGCAGCTTACCAAGTCCTCGCCGGACACCTCCGAGGCGCCGGTGACACCGGCGGCGCGAGGGACATCTGCATGGTCGGCTACCGCCTGGCCAACACGCTTTCCGAGCACGGGCACGTGGCACGGGGGGTCTGCCGGGTCGGGACGGACGGCTACCTGGCAGGGATCGACGAGCGCACCCGCATTCAGCGCCGCGGGGAGAAAATAAGGTTTACGGAGGATGGTTCCCGCTGGACGGTCCTGCCGCCGGACACGACGGTTTCGATGAACATCTGGGGATTCACGCCGGGCGTTTTCGAGGATCTCGAAACCGGGTTTGCACAGTTTCTGCATTCGCGCAGCGGGGATCTGGACAAGGCGGAGTACTACCTGCCCGAGCTGGTCGGATCACTGGTTGCGGAGAGGAAGGCGCGCGTGAAGGTGCTGCCGACAGATGCCCGCTGGTTTGGCGTGACCTACCCCGAGGACCGGCCCATTGTCCAGCAGGCCATCCGGGAACTCCTCGATCTCGGCATTTATCCCCTGCATCTCTGATGTCGCGCAATACATGCTTCATCAGGACCCGCAGATTTGCCGGATCAAACGGGCAACCCGATCTCGGCTGCAGCCGGCTTCTGGTCGTCAGCCAGGGAAACGAAGCGAGTCAAGGTGTTCTGCTCGTGGAACCGCAGAGCCGAGCGTAGATGCGCCAGATCCAATGAGGGCGGCGTGGAGAGCACTGGCATTGATCTGGACGCGCACAAATCCAGCGTTAAATCACGCAATTGGAACTGCTCCATGTCTGTCTCCAGGGCGCAGGCGCAGGCATGAAACTCGGCAGGGGTCAGCAGCCCTTCCCGCGACAGGCGGACAAGGTTCCGGTACGTTGCAGATGGCGTGACTTACCGGAGATTCGGTTTCTTCCAGGCGGCGTCGGCGTGACGCAGCATCTCCCCTTCCACCATAAAAACGACGTCTTCTGCGATGTTGGTGGCCAGGTCGGCGATCCGCTCCAGGTGGCGGGAGGTCGAGAGCAGGTGCACGGATCGCTCCACGGTCTCCGGATCCTCGCGCATCAGTTTCTGCAGCATGATGTACATGCCGCGGTGGATCTCGTCCACTTCGTCGTCCCGCTCCAGCACCTCGCGAGCCAGCCGGGTATTGCGCTGGATCAAGGCATCCAGGCTTTGGCGCACCATCTCCCGTACGCTGTGCGCCATGCGCGGAAAATCCAGGGCGATGCGCAGCGGCTCGCGGCCGGACAGAAAGGCGGCGCGCTCGGCGATATTGGCGGCCAGATCCCCCATCCGCTCCAGGTCGTTGTTTACCTTCAACACCACGATGATGAAGCGCAGATCGGCGGCCACCGGCTGATGCAGCGCCAGTACCTTCAGGCACTCCTCCTCGATCTGGACCTCTTCGCGGTCGATCCGGTCGTCGCCTTGGGTCACCTCGTTGGCCAGGTCCATTCGCCGATCCACTAGGGCCATAATGGCCTTACTGGTGGCGTCCTCGACCAACGAACTGAGATCCAGCAACATACGCGTCAACTTCTCGAAATCGCGTTCCAGGTGTTTGGACATATCCTCTCTCCTATCCGAAGCGGCCGGTCACGTAGTCTTCGGTGCGTTTTTCCCGCGGTCGTGTGAAGACCTGGTTGGTTTCGCCGTACTCGATCAGGCGGCCCTCATAGAAGAAGGCCGTCAAATCGGACACCCGGGCGGCCTGCTGCATGTTGTGAGTGACGATGACGATCGTATAGCGCTCGCGTAGCTCAAAAATCAAGTCCTCAATGCGGGAAGTGGAGGCCGGATCCAGTGCCGAGGCTGGCTCGTCCATCAGCAGCACCTCGGGATCGGTGGCCAGGGCCCGTGCAATACACAAGCGCTGCTGCTGGCCTCCGGAAAGTTCCAGGGCCGAGGTATGCAGCCGGTCCTTGACCTCGCCCCAAAGGGCGGCGCGGCGCAGGGAACTCTCCACGATGCCGGCCAGCTCCTCGCGGGCGCGAATGCCATGGATGCGTGGGCCGTAGGCCACATTCTCGAAAATCGACTTGGGGAAGGGATTAGATCTCTGGAACACCATTCCAACACGACGGCGGATTTCCACGGCATTGACATTGCGGCCATAGATCTCTATGCCGTCCAGGAAAACTTCTCCCTCATGGCGCGTCAACTCGATGGTTTCATTCATGCGGTTGAGAACTCTGAGAAAGGTGGATTTGCCGCAACCGGAGGGACCAATGAGCGCGGTCACGCGATTGGGAGGAAGGGCGATGGAAATGTTCTCCAGCGCCCGGGTCTCGCCGTACCAGAAAGAGAGATCGCGCACCTCCAATTTGGTGGTTGCCGCGGGCTCTTTCGGCGCCGGCTTACCAGCGGTACTTTCTACGGAAGTGATTGCGGAGCACAATAGCAAAGAAGTTCACCCCAAGGACAAGGGCAACCAGCACCAGGGCCGTTCCGTATTGCATGGGTCGAACACGGGCCGTGTCCGGATGCTGAGTCGCCAGAATGAAAAGATGATAGGGCAGAGCCATGACCTGGTCGAATATGGAGCGCGGCAGGCCCGGCAGATAGAAGGCAGCGACGGTGAATAGGATGGGGGCTGTCTCCCCGGCCGCGCGCGCGATGCCAAGAATAGAGCCGGTCAGCATGCCCGGCAGGCTGTAGGGAAGGACGTTCCGCCAGATGGTCTGCCAGCGGCTGGCCCCTAGCGCCAGGCTGCCCTGGCGAAGGGACTGCGGCACGGAGCGCAGGGCTTCCTCGCTGGCGACGATGATGACCGGAAGCACCATCAAACCCAGGGTGATGGAACCGGCCAGGATGGAGGCGCCGAATCCCAGGAAGATGACCAATAGCCCTAAACCCAGCAGGCCGAATACGATCGAGGGCACACCGCTGAGCGTGAAAATAGCCAAGCGAATCCATTCGGTAAATCGGCTGCGGCGTGCATATTCGGTCAAGTAGATGGCCGCGCCCATACCTACTGGAAGGGCAAAGGCCATGGTTCCCAGGACGAGATAGAGGGTACCCACAATGGCCGGAAAGATTCCGCCCGCCGCACCCGACTCTCGTGGAGCTGCGGTCAGAAACTCCCAGGAGATGGCGCCCGCCCCTCGCAGCAGAATATCTCCCAGCACGTAGAGAATGGCAGCCACCACGCCATAGGTGGAGATGCGGAGAAACCAGAGGCCTGCCTTCTCGACCGGGCTTTCCTTCATCAACGGTTCCTCCGGCGCTTGCCCGTCAACAGTCCCCGCGCGTAGAGGTTTACGACGAGGGTCATTCCCAGCAGCACCAGTCCAGTTAAGAAGAGCACCTGGTAATGTTCGCTGCCGAAGGGTACTTCACCCATCTCGGCGGCAATGGTGGCGGTCATGGTGCGGACCGATTCGAATGGAGAGGCAGTCAGCAGCGGGGCATTGCCGGTGACCATCATCACGGCCATCGTTTCGCCGATCACCCGCCCGATGCCCAGCAGCACCGCCGCTGCAATTCCCGGGGCGGCGGCCGGTACCACCACTCGCCAGGTGGTCTGCCAGGGCGACGCGCCCAGCGCCAGAGAAGCATCGCGATAGGCCTGGGGTACGGCGTGCAGCGCGTCCTCGGCGATGGTCATGATGGTGGGTATGGCCATGAAGGCCAGCAGGAGCGCCCCGGTCAGTGCTGTGAGGCCGGAGGGGAGCCCGAAAATCGCCTTGACGATGGGACCGAGCACCACCAGCCCGAAGAAGCCCAGCACGACGGAGGGAATTCCGGCCAGGATCTCGATGAACGGCTTCAGGAGTTCCCGCTCGGGCTGCCGGGCGAAGGCGGCGAGATAAGTGGCCCCGCCGACCCCAAAGGGCACGGCCAGCAGTGTGGCCAACGCCGTGACCAGCAGACTTCCCGCCACCAGAGGAAAAAGCCCGAAGCCCGGTTTGTCGAGCGACACCGGCGCCCAACGGTCACTGAACAGGTTGTCGAGCGGGAGATGGAGCAGCGCCGGCAGTCCCTCCTTCCCCAGAAAGAAGAAGATCAGGAAAACGGCGGCCAGCGTCACCGAGGCACAACCGATCAGGCCCCAGCGGATGGCATGCTCCCAGATGTCGAGCCCGCGTTTCATGGTT
>JBBIMP010000058.1:0-25338 GCA_037444305.1 Acidobacteriota bacterium
GCAGGAAGAACAGTACGGCCAGAAACAGGATAAAACCCGGCAGTGCTTTTTTCATACAGTATTCCTCGCTTTATCGGAGTATTTTCTTGTTTCTTGGTCTTCAGTTGCGTAGCTGAAGTGCGGAATAAGTTCCAAAGCAAATATGCCCTGATAAGCAACCCTTCGCCGAATGGCGTTTGGGTCATCCTGACATATGATTATGCACGGCTATGATTATGCACGGCGATGAATGTCAAGCAAGGACGTGCCAACTCAGTGCTTTCTCCCCCTTGTGGGAGAAGGTCATGATGAGGGGGTGAAAGCGTCGCCGCCGGCCCCGCCTCGGCCGTTCCGCATTCCGTTGACTCTTATCGGCAAACGGAAACACCAACCTGAGGAATGATCTGCCCATCCGCGGAAATGCTCCACATGCCGGAAACATGCGCAGGTCGGCAGTACTGTTGAGCCTCGGGCAAGCTTCCCGTGCCTTCCAGCGCAACGCCGTCCGCGTCCCTATCGGCGAAAGTGATCGGCCAGCACCCGGGCAACGCAGCAGGTCAGCTTCTTTCCGGTCGGGATATCCAGGAACTCGTTGGGGCCGTGAGCATTCGACTGTGGCCCCAGAACTCCCGTGATGAGAAATTCAGCGGCCGGATATTTCCCTCCCAGCATGGCCATGAACGGGATCGTTCCCCCTTCGCCCATGTAGGCCGGCGGCGCGCCGAAAAAGTCGGTCGACGCCCTGTCCAGAGACTCTCCGAGCCAGGAAGTAAGTTCCGGCGCATTCCATCCCGAAGCGGAATGCTCCGGCTCAAACCGCACCTTTGCCCCGTAAGGCGGATCCTTCTCCAACACTTCCTTCAGCCGTTTGGCCGCCGCCACCGGATCGCAGGTCGGGGGCACCCGCATCGATATCTTGGCGGCGGTCAGGGGACGGAGCACATTCCCCGCATCCTGGATCGCAGGCAGACCGGACGCTCCGGTGATGGCAAGGGCCGGGCGCCACGTGCGGTTCAGGATGAGCTGCTGCAGATCATCGCTGACCGGTTTCATTCCCTTGACGAAGGGAAACTTGGCATATACGTCCCGGCCCAGTATTTTTGCAGCGTTCTCGGCTTGCTCCCTTCGCTGGCCGGGGATTTCCACATGAAGTTCCGGGACCAGCACCTCGCCCGTCATGTCGTTTTCGATCCTGCTGAGCAGCTGCCGCAGGATGCGGAAGCTGGACGCCACGATGCCGCTCGCGTCTCCCGAGTGAACGCCCTCGCTGAGCACCTCGACGTGCAGCGATCCGGCCACGAGGCCCCGGAGCGATGTTGTGCACCAGAGCTGCTCATAGTTGCCGCAGCCGGAATCAAGGCAGATGATCAGGCTCGGACTTCCGATGCGGTCCGACAGCGCCTCGATGTAATGGGGCAGATCGAAGCTCCCGCTTTCCTCGCAGGCCTCGACCAGCACGACGCAGCGCGCGCGCCGGGCTTTCTGCGCGTCCGCGGCCATGATCGCGGCGAGCGAAGCGTAAGCGGCATAGCCGTCATCGGCTCCCCCTCGGCCATAAAGCCTGTTGCCCTCGACCACAGGCTCCCAGGGACCAAGGCCCTCGCGCCAGCCGGCCATCTCCGGCTGCTTGTCCAGGTGGCCATACATGAGCACGCAGTCCTTCGAAGCGCCCGGGATATCGATGAAGATCACCGGGGTGCGCCCCTCCAGGCGGACCGTCTCCACGGACATGCCCGGAATCGGCTGCTCCCGGCACCAGCCCTCGATGAGTGCGGCGGCCGTGTCGATGTGGCCGTTCTTTTTCCACTGGGCGTCAAAGCCGGGCGATTTGGAAGGAATGCGGATGAACTCCTGCAGGCTCGGCAGAATCGAATCGGTCCATGTCCTGTCGACAAATTCCCATGTGCTTTTGCGGTCCATAGCTCCTCCGGATATATAGAGAGGACTATAGGGCAGCGCCCATGGAGTGGCAACCGCAATGCACCGCTTCCGGGATTATTTCCGGAAGTGCTTGTCTAGGGACCACTTGTCCGGCGGATGGGCGGCCATGAACAGGAACACCCAGGCGTAGATCGCCGCCAGTTCCCCCCCGTTGGCGATCGGCAGCAGGCCGTTCGGGGCATGATACAAGAAGTAGGCAGCCGCCATCTGGCCGCTGCAGAGGAAGGCGGCCCAGCTCGCGAACAGCCCGAACATCACCAGCAGTCCGCCGGCGAATTCAATTACCCCGGCCGCACCCAAAAGGGAGAACAGCGGCTGGACCTGTCCTCCGAAGATGCCGAACAGCTTCTGCGCGCCATGGCAGAAAAACAGGAAACCCACAGCGATTCTCGTCAGACTGAAAACCGGCTCCTGCAACTTGCCCAGGTGTTTGTGCATGACGTTGCCTCCTTTGCCGCATTATGACCGGCCGCGGCCGCAGCCGGTCGAAGGGATCGTTGTTGGCCGCAAATTGCCCTCATTGTAGCAAAACACCCGGCCCGCAGAACAACGCGCCGCTTTTGTACTTGACACATGCGTACGTTTGTTTTAAACATACGTACGCATGAACAGCGAAACCAAGACACGAATACTGGACGCCGCGGAGAAGCTCTTCGCCGAAAACGGCTACAGCGCCACATCCCTGAGGGCTATAACAGCAGCGGCCGGCGTCAATCTTGCCGCCGTCAACTATCACTTCGGGACCAAGGAAGGTCTCATCCACGCGGTGTTCGCGCGCAAGGTCGGCCCGATCAACGCCCAGCGCCTCGCTGCGCTCGGCGATCTCGAAAGGAAGGCCGGACGGAGGCCCCTGCCGCTGGATGCGATCGTTCGCTCGCTCGTGGGGCCGATGCTGCGCGCCGTCCAGAATCCGGAAGGCAGCGCCGCCTTCCGCACGCTCCTCGGCCGGGCCTATTCAGAGCCGGTCCTCTGGATCACCTTCGCCCGCGAGTTCGAGGAGGTCGTCGGCCGCTTCACGGCCGCCCTGGCCAGGGCGTTGCCCCATCTGCCCCGAACCGAGATCTTCTGGAGGCTGCACTTTTCCATCGGCGCGACGGCTCACACTCTGGCCGCCGCGCCGATGCTGCAGCGGATGTCGGGCGGCCTGTGCGGTCACGCCGGAGTGGAGGCCGAAATCGACCGCCTGGTGGCTTTCATCGTTCCGGGGCTGAAGGCTCCGCCTCCCCCGGCCGGGACACGATCATGAACACGAAACGGCTTTCGCTTTTGACGCTGGTTGCGCTGCTGGCGCTCGCGCCGCAGTCCCCCTCCCAGTCGGCGGCTGCGCCCACGCCGCCCTCGAACGTCCTCACCCTGAGCCTGGCCCGCGCCCTGGCGATTGCGCTGGGCAGGGACGGCAACCGCCAGGCGGCGCTGGCCGAGGAGAGGATCGTGGAAGCCCGGGCAAAGTCGTCGCTGGCCCGCGCGGCGCTCCTGCCCCACCTCGAAAGCTCGGTCGGACAGCAGAGCGTGACGCGCAACCTCGAGGCTCTCGGGATCCGGATTCCCGTGCCCGGCACCCCGTTCACGCTGCCGCCGCTGGCAGGCCCCTTCAACGTCTTCGATGCGCGCCTCACGGTCAGCCAGGCCTTGTTCCACCTCGGGTCCACCCGCCGGTTCCAGGCCTCCCGGACCGGCGTCAGTCTTTCCGAGGCCGAAAGCGAGGCCGCGCGCGACAGGGTCCGGGACGAGGTGGCCCGGGCCTATCTGGGCACCCTCCGCTTCGAGGCGACGCTGGCAGCCGCCCGCGCGGACCTCGAACTCTCGGAGGCGCTGCTGGAGCTGGCACGCAGCCAGAAGGAGGCCGGCACCGGAACGGGCATCGAGATCACGCGGGCGCGCGCGCGCCTGGCCTACGACCGGCAGCGCCTGGTCGCGGCCGAAAACGACCTGAAGCGTTCGCACCTGCAGCTCCTGCGGTTGCTGGGGGCGGACCTGGGCGCTGCCCTCGCGCTGACCGACAATCTCTCGTTCTCGCCCCTCGCGCCGCCGCCCGCCGAAGAGGCCGTCCTTGCCGCCCTCGAAAACCGGGCCGACTGGACGGCGCAGCAGCTGCGGGAGAAGGGAGCCCGCCAGGGCTACGGCGCCGCAGCCGCCGACCGCACTCCCTCCGTGGCCCTGTTTGCCGATTACGGCAGCATCGGCCCCGGCATCGGCAACGCCATTCCGACCCGGACCTACGGGATTGCCGTGCGCATCCCGCTGTTCGACGGCGGCAGGCTAGATGCATTGCGGGCCGAGGGCGCCTCCCGGCTGCGCCAGGAATCGATCCGAACCCAGGAACTGCGCTCCGTCATCGAGCTGGAGGTGCGCGTTGCGCTCCACAACCTGGAGGCGGCGGCCGAACAGGTGGCCGCCGCACGCGACGGACTGAGCCTGGCCGAGAGCGAGCTGGCGCAGGCGCGCCGGCGGCTCGAGGCCGGCGTCGGCATAGGACTGGAGGTCACCGACGCGCAGTCGCGCCTTGAGCGCGCGCGGGAGAATTGGATTGCCGCCCTTTACGGTCATCGCCTCGCCGTCATCGAGTTGGGTACGGCAACCGGCACCATTCGGCAGGTTGTACAATAGCGGCTCGGCGCGCCTCTGCCGATTCCGCAGGGATCCGGAGATATCACATGAAAAAAACAATGATCGTGATTGCCGTCATTGTCGCGTGTGCCGCCGTGGCTTCTTGCGGCGCATGGCGCGGCAGCGAGCTTCAGCAGGTTGCGATCAGCGGAAATGTGGAGTTAACGCAGGTAAACGTCGCTTTCAAGATCCCGGGAAAGATAGCCGAACTCCTTGTGGAGGAAGGATCGCCGGTGCAGCAGGGGTCCGTGCTGGCGCGTCTCGATTCCGCCCAACTGCGGGAGCAGCTCAACAGGGATCAGGCGGCGTTGGCGGCAACCGAGTCGTTGGTGCCGCAGCTCGAAACGGCCATTGCGCACCGCCGGGCCATCATCGCCGCCGAAGTGGAACTGCGCGAAGCCGAGGTCCGGCAGGCGGAAGCCCGGCTGAGTGAACTCAGTTCGGGCTTCCGCCCC
This sequence comes from Acidobacteriota bacterium, assembly GCA_037444305.1. Lineage (GTDB taxonomy): Bacteria > Acidobacteriota > UBA6911 > UBA6911 > UBA6911 > JBBIMP01. The sequence goes on from JBBIMP010000058.1 coordinate 4,983, forward strand.
GAGGAGATTCTGGCGGCCGAGGCAGCTGTCGGCGAGGGAAAGAGCCGGCACGAACAGGCTCTGAGAGACTGGGAGCGAGCGCAGGTGCTCTACCGCAACGATGACATATCCACCGCCCAGCATGACCAATACAAGGCCAGACATGAAGGCGCACTGGCAGTTCTCCAGCAGCTTGAACAGAGGCTCGCACTTGCGCGCGAGGGCCCGCGCAAGGAGGAGATCGCAGCCGCCCGCGCCCGCCTGGACCAGGCGCTGGCCGGACTGAAACTGGCCCGCGCCGCCAACCTCGACCTGAAGCGGCTGGAACAGGAACTCCGGACCAGGCATGCCGAGGTGGAAAGAGCGAAGGCGCAAGTGGCGATCGTCAAAACCCAATTGGAGGACACCGTGGTCACCTCGCCGGTAAGCGGCATCGTCCTGGTGAAAAGCGCGGAGGCAGGCGAGATTGTTGCCGCAGGCACAGCCATCGCGTCGATCGGCAACCTGGACCGCCCCTGGTTGCGCGGTTACGTCAGCGAAACCGACCTCGGCAGGGTGAAGCTGGGAGACACCGTGAGGGTTACTACCGACTCGTTCCCGGGCAAATCCTACAAGGGGCGGATTTCCTTCATCGCCTCCGAAGCTGAATTCACTCCCAAGCAGATACAGACCTCGGAGGAGCGGGTGAAGCTCGTCTACCGCATCAAGGTCGAGGTGGAAAATCCGGGACACGAACTGAAGCTCAACATGCCGGCCGACGCCGTGATCGAACTGAAGCCGCGGTAGCAGCGGACCACCGCGCTGCGGGCCATGTGCAAATGATTCGTGAGATTCGTGCAATTCGTGGCAGAGGTGGTTTTTTTCAAGCCCGGGCCCCAAGGATATGAGCACAACGCCTGAGCCGATCATCCGCACATCCGGTCTCACCCGCCGCTTCGGGAAGCTGACGGCGGTCGACCGCCTGGACCTCGAGATCGCCCCCGGCGAGATCTTCGGTCTCGTGGGCCCCGACGGCGCCGGCAAGACCACCGTTCTGCGGCTGCTCTGCGGCATGCTGGACCCCACCAACGGCGAGGCGTGGGTCGCAGGTTTCACCGTCCGCAGAGACCCGGCGGCCGTCAGGGACAGGATCGGCTACATGGCCCAGCGCTTCGGCCTCTACCGCGACCTCACGGTCAGCGAAAACATGCGGTTTTACGCCGACCTCTTCGGCATCAGCCGCTCCGATTACGATTCCCATTCCAGGGAACTCCTCGGCATGACCCGGATGGCGCCCTTCCGCGGGCGGCCCGCCGGCCAGCTGTCGGGCGGCATGAAGCAGAAACTGGCCCTGATGTGCACGCTCCTGCACCGCCCCCGGATACTGCTGCTGGACGAGCCCACCAATGGCGTCGATCCGGTCTCCCGGCGCGACTTCTGGATCATTCTCTACCGCCTGGTCAAGTCCGGCCTGACGGTCGTGATCGCCACGGCCTACCTGGATGAAGCGGAGCGCTGCAGCCGGGTCGGCCTCCTGCACCGCGGCCGCCTCATCCGCTGCGAGCCGCCGGACCTGTTGAAGCGCGGTCTCCCGGACTGCTTCGAGGTCCTCAGTCCCGGGCCGCGCGAGGCCGCGGAAATCCTGCGGCACAGCCCTGGAGTTCTCAGCGTGGAACCCTCGGGCGCCTCGCTCCGCATGTTCCTCGCCCCGGAGGCGGGCGGCGCCGACCGGCTGAACAGTCTGCTGGCGGCCGGCGGCCTCCCTCCCGCGGAATTCCGGCCGGTGGAGCCTTCGCTGGAGGACGCTTTCATCGCCCTCATCCGGAAAGCGGACACGGCGGCGCCGACCGGCAGCGGCCCACCGGGCGGAGAACCGGCCCCGGGGAATGGAGACCTGCCATGAATCCTGCAGTCGAGCCGGCCGTGGAGGTCCGGAACCTGTCGAAGTACTTTGGGAGATTCTGCGCCGTCGACGACGTGAGCTTTTCTGTCAGACCCGGAGAGATCTTCGGTTTTCTGGGGCCGAACGGCGCGGGGAAATCGACCACGATCCGGATCCTCTGCGGGCTTCTCCTGCCCTCGGCCGGCAGCGCGCGCGTGGCCGGCTTCGACGTGGCGCGCGAACCGGAGACGGTCCGGCGGCACATCGGGTACATGTCGCAGAAGTTCTCGCTCTACGACGACCTGACCGTCGGCGAGAACATCGACTTCTTCAGCGGGCTGTACGGCGTCCCGGCTCACCTGCGGCGGCAGCGCAAAGACCATGTGCTGCGGCTCGCGGGTCTCGAGGACAGGATTCACGACCTGACCGGCATTCTCGCCGGGGGCTGGAAGCAGAGACTTGCGCTGGGGTGCGCGATCCTGCACGAGCCCCCGATTCTTTTCCTGGACGAGCCGACCTCGGGCGTGGACCCCATCGCCCGCCGTTCATTCTGGTCGCTCATCTACGAGCTTTCCGCTGCCGGCCACACGGTGTTCGTCAGCACGCACTACATGGACGAGGCCGAGTACTGCCACCGGCTTTCCCTCATGAACCGCGGCCGGATCATCACGCTCGGCAGACCCGAGGCGCTCAAGCGGGAAATGCTCTCCCATGCCATCATGAACCTCGACTCCGGCGATCCGCTGGAGAGCATGAGGGCGCTCGAGGGCGTCGAGGGTGTGCTGGAAACGGCCGTTTTCGGCAGCGGCCTCCACCTCACGGTGGAGGACCCGCGGGCGGCGGCCCCCGCCATCCGCGGCGCGCTGGAGAGGAGGGGGCTGTGGGTGCAGAGCCTCGAGCTCATCGAGCCGACGATGGAGGACGTGTTCGTCGCCCTGATCGAGCAGGAGGAGAGGAGGCTCGCGTGAATTTCCGTCGGACCCGGGCCGTCGCCCGCAAGGAGTTCCTGCACATCCTGCGCGACCCGCGGAGCCTCGGCATGGCATTGGCGCTCCCATTCCTGATGCTGCTGCTGTTCGGCTACGCGCTCACGCTCGATGTGGACCGGATCCCCACGGTGGTCCTGGACTCCGACCGCAGTCCCGAGAGCCGGAAACTGGTGGCGCGCTTCGACGGCTCGCGTTTTTTCCAGGTCCTGCGTTTGGCCGGGGACTACCGCGATCTGCAGGCCGCGATCGACAGGAACGAGTGCCTGCTGGGGCTGGTCATCCGCCAGGACTACTCCAGGGAACTGCTCGCCGGCCGCGAGGCGCGCGTCCAGCTGATCCTGGACGGCAGCGACTCCAACACCGCCTCGCTCGCGCTCGGGTATGCCGGCGCGCTGCTGCAGAACCTCAACCTGCAGCTGCAGGCGGAGACGCTCAGCCGCAGGGCCGGCGCGGCGCCCCAGCTGCCGTTCGAGGCGCGGCTGCGGGTCTGGTTCAACAGCGAGCTGAAATCGAAGAACTACATCGTGCCCGGCCTGATCGCCGTGATCATCATGATCATCGCCTCGCTGCTGACCTCCCTGACCATCGCCCGCGAGTGGGAACTGGGAACAATGGAGCAGCTGCTCTCCACGCCGGTCAGGCCGGAGGAACTTGTGCTTGGGAAAATGGCCGCGTTCTTTACCCTGGGCCTGGTGGACATGCTCCTGGCCATCGGCGTCGGCGTGGGCGTGTTCGGCGTCCCCCTGCGCGGCAGCATCCTGTTCCTGTCGGTGAGCGGCTTCGTGTTTCTCTTCGGCGCCCTCTGCTGGGGGATTCTCATCTCGGCTCTCACCCGCTCGCAGCTCCTGGCCTACCAGATGGGGGTCATTACGTCCTTTCTCCCGGCCTTCCTCCTCTCCGGTTTCATCTTCGCCATCGACAACATGCCGGGGGTGATCCAGGTTTTCACCTACCTGTTTCCGGCGCGCTATTTCGTCACCGTGCTCAAAGGGGTGTTCCTGCGCGGCGTCGGCGCCGCCGTGCTCTGGGGCGAAGTCGCGCTGCTGGCGGTCTTCGCCTCGGTGGTCTTTTTCGCAGCCACCCGGAAACTCAAACAGAAGGTCGCGTGATGGGCATGGGGCGGCGGATTCTGGAGATTGTGCGCAAGGAGTTCCGGCAGACGCTCCGGAACCCGCGCACGCGCATCCTGCTGTTCCTGCCGCCGCTGATCCAGCTGGTCATATTCGGCTTTGCGGTGAACCTGGACGTCGAGGACGCAAGGCTGGGCTGGGTGGACCTGGACCGCACGCCGGCCAGCCGCGACCTGAGGGCCGCTTTCGAGGGTTCGCGGCACTTCCACATTACGGCTTTGCCCGCGGGCGAAGAGGAGGCGGCGGCCTTGCTGAACCGCGGGGAGGTCCAGGCCGTGGTCCGGGTGCTGCCCGGCTTCGCCCGCGATCTCGTGCGCGGGCGGATGCCGGCGGTGCAAATCCTGGTCGACGGCACCGACTCCAACACGGCCGGGATCGTCGCGAACTACGCGGGCCAGGTGCTGGCGGCGCATGCGGCGCGCGCCGCGGCGCCCCGGCCGGCCTCGGGCATCACCGCCGAGCCCCGGATCTGGTTCAATCCAGACCTGAACAGCCGCGATTACTTCGTCCCCGGCATCGTGGTCAACATCATCGCGCTCGTCACCGTGATGCTCACCGCCATGAGCATCGTACGGGAAAAGGAGATCGGAACGATGGAGCAGCTGCTGGTCTCCCCGATCAGCCCGGTGGAGCTGATGCTCGGCAAGCTGCTCCCCTTCGCTCTGGTGGGCCTGCTGGAGGTGGCACTCGTCACCTCCGCGGCGCTGGCCGTTTTCCGGATCCCTTTTCAGGGGAGCGCGTTGCTGCTGTTCGCCGGCGCGCTGCTGTTCCTGCTGACCACGCTCGGAGTCGGCCTGTTCATCTCCACGGTTTCCCAGACGCAGCAGCAGGCGATGATGTCGTCTTTTTTCTTTTTCGCCCCGGCCTTCCTCCTGAGCGGCTTCGCCTTCCCCATCCGCAACATGCCGGAGCCGGTGCAGGTCCTGACCTTTCTGAACCCGCTGCGTTATTTCATGGAGATCGTGCGCGGGATCTTCCTGAAGGGAATCGGGGCGGAGGTGCTCTGGTTGCAGATGCTGCTGATGCTGGCCCTTGGCTCGGCTGTTCTCGCTTTCAGTGCGCTCCGCTTCCGCAAGCGCCTCGACTGAAACCGCCGGCATGTTGCCCGAACGCCGCAGGGGGGCATCCTCAGGCTGCCCCATACGTATGCGTGATCTTGACATCTGTGTGCATTTCCAGTATTTTGGGCGCATGGTTAGAACAACGCTGATCCTCGAGGAATCCTGCCTCGAGCAAATACGCGAACTTGCCGGCAAGCAGGGCAAAACGCTCTCGCAGGTAGCCAATGAGCTCATGGTGGAAGGTCTCCAGCGGCGCAAGCGGAAGCCCCGTGCGGAGTTCAACCTGCCAACCTTCTCGATGGGCAAGCCCAGAGTGAATCTGGGAGACCGCAACGCTCTGGAAGCGCTCATGGATTCCTGATGGCGGGAGTCATCGACACGAACATTCTGTTGTATGCGGCCAACCGGGACGCCGGGGAGCAACCGGCGGCAGCCGCGTTTTTATACGCCGCCGCCAGTTCCGCGGCGCCATGGTTCCTGACCGAAGGCATCCTTTATGAATTCATGAGGGTTTCCACCCACCCAAAGGTCTTTCAGCACCCTCTGGCGTGGCAGGAGGCTCTCGGTTTCATCACGCCGTTCCTGCAATGCCCGGGTTTTTTGCTCCTCGCGGCCGAGGACCGTCACTGGACCCTGCTCGAACGGATACTCGAGCAACTCACATTTCCTGCCGGAAATCTCTTTTTCGATATCCGCACGGTGACGCTGATGCGCGAGCACGGGGTGCGCGAGATCTACACAACCGATACTGATTTCCTCCAATTCCAGGACATCACCGTGATTAATCCTCTGCGCACTGCATAGCAGCACCGCTCAATCTCCCTTGCGCGACTTCGTGTCTTCGTGGTGAATTTAGTTATCGTGCCGATTTCAATTTCAAGTTGAGCGGCAGCTGTGGCAGATTGATGCACGAAAGCCCTGCAACGACTGACCAGGAAGGACAAGTCCTATGAAAAAATCATCACTCCGAACCGTAACCCGATTTGCTCTTTTCATCCCGGCACTTCTCCTGCTTGCGGCGGGAATCCAGGCCCAGGGGCCGGGCTACCTCAAGCCGCCCAAGGACGTGCTGGACGTGCTCCACGCCCCGGTGACGCCAAGCGTCTCCCTGAGCCCGACGCGCGACCGGATGATGCTGGTCGAGAGCACGCGCTTCCCCTCCATCGCCGAACTCGCGGCGCCGATGCTCCGCCTGGCGGGGCTGCGCATAAACCCAAACACGAACGGCCCGCACCGGCCGCCGCGCATCGTCGCGATGACGCTGAAAAACATCGCCGACGGCAAGGAAACCAAGGTCGCCTTGCCGGCCAACGCCAATCCCGGGTCGCCCAACTGGTCCCATAACGGGAAGATCTTCGCCTTCACCAACACGACCGCCACGGGCATCGAACTCTGGCTCGGGGATGCCCAGACGGGAGCCACACGGCAAGTGCGCGGCATAAAGCTCAACGCCGCCTACGGCAGCGCTTTCGAATGGCTGCCCGACGGCGTGACGCTCCTCTGCCAGACCATCGTCGCCGGACGCGGCAATCCGCCGGCCCCGCCCAAGGCCCCTACCGGGCCGACCATCCAGGAAAGCGCCGGCAGGCCGGCGCCCGTCCGGACCTTCCAGGACCTGTTGCAGAACGCCCACGACGAAAACCTGTTCGATTACTACGCCACCTCCCAGCTCGAGTTCGTGAACACCTCGGACCTGAAACGCACCCCGATCGGGAAACCGGCGATCTACGCCTCCACCCAGGCTTCCCCCGACGGGAAATACCTGCTGGTAGTGCGCAACCAGAAACCCTACTCCTACCTCCTGACGGCCGGGTCCTTTCCCCGCGAAGTGGAGGTCTGGGACATGAGCGGCAAGGTGGTCTACAAGGTTGCCAGCCAGCCCCTGGCGGACCAGATCCCCATCGATGGCGTCCAGACCGGGCCCAGGAGTTACAGCTGGATCCCAGTGGAACCGGCCACGCTCGCCTGGGCCGAGGCGCTCGACGGCGGGGATCCCAAGAAGAAGGTCCCTCATCGCGACCGCATCCTGCTGTTCGCCGCCCCCTTCCAGGGGAGCCCCGCGGAATTCACCAAGACCGAGCACCGCTTCGCCGGCCTCACCTGGTTCGATTCCGACGGAATCGTCCTGGTCCGGGACACCGACCGCGACCGCCGCTGGAACCGCGTGTTCCTGCTCAATTACCGGAACCCTGCGCAGGCGGCGCGGTTGATCTGGGACCGCTCGATGCAGGACCGCTACAATGATCCCGGCACGCCGATTACGCGGCTGCTGCCTACGGGTAACCGCGCCGTCCTCAAGAACGGCAACTTCATCTACCTACAGGGCCAGGGCGCTTCGCCGAAAGGCGATCACCCCTTCCTGGACCGGTTCGACATCACGACGCTGAAATCGGAACGGCTCTTCCAGTGCGCCGACGGCTCGTACGAGTCGGTGGTCGGCCTCCTGGCCGATGACGCCACCCGCTTCATCACGCGGCACGAGACCGCCACCGAGCCGCCGAACTATTTCCTCCGGGCGGCCGACGGCTCCCGGAAGGCGCTGACCGCCTTCAAGGATCCCGCTCCTCAGCTGCGCGGGATCACGAAGGAACTCGTAACCTACAAGCGCGGCGACGGCGTGCAGCTCTCCTTCACGCTCTACCTGCCGCCCGCGTACAAGCGCGGCCAGCCGCTGCCGACGCTGGTCTGGGCCTACCCGCAGGAGTTCAGCGATCCCGACACCGCCGGGCAGGTGTCCGGCTCCCCCAGCCGCTTCACGATGATCGGCGGCACCTCGCACCTCTTCGCCCTGCTGCTGGGCTACGCCGTGCTGGACGGCGCCACCATGCCCGTGGTGGGCGACGCCCAGACGATGAACGACACCTACGTGGAGCAGATCGTGGCCAGCGCCAAAGCCGCTATCGACAAGGCGGCCGAGATGGGCGTCACGGACCCGACGCGTGTGGGCGTAGGCGGCCACAGCTACGGCGCCTTCATGACAGCCAATCTGCTGGCGCACTGCGACCTGTTCCGCGCAGGGATTGCGCGCAGCGGCGCCTACAACCGGACGCTGACGCCGTTCGGCTTCCAGAACGAGCGCAGGACTTTCTGGGAGGCGCCGGAAATGTACTTCAAGGTCTCCCCCTTCATGTTCGCCCACAAGATCAACGAGCCGATCCTGCTGATCCACGGCGAGGCGGACAACAATTCGGGGACCTTCCCCATCCAGAGCGAGCGCATGTACCAGGCGATCCGCGGGAACGGCGGTACCGTGCGGTACGTGACGCTCCCCTTCGAGTCGCACGGCTACGCGGCCGAGGAATCGGTCGAGCACACGCTCGCCGAAATGCTCAACTGGCTGGAAAAGCACGTGAAACCGGCCACGAGGTAGGAACGGCAAAAAGCGTTACACGGAGGTCCACAGAGAAGCACGGGGGCACATGGAGTTTTTTAAATATATATTCTCCGTGCTTCTCCGTGGACCTCCGTGTAATGTCTTTATTCCCCTACTTGACGGCGGTGAACATGATCTCCACGAGCCCGTCCGGGCTCACCAGCCCGGTTTTCACCGTGGCCCGCGCCGGAAAATCCGACTTGTAGATCTCGCGGTAGGCTTCGTTCATCGCGGCAAACCTCGCCACGTCGGTGATGTAGACCACGCCGTCCACGACGTTGTCCCACCCGAAGCCGCCGGCGCGCAGCGTCCGCTCGATGCGTGCCAGCGTTTCGCGCGTCTGCGCTTTCATGTCCCCCTTGTTCGTCTCGTTGTTGCCGAGCATGCCCGAGAGGAACATCCGGTTTCCGACGACGATGGCGGAGCTGAGGTTGGGGTTGGCGCGTCCCGGGCTGCCGTCGGCGTTGGGCGTCACCAGCGCCTGCCGGGACGCACCCTTCACAGCCAGCATGGTGATTTCCACGCCGAAGGCTGGGCCCATGAGCCCGGTCACGACCGTGGCCCTCGCCGGCGGGTCTTTGGGGAAGTAGCTCCGGTAGGCGGTGTTCATGTCCTGAAACGTGGCCGCGTCGGGGATGTAGACGCGCGAGCTGACCACGTGCTCGTGCGACATCCCGGCCGCCTTCAGGATTTCGCCGCCGTTGTCCATGATCGCCCGGGTCTGCGCCTGGACGCCGCCGGCGACAACGGAGTTGTCCTTTGGATTCCGCGCCACCAGGCCGCAAAGGAACAGGGTGTCGCCCGAGAGGATGCCGTAGCTGTAGGGATTCGCCGGCGCCGCCCAGCCTTCGGGGCGGATCACGCGGCGCTCGCCCCCTGCGGGGATGGCGATCATGGATATTTCGACCAGGCCGCCCGGCAGGACGAAGTCTCCCACGACGGTGGTGCGCACCGGAGGATCTTTCGGCCAGTAGGTGCGGTAGACCTCGTTCATTCCCTGGAAATCGGCGGCGTTCTTGAGATAGACCGTCACCGAGGCGACGTTTTCCATCCCGATGCCGGCGGCCTTCAGGACGACTCCCAGGTTATCGAGCGTCTTCCGGGTCTGCGCCCGGATGTCGTCCCCCGTGACCCTGCCCGAATCGTCCGTGGCCAGCGTCCCCGCGAGGTAGATGAATCCGCCCGCCCGGACGGCGGGGCTGAACGGGAGCCCCAGGTCCGGGCCTGCGCGGATGATCTCCCTGCCCGACTGTGCGCCGGCGCCGATCGCGGCAATCAGCGCCGCCGTAACACCCAACAGCGCGATTCTTCTCCTCACCTTGCACCTCCTCATCAAACGCCAGCCACGAATTCCACGAATTCCACGAACTCCACGAACTGTCACGGTCCATTCCGGCCGCAGATTACACGGATTTTTCGTGCGCTCCCAAATGGGCCATTCCCCCATTCCCGGTTTATTTGATTTCGTGTAATTCGTGCAATTCGTGGCTGCCGTCTTTCTTTGGCATCACCGGACGAAGCGGTTGCGCTGATACTTGTTGTACGCCTCCGCGAGCACGCTCTTCAGTTCCGCCTTCTTCATCAGCCGGAAGATGGGGATCACCTGGCCGGGCGAGCGCTGCCCGCCGGCCCGCGCCCTCATTTCCGCCACCCGCTCCTCCTGCTCGGCCGTCATTGATTGCAAATAGTTGTCCAGGAAGTTCCACGTCACCAGGTTGTCGTCGGTTTCCGGCTCCAGGATGTAGGAGACCAGGTTCGCCTTGGGCTGGCCGGCAGGGATGAAGAAGGAGCCGGCGGGGAATTTCACCTTCTGCGTGCGCTTCTCGGCTTTCACGGCCTTCAGGTAGTGGCCCTGGAAATACCCCTTCTGCTCTACCTGTGCGGCGTAATAGGTTTCCACTTCCAGTTCGACCGCCTCGATTAATTTCTGCACGGTGATCTCGTGGTCGAGCAGCAGCGGGATGAGGTTGGCGAGGTTCGGGGGCATCAGGTAGCCCCAGGGGCGAACGGTAGTGCGGGTGGCGGAGAATTTCGTGAAAATCGGCTGTGTGACCCTCTCGTAGCGCCGCTCGCTGCCCTCGGCCGCCGCCTGCAGCTTCCAGAAGGCCTCGTCGCCCTTCGATTCCTGCTTGTATTCGAGGATGATGGGATCGTTGTCGGCGTCGTTGCTCCCCAGCTCGATGGCCTTTCGCTTTGCCTTGTCGACCGTGCTGCGCAGCAGTTGCGCTTCTTCGGCGGCGAACCGGATCACCTCGAGCTGCCCTATGTACTGGCCGCGCACCTGGTGCCGGAAGCGGTCCTTCTGCTCGACTGCCACCACCTCGGTTCCGTTCTTGACCACGCGGTGGGTGCCGCTAGGCGTCTCGTAAAGGAATCCGACCATGTTGGCCAAGCCGGAGTAGGTGTGCTGTTTGCGCGGCTCGACCGAGGTGGGTCCCCAGCCTTCCACCCCGCCGACCCTCGTCGGGCCCGAGTACCAGAAGCCGTCGTAGTCCTCCTTCCGGAGCGAGGCCCGGATCCGCGGAATGATCCGGTCGTTGGCCAGCGCCACGATGTCCGGGTCGCACGAAGGATTGAGGCATGTCTGGTAGGTGAGCGTGTAGGGGGCGGATCCGCCGTGGTGCGTGTCGACGTGGATGTCAGGCTGCCAGGTGTTGATCACCTCCGTCAATAGCGCCTGAATCTCCTGCGACTCCAGCTTGATGTAGTCGCGGTTGAGGTCGAATCCCTGCTCGTTGGTGCGCCGGTAGACCTCGGCTCCGTCCGGGTTGATGGTGGGGATGATGAGCATCACGGTTTTCTTCAGCAGCGGCTTGAGTTCGCCCAGGACCAGGTCGCGCATCAGCGCCAGTGTAGCCTCCTTGCCGGCGAACTCCCCGCCGTGCACGTTGTTCACGATCAGCACCACCGGCCTGTCGGAATTGGCAATGTCGGACGGCTTGGACACCGGCGGATCGGACATGATGGCGAGGACGATGTCCCGGCCCATCAGCGTCTCCGAGAATTTCCGCACCTGGAGGAGCTCGGACCTGGAAGCGAGGTCGTAGATGAACTCCATCATCGGCGCATAAAGGGTGCCCCGCTGCTGGTAATCCGCCTTCTCCGCGGGGGTCTGCAGCATCTGCGGAAAAACTCTGCCGGCAAGAAGGGTGAAAAGAGCGAGGGTTATGATTGATGTCTTGGCGATCCTTTTCATGGGAATATCCTGTCGGGCTTTGTTGGTTTTGGCCTGGTTTTCACTTCTAATACCGTGCGTGCAGCGCGTTGCGCTCCCGCTGGATCGAGCGCCCCAAGATACTTCGTTTGCCGCGCAATGTCGACCGGTTTCGGCTCGAAGCTCATAGTTAAAAAGCATTTCACAGAGAAGCCTGTAAGAACACAGTGCAGCAGGGATGCAACCGAGGACAGCCGTATTTGGAAGATTAGCGGTCATCTCTCACACCATTCTCCAACGCAACTGTCCCCTTGATGAACCGGCATACTACAGTTACCCTGCAAATTCAGGTGAATGTGCTTGGACGAACGGAGATGAAACGAACGTGATCAGAAATCTCGGCGTGGTTGCGCTCTTGGCCGCATTGTTGGGCCCGGGCGGCGAACGCTTCGCCCTGCAGGCAAATGCAACGCTCAGCGTCAGCCATGAGGCGCGCTCGCTGCAGCCCGGGGAGATTCTGTTCCTCACCGTGAAGAGCTTTCACCGTCTTAAGAACGTCGCGGGAAAGGCGGCTGCGAGGCAGTTCCTCTTCAGCGGGGACGCAGAAGGCCGCCGCTGGATCGGATTGTACGGCATCGATCTCGACGCAGCCCTGGGACCGAGCACGATTCAGATTCAGGGCATTGCGCCGGACGGAAGAACAGTCCAGACCGAATATGTCATCGAAATACGCGGCAAGCAGTTTCCGACGCGACGGCTGACCGTGGATGAAAAGTTCGTCAACCCGCCGCCGGAGGTGCTGGACCGGATCAGCGCCGAAACCAAGCTCGTCCAGGCGCTGTTCCAGAAGACCACCCCGGAAAGACTCTGGACCGGGCCATTCGTGGCGCCGGTGAACGCGCCACTGGGGAGCCCGTTCGGGCTGCGCAGCGTGTTCAACAACCAGCCGCGCAGCCCGCACTCCGGGACCGACTTCCGGGCGCCCGCCGGCACGCCGATCAGGGCGCCCAACGCGGGAATCGTCGTCCTGGCGGCCGACCTGTACTACGCCGGGAATTCCGTCATTATCGACCACGGTCATGGCCTGTACTCCTACTTCGCCCACCTTTCCCGCTTCGACGTCGAGGAGGGCGCGCGGGTGCGCACGGGCGACGTGGTCGGGCGCGTGGGGGCCACGGGGCGCGTGACCGGGGCCCACCTCCACTGGTCGGTACGGCTCGCGGGTGCGCGCGTCGACCCCATCTCGCTCCTCGAGGTCACCGGAGGAAAGTCCCCGGAAAAATAGGGCGGTTCGGTTACTTGTCCACCGGCACGAACCAGTGGCAGTAGCCTTATGCTTCGCAGGCTTTATTACGGGTGCACATCCAGAACCTGCCCTGCCTTGAGCGAAGGCAGTGCCGCGATCACCTTCGGTATCAGGGGCAGCATCTGGTGCAGTTGCGTGCCGGGAGCGTGCAGAACCACGACAGCGATCTCGTATTTGGCTATTTCTACCTGAACGCCCAGGTTTCGGTCTCCGGTGAGGAAGACATCAAATTCCCTCGCCGCCAATTCGAGCAACGCCCCATTCTTCATTCCATTCCAGCCCATTTTCTGCACGGAAACAGCATGGTGGCCGGTCAGGGCCCGGGAGAGGCGCCAATTGAGGCACTCGTCTATGAGGATGCGCATTCTTCAGACGGTACCGAGCATTGTGATCTTGCCGGCTTCGATCACGGCGATGACCTGCTCGCGTTTGACGGTCGGGAAGGCATCGAGAAAATCCTCAATGGATTCGCCTCCCTCCAGATAGTCGATGAGATTTTGCAGCGGGACGCGCGTACCTGCAAACACCGGAATCCCCCCCATGATTTCAGGGTCAGAATGGATGATTCCTTTGAGTTGTTCGAGCTTCATTGACAGAACTATAACAAAGCTTTCCCCGTTTAAGAAGCAACTCAACGCCGCCGGAAGAAACCTGCCTGAGGGCATTTCAGGAATCGACCGCGTCAGGAAAAGCCCGCTTCACGAATTCCAACCGGCAGCATGGCCGAATCCGGGTTGCATGCCCGTGGCTCCAGGCCGATAATTCCAGTCAACCCAGCTGGAGCTGCCGCCTATGATCCAAATCAACGAGCGCCACGCCCTCCTCGAAATCGCTTCTCCGATGCCGGCGGGACGGCGGATTCTGTTCGCGGCAATGGGCCTCGTCCCCCTGCTGGCCCCCTACGAACTGCTCCTCGAAGCTGAATGGAAAAGCTACCGGCATCCTGTCTTCCTGTTCGCCGTCCTGATCTCTGCAGGGGCGGTTGCCGTAAGCCTCTTTCTCCTCTTCGCAGCCGTGGTTGGGCTGAGTTCACGAATGAGATTCGACGCCGCACGGTCGATTTTCACCTATTCGGCCGCGGCCCCGGTGGTGCCGTTTCGTTCCCGCACCCACCCGCTGTCGGCCGTGGCCCAGGTCTCCATCCGGACCCACGACTGGAGCGAGGGCGCGCCCAGCTATTCGCTGCGGGTCACGACATCGGAAGGAGCCTCCCATGACTCCGCTTCCTCCTGGGTGCGGGAGGAGGTGGAGCGGTGCGAGGGTCGCCTCAAGACATTCCTGAAGGATCACGGCCGGCCTTCTGCCTGGGGTGTGAAATGAACAGGGTCCAGCTCCTGAACCGTCTGGGCCGGGCATGGGATGAACTGCTGGCATCCTATTCGGGCCTGTCCGAACAGAGGATGCTGCGCCCGGGAGTTGCTGGCGCCTGGTCGGTCAGGGACATCATCGCGCACGTGACCTCCTGGGAGGAGGAATCCCTCAATCATGCGCCAACCATCCTCGCGGGCAGGCGCCCGCCGCGCTACTCCGTGACGCACGGCGGCATCGACGCTTTCAACGCGCAGACCACGGCACAGAGGAGCAGCCTTGCACTCGCCGAGGTGCTTAGGCAGCGGGACGAGACGCACCGACGGCTGATCGATTTCCTTCAAGAGGTACCGGAGGAGCAATTCACACGGGAAACACGCTTTCGCCGCCGGCTGCGGTTTGACACATACGCTCACTACCGAAAGCATGCAGAGGCAATACGCAGGTGGCGGAATGAGCGCTGACTTGCAAGAGGAAGTCGCACGGACGATGGAAACCACGGTCCGTCTCCTACCCCTCCTTCCCGAACTTCTGAAGGACTTGCAGGAGCTTGGGACTCCGGCTGATAAAGTCGCGGCCGCCCTGAGAGCTTCCGGGGTAAAGAAGGGCGCCGCTGTGCTCGACCTTGGCTGTGGCAAAGGTGCGGTCGCTGCAGCCCTCGCCGAACAACTTGCCCTCCGGGTCGCGGGGATCGACGCCTTTCCCCCCTTTCTCGAGGCTGCCCGGGCCCTCGCAGCAGAGAAGGGAGTCGGCTCGAGTTGCCTCTTCCGCGAAGGGGACATCCGTAACCTGCTTGGCCGTACCGGGCAATACGATGTGGTCCTCCTGCTGAGCGTCGGGCCTGTGGCCGGGGATCACCGGGCGACGGTTGCAGGCCTGCGCAGCCTGGTGCGCCCCGGGGGCCTCATCGTCATTGCGGATGGCTTCCTGGCCGAGGGGGTTGCGCCGCTGCCGGGATACGAGGGGTATGCCGACCGCGCGGAGACAATCCGGCAGTTAACCTCCTTCGGCGAGGCGCTCGTGCACGAGGCCGTCTTCTCGATGGAGGAGACGCGACAGGTGAACGAGACGAACACGGAACTGATCCGCCGCCGCGCGTCGCTCCTCAAGGCGAGGCACCCGGAAATGTCGGACGCCATCGACGAATACGTGACCCGTCAGGAGTTCGAAACGGAGATCCTCGGCACAGATCTCATCTGCGCCCTCTGGACGCTGCGCCGCGCCCCATGAATCAGGGGAAACAAAGTGTCAGTCAGCCCGAATCTGAGGTTAAATCGTGCGGGTGGCGGCAGCGGGCGAAACGCGGGCACCGCGCAAGGCCGGGAGAAAGGCCGCTGCGAGACCGAGCAGCCACATCCCTACCACTCCCCCGATCACCAGTGTCCATTCCATCTTGGCCCCGCTCAGCAGGCTCACCAGCGCATAGTTCAGCCCGTACGTGAGCCCGATCCCCAGCGCCAGCCCTGTCGTGGTGATGATCCAGTTTTCGGTGAGAAAGTATCGGAGGATATCCACTCGGCGGGCGCCGAGCGCGCGCCGGGTGCCTATGTGACGCATTCGCTCGGTCACGGAAAAGGAAGTGATGCCGACGATCCCCAGCGAGGTGACGAAAACAAGCAGGACGATGACGGCGCTGAGCAGCTTGATCACGCCGTTATCAGCCATAAAGGTCTCCGCCTTGACATCGGCCAGGGTGTTCAGCGTCACATTGCGGCCGTTGTTGAGCTTCAGAAGCTCCTCCTCGACGACCTTGAACAGCCGGTCCACATGACCGGGTTCGGTGCGGACCAGATAGCGCAATCCCCGGTTGAAGCTCCCCGGCTTCCCGGGACTGAGGGTCACATTCGCAACATGCGTCCAGCCGGGCCAGGAGCCATGCATGTGCTCGATGATTCCCACGATGGTATCGGGGTCTTCCGGCGTTCTGCCCTGGATCTGCTTTCCCAGCGCATTCCCCTCCGGGAACAACTTGTCGGCGAAGGCCTTGGTCATGATCACGTTCTTGGAGCGAGAGTCGTTGACATCGCCGGGTTCGAAGTTGCGCCCGGCTATCAGGCGCACTCCCAGTGACTCAGTAGCGTGAATGCCGGTTATGAACCTCCCGGTCGCGAGCGTGTTCATCTCCGATCCCAGCGGCTTGTAGCCGGACGAACTGCCGGATCCGCTCAGCGGAATGGCGCTGAACGCTTCGGCGGCGCGCACTCCCGGCAGGGAGCGGAGCATTTCGAGATCCGCCCTGCGGGCGTTTTCCAGGTACTGCTCATCCTTGAAGTCCGCGGAGAACGGTTGGCTGATGATCGTGATGATGTTCTCTTCGTCGATCCCCGTCGGCCGGTCCCGATCTCTCTTCATGTCGAGCATCATGTTGACGCAGTTCACCACGATGGCGAGCGTCAAAGCCACCTCGATGCCGATCAGAATGAAACGGGTCCTGTTCCTGGCAAAGGTTCTGAAGATCGGTCCGATTTCCATGCCGGCTGTCCCCCTACTGTTCTTTCAGATACGCGGCGGGCGCGATCGAGCAGATCCGCCAGGCCGGATAGAGCCCCGCTATGAGCCCGGAAAGCAGGGCCAGCGCCACGGCGACCGCGAGCATGTTGGCGTCGAGCCCGGATTCGAACAGGTTCTCAAAAATGCTGTTGATCCATTTCAGGCCCAGCGTGGAGAAGAATATTCCCAACAGCCCTCCAAGCAACCCGACCACCTCGCATTCCACGAGGTGCTGGAAGAACACGGAGGCCCTGCTGGCGCCCATGGCCCGCCTGACGGACACTTCCGGCGCCCGGGCCAGGAATTTCCCCAGGAGAATCCCGATCAGGTTCAGCGAGCAGACAACCAGGAAAAGCAGCGAGATCACGACCAGGCTGGTGGCCATTTCGGGCACCGCCTCTGCCTCTTTCAGCCATTCCTTTACCGAAAAGAGCTTGTTGTTCATCGGGCGCTGCATGCGCCCGACCGCCTTCTGGGTGTGCACATAGGCGTTCAGGAAGTCCATGTAGGCTTCCTTCTGCTCCGCCGAGTCCAGCTGCACCCACATCTGGATCCAGATGGACTCAGAGTCCAGGAACGCCTGATAGCTGTCGCCCTCGTAGCGTTTCCAGTTCGATGTGTTGCCGGCGCTGTAAACCTCGAAGATGCGGCCGAACTCGAAGGGCAGATAGATGTCCTCCGGCTCTGCGAACGGACTGTTGTGGGTATCGTAGAACTTGGGCAGCGGCCGCCAGGGTTTCAGCACGCCGACCACCTTGAAATGGCGGTCCTCGATCTGAACCTGCCTGCCGACGCTGTTCTCTCCCCCGAACAGCTTCTGGTTGGTTTCGTGATCGAGGACCACCACCGGGTCGGGGCCCTTTTCCGCCTGCCGGTCCCAGCCGCCCCCGTATTCGAAGGGCAGGTCAAAGAGCTTGAAAAAATCGCTGAAGCACATTCGACCCAGGGCCTTGTATGGCCTGCCGATCTTTGCCTCCGGATGGATGTACAGCGACGCCTTGAAGCTGCCTCCCTGGAACGTGGGAATAGTGGACTTCATGATCCCGGCCATGTCCCGGTAGGTGATCTGGTTCGGCGCCTCCGTGGGATCGCTGTCGTTCCACGGCCGGTTCGGGTCCCAGTTGTCCATTTCCACGTAGTAGAGCACGCTGCTCTTTTCCGGGATGGGGTCCATCGACAGGATGTAGTGCGCCGTCACGAAGGTGGTGGAGACGCCGATGCCGAGCCCGACCGCTCCGATCATCAGGATGGAGAGGACCGGGTTGCGTCTGAGGCTTTTTGCAGCCATGCGGAGCTGATATGCAAGCATGCGTCCTCCTCACGCGTGCGTCGTGATGGTCGCCGAACCGGGGAAGGAATCCGGCGATGGCAACGCATCCACGATCTGGCCGTCCAACAGGTGCACAACACGCTGGGCCTGCGCGGCAAGCCCCGGATCATGCGTGACCATGATGATCGTGGTCCCCGCACGGTGGATCTCCGCCAGGAGAGCCATGATCTCCTCGGCCATGCTGGAATCCAGGTTCCCGGTGGGCTCGTCGGCAAGTATCAGCTTCGGCTTGCCCACCAGGGCGCGCGCCACCGCCACCCGCTGCTGCTGGCCGCCGGACAACTGGGAGGGATGGTGCTTCATGCGCGCGTGCAGACCCACTCGGTGGAGCGCCTGCTCGATGACCTCGCGCCGCTCCTTTCCGCCCATGCCCCGGTACCGCAGGGGGACATCCACGTTATCAAAAACGTTCAGGTCCGGGATCAGATTGAAGCTCTGGAAGACGAAGCCGATCTTGCCGTTCCTGATGCGCGACATCTCCGAATCGCTCAGACGGGAGACGTCAAGGCCATCCAGTTCGTAAGTCCCGCGCTCGAAGCTGTCGAGGAGGCCGGCCACGTTGAGGAAAGTGGTCTTGCCGCAACCGGAGGGGCCCATGACGGCCACAAACTCTCCCGCCCCGACTTCCAGGTCAATGTTGTTCAGGGCGTGGGTTTCGATGGCATCCGTTCGATAAATCTTGCAGACTCGCCGCATTTTCAGCATTGTCGCCGGCTCCTTTTTCCTTGTTTGCACAATGATGCGGCCTTTATTGGCGGAGAAGTATCCTTCCGGCGGATTCAAAGCGGGTCATGTCGGAGAGGATGATTTTCTCCCCCGCGGAGAGCCCGGAGGTGACCTCCACCTCGGTCACGCTCAGGGCCCCGACGCTGATCGGTCGCAGTGACGCCGTTCCCGCCTCGACCACATAAACCTGGCGTCCCCCGAGGCTTTCCAGGAACGGCCCCCTGGGCACCTTCAATATGTTCGTGCGCGAATCCAGCAGCAGGCGTGTATCCACGCGCTGGTTCTGCTTGAGCCCCGAAGGAGCGCCCTCGCCAAAGACCACGGTGCCTTTGAACTGGCTGGCTTCCACTTCCGGTGAAAGCGACTTTACCGTGCCGGGGTACTCCTTCCCTTCGTAGAGAATGACCGCCGCGGTTCCCATGGCGATTTCGCCGGCGTAATTCTCCGGGATGAGCACCTGGACTTCAAACCTGGACAGATCTACGACGCTGAAGAGCGGCTGGTTGGCCTGAACGGTGTCTTTGTCCTTGACGTCGACGCGGGAAACCAGCCCGTCCACCGGGGATAGCACCGCCAGCTCCTTGACCTTCCTGTTCACGTCTTCGACGACGAGCCGTTGCCGGTCCACCTGCAGCTCCTTCGTCCGGACTTCAAAGCCGGTGGTTTCCCTTACCAGCCGGATTTTCTCCTGTGCATGGCTCAGGGCGAGCCGCGCGATTTCCAGGTCATCCTTGGCCTTTTCGAAGTCGATGGAACTTCCCAGTCCTTCGTCAAACAGCGTGCGGGCCCGCTCGAGGGCCTTTTCACTCGCCTTCAGCTTCAATTCCAGCAGCGCGATTTCCTGCCTGTTCTGCAGCTCGGTCTGCTGGCCGGTGATCTTGAGACGTTCCAGTTCCGACTGGATCGAGTTAAAGATCGATTGCTCCTGTTCCAGCCGGTTGCGCAACTCCGGGCTGTCGATCCGCGCCAGCAGGTCGCCTTTTTTCACAACATCGCCGGCCTTGATCAGAATCGAGAGCACACCGTGGGAGGGGCTTACGAGGGTGGGATGATCGGACGCCACGATCTTGCCCTGCACGGAGACATCGCGCAGCAGGTCTCCCCGCGTTACTTCGCCGATCCGGAGACGTTCCAGGCTTACGGACCGGTCGGCCTGCGCCCACCGGGTGAGGGAGGGGTACAGATAGACAATGCCCGCCACGGCAACGGCAAACGTGAAGAGGAGTCCTATCTTGACGGCATTCCCCATCTTCCGCTTCACGTGCCGGTCCATGGAAACGCCGTCCTGCTTCACCGCTACTCCTTCGAAAGACGAAAGGCGCCACACTTCGCGGCCGCCATACTTTCTGTACGAAGGCCGTTTCTATTATGTTCCCCAAATCACGGCCGCCGACCGGGATAAAATACACAGCAGCCACTGATTTCACCGATTACACGAATTCAGACAGCGGGGCACGGGCCGATTGATTCGGGAAATCCGTAGTCAAAGAAACAGCTACAGTTCAGGTACGGGCCGGAATGGCGCTTGATTAAGGGTGACTGAAATCAGCTGTTAACGATGTCAAATCATTTGCTCAAGCCCCGAAGGGGCGGCGCAGGAAAGACATAATGGAGTGACCGGTCCCCATCGCGTAGCATTCGTGGGTTGT
>JBBIMP010000059.1:0-24261 GCA_037444305.1 Acidobacteriota bacterium
TGGAGCCAGCGACCGGACTTGAACCGGTGACCTACTGATTACGAATCAGTTGCTCTACCAGCTGAGCTACGCTGGCTCGCTCAGGAAGAGGTTAGCTTGTACCATTTTTGGCAGGAGGGGTCAAGAAACCGGAAGACCATCCTGCCCGCCCGGCTCGCCGATTTCCGCCAGCGCCTCCTCCACCGTGCCGTACAACTCCAGCACCGTGTCCAGGCGCGTCATCTTCATCAGCGTCGAAACCTTGTCCGATATGTTGCAGATCCGCACCCGCCCGCCGGCCTTGCGCACCGACAGATGACACCGGATCAGCCGCCCCAGCTCGGACGAGTCCAGGTAGGGCAGGAGCTCCAGGTTGATCAGCACCTGGTCGCAGCCTTCTCGGACCAGCTCGTCAAACCTGTCCCGCAGGCTCAGCTCCAGGCTCCCCTTCAGCCTCCCCTTGGGGGAAATGATCGTGACGCGGCCGATCCGCCGCTCCTCGTAGTCCGCTCCGTCGTGCACAACCCCGTCCATCACCGCAAACCCCTTCCCTCGCCTGCATGCGCCCGGCCCGAAAGACCGCGCAACCGCTCCACCACCCTGGCCAGCGCCTCCACCGTCCGCTCGATCTCCCCCTCCGACGTGTGCCGGCTGAGGCTGAACCGCAGCGACCCCTGCACCACCTCCTGCCGCAAGCCCATGGCCGTCAGCACGTGCGACGGCTCGATCGATCCCGATGAGCAGGCCGAACCGGTCGACAGCGCAATCCCCTCCAGATCCATCGCGATCACCGCCGCCTCGCCCTCGACGCGCTCGAACGACATGCTGGACACCGTGGGCAGCCGCCCGCCCGACCCGTTCACCCCCACGCCAGGAATCAGCTCCGCCACCCTGCGTTCCAGCCGATCCCTCAACCCGGCCACCCGCCCGGCCATTTCCGGCAGCCGTGCCCGCGCCAGCCTTGCAGCCACACCCAGCCCGGCAATCGCGGGGACGTTCTCCGTTCCCGCGCGCCTCCGGCGCTCGTGCGACCCGCCCGTCATGAACGGCGTGAACCTGCACCCCTTCCGAATCCAGAGCGCTCCGATACCCTTCGGCCCGTGAAATTTGTGGCCCGACAGCGACAGCAGGTCGACGCCCAGCACCTCCACGTCGAGCGGGACCTTTCCGACCGACTGCACGGCGTCGGTGTGCATCGCGATTCCCCGCTCTCGCGCCATTTTCGCGATCTCGGCCACGGGCTGGATCACTCCGGTCTCGTTGTTGGAGTGCATCACGGATATCAGGATCGTACGATCGGTGACGGCCGCCGCCGCCGCCTCCGGAGCGACGGCTCCTGACTGCCCAACCGGCAGATACGTCACCTCCGCGCCCGCAGCCTCCAACACCTTGCACGTGGCCAGAACGGCGGGGTGCTCGATCCTCGTCGTGATGATGTGGTTGCCGCGCCCCTGGGCGCTGCGGAAGATGCCCCACAGCGCCGCGTTATCCGATTCGGTCCCCCCGGAGGTGAACACCACATCCCGCGGCTCGGCCCCAAGGAGCCCGGCAATTTCGCAGCGCGAATCCTCCACCAGGGTCCTCGCCTTCTGCCCGCAGGTGTGAATCGAACTGGCGTTGCCGTAGTTCTGCGACAGCGCCGCGACCACCGCCTCGACGACCTCGGGGTCGGCACGCGTGGTGGCACTGTTGTCCAGGTATATCTGCGATTTCAAATCGGGCATCCCGTATGAGTAAAGGTCAGGTTTTACGATAGCCAAGGGCTTTTGCCCGAGTCAAGGTGCGTATAGTCCAGGGCACAGGAAATAAATACATTACACTGAGAAGCACAGAGAGCACGGAGCACAAAACGGGTATCCTTCAAGGGACTGATATGGACCGTTGTCAGAACCGCTTGGCATCAAACCCGGGCATGGGCGGGTAGAATGTCAACGGGTCTGGTGCGCCGAAGCATTTGGATGAAGGCGGCCACGATAAGCATTGTGTCGCCTATTTGAGGAGGATGCCATGAAGAACTGCCGGCCCATCCTGTTGTCCCTTGCCCTGATAGTTCCTGCGGCCTCATCCCTGCTTCCCCAGGGGGAGCCTGGCCATTCGGGCTCCACGCCGCAATTCACGCTGCATCAGCCTGAGCTGTTCCGGGACGGCGGCTCGCTGACCAACGCCATCGCCGACTACGACAACGACGGCGACCTGGACATCTTCGTGGGTTTCAGCAACAAGCCGAACCGCCTCTACCGAAACGACAATGGGACCTTTGTGGATGTTGCCAAAGAGATAGGGCTCGCCGATGTCGGCGTCATCCGGGCCGCCGCATGGGGCGACTACGACGGCGACGGGCACATCGACCTTCTCATTGCGTCGGTGTCCGGCGAAGACAGGTGGATCCGGCTATACCGCAACGGGGGAAACGGCTCACGCTTCGCCGACGCAACCGCAGCCGCCGGCCTCCAACTCAGCGGAAACTTCCGGCAGGCCTCATGGGTCGATTTCGACAGCGACGGCGACCTCGACCTCTTCCTGGCGCTGCGCGACAAGGCGAACGTGCTGTTCCGGAATGACGACGGCAAGTTCCTCGATGTCGCCAAGGAGGTCGGCCTGGACGATTCCCGCCGGAGCGTAGGGGCTGTCTGGTTCGACTACGACAAGGACGGCGACCTGGACCTCTATGTCGCCAACATGGACGGCGACGCCAACGGCCTCTTCCGCAACGACGGCAGCCGGTTTGTGGATGTCGCCGCGGAACTCGGCGTGGAGAGCGGCGGCCGAACCCTCGGTTCGGCACTGTTCGGGACCGTCCGGCCCTCCCTGGCCGATTACGACAACGACGGCAACCTCGACATCTTCTGCGCCAACTACGGTCCCAACGGGCTCTTCCGGAATCTGGACGGCAGGAAGTTCGTCAATACGGCCCCCGGCTTCGGCCTGGCCGTGGACAACTGTTACGACAGCGGCCTCTGGGGCGACTGGGACAACGACGGGCGCATCGATCTGTACGTCAACGGAACGATCACGCGGGGGCGGAGCTTCGAGGATTTTCTCTACCGCAACGATGAGACACGGTTCTCCGACGTCACGCCGGAAATCCTCCGCAAGAACGACGCCGACCACGGCGCCCAGTGGTTCGACTTCGACAGGGACGGCGACCTCGACCTGGCCCTCACGGGCGCCGCGGCGGACGGGATGCACCGCCTGCTGCGCAACAACCTGGACGCGGACAGGGCGAAACGATCGCTGCAGGTGCTTGTGCTCGACCCCAGGGGCAGCCTCACCAGGGCCGGCACGGAGATCCGCCTGTACGAGAGCGCAACGAAGAAGGTCCTCGGCACCGGTCTTATGGACACGGGCTCGGGGTACAACTCGCAGAACGCCATGCCCGTGCACTTCGGCTTGCCCCGGGAAGGCGCGGTCGATGTTGAAATCACCTCCATGACCAAAAAAGGAAGGGCGAGCGTCCGGCTGCCGGGCATCGATCCCAGGAATTACCTCGGGCGGCACCTCGCTGTGAGGACCGATCAGGACGGAACGATTGCGAAGTAGCGGGCGTCCACCTGTTCGGGAGAGCCGGCCGGCTCGTGGTAAACTCGGGATCAACGGACCCCGGGAGCCAGCCATGACAAGCGAGAGGCGACTTGTAACCCTTCTCACCGACTTCGGATTGCGGGATCACTTCGTGGCCGCCATGAAGGGCGTGATGCTCGGGGTGAACCCTGAGCTGACCTTCATCGACATCACCCACTCGATCCCGCCCCACGACATTCAGAGCGGCGCGTTCGCGCTCTGCCAGGCATACTCCTGTTTTCCTCCGGGAACGATTCACCTCGCCGTGGTCGATCCGGGGGTCGGCACCGCGCGCAAGGCGCTCGTCGCCGCCGTCGGCGGGCACTTCTTCGTCGCCCCGGACAACGGCCTCCTGAGCTATGTTTTTGCCGGGGAAGAATCGCGGCAGGTTTACGAAATCACCGAGGCGCACTATTTCCGCAAGCCCGTGTCCAAGACGTTTCACGGGCGTGACATCTTCTCGCCCGTGGCGGCCTGGATCAGCCGTGACGTTCCCCTTGACCGCTTCGGCCCGCCCATCACGCAGCTGGTGGAGCTGGAGATCCCGGAGCTCAGGCGCGTG
Organism: Acidobacteriota bacterium; assembly: GCA_037444305.1. GTDB lineage: Bacteria > Acidobacteriota > UBA6911 > UBA6911 > UBA6911 > JBBIMP01. The sequence goes on from JBBIMP010000059.1 coordinate 4,103, forward strand.
CGCGACACGCTGATAGAAGCCACCGTCCTGGCCGTCGACCACTTCGGCAACCTGGTGACCAACCTCAAACCCGCCGACATCCCGGCCTACGGCGACGGAGCCGGCAGGCCCTGCCGCCTGCTTGTGGCGCAGCGCGAGATCAACCGCTTCCGGACGACCTTCGGTGAGGGGAGCCCGGGGGAGATCTTCGTCGTACCGGGATCGACCGGCTTCCTGGAAATCGTGGTTCGCGGGGGCTCGGCCGCCGCTGAATTGAACGTCGGCCCCGGCGCGAAGGTCGGCGTCATCCTCGGCTGAATCCCCGTCACGTTTGCGCTTATGACGAGACCCGCACAAGGATCGCTGTTTCAATCCCCTGCGCGCGACACTGCGCTCCGGGTCGGCCCGGCCGGGTGGAACTACGCCGATTGGGAAGGCATCGTCTACCCGCCCGGCCATGCGGGCTCCTTCGATCCGCTCGCATTCCTGGCCGACTATTTCGACACCGTCGAAATCAACAGCTCGTTCTACGCCGTTCCGCGGCCCGAGTCCGCGGCGGCGTGGGCCCGCCGCGTGGCCAACAACCCCCGGTTCCGCTTCACAGCCAAGGTGTGGCAGCGCCTGACCCACGAGCGAAGGGAGGCTTCGCCCGCTTCGCTGCGGGAGGACTGCGGCCTGGTCCGCCGCTCCATGACGCCGCTGGCCGAGGCCGGCGTGCTCGGCGCGCTCCTGCTCCAGTTTCCCTGGAGCTTCCGCTGCACGCCGGAGAATGTCGCGCACCTCGAGATTCTCTTCGAAGGCCTCCGCGGCTTTCCGCTGGCCGTTGAGGTGCGGCACGGAAGCTGGGACCGGGAGTCGTTTTTCGATTTTCTCCGCTCGAACGGGGCGGCCTTCTGCAACATCGACCAGCCGGTGATCGGCGAGTCCTTGAAGCCCGGTTGCCGGGTGACCTCGCCGCTCGGCTATTTCCGGCTGCACGGCCGCAACTACCGGACCTGGTTTGCCGAGGATGCGGGGCGGGATGCCCGCTACGATTACCTCTACACGGCCGCGGAGGTGCGCCAGGTTTCGCGCCTGGTTCGCAAGGTCAGGCAGGAGGCGGAGGAAACCTACGCGATCACCAACAACCACTTCCGCGGCCAGGCGCTGGTAAACGCGCTGGACATCCTGGAGGAGCTCGATATCAGCCGGCCTGCCGTCCCGCCGCTGCTGGCCCAGGCGTATCCGGAGCGCTTCCCGCCGTCCTCAAGGTGAGCATTTTCGGGGATTCAGACCATGGGATTCGATTCAATGTGGAGCTGCAGGAGGAGGCTTCGTCCCGGCAACTCGAGCGTGACCAGGAAACAATGTGGACAGCTTGTGTCGACGCCGTCTCACTCGCGGGAGTTTTTGGGTGGACACTTCCCGACACTCAATGGTATAAATCTCGCTCTTCCAAGACTGGCTGCAGCATGATGCCGGGGTAGCTCAGTCGGTAGAGCAGCGGACTGAAAATCCGCGTGTCGGCGGTTCAATTCCGTCCCCCGGCACCACCTCCAAACCCGCGTCCGTCAAGGGTTTTTAGACTTTAGGTAGGGCGATGCGCGCCCGGCTGTTCCTTGCAGACTCGGAAACTGTAATCGTCGTTGTGCCCTTTGCTCCCCGTTCCATCAATGGGCCTCTTGAAGCCTTTTGGTTGCGTATTCAGAAATTTCTCCGGGTAGCGTTTTGAAATCGCCTCGTCAGAAGCCCGTCATTGAACGATCTCGATGGAGGCCATATCCGAATATGGTCTGGTTTAGGCTACGCTATGCAGGTAGGATTGCTAATCAATAAAGGATTAGAGCGGGAATTGATCATGTTTCAGCCGGTGGAATGGTTCACGCATGGTTATTTTGTTTTTTTCAGCTGCTATGCCTGGTTCAAAGAACTGACGCGCGGTCAACGGATCAAAATAACGCTGTTGGGACTCTTGGGGATTTTGATCACGGTGATCGTTGCCGTGCTGGATAAAGGTTCGACAAAATCCATACATGTGATCCGGGATTTTTTACCGGCTTTGATCATGCTGATTGCGTACTGGCAATCCGGTTGTTTTTACCGGCAACCTAATCTGAAATTGCAAAATAGATTGGTTGAATTTGACAGAAAAGTTGCCTCGCTCCTGAGCGAACTTCATCTATCCGACAGAACGCAGCGATGGTTGCATCATTATTTGGAGAGCGCATATCTGTTTTGTTATCCGATGGTTCCGCTGGGAATTATCATTCTTTACTTTTTGAAGTTGCAATCGCAAATTCCCGAATTCTGGGAAGTGGTGATACCTCCATCATTTATTTGTTATGCGGCAGTCTCTTTTGTACAGACTCTTCCTCCGCGAACGCTGGAAGCGGAAATGCCAGGAAAAAGAGGAAGAGTTCAAATTTTTAATATGGGAATCGTCCGGCATGCAAGCATTCAAATCAACACGTTTCCCAGCGCACACGCAGCTGCATCCATAGCGGTTGCGCTCGCGATCACCCAAGTTGCTCCGTTGATCGGCATTCTTCTCATCTGGCTGGCTCTCAGTATTTCGGCGGCGGCTGCGGGTTGCAGATATCACTTCACGGCCGATGTCGTGCTGGGCACTGTCATTTCTGTAATTTGGTTTGTGTTGCTTCGGTTGTTCGAGTGAAAGGATCCGGCGGCGCTTAAGGAACTAAGCTTCAGTTATGCTGCTGGACGCCGAATAGCCTTTCGGCAGCTCTGCGAAGGATGCGTTTTCCGCTGCTATTCTGATTCCCGGGCAGGAAAAGCCACGTAAGGAAACGAACTGGAACGGGCATTCCGGATCGTTCATCCATTCCGGGTTTTGGCGGAAAGAATCGCACCAGAGCTTCCATCGGTTTTTCACGAAGATGATCGATCATCGCAACGCGATGAACGCACGATATCGCGCAAAAAGGCGCGCACGGTTTTGCCTTGGCGTATTCTCGCTCCATGTGTTGCTTTGTATATTCCTGAAGCGGAATTGCCGGATAACCGCGCTGTTGTGAACAGTAATGAACCAGCCCATCTTCGCAAACATAAAGATAGCGAGTCCCAGCTCCGCAATGCCACTGATTGGGTTGCCCCCGGATCAGATTTTCTTGAAATTGTTGGTAGTAAGCAACATTAAGAAAAGATTTTTCTGCCATCGATCTCGGTTGAGTGTGGATAGAGCTTTGTTTTTCATCGAATGGTTTTACGTGCCCTGATGAATCATGAAGGATTCCGATGGTGCTTTTTAATCCGAGTTCCGAAACCCGCTTTGTCACCGCCAGCGCGTCCTCGCCACTCACTCCCGTTCCCAGAACGCTATTGATGCTGACCTCGAACTCGGCATATTGCGCAAGCCATTGCAGTTTCTGATCCAACACTTTCAAACTTTTCTTGGACACATCATTCGGAAGAACGTTATCCACACTGATCTGTAGATAATTCAAGTCGGCTTTGTTGAGTTTCTTGATACGCTCAACCGTCAAAAGGTAACCATTGGTGAGCAGGCCGGAAAGAATGCCTTTGGAAGAGATGTATTCGATGATTTCTTCGGCGTCCGGATGAAGCAGCGGTTCACCACCACTGATGTGGATGTTTTCTGATCCCAGATCGGAGAGTAGATCGATACGCCGCAGCAGCTCTTCTTTTGGAACGGGCTTGGAAAAGTCATCAAATTCATTGCAATACGTGCAGGACAGATTGCAACGGCGGATCGGCACCAGATGCACGAGAATCGGATGGTTTTTGGATTTTAATCCGCGGGCAATCATTTTTGCCTCACGGATTCTCCGTTTCATCGCATTCATTTTCTTCTGAAGTGATATTTTCTTGGTGGAATTCATCGGTTGACCTGACCGCTGTAGTCCATATTAAGAATAAGGTGCTCCCCATTGTCTAGACAAAAAATGAGTCTAAATCTGGAATGACCAGCAACGCCGGCGTAATCTCCAGTACATCGTATGCAATTCCCGTTTCCCGGTTTTGCCCTGGATTTCGGTGCGCGGTCTGGCGAGCAAGATCCTGTCGCTGGCGGCACATCGGCTTCCCGAAGACTGGCAACAACAGTACGGCTACCGCCCGCTGTTGCTGGAAACCCTGGTCGATCCGGCGCGCTTTCGCGGCACCTCGTATCGAGCCGCCAACTGGATCGGCAAAGATCCCGCTCAAAGACATCAAGGAAAAGCCAGAGCGGGCGATCCAGCGCACCGATCGCAGGAACCCGGTGAACGCGATCAAGCTGGCGACGTACAATGCCGAGCGGCTGTTGGCGCGGAAATTTTTCCATCACTATCGGGACATGCGGGACTGGCTCACGATCTTCCGGTCGCTCTTTCATCTGTCCGGCTCGATCCAATACGAGGAAGACCAGGTGCTGGTTGAATTGGAGGCTCCGGACCGGCCCCATGTCCGGCAGGCCCTGGAAACAACGATCCAGGAGCTGAATCCCATGGGATCCCGCCTGTTTGGCGCCGGACCAAGGCTGGTTTTCTCGCTAAAAAGTTCTTCATCCCTCCCAGGATCTCACTATCTACTACGAAGATCGAGCGTCCCAGGTTCAGCAAAACAGGTGGCGCACCTGACAGGGAACGCGGACAAACGCGGACAAGCACGGAAACGAAATGCTTCGTTCGCGCTACGATTGGATTGACGATCCAAAGACGCGTGGCATATCTTGGTCGCCGAGCCACAATCCGCACGCCACCGATGGCCGTGCACGAATAGCCGATGGAGAAAAGCATGATCCACCCAAGAGCAATCCCGCCGATTCGAGCCACCCTGTACAGCCTGATCTGCGGCGCATTGATTTTCTGCGGCGGCCGGGCTCTGGCCGGCGAAAACGACTGGCCGCAGTGGCGGGGCCCCCACGGCAGCGGCATCTCGCCGGAGACGAACCTCCCGACCGAATGGAGCGACACCCGGAACGTGCTCTGGAAGACCCGGATCCCCGGCATGGGTCACTCCTCCCCCATCGTCTGGGGCAACAGGATCTTCCTCACCACGTCCGTCGAGGGCGCCCCCATCCCCGGCCGCACGCGTGTCATTCACAAGGACGCCAAGGGGGAGGAGTACATCCACCCCGACTCCATGGGCGCCGACCACAACTACAGCCTGCGGGTCCTGTCCATCGACCGCGACACCGGCAGGGTCCTCTGGCAGCACGAGGTTTACGACGGACCGGTCCAGGATGACCGACATCGCAGGAACACCTACGCTTCCTGCACCCCGGTCACCGACGGGCGGTACGTCTATTTCTTTTTCGAAGCCCAGGGGCTCTACTGCTACGACTTCGACGGCAACCAGATCTGGAAGGCCTCCTTCCCGGACTGGCTCAAGGGGGGCATGGGGCCGGGCATCTCGCCGGTGCTGTATGAAAACCTGGTCATCCTCCAATGCGACCGCGAGCTGGGCGAAGGCTCGTACATCACTGCGCTGGACAAGGGTACCGGCAAGACGGTCTGGAAAACCGAGCGCAAGAACCGCAGGAGCTGGGCCACGCCGCTGCTGGTTGCCGCGGGCGGACGCACGGAACTCGTGACCAGCGGCGTCGAAGCCGTCATCTCCTACGATCCCGCAACCGGCAAGGAATTGTGGCGCAGCAAGGGGGTCGTCAGCCACGCCATCCCAAGCCTCGTCACCGGCCACGGCATGGTGTTCGCCACGGCCGGAAGCGGCGCCAAGGTCGCCATGGGGATCAAGCTCGGCGGTTCCGGCAATATCACCGACACGCCCCACCTGGTCTGGGAATACAGGAAGGGCACGGCTTATGTGCCGTCCCCGATCCTTTACGGCGACTACCTCTACCTGATGACCGAGGCCGGACTGCTCACCTGTCTGGACGCCAGGACGGGGGAGGTGAAGTACGAAGGCGGCCGGGTTCCCATCGCGGCTTCGTTCAAGGCGTCCCCCGTGGCGTTCGAGGGCATGATCCTGCTGACCAGCGAGGACGGAGACAGCTTCGTGATCAAGGCGGGGCCCGAGCACGAAGTGCTCCGCACAAACTCGCTCGGCGAACCGATCTGGGCTTCTCCGGCTATTTCGCATGGCAGGATCTTCATACGCACCGACAGGCATCTGTACTGTATCGGTAAACAGGGGGAGAGCGCGGAGAACGGGACGGGCAACTATAGATAAGCCGAAATCATAGTGACGTCATTCGGGGGATAGATGTGTCGCCCAGGGCTCTTTCTTCCTTCGCCTCCACCCCGGGCTCACGCCCTGGGCTTTCCCATTTCACCCCTTCGGGGTTCGCACGGTTTCCATCTCGTCCCCTTCGGGGTTCGTGTGTTTGATCTCCAGCCACTGCCAGTTGGATGCAACGATTCTCTCTCGGCGCAATTCCCGGCTGTCGCAGCACCCGCTCGCGGACGGCGCCGCTTCTGGGTATCGACCAATCGCGTTGGTTCTCCGCACACCGCACGGCAGTTTGGGCATCGGCATGGTCCCCGCCCGCTCCCACCGCTGGTAGCTCCGCGAATCGTGTCCTCGGCACATCGGGATTGGCGCTTGCTTCGACGCGATTGGCAAGGGCAAGTGCAAAACATGTGCAAAAGTATTATCATTTCCCGCGCGCCCCGACGGGGCGGGAGAGATTTGATGCCGCTGTATGACTTGAACGATTTCATGCGCCTGTCGGAGGTGCTGAGCCTGCAGCTCAGCATCCCCACTGTAGGCCGCCACAACATCGCCTCCGTCATCCTGCACCGCAAAAACCTGCCCGAGCGGGATTGCGAGGTGTTGCACGAAGTTCTCGTCTTCCTCGGCCGCGCCTATGGGGAGCGGCGCCGGCGAATGGGACCCATGGCAGTTCTGCACCCGATCCGGGCCACCGCGCTGCTGGCCAGGGCGATGGACGAGGTCTCGCTGCTCGACCTGCTGGCCTGCCTGCTCCACGACAAGTTCGAGGACCTCACCCCGGCCGACCTCGGCGAGGCGAACTGGAGCGGACTCAACGAGGACTTCAAACGGCTGCTCGCACGCATCGACCCCCGCGAGGAATGGTTCCTGATGGAGCGCCTCGACTGGCTCACGCGCAAAAAGGGGGACAGCTACTTCAGGTACGTCGGGCGCCTCCTGGAACAGGCCTCGCGCACCCCGGAGATCATCCGCATCAAGCTGGCCGACCGGCTGGACAACACGCTGGACATGCACGTGGAGCTGGAAGACCCCATGAGTGAGGTGGACTTCTACTCGACGCTTTTCCAGATCCTCTTCGTGAACTCCTTCCAGGGATACAAGCCCGGCATCAAACACCCGCCGGTCTCACCGCTGAACGGGGCCGAACGCCTTTACCAGCTGTTCAAGAGCGCGGTTCTCATTTCGCTCATCAGGGAGCGGGGGGTGATGCCGCAGGGTGACGGCACCTCCGAGACGCTCTTTCACGCGCTCGTCAGCGCAAGCATGAAGGAGGCGCAGAGGATCCTGATGCACGTCATCGGCTACCACCAGACCGATCTCGCGCAGCAGAGGGGCCTGCTGATGGACGTGATGGAGTACTCGCAGCTGGGCCTCATGGGCCGCGTCACCCTGCCGGACAAAACCCGCCGGTTGGACGGCTTTTCCCTGTCCACGTTCAAAGACTCGGTTGCCGCCGAGCGCAAAAAGAGCCTCGCGCGCCTCTACGCCGACAAGGACCTCATGATCGAGGCCGCGCTCGCCTTCGTGATCATCTTCCAGAGCTTTCTCAACGACCCCGACTTCCGGTTAGCCGGCATCAGCGCCGACGGCATCCACGCCGCCGACTGACCGCGAAGGCAAACGCTTTTCCGGCCTCAGTCCCGTTTTCCCGGCTCCAGGATCCGCCCGCTATTGCCTCGTGGCCGTCGGGGCAGTGGTCCACGGCATAGCCCTGCTCGCGCAGCCCTTTAAGCGGCGCCTCGGCCATGCGCGGCGAATCCTCCACGACAAGCACTCTCATGGTCGACGACGACAGATCATGAGCCGGCGCGCCTTCCACCCGGCGGCCGCGCGACTAAAAGGTGTATTTGAGCGCGACCTCGATTTCCCTGGCGCGGTCGGCGCCGAAAATCCTGCCGAAGACAGTGGTCCCCACCGTCGAGCGCGGATTCTGGAAGTTGGTGTGGTTCCAGGCATTGAACAGCTGGACCCGCAGCTCCAGGATCTCCCCCTCTCTCCGCACCCGTGTCCGCTTGATGAAACTGACATCCCATTTCCGCCGGCCCGGCCCCACGAGGATGTTCCGGCCGGAATTGCCAAAACCATATTTCGGGGGCGTCACGAAAGCCTCCGTAGCAAACCACCTGTCGATTGATCGCGCTGACTTGTCCAGGTTTCCCCGCCCGATCCTGTCGGGCCGGTCGCCCCACACGCCGTCGTTGTTGGCATCTCCCGACAGCCGCGGGTGAAAGAGCCCACCGGTCTGATAACTGGCAATTCCGGATACTCTCCACCCCTCGAACAGCCAGATGAGTTTTCCGGCCCAGGCCGCCTGGATCGCCTGGCCGCGCCCGACCGGCAGGTCGTAGATGAAGTTCAGGTTGAACGACTGTGGGGGAGAGTTGCCCGGAGCGCGCTCGGCCCGCAGATTTCTCGGATTGGCCGGCTCTCCGGAGCCGCTGTAGGAGAATGTCCGGCTCCATTCGTAGCCGGCCTCGACCGAGTAGCCGCGGGAAAGCCTTTTCCGGAGGTTTGCCCTGAGGCTGTTGCCGGAGGTCGATCCTCCCGACGTCAGGATGCTGAACCGGCCAAATGCGGGATTCGGTCGCCTGCTCTGCAACAGGCCCGGGCCGGGAAGCGGCACATTGGCCAGAAGGTTCCTTTCAGCGTGGGTTCTCGTTCTCCCGCTGTAAGAAACCTCGATGTTCCATTTGGGATAAATCTCGTTCTGGACGCTCAACTGCCATTCCTGGCTGTAGGAGTTCCGCATATGCGGATCGACTCCCCTGATCCTGATCTCGGTCGGCACCGCGGTCATGAATGGATTGCTCAAGTTAAGGACCGGCTGGCTGGAAGGCGACTCGGCCCTTTCCGTGTAGTAGGTCGGATAGTTCCGTCCCAGGACATCCAGAGACTCGTCGGGATCGCGTTGAGAATAGCTGATCTGATACGACGCCCTGATGACCAGGCGGTTGTTCCCCTGCGGGCTGTAGGCAATGCCGAAACGGGGCTCCCAGTCGTTTTTGTCCGTATAGACCGCGTGCCCGCGCTTCAATCCGGGCAGCAGATTATGCGCTTCGCTGCTGCCGACACGGACGATTCTCCCGTCCAGCGGAGGTTCGAAGAGGAGTGGAACGAACGCGGTGACGTTGTCGTGGATGGAGTGTGAGAACGGGAAGTAGTTGTAGGCCAGCGTTCCCGAGAGAGTCAGCTTGCGATTGATTTTCCAGGAGTCCCTCGCAAATGCCCGGATGCTTCTCCGGCGCACATCGGCGCGGTCGGAACCCACCCCCCGGTCGGCTGTGTTCGGTATCCCGAGAAGGAAATCGGCAAAAGCATCCCCTGTGTACGACCCGCTGAACTCGAACACGCCCCGCCGCAATCCGCCCGTGCGGTCGTTGTTGATCTGGATGGCCTCGATTTCGGCGCCGAAGGCAAGCGAATGATTGTTGCGGACGTAGGTCGCCCCAAGTTCGAGGCTGTATTCGTTGCTGTAGGAGGCTCTGGGCGAATCGCCGGAACCGAGCGACGCATACCCGGAGATCTCGAAATCGGGATACCCTTCGTCGAGATCGTCCAGTGTGCTGAGCCCCGCAATCCCCAGCGAGGCCAGAAGCCCCCTTTTCCCGGCCTGCGGCGAAAGCTCCGTCCCGGCTTCCCGTGAGAAACCCGCTTGGACCGACGTCACCAGCCGCGGCCCGAAGTTCTTCACGTAGTCGATCGTGAGGCGCTGCTCCCTGTAGCGGGACGACAACCCGAAGGCGGGTATGGGATGAACATCGAAGCCGTCGCCGTTGACCAGCCGGTAGTTGGCGAAGATCTTCGACTCCTTGCTCAGCTCGTAGTCGGCGCGGCCGCCGAACGTGTTCCTGTTCTCGATTTCCGGCTGGTTGTTCAGGAAATTCCGGTAGGGATCGCTGCTGTTAGGATCCGGCAGCAGGGGCAGCATCTTCACCGAGGAGGGATGAAACATCGACGTGGGCATCTGGTTCGCTTTGAAATATTCGCCCGAGAAGGGATTGCGGAGCGGCGTCCCGATGGAACTGAAATCCCCGCGCTTCATCTCCGGCGTGGGCACGTGGGACAGGAGGGTGGACCCGCGGTTGATGCGCAGGCCGTCGTAGGTGCCGAACAGGACAACCCGGGTTGTCAGGGCAAAACCCAGGCTGCCGCCGAACTGGTTGCGCTTGTACTCCGGGAGCTTCCGTCCCGCCGGATCGAAGAAATTCCGCGCGTCCAGGTTGTCGTTCCGATGATATTCGTACAGCGATCCGTAGGTGCGCGCCCGCTTTCTGATCGCGAAAGGATTTATGATTTCGTGAATCGGCCGGGACTCCCTGGTGGAGATCCACGACAACTGCCTGCCCGGATCGATTTCGAACATCTCGATCCTCTGGAAGCGGGATGTCTCCGGCGCCGGCGGATCCTGCGTGGTCTGTCCGGGCAGGGGAATACAGCCCGCCAAAACCAGGACGCAGAGGCCGGGAAAAGCTGCGGTCTTTTTCATGAAGAGCCCTCAATAAATCACACGGCCGCCGACCACCATGTCCTTGACCGTGAATCCGGATCTGAGGCGCGGATTGGCCTCCGGGACTTCGAGCAGTTCGAATGTCAGCGTGCGTGACTCCCGATCGATGACAGGCACGCCGTTGACTTCCCTGGGAAAGACGAACTTGGCTCCGATGCCGTCGTCGCGCGGCGGGAAGTAGGCGAGAATCCGCACCTGGGAAAACCGGTCCGCCGACAAGAAGGCCCGGTTCTTGAGGGTTTCCGCGGTTTCTTTCTGGAAAAACCGGCGCACGCCGCTCTCCGCGTTCGGGTCGTTCGAGCGGAAGCTGACGGAGACAACCACCAGGTCCCCGAAATCCCGCATCAGCACGCCGCCGACCGCCTCATCGAAGCGGAGTCGATCCGCCGGGACCAGCGCATCGTATCCGTAGTTCAACTGCTGGATCCGGGCGAGCGCTTCCCTCACCGGCCGGGCTGACAGGAGGCGGACATAGAACGTGTTGAATATTTCCTTCTCCCCCGAAACACCGCTGCCTACGCCTGACACCACCCGCGTAAACGTCTCCTGCCGTGCCCATGGCGAGGAATTGAGCATCTGAACGGCCTTGGAAAGTGACCACCTGGGGATCGCCTCCTGCGCAGCAAACGCAAGCATGATGGAGAAGGCGGCACACAGCAGTCCGACGGCGCTTTTCATCCTGGTTCTCCTTAACGGCCCCAGCGCGGCAGCCTGGCACGATGAACCTTAACACAAGATGAACGGCTTGCATCCTGATTGAGCCCCGCGGCCTGCCACAGAGTTCCTGATGTCTTTACGCGGCTGCGCAGATCTTGTTTTGGCTGATTACGCCTGACATTCCACGGCGTGGGGGAAAATCCCGGTTGGCGGATTGCGGCAGTGGGTGTAACCTGCCGGTCAGTGCGCCAAACGCAGGCCAGGCAGGAGGTGCGGAATGCCCGGAAAGGGATCGTGGGAGAAGTTCTTTGACGAACATGCGCCCGTATACCACGAAAACGAATTCACGAAGAACACGGTACGCGAGGTGGATTTCCTGATGGAGGAGTTGGAACTCCCGCCGGGCGCGGCCATCCTCGATGTCGGGTGCGGCACCGGGCGCCACGCGGTCGAACTGGCCCGGCGGGGTTATGCCGTCACCGGCCTGGACCTGTCGGCGGAAATGCTCCGCAGGGCCGAGGAGGCGGCGACCGCCGCGGGCGTAACGGTGGAATGGATAAAGGCCGACGCCGCCCGGTTTTCGCTCCCGCCCAAATACGACGGCGCCATCTGCCTCTGCGAGGGAGCGTTCGGCCTGCTCGGAGAGGGCGACGATCCGATCGAACAGCCGCTGGCCATCCTGGCCAACATCCGCCGGAGCCTGAAGCCGGAAGCCCGGGCGCTGTTCACGGTGCTGAACGGGCTGGCCATGATCCGGAGGCACGGGAATGAGGATGTGGCCCAGGGCCGATTCGATCCCTTATCCCTGGCAGAAGCGTCGGAGTGCGTTCCCCGGGAAGGGCTGCCGCCGCTCGCCCTGCGGGAGCGCGCCTTCACGCCGACGGAACTCTCGCTCCTCTTCCGGAGCGCGGGCATGTCCGTTGTCCACATTTGGGGCGGGACCGCCGGAAACTGGGGTCGCAGGCCGATCGACATGGATGAAATGGAAATCATGATCGTGGCGAGGGAAGCCGGATCGGCCGGCCGCTCCCCGCGAGGAGAATGACATGAGCGCCAAATTAAGGACACTTTTCCGGGGGGTTCTGCCGGCTTCCGCATTCCTGCTGCTTCTTGCGGCAGCTGCCCCGGCGCAGGACGCGCGCTTCGAGAGCGTCTCGAGGTTTGTCACCGAAAAGATGAAGGAACTCGACATCCCGGGCGCCGCTCTCGGCATCTTCCACCAGGGCGCGAGCCAGACGCGCGCGTTCGGCGTGACCAGCGTCGAGAATGCCCTGCCGGTGACCGACGAAACGCTGTTTCAAATCGGGTCGATCAGCAAGACCTACACGGGCACCCTGATCATGCGCCTGGTGGAAATGGGCAAGCTCAAACTGGATGAGCCCGTCCGGACCTACATCCCCTCGTTCCGCGTCAAGGACGAAACGGCCGCGCGCAGCGCAACCGTCAAGACGCTGCTGACGCACATGGGGGGCTGGGAGGGGGACCTGTTTCTGGACACCGGCGGCGGCGAGGATGCCGTGGCCCGCGCCGTCGAACGAATGGCGGAGATCGAGCAGGTGGCGCCCTTCAACACGTTCTATTCCTACAACAACGCGGGCTTCTATGCGGCGGCGCGCCTGATCGAGCTGGCCGCGGGCAAACCGTACGAGAAGGTGCTCGAGGAGCTCCTGCTCGAACCGCTGGGGTTGAAGCAGACCTTCCTCTCTCCCGCAGATGTGATGACCCGCCGCTTCGCCGTCGGGCATGGCGGCGCTGTCGGACGTGTGACGGTTCAGCGTCCGTGGGCCCTTTCCCGGGCGGCCTACGCCATGGGCGCCGTCACCGCCAGCGTGAAGGATCTGCTGCAGTATGGCCGGTTCCACCTGGGGGAAGGGGCGGGCGTCGACGGGAAGCGCGTCCTCGCGCCGGACACGCTCGCGCAGATGCACGCGACGCAGTTCGTCAAGCAGGGGATGGATGACGAGATGGCCATCAGCTGGCACGTCTCGAACGAGGGCGGCATCCGCCAGCTGTCCCACGGCGGGTCCACAGTCGGCCAGCAGGCCTTTCTCGTGTTCGTGCCGTCGCACCAGTTCGCCGTCGCCGTCCTGACCAATTCCGGGCGGGGCTCCCAGATGTACCGGGAAGCCGTGCGTGCCGCGATGAAGGAGTATCTCGGCGTGACCATCACGGATCCGGCGCCCATCACAGTAGCCCCTGAGGAAATGAGAGCCTGCGAAGGCCGTTACACGCGGCCCTATGCCGACGCCACTGTGAAGCTCGAAGGGGAGCGGTTGGCCGTTCAGACCATCACCAAGCAGGGATTCCCGACGCCGGAGACGCCGATTCCGCCGCCCGGGCCGCCTTCGTTCTACCGGTTCTATGCCAAGGACAGGCTCGTGGCGGTCGAGGGCCCCGCCAGGGGGAGCCGCGCGGAGATCCTGCGCAATCCCGACGGATCCATCGGCTGGATCCGGATTGGCGGCCGCCTGTACCGTACCGCCGCCCGCTGAGGATCCGCGCGATTCGAAACAAGCCGACCCTTCGCCGCCCGGCAGATGGCGATCCCGGCGAACGTGCCTGGCAGAGGATAGCCGGGGGCAGGCCGCGCTGCGGCGCAGCCCCCGGAACGGACCCCGCCTTCTCCGGCGCCCCGGCGCAACAGAAACCTGACGGTCGCAGCCGGCCGCGACAGCCTATGGACGGCATTCCCAACCCGTGGTAGATTCCCGGCATCGGGCTGGCCCATCGGCAGCACCGTCCGCTTCGACATGAACACCGTGGTCCTGCGCCCGAAACTGCTCATCAAGGTGCAGAGCTTCAAGGAGCTGGGCATCCCGGGCTTCCTGTTGCCCGGCGACGTGAACTTCAGCGCCAACCTGGCTCCCGACATCCAGCCGGTTCGTTCCGCACCCGAGAAACAGCATCCCGACCAGGCAAGAATCAGGATTCCGCTGAGCAAACTGCCCAAAGGCGCCCCCGCATGCGGGATCGTCATCTCGATGGGCTGGGCGGATCCGACCAACGAGCTCGCAAAAAAGGTGAAAAAGGTCCAGGTTACATTCAACAATGTCCGTCAACTCGACAAGTCCGGCGCGCGCTTCCTTCTGCTGGTGGCCGCGGCCGTATTGGTCCTGGGCGGCGCCGCCGCGGCGGTCTATTTCCTCTATCTCTTGCGCGACACACTCAATGAAATATCGCCCTGCGCAGCAGGCGCCGACGGCGCTGTCCCTCTTGCCCTGCGCGGCTGAAATCCCTAAAGTTACTGCGATTGCGAACCGATTCACTGGAGACCACGATCATGAAGAAATACGCGCTGCAAGCAATGGTCTCGATCCTGGCCTGCGGTTGGGGAGCCGAAGCTCTCGCGGCCGGCCCATGGACGTTCAAACTCACGCCCCAGGTGGTCTACGGCGCCTACACCGGCTCGCCCACGCGCGACCGGATGGCCGGCGTGGGGCTCTTCCTCGACGGGCAGCACAGCCATCGGGGCGGCTTCGTCCTCGGCTTCAACCATGGCGAGTACCTGTTCAAGCCCGGGAATCCCGACATCCGCCAGAACGAGGTCTTCACCTCCGGGAGGTTCAGCTTTTCCCCCGCCGGCCTCCCCGGAAAATTGACCGCGAGGATCGACTACCAGTACCTGGACAACGACGACCCCACGCGCGCCACCGATGGGGTCCACGTCGTGGCTCCGCAGCTCTCCTTCCTCAGCGCCGACAAGACCTGGTATCTCGACCTCGGGTATGCCCGCTCGGACTATGCCGACAGCACCCTTCTTGCCGGCGGCCTCACCGTCCACCAGTGGACGCCCACCGTCGGCTTCGGCTTGAACCAGGGCTTCGACTGGGTCCAGCTGCGCGCCTATGTCATCGATTCGTCCAATCCCGCCCGCTCGCAGAACAAGGATGCCACCGGCGCGCTGGAGGTGAAGTGGTTCCACTACTTCACCCGGGGCGGCTGGACGCCCGAGCGGATCCAGCTGGGCGCCCTCGCCGGCAACCGCATCTACGCTGTGGACGGCGACGCCGCGGTGGTCTACAACCTGGCCGACCTGCAGAAGGGATCGGTCTCGCTCAACGTGCAGTGGGGGCTGGGAAAAAGCACAAGCCTGATGATCGGCGGGAGCTACGAAAGATTTGGCGCCGTCGCCGGCAGCGCTGAAGCCTCCTACGGAGGCGTGTTCGCATTCGCCGCCCTGATCCACAGGTGGTAGGCGGCGCGGCCGCTCAGAGAGGTTCGCTTTTCGCCGGCCGGATCCTCGTTTCCGACAGCTCGAGTTCCATGCCGTTTGCGGCGCAGTGCGTCAGGCCGATCTTCCGCGAGAAGGTGTACTGCGCCTCCATCGTCCTCCGCCAGGGTGCAAGCGCGCCGAACGGAGTTCGCATCTTCAACCGCGACCGCGTATGGAGCCGGATCGAGGAGCCGGTGGATTCCAGCCGGTTTTCGGCGGCGATCTCGAAGCCAATCCCGAGGATCGA
The DNA here is from genome assembly GCA_037444305.1 of Acidobacteriota bacterium. Lineage (GTDB taxonomy): Bacteria > Acidobacteriota > UBA6911 > UBA6911 > UBA6911 > JBBIMP01. The sequence continues at coordinate 19,838 of JBBIMP010000059.1, forward strand.
AAGAAAGTCCAGCAGGAAGGTTACGCCGCGGGGGAGAGCGTAGTCCGCCTCGTCGACGCTGCTCCAGGTCAGCATCTCACCGGCGGCCAGCGGAAAATCCGGCAGCAGTTTTGCGAACTGGAAGAGCGCGGACGAGCGCGAGCCTTCGAGCCGCTTCACGGAAAACACTCCCTGGTCCATCGTGAAACAGGCCCTCGTCCGCTCGGGCGCGCTCTCGAGCAGGAGGTTGCCGAAAAAGTCGATGTCCGTCGACCAGGCTTCCGTGCGTTCGCGATCTCCCCGCACAGAATAGACCCACTCGTGGGTGAAGGAGTAGGGAAAGAACTCCGCGTAGGCCGAGGGCAACTGCAGCCGGGCGACGCGATCGTTCTTCCCCGGCGCCCCGCGGAGGCGGAATGTCCTCCCCTGGCTCCCCTCCTCGAGGTAGTTCGAAAACAGGAAGGGGACGGTCGGGCTTCCCGGGCAGGGTGCCGACTGCATCTGGAAATGCAGGTGCGGGTAAGGAGATCGTCCCGAATTGCCGCACCGCCCGATGCTCTGCCCGGCCTTGACCTGCTCGCCGACGCCGACCTCGACGCTCCCCGTTTTCAGGTGCGCGCAGCAGGAGTAGTATTGAGCCGCGTGTTCGATGATGACGACGTTGCCCCAGTTGTCGCGCTCGTTGACCCTGCCGACGGCGTTGTCGGGGATTTCGTTCCTGACAAAGACGACTTTCCCGTCGGCGCAGGCAAGCACCGGCAGGTCATAGCAGTGGTAGTCCTCCAGCCTGTCTCCGGCGCCCTTGTATGTTCTCTCCGGATTCTCCCCGGCGATGAAGTCCACGGCGTAGCGCCACTCGTCCCGGTGCGTGACCGCGCCGTCAAAGCCCTGGGTGGCGAGCCATGTACCATGAAACGGCAGGCCGAGCTCCACGCCGAACCGCCTGAAGTTCTTCAGGTTCGCCCGCCGGGAGGAGAGATTCTCTTCGGGGCTCGAGACCTCCTCGGCGGACAGCGCCAGGCCGCCCGCGGGGAACAGGCGGAGCTTCAGCGCGTAGAGAAACAGGAGGGTGATCACGTTGAAAGGGATCGCGGTGACCGGCAGGTACGGCGGCAGCAGCACCTTCACCCCGACCATCACGATGACCGAGGCCGCGGCTGCGACCATGGCCAGGAGCAGGCTCGACCCCGAGGGGATCAGGAAGATCCCGCCCAGGGCGATGGCGATGAGGATGTAGTTGAATCCGAGATACTGCTCCGTGATCACGAATCCGTAGGCGCCGAACAGCGTGTGGGTCCAGATCCCGGCAACAAATCCTGCGATCCCCAGGGCCAGCCCCAGCCTCGAATAGAGCAGCAGCGCCGCAAGCACCAGCAGCCCGGAGATGACGTTCACCTGGAAAAAGACCGCACCCAGGGAGCGCAAAAACAGCTCCAGGCCCGGAAAACCCAGCTCGGGCAGACGCACCACCCAGCGCTCCGCAGCCGCGTCCAGTTTTCCCAAACCCACCGAGGCGGCTACCGCCAGCGTGCAGACCAGCACAAACGGAAGGCTCAGCGCAGGGACCCCCAGGTAGTGGCGAAAGACGTTCTGCATCCCGGCCGCGACGAAGGCTGCCAGGATGCTCGAGAGGAACACCAGGAAGAAGAGATTGGCGGACGGGTCGAAGAAATAGGAAAGCGCCAGGCCCACGAGCAGCGCGTTGAAGCCGAAATACCCCTTCCGGATCGCGCTCCGGTCGAAACCGATCCCGCAGGCTGCGGCGTTGCCCGCCGTTACGGCGAACAGCCCCAGGATGCCGTGGTAGGGATCGACGAATGTGGCCAGCATCAGCAGCGCCCCGAAGCCTTCCCTGAACGAGAAAAAGACGAGCGCGTAGCTGCGGAGGGTCGATTCGCGGAAGAAGCGCAATCGGTCGGCTGTGCGCACCTGGCTACCTATGCCCCCGGGTCCTTCAGCCACTCCGGCACGCGGTCCAGGCGCAGGAGATGGTCGGCGGTTTCGCGTTCGCGGACGACCGCCACCTCCCCCCGTTCGCCGATCATCACCACGTTCGGCCGGAGCTCGATGAACTGCAGCCACTGGGTGTTATTGTATGCGCCCACGGGGCGGATCAGGACGGTTTCGCCCTTCTCGAGGCAGGGGATGCGGACGTTTTCGCCCACGACATCGATCTGCATGCACATCGGCCCGTAGACGTTGTGCAGCTCGCTGAAAAGACCCTTGTCCGTCGTCGGCAGAATCTCCAGGTCGTACCAGAACGCAGTGAAGAGAAGGTTGACGCCGGCGTCCAGCACCAGCGCGCGAATCCCCGACGGCAGCCGGCGGGTCGACACCACCGTTGCCACCAGCGCTCCCGCCTCGTCGATCAGCGCCCGTCCCGTCTCCAGGATCAGAAGCGGCAGCTCCTCCTTTTCCATGCGGTCGAGCAGCGGCGAACAGATCGCCTCCGCATAGCCGTCCATGTCGGGCACCAGCTGGGTTGTCGGGATGTAGGATCCCTTCAGACGCGTGCGGGAGGCAAATCCTCCGCCGACGTCGAAATACCTGAGCCGGGTGCCGAATTCCCTCTTGAGGGAGGCGCCGAGGTCGATCATGCGCGTCACGGCGTCGGTGTAAAACCTCGGCTCCATGACGAACGTTCCGATGTGCGTGTGCAGCCCGACGATGTCGAGCCTGCCGCCCGCCAGCGCCCGCTTGAGCGTGTGGTAGGCTTCGCCCGACTCCACATTCAGGCCGAAGCGGTCCCAAGCGGCATGCCCCGGAATGGCCATGTTGATGCGCACGCCGACATCGAGCGTGCCGCCCAGTTCGTCCGCGATCCCCTCGAGCTCCGGGATCTCGTCGTAGCTGTCGATGTTGATGAGCGCGCCCTCCCGGGCGGCCCTGCGCAGCGCTTCGCGGCTCTTGTGCGGTCCGTTGAAGATGATCTTGTCCCCCGGCATTCCCAGGCGCCGCGCCATTTCGTACTCCGCCTCCGACACCACTTCCGCCCACGACCCGAGCGAGTGAAAAGCCCGGCAGACCGCCTGCAGGTAATTCGTCTTGTAGCTCCAGGCGAACTGGACGCGCGGGTAGCGCAGCTCGAAAGCCTTGCGGGCGCGGCGAAAGCTCTCCTTGATGGTCTTCAGCGAGTAGACGAAAAGGGGCGACCCGTAGCGCTCCACCAGCGTCCCGATCTCCACCCCGTCGATCGCGTCCTTGTAGCGCACCGCGGAAAACGGGGCGAACTTGTTGGTGATGCCGGCGTGCTGGCGGGTGAGAATGGGTTTGGTGTAGGGCTTCTTCATCGCGGAGTCCCGAGCCGAAAAATTTCGGCTGAAGAGCGGAAAGCGAGAGGCTTTTCCTGGGCGCACACCGGTCTGCTCCTGCAGCCGGCCGCCCTGCAGACACGGCAGAGCCCTTTCGTGCAATACGACCCGCTCTCCTCCGTGCAAATCCGTGTGCAACTCATCGGTCTGTCCCGTCGGCGTGCCCGGTCGAACAAGCCGGCTCGGTGCCGGCCGTCCGATGGTGAAGTTCGCGGCGGGTCAGGAGGCTTTCGACCTGACCCATGTCCGCCACGAGGTCCGTCGTGTAGTGCACGAACATGATGCCCGGCTCGTAAGACCGGGGCAGCGAGGGTTCCCGCCCGAGCGCCATCAGGGCGCTGCCGTACGGCAGGTTGATCCCGCAGGCCTTCGCCAGGTAAATCCACGCGGGAAACCTGGGGTTGACCTCGATGATGAACATCTTCCCGTCGGCGGACATCAGGGCTTCCAGCTCGAAGCCTCCGCGCCACTTCAGCTCCCGGGCAAATCGCTCTGCGGTCTCCCTCAGCTCCCGGTTCACGATGCTGACACCGGCCCAGCCCTTCCCCTTGTCGGTGAGGAAGACCTTTTTCATGCCCACGCTGGCAACGAGCCCGCCCTCGCCATCCCCCAGGCCGGCCAGGTTGAATTCCTCCCCCGGCACGAACTGCTGGAGGATCACCGGATAGCCCCAGCGCGCCGTCAGCCGCTGCATGGCGCCGACCATCTCGGAGAGGTCGGTCGCCAGGAACGCCTCGTAGAAGAGGCCTTTGACCAGGAGCGGGAACTTCAAGGCGGCCGCCGCACGCTCGGCGTCGCGATAATCCGTGACCGTCCTGCTCTCCGGAACCATCACGCCAAGGTCTTCGGCCAGCCTGTCCAGGTTCACCTTGGCCCGGCGCTTCAGCTGTTCCGCGGTCGGCAGGAACGAGGCGATGCCGAGCTCCTGCAGCTCTCCGGCCAGGTCGACGAAAGCGGGAAGCTCTGAATCGAGGGTCGGGAGGATGACCCGAATGCGCTCCTCTTTGTGGATTTCACGGAGGCGCTCCAACATGACCTCCCGTCCATCCCGCGGGTAGGGGAGCAGGTAGACCGAATCCGCAAGCTGCCGGTCGAAAACCGCCGGCTCGTAGGCGTCATAGGCCAATCCGACGA
>JBBIMP010000060.1:0-23271 GCA_037444305.1 Acidobacteriota bacterium
CGTCACCTCTCGACTCTACTTAAGCAATTGATTTGGCGACGTTACCAGGTGATTTCGATCACCCTTAACTAAGCGCCATTCCCCCTAGCCCTGGTTATCCCTGAAGGGGTGCAGCGGAAACAGCGTCTGGTGCGCAGATTCCCAAGAACAGAGCGCGCAGGGATCTTCCCCGCGCTCATTCGCGAACATACGGGCAGCATGCATTCTTCCTTCCTTTCAGACAGCGTTTGACCGCCGGCCCGTGGGTGGCATAGGATTTCCGCAAATCAGGGGCGCCGCAAAGGCGCCTGGGGAGGCACCAATGAAGAGACATCTCTGGCTTGCGACGTTCTTGATGGCGGGCCTTACCGCTGCATATGCGCAAACGAGCGCGAAACTCAAGATCTTCATATCCGTGGATATGGAAGGCATCACCGGGATCGTCAACTGGGAGGAAGTCAACCGGACCGGGAAGGACTACGACTATTTCCGCAGGATCATGACGCTGGAGACCAACGCCGCCATCGAAGGCGCACTGGCGGCCGGCGCGAGCGAGATCGTGGTGCGGGATTCCCACGGCTCGGCGCGCAACATTCTCCCGGACCTCCTGCACCGGAGCGCCCTGCTGCTGCGCGACTGGTCGGGAGGCCCCAAGGGAATGATGGAGGGCATAGACGAGACTTTCGACGCCGTCGTTTTCATCGGCTATCACGCCAAGGCCGGCACGCCCGATGCGACGCTGGAACACACCATGAGCGGAACGGTGACGGACGTCTCGATCAATGGCATCTCGCTGCCGGAGGCCGGACTCAATGCGCTGATAGCCGGACACTACAACGTCCCCGTTGTTTTCGCCGCCGGAGACGAAGCCTTCTGCGAGCATCTGAAGGGCCTGCTTGGAACGGTGGAAACCGTCGCCGTGAAAAAGGGCATCGGCGCGGCCGCCCTGAACCTTCACCCGGATGTATCCAGGGAGAAGATCCGGGCCGGCGTCGAGAAAGCGCTGCGGAACCGCGCCGGCTGCCGTCCGTACAAGCTTTCCGCCCCCTATACGATGGTGCTCAAGCTCAAGGAAGAGACCATCGTGTACAACGGCCAGTTCTACCCCGGGGCGACGAGGACGGGTGACTGGGAGTTGACCTACAAGAGCGCTGACCTGATGGAGGTCATAAGGGCCTTCGGCGGCATGCGCAAATAGGCAGGGAGCAACGCCACAAAGTGCTGGTGGCGAACCGCAGCCGCGCCGGCGCTCTCTCAGAACGGCCAGAAGCGGGGTATCAGGAGCGTCGCCAGGATCCAGAAAAGCAGGTTCAGAGGTGCACCCACCCGGAAGAAGTCGGCGAAACGGTAATGCCCCGGCTCGTAGATGATCGTGTTGGTCTGGTAGCCGACCGGCGTCATGAAGCTGGCGGAAGCCGCGTATGACACCGCCATCAGGAAAGGGCGCGCGCTGACGCCGAGCGAGCCCGCGCTGGAGATGGCGATCGGCGCCAGCAGCGCGGCGCTGGCGTTGTTGGACATGACCTCCGTCAGCAGGGACGTGATCAGGTAGAAAGAGGAGACCAGCGCGGTGGGGCCCCACTTGCCGACGTGGCGGACCATGAAGCCCGATATCAGGGCCGCCGCACCGGTGCTCTCCAGGGCGATGCCGAGCGTCAGGACGCCCGCGAGCAGGAAGATCACCTTCCACTCGATCGACTGGTAGGCCTCCTCCAGGCTCACGCAGCCCGTCAGGACACAGAGGATGCAGCCCACGATCGAGCTCACGACGATGGGCAGGATGTCGAGGGCCGCCGCCGCCACCACTCCCAGGAGAATCAGGAGCGCCGGCAGGGTTTTGCTCCGGCGGAAGTCGGGAAGGCCGACCTCGGAGACGAGGACGAAGGCCCCGTCCCTTCGCAGGTTGTGCAGGCGCTCCCGCCGCACCTCCAGCAGCAGCGTGTCGCCGGCGCGCAGCGGCGTCAACCCGATCTTCTCGTGGATGACCTGCCCGTGGTGGCGTATGGCGAGCGCTGTCGCCTGGAAGTTGTTGCGGAAGCGGCTCTCCTTCAGGGACTTGCCCTCGAGCGCGGACCCGGGCGACACGACCGCCTCCACCAGGACCACCTGTTCGCTCTCGAGGTCCGCGTCGCTCCACCTGGCCGCGGCCTTGAGCGCGATTCCGGGCGTGTTCTCCAGGGCTTTGATCTTGCCGATGCTGCCGCGCACGCGGAGGACGTCGTTCTCCAGCAGGACGGTGTCGGGCGAAGGGAAGCCGATGGGGTGGTCCTTGCGGAATACCTGCAGGACTTCTATGTCGAGATCCCGCGCCATTGGAGATTTGCCCAGCGACTTGCCGATGAAGGGCGAAGCGGGTTGCAGGACAACGTCCGTCAGGTATTCGCTCATCTCGAATTCGCCGGTCAGGTCTCCCGGCTTACGGCGGCTGGGGATGATCCGCACCCCGATGACGGCCATGTAGAGGGTTCCGGAGGCAAAGAAGACGAGCCCGACGGGAAGCAGCTCGAACATCGTAAACGGCCCCTCGGCGGTGCGCTTGGCGATGGCGCTGACGAGGATATTGGTCGAGGTCCCGATCAGCGTGCAGACGCCGCCGAACATGGAGGCGAAAGACAGCGGCATGAGCAGTTTCGACGGGCTGGCGTGGATCTTCTGGGCCGCGCCCAGGACGATGGGGAGAAATATCGCCACCGCCGCAGTGTTGTTGATGAAGGCGGAAACCGACCCCACGGTGACCATCATCAAAAACACCGAGAGCAGGAGGCTCTTCGTGGCGACGCGCGCCATGAGTTCCCCGACGACGGTCACTGCGCCGGTGCGGAACAGGGCGCCGCTCAGGATGAACATGGCGGCCACGGTGACGGTGGCGGTGTTGCTGAAGCCCGAGATGCCCTCTTCCGGGGTGACGATCCCCGTGACGAGCAGGGAAGCCATGGCCAGGAGGGCGACCATGTCCACGCGCAGCTTTTCGGTGATGAACAGGATCACCGCGCCGGCGAGCACGGCCAGAACGATTGCCATGTCCAGGGTCATGTGCCCGTCCCTTCATCCGGATCGTTCATGAACAGTCCGGAGTGAACGTCGCCTGAAGTGCCCGTGTGGTGGTTTTCCACATCCACAGCAGGGATTGCGCCTCACCGCAGCCGTTTGAGGTCTTTTTTGGCTTCTTCCAGATCCGGCCTCAGCTTGACCGCCGTGCTTATGGAGGCGACCGCCTCCGCCTTCCGGTTCTGCTTTTCGAGCGTCAGCCCGAGCCGCCAGTGGGCGTGGGCGTGGGATACAGTGCCCAGCTCGGGCTCCTGCGAGAGAAACTTGCGGAAGCAGGCCTCGGCCCTTGCCGGGTCCCCCCCTCCCTGCAGGATCAGCCTCCCGGCCTGATAGTAAGGGACGAGATTATCCGGCACCTGCTTTTCCGCCTGCTCCAGGATCGACTCGAGCTCCTTCCAACGCTCCTGCAGCACGTATGCCTGGGCCAGCAGGCTGTAGGCTCCGATGCGGCCCGGATCGAGCTTGCGGGCTTCGAGGCCGTGTTTTTCGGCCAGGTCGTAGTTCTTGCGGGCGTCCGAGGCATGGAAGGCCGCGAGCGCCAGGTGGGCCTCGTAGCTCCGTGGATTCGCCTCGACCGCCTTCCTGTACAATCCCTCCAGTTTTTCGGTCTGCTTCTCGCGGCGCGCAATGATCGCCTGCGCCAGGTAGCCGCGGGAAGGGTTGATCCTGGAGATCTCAGCCACCAGGGGCTGGATCTTTTCTTTGCTGCCTCCGGCCACGCCGGGTGCCTGCAGGTGGAACTCGATCAGGGCGAACCGGGCATCCACATGCCCGGGATCGAGCTTCATAACTGTTTCAGCCTCCTTCTTGAATCTCCGGGCGAGACCGAGCTGGCTGAGGATGCCCGCCTTGGAGGCCTTCCGGCCGCAGGCGGCCGCCAGGTTGAACTGGTGCCGGGCGTTCTTCGGATCGAGGGCAACCGCCTTTTCAGCCAGCTTGAGGGCAGCGTCAAAGTCCCCTGCCGCCTGCTTTACAGCGGACATCGCGGAAAGCGCCGAGGCGTCGTTGGGATCTGCCTTCAGTCGCTGCTCTGCCAAGGAACGGGCGCGCCTGTAATGGCCGGCATCGACCAGATCGTCGAGGGATGCGCCCTGGGCCATCAGCCAATTCGCCAGGATGACCACCCAGACTGAAGTCAGGGCCATTCGTTGAACCATTTGCCGCCTCCGCCGCGTGTTGTCTTGATCTCCGGTAACCCGGCTGTGGTGATGCATCGGATCGACGGCCCGCACTTGCGACCGCGCAAAGCCCGAGCGTGCATCTCCAAAACGGAGTTCGCACATGCTAGCATGGAAGGCTCACACCGCCGAAGCGCCGATTGGCGGAATCGTTTTGGCGTCCCGGGAGGGCGCCAGGGAGTGGTTGCCTTCCACACCTATGGCAGGAGATAGAATCGTCATGCTGCAAAGCCATCAGGCTCGAAATGTCCTGCTGGTCACGGTTCTTCTGGCCGGCGTTTGCCTTTTGCCGCGCTCCGCCCGCACACGCCCCAGCCTGACAGCCGAGGATCTGGTGCGCCTGCACCTGGAGTCCATCGGCACGCCAGAGGCACGGAACAGGATAAAGAGCCGGGTATTGAATGGAACTGCTGGAGTGATCTTCCGCAGCGGAGACCACGGGAGCCAGGATGGCAAGGCAACCCTGATCTCGGAGGGGCAGAAGGTCCGTCTGGGGATCCTGTTCCCGAACCCGGATTACCCGGGCGAACAGCTGGCCCACGACGGCAGCAGGTCGAGCACCGGCTTTCTCCAGGGGAGGACGCGCTCGACCCTGGCGAGCGTCTTCTACCAGTACAACTACCCCCTGCGCGAAGGCCTCCTGGGGGGGGTCGCCTCGGTGGCGTGGCCGCTGCTGGATGTGAAGCGCCGCCGGCCGATGCTGGACTACGAGGGATTGAAGGAAGTCGACGGGCGGCTGCTGCACCAGGTGAAGTATCGCTCACGGAAGGGGGATCAGGGATTCATCGTCACCCTTTATTTCGACGAGGAGCGGTTCCGGCATGTGCGTACGAAGTACCAGCTCAAGATCGGATATCTGATCGGCCCGGACGAACTGACGTCGGCGCGCCAGGAGCCGACTTATTGCGACCTGGAGGAAGAGTTTTCCGACTTCCGGACCGTCGAAGGGCTTACGCTTCCCCACGGCTACAAGCTGTCCTTGAATCTCACGCGGAAGGACCTATCCCTGATGAACGAGTGGCAGGTCGTTTACCGGCAGGTCGTGCATAACCACGAGCTGGACGAAAAGTATTTCGCCATCAAATGAATCCCCTGGCGCCGTCCCGGGCAGCCGGGACCCGGTGTCGGGCGACACAACCCGTCGCTATCGCTCCGGGCTCCGTGAACTGCAGGCCGGCAAGCAGGATTGGCAGATGCGGCAACGTGGAGCCGTCGAGGAAAGCGGTGTTGAAGGGACGCGGCAAACGGTCATGCAACCCAGTCAGGCGACACAACCCGTCGCTATCGCTCCGGGCTCCGTGGGCTCCCGACCGGGAAGCATAGACGGCATATGTGGTAGCGTGGAACCGCTCTCGTAGAGCGTTTTTCCCGCGCAGGAAGGATCCTGCGGGCCAAAAAAACAGCAAAACTACTTTCGACGGACGGTGATCAGTCACACTGATGAACACGAGCGACAATTCGAATTCCGAACGCGAGATTCTGCCGCCGCTGCTGGAGCACGATTATCAGAGGCTCAGGAGTGCGCCGCTGGGAGCTTTCTTTGCACCCAGATCGGTAGCCGTCATCGGCGCCAGCGAGAAACCCGCCGACCTCGGGCGGATGGCCCTGTGGAACCTGGTGAGCAGTCCCTTCGGGGGAAAGGTGTTCCCCATTCACCCCACGAGCGGGAGCCTGCTGGGAATCAGGGCCTGCCGCCGGATCGGGGAATTGCCGGAGAGCATCGACCTGGCGATGATCGCAACCCCGGCCGAGGAAATCGTCGGCGTGGTCCGGGAATGCGTGGCGGCCGGTGTCCGCGGAGCGGTGCTTCTGACCGGCGGATTCCGGAAGCGGGGCGTCGAAGGGGCAAGGCTCAGGCAGGAGGTTGTGGCCATCGCGCGCGGCGGAGGCATGAGGATCATGGGCCCGAACTGCCTCGGGATCATGAATCCGCTCACCGGCCTCAACGCCTCCTGCGCCAGAGGAATGGTTCGGCCGGGAACGGTGGGTTTCATCAGCCAGAGCGGGGCGCTCGCAGCGGCTGTGCTGGACTGGAGCCTCAGCGAAATGGTCGGCTTCAGCAGCTTCGTTTCGGTGGGATCCATGGCCGACGTCGACTGGGGCGACCTGATCGACCACTTCGGAGACGATCCGCGCACGCGCAGCGTCGTCATTTATATGGAAACCGTCGGGGACGCGCGCTCCTTCATGTCGGCCGCGAGGGAGGCGTCGCTGGGTAAGCCGGTCATCGTGGTGAAGGCGGGGCGGACAGATGAGGCGGCAAAAGCCTCGTCCTTCCACCTGGGGATTCCCGTGGGATGCGACGAAGTGTTCGACGCGGCCTTCCGGCGTTGCGGAGTCCTGAGGGTCAACAACGTCTCCGACCTCTTCTACATGTCCGAAGTGCTCTCACGCCAGCCGCGCACGCGCGGTCCCCGTCTGGCTATTCTGACAAACGCGGGCGGGCCGGGGATCATCGCGACCGATGCTCTGATCGCGAACGGGGGGGTGTTGGCGGAACTCCAGGAGGACACCCTCAGGGAGCTGGATGCAATCCTGCCGCCGGTCTGGAGCCGCAGCAATCCGGTGGACATGCAGGACGACGCCACTCCCGAGTGCTACGCGCGCACCATGGAAATCCTGTCGAAGGACCGGGAGAGCGACGGTTTCCTCGCGATCCTGACCCCCCAGGCGTCCACCGATGCCACCCGCACCGCCGAGCGGCTGAAGGAGTTCGCCAGGCTGGAGGGACGGCCGGTCCTTGCCAGCTGGATGGGGGGAGGCAGTGTGGCAGCCGGCGTGGCGGTTCTGAACGGTGCCGGCATCCCGACCTTCCCCTATCCGGACACCGCGGCGCGCGCGTTCGCCTACATGTGGCGGTACAGCTACAACCTGCGCGCTATCTACGAGACTCCGCAGGCGCCCGCCGGGGAAGAATCCATGGGTAGATCCCGAGCTGAGGCGATCCTCCACGGAGCGCGGGCGGAAGGCCGCACGGAGTTGGCACCCGGGGAGGCGGCGGAAGTGCTGGAGGCCTATGGAATTCCATTTGCCGGAGCGGAGTGCGCGGTTTCGGCGGGCCCGGAATTTCTGGTTGCCAGCCGCACCGATGCACAGTTCGGCCCCGTGCTGCTGTTCGGAGCCGGGGGGCGCGATTCCCTGGCCTGGAGGGACCGGGCGCTGGCGCTGCCCCCGCTGAACACCACTCTCGCCCGGCGGATGATGGAGCAGACGTCGTTTTTCCGGGCGCTGTCGGAGGCAGGGAGCGCGGCGGCACCGGGTTCGCTGGAGGAATTCCTCGTGCGCTTCAGCCGGCTCGTGATGGAGCAGAGGTGGATCCGGGAAATGGAGATAAACCCTTTGAAGCTCACTGCCGAGGGCTTGAGCGGCCAAAATGCACGAATCCTGCTTCACCCGCCCGGCATCGGGGAAAGAGACTTGCCTCGGCCCGCTATCCGGCCTTATCCCTCGCAGTACACTTTCGAGTGGCAGACCAAGGAAGGGGAAGAGACGCTCATCCGGCCGATCCGCCCGGAGGACGAACCCCTGATCGTGAAGTTTCACGAGACCCTTTCGGACCTAACCGTCTATTACCGCTACTTCCACCCGATGCGGCTCAGGCAGCGGGTGGCCCACGACCGGCTGATCCGGATCTGCTTCGTCGACTACTCGAGGGAAATTGCCCTGGTGTGCGAGCGAAAGGGCCCTGGAAACGAAGGGCCGCAGATCCTGGGCGTCGGCAGGATCATTCGCGCACCGGGTGCGGAAGAGGGCGAGTTCGCCGTCGTGATAAGCGATTCCTGCCAGCGGTCCGGACTGGGGACCGAGCTGCTCCGCCGGCTGATCTGGGTCGCGGAACAGGAAGGGCTAGATCGGATTTCGGGGGATGTACTTCCCGATAATGCCGGAATGCTGCGCGTGTGCGAAAAGCTCGGCTTTCGCAGGCAGTATGCTCACGAGCAGGGTGTCGTGAAAGCGGTCTACGACATCGTGCGCCGGGAGTGAAAGTCTGAAAAGGTCCTACGCGCCACAGCCGCCGACTGCTCTGCGCCGGCACCAGGATGGGGGGAACGCGCGGCCGCATAACCGGCAAGGTCAAATTGCGGCGGAGGGCGGATTTTGGTATTTTTTCGCGGCGCAAACCCTGTCACTATAGGGGGCGCGAAAGCCGGGCATATTACTGGAAATCATGAGTGAGAGCGCACGCTGTCACCGACTCTCGAAAGGATGACTGATTATGGATCTTACTACGAGGTATCTGGGAATGACGCTGCGGACGCCGCTGGTTCCGTCCGCCTCACCGCTCTCGGATGACCTGGACGACATCCGGAAGATGGAGGATGCGGGGGCATCGGCCATCGTGCTCCGGTCGCTGTTCGAGGAGCAGATCACGCGGGAAAGCGAAGCCCTGCAGCAGACGCTCACCTATGGGACGGAGAGTTTCGCCGAAGCGCTCACCTACCTGCCTGCGCCCGAGGAATTCGTGGTCGGCCCCGAGGCGTACTTGAACCAGATCCGCAGGGCGAAGGAAGCCGTTTCCATCCCGATCATCGCCAGCCTGAACGGCATGTCCATCGGAGGCTGGGTCGAGTATGCGCAGAAGATGCAGCAGGCGGGCGCGGATGCCCTCGAGCTGAACATTTACTTCATTCCCACCGAAATGGACCGCGACTCGACCGAGATCGAGCAGGTCTATCTGGACATACTCAAGGCGGTAAAGGATGTCGTGAGCATCCCAGTGTCGGTCAAGCTGGGCCCCTTTTTCAGCAACATGGCGAGCATGGCCCGGAGGCTGGACCAGGGAGGGGCGGACGGCCTCGTCCTGTTCAACCGCTTCTACCAGCCCGACATGGACCTGGAGACGCTCGAGGTGAAACCCAATGTCCTCCTGAGTACACCCCAGGCGATGCGGCTGCCGTTGCGCTGGATCGCCATCCTCTACGACCGGGTAAAGTGCGACATGGCGGCGACGGGCGGCATCCACAGCTCGGATGATGTGCTGAAGATGCTCATGGCCGGCGCCAGTGTAGCCCAGTTCTGCTCGGCGCTGCTCATCCACGGCATCGATCACCTGCGGAAGATCGAAACCGGCCTGGTCGAGTGGATGGAGGAGCACGACTACCAGTCGGTGCGGCAGATGCAGGGGAGCATGAGCCAGAAGTACTGCTCGGATCCGAGCGCCTTCGAAAGGTCGCAGTACATGCGCTCGATTCTCTCCTACTCCAAGGTGCATCCCTGAGCGGAAGGAGGGGCGGACCTTGAAGACTCCCGGGAGCCCGCGCCGAAAAAGCGCAAGGTCCGCCGCCGCCGGCCTGGAGGCGGCCGTGAAGCATCTGCGCGACGCGGATGCCGTCATGGCCGCCATCGTCGGCCGCTGCGGTCCCTGCCCCCTGAAGGCGCGGCGGAACTACTTCGAAATTCTCGTCTGCTCGATCGTTTCCCAGCAGATCTCCGTCAAGGCGGCGGAGACCATTTCGGGAAGACTGCGGGCGCTTGCAGGGGGGAAAGTGACGCCGGAGACCATCGGCGCATTGAGCGCCGAGCGGATGCGCGAGGCAGGCATTTCGCGGCAGAAGGCCTCCTACCTGGGCGACCTGGCGTCAAAGTGGGGCGACGGCCCGGTCGATCCTTCGCGGTTCGGCAAAATGACCGACGAAGAGATCATAGCCGCGCTCACCCGGATCAAGGGGATAGGGCGCTGGACGGCCGAAATGTTCCTGATCTTCTGCCTGAGGCGCCTGGATGTGCTGCCCGTCGGGGATCTGGGTTTCCGCGCCGCCCTCAAGAAGGAGTACCGCCTGCGCAAGGAACCCGACGCCCGCAGGATCGAAGCGATCGCCTCGAAGTGGCGGCCCTACCGGTCGGTGGCCACCTGGTACCTGTGGGCCAGCCTGGGCAACCAGCCCTTCGGTTCCTGACTCCCCGCCTGCAAGCTCACCTGCGGACCCGGTCTGGACCGCAAGCCCCAAGGTAGCGGACGCGAAGCGCGGGCAGACGCTCGCGGATGATCTCGAAGTGCCGCGCGTCTTCGGTGAGCAGAACCGCGCCCAGATGCACCGCAGTGAGAGCAATCTGGACGTCGTTGACGAATCCTGCCCTGCGCCTCAACTCCCGGTGACGGCCGCGCAGTCCGGCCAGGAGTTGTCCGGCAGCGACGTATTGGCTGGGCCGGAGCGATATGATGCGGTTGGAGAAGGGGTCTGGGTAGGGTTGCCGGCAGGGTCCCTGGCAGAAGGGTTGTCGTGACCGGTCGCATAGCATACCTCCAGGATGGTGCCGTGCTCCGCCGGCAGGGACGGAGATCGAAAAGAAGGAAGAACCATACCAATCGTGGTAGTTTATCACCGGCAGACGCAAGATAGAGGCTGAGCCTTCGAGGAGAAAGAGATGAAACGACTGCAATCATTCATGGCGGCCGCCGTACTGGCGGGGGTGTTTCTACTGATTTCAGGGAGTGCCGGCGCGGGGGATTCGGATGCCGCTGCCAACTGGCCGCAGTGGCGCGGCGCGCGGGGTCAGGGGGTGGCCGAAGAGAAGGGCTACCCCGTCCGGTGGAGCGCCACCGAAAACCTTCGCTGGAAGACTGCGATCCCGGGGGATGGGCACTCCTCGCCGATCGTCTGGGGCGATCGGGTCTTTTTGACCTCGACCGTGCGGGGCGAGCAGCTACCGGAGCCGAACGCCATCAAGCACCAGGTTGGAGGGAAGGACTTCACGCACCCGGATTGGGTTGGATCCGACTACATACACGCCTTCAAGGTCATCGCCCTGGATCGCCGCAGCGGCGGGATTCTGTGGGAGAGGACGGCCTACGAAGGCAAGGTGTACGACCACCGGCACCGCAGGGGGAGCTACGCCGCCGGCACGCCCGCAACGGACGGCCAGCGCGTTTACGTCTACTTCGGATCGGAAGGTCTCTACTGCTACGATTTTGAAGGGAAGCTGGTTTGGCAGCTGTCGTTGGGCGGCATCGCCACGCTGGGCATGGGGACGGGGACATCTCCGATCCTGCACGAAAACCTTCTTATCCTGCAGTGCGATCAGGACATGGGCGAGAACTCGTTCATCGTGGCGATCGACAAGGCCACGGGGAAAGAGGTCTGGCGCACAGCGCGGAAGGTGCAGGTGAGCTGGTCCACCCCCGTGCTCGTAAGTGGCCCCAATGGGACTGAGCTCGTGACCACCGGCAACGAGTGGATCATCTCCTACGAGCCCGCGACGGGCAGGGAACTCTGGCGCTCGGGTGGGGTGAAAAGCAACGCCATCCCTTCGCCGCTGGTGCAGGGCGAACGGGTGTTCGTGTCGGCCGGGTTTCCCACGAAGCGGACCTTCGCCATCCGGACCGGCGGTTCGGGGGACATTACCGGCTCTTCAAGCATTCTCTGGACCTACGACAAGGGCACGGCCTACGTACCGTCGGGCATTCTCTATGACGGGCTTCTCTACCTGCTTTCCGACAAGGGAATTCTCACCTGCATGAATCCGGAAACGGGCGAGGTCCTCTATGAAGACGGTCGTGTTCCGGTGGCCGCATCGTTCATCGCTTCGCCGGTGGCCTTCGAAGGCAAGATCCTGCTCAGCAGCGAGGACGGGGATGTCTTCGTAGTCTCGGCGGGGCCCAAGCACGAGATTCTTCAGACCAATTCTCTGGGCGAGCCTATACGGGCTTCGCCAGCGCTCTCGCACGGTCAGATTTTCATCCGTGGCGAGAAGCACCTCTTCTGCCTCGAGAACCAGTCGAAATAACCGCGGCCCAGGTTGTTCCTGAAACATTGGGCTGCGATCAAATCGGGACGGGGATGAACGCAGGCGGAGTCTGTCCGCGTTAGTCCGTGTTCATCCGCGTGCCATGGTTTTGCTCTTCTGAAAGGATCCTCGGCCCGCGTCCACTATTGTTCACCGATGGCATTAATATTCAGTGCGGGCTGGCGAACCGGGAGGGTGCCGGATTCGAGCTTTCCGGCGCGGTGGCTGGACAGCCGGTAACCGGCCCCATCGGTTTCGAAAAAGATCGCCCCGTGGTCGAAGGTGATCAGGGGCCGCGCGCCGCGGCGCAGGAGCCGGAAAACGACCTCCTTCGAAGGATTCCCGAAGGGATTGCCGCGACCGGCCGATATCACCGCCCAGCGCGGCCCGATCTTGTCGAGAAGCGCTTCGCGGCTCGAAGACCGGCTCCCGTGGTGCGCGACCTTGAGCAGCAGACTCCGCAGGTCATGCCCTCCGGCCAGGAGTTCCAGTTCGGCGCGCGTCTCGATATCGCCGGTCAGGAGAACCGAGAACCGGCCGTAATCGAGCCTGACGACCATGGAGTTGTCGTTCAGCGAGCGGCGCGGGCTGATTTCCGGCGGATGGAGCACGCGGACGCGCACGCCCCCGACATGCTCTTCGCGGCCTGCGGCCGAAAGGCGCACCGGCACGCCGGCCGAGCGCGCGGCGGCCAGCAGGCGCGGCATCGCATCCTCCCGCCGGACTTCCGACATCAAGACGCTCTGCACGCCGAAGTTGCGCAGCAAGGCTGCGCCGCCGCCCGCGTGGTCCTGGTGGGGATGCGAGATGAGAATCCGGTCGATGAAGCGCACGCCCTGCCACCAGAGATACCGGCTGACGACCATCTCGCCGGGATCCCAGTGGCTCTCCTCGACGCGGTTTTCGGTGACGACGGAAAAGCCTCCGGCATCCTGGACCCAAATGCGGCCGTCGGGGAAGCGGATCACGAGCGACTCCCCCTGCCCGATGTCGAGAAAGCTGAGTCTGAGGAGACCCTCCGGTGCGCGGTATTCGGGGCGGAGGATGGCGCCGCCCGGGCCGCTGGCGAACGCGAGGGTGAGACCCAAGGCTGCGGGAATGGTCAGCCATCGGCGCCGGTGCGGCAGCGACAGGCAGAAGATGACAGCCATGGCCGCAACCGTCGCCCCTGCGGTGGGCGTGGCGCACCGCTGCCAGGCGCCCGGGAGGCGAGTGATCCAGGCGGTGGTCTCCAGCAGGGCGCTTGTCACACGGAGCGCTGCGGGAGTCAGCCACGTTTCCGGCGGGAGCCCGCCCGCCGCCGTTGCGAGAAGCCCCGCTGCCAGGGTGGCGGAGGCAAGGGGCATTACGGCCAGATTGGCGAACGGGCCGATCCAGCTGAGCCGGTTGAAGTGGAAGGCCATGAGCGGGCTCAGCGCGAACTGGATGGCCAGCGAGATGAGGAACATCCCGCCGGCGGCGAAGAACACCCACGACAGGATGCGGAAAGCCCAGAGGACCGACCTCCCGGCCAGCGGATGGATGCGGTCGGCAATGGCTTCCGCCAGCAGTTCCGCTCGTGTCCGCAACGCCCGGCCGCGTGCCGACCAGGGTCCGGGGTCGAGGTGCAGCCGCTCGGGATCGTTCGCCCGCCGCAGAGGCTCGGTGAGCGGCCGGAGCCCGGTGTCGATCCAGGGAAGCGCAAGCAGAACTATGGCCATGACCGAAACGAACGAGAGTTGAAATCCGGTGTCGAAGAGCCAATACGGGCGGAATGCCATCAAAAAGAAGGCGGCGGCAGCGGCGACGTTTGCCGGGGAGGCGGAGCGGAAGAGAGCCTGGCCCAGGAGGCAGAGCCCGAACATCCAGAGGCAGCGCGACACGCTGGCCTGGAAACCGACGACCAGGGCGTAGAAGAGAATGCCGGCAGCCACGAGAATCCGCCCCGCGCGCTGCGGAACGAACAGGAGGCGTGTGGCGAGGGTCAGGAGCCACGCGATCCATCCCACGTGAAGCCCGGAAACGACCAGGACGTGGTAGGTGCCGGCGTTCTGGAAGATTTCCCGGGTTGCAGGTTCGAGCCGGGAGTAATCGCCGATCATGATCGCAGCCAGAACCGCCGCCTCGCGTGCATGGGAGTCCCGGCCGATCTCCTGGAGCCGGCGCTTTATCGTTTCCCTGGCGCCTGCGGCAATCGCTTGCCAGGGCCGGCGGCAGTCTCCGGGGAGCACCTCGAGCAGCCTTGGGGATTTCACCCGGGCGATGACGCCGATGTCTTTGCGGGCCAGGGCTCCTGCGGTGTCCGCCGCGCCGGGATTGCCGAAGTTCCTCGGCACGCTCAAAATGGCCCAGCCCCGGATTCTGTCGCCGTATCTCAGTTCAGCGCCGGGCACCGGGTCGCCCGGCGGCAGATCCGGCAGGGGGAGGCGGATGAGCGTTCTGCCGCAGGAGGGCACCCAGCGGCCGTCTTGCCGGAATGCGCGCAACTCCGCCAGGGTGATGCTGGCGGCCGCGCGGGGCGAGGGCTCCTCGAGCACGCAGGCTTCGAATTCCACGGGAGCCTCTAGCGGAAGTTTCGCCGCGGCGATGAGGGAGGAGATGTGATGCTGAGGCAAGCCGTCCCGTTGAGCCAGGGTCATGAGCAGACCGCCGAGGGATACCGCGGCGAGACCGAGCGCCAGCGCGGTTCGCGGACGGTTCAGGCCCAGGGCCGCGCCCGCAGCGAAAATTACCGCCGTCGATCCGGCGGCGATTCCGGGGAAGCTGTAGTGTTCGAGCCGGACCGAAGCGGCGATGCCGAGCGCCAGGCAGGCGGCGATCGGCAGGAACGGCATTTCTCCCCAGCGGCCCTGCATGAGGTTGGTCTTCGTCGGGCGGGGCGGCTATCTCCGGCGGACCCGCGCGATGGTTTCGAAGTGGTAGGTCTGCGGAAACAGGTCGAGACCCTCGACAAAGTCGATGCGGTAATCCCTTTGGGGGAGAGCGGCCAGGTCGCGCGCGAGGGTCTGCGGATCGCAGGAAACGTAGATGATCGTCTCGGGCGCCCACTCCGCGAGCCGATCCATGACTTCGGGGCCGGCGCCGGCGCGGGGGGGGTCCAGGAAGACCAGGTCGAATTCGGGCGCAGCCACCGAGCCGGCAGCTTCCATCCAGGGGAGGACATCGGCGTTCATGGTCCTGAGATTGGCGAATCCGGCCTCCGATGCGTTTTGGGCGCACAGGTGCGCGGCTTCCGGGGAGGTTTCCACGGCCACCACCCGGGCAAAGCGCCGGGCCAGGGGCAGGGAGAACAAACCGACACCGGAGTAGAGGTCGAGGGCGCTCCTGCTGCCGCACTGGCTCCAGAGCCTTGACACCCTTTCCACGAGTTCGCCGACCATGTAGTCGTTGGCCTGGAAGAAGACCGACGGCAGGGTGTGCAGGATGAAACCGCCCACGTCCCTCTGAAGCGTATCCTCGTCACCCGTCTCCAGGCCCGCGAAGCGGCATTCGGCCAGGCTGGCTTCGGCATCGGGGCGGGCTTCGGCGGCTGCCCAGCGGCCGTCGTCGGCGGTGCAGGCTATGTCCACTTCCGTTCTCCCGCTTTCCTGCGGCGCGGCCGCGAGAGAAGATCGAACCGCGGCCAGCGCATGGTTGAGCGCCGGGCGGAACAGGGGGCAGCTCTCAATGTCTTCGACCGAGTGGGACCGGTAGTGAAGGAATCCGATTCTGCGGCGGTCCCCCCGCTGTTGCACGTGGATGCGCGCCCGGGAACGGTACCCGTAGTCCCGGGTGCAGGCTCTCATGGAAATGGAGAGCTCGCGGGTCTGCGGGAGCCGGTGATGGAGGATCTCCTCGAGGATGGAGCGCTTCGCCTCGATTTGAAGGGCGTAGTCCAGGTGCTGCCACTGGCAGCCTCCGCACCGGCCGAAATAGCGGCAGGCGGGATCCGTTCGCCCCGGTCCGGGCCGGAGGATCTTCGTCGCCTCGCCGCGGCTGAAGTTCTTTTTTCTTTCGACGATCCGCACCTCGGCAAGATCTCCGGGGACGGTGAAGGGCACAAACACGACTTTGCCTTCATGCCGGCCGAGACCCATGCCGCCGTAGACGAGCTTCTCGATTTCAAGGGCCAGAGGCTCGGTTGTGGCCTGCCTGTCCGGTGCTCTGCCCGGCCTGTCCGTCCTTCGTTTCATAGGTGAAAAAGGCTCAACTCTCCGATGTCGAATTCCTGGCGGATCCTCCCGCGGAGGAAATTGTCCAGAATTTTCCCGTAGGTCTCCTTGTCGAGCCGCTTGCGGTATACCCTCAGCTCCCGGTGCGCCTCCTCCTCCCACGCCGCGCTTTTTTCGGGCGGCACCATGCTTTTGAGTTCGTCGACCAGGGTATGGTCCAGGATGCCAAGGTCGCGCTCGAGCGATGCCGGGTAGGTCTCGCTCCCCCCCAGACTTCGTAATAGCTCCTCGAGGCGCCCGATCAGCCGGCTGATGCCTTCCGGCGGCTCTTTCATCACGGATTGTTTCTCGAGGAGCGCCCTCATTTCACCCAATCTCGACTCGAGAAAGGCGGCGATCTCCGCCGTGGCGGGCCCTTCCCGGTCATCGGCGCACCCGGCTGCCTCCCCGGCGCCGGATCCACCGGAAGCTGCCGGCGGCGCCTCTCCGAGGTGGGCCTCGAGGTGCCGCGCATACTCCTCCATCACGCTGTCGTGGCAGTAAAAGAGAGTGCTGACCTTGGACCTGCTCTTGTGCCGGCTGGCGAAAAAGCCGTCCATGGCGATATCGATGCCGCGGATGGCCACGTGCAGCGGGACGCCGGAGTCCCTCCAGGTGGCAATCAGACTCCAGTCCATCGGGGAGACCATGAGGTGCTTGCCGCGTCTGCGGACGAAGTGCTCCTCGATTTCGGTGAAGTAGTTGTAATAGTTCATCTCAAGCGTTCGTAGATCAGGCGCATCCCCAGCAGGGTGAGGTTTTTTTCGACCGAGTCGATCTCCTCGCACGCAGGGAAGATGAGCTCTGCCAGGCCCCCGGTGGAGACGACGTAGGCCTCTTCCAGTTCGGTTTTCATCCGGCGCAGGATGCCGTCGACCAGGCCGGCGTAACCCCAGTACAGGCCCGACTGCATGCTCCCTACCGTGGTGTCGCCGATGATCTTATCGGGGGCGCGCAGTTCGACGCGGGGGAGCTTGGCAGCCCGCAGGAAGAGGGCCTCGGCCGAGATGCCGATGCCGGGTGCGATGACCCCCCCCAGGTATTCCGCCTGCGCGGAAATCGCATCGAACGTGGTGGCGGTGCCGAAGTCGACGATAATCACGGGGCCGCCGTGTTCCTCGTAGGCGGCGATGGCGTTGACGATCCGGTCGGCGCCGACGTCCATCGGCGGGTTGTACAGCACCGCCATGCCCAGGTCCATCGTCGGTTCGATGAAGAGCGGCTGCAGGCCGAAATAGCGGAGGGCCATTTCCTCCAGGGCCGGCCTTGCCGGGGGAACGACCGAGGAGATCACGATCCCGGAGACGGTCTCGTTGGGGATGTCGCCCAGCTGGAAGAGCGTGCGGATCAGGATGCCCCACTCGTCCGCGGTCCTTTCGCGCTGGGTGGCGAGGCGCCAGTTTTGCAGAAGGTCCTCGCCGCGGTAGACGCCGAGGACGGTGTTGGTGTTGCCCACATCGATGACGAAGAGCATAAGGATCTCCTGGAATGGGTGCAATGCCTCGAAAGTGCATTATAGGCGGATCCGGATTTCAGGATGAGCAAAACAGCAGCTTGGAGCGGACCGCGGGGCATTCCGCGGTCCGGCGCGGAGGGATACGACGGATATCCTGCTAGAAGGGCAGGGTGCGCTCGCCGCGGATCAGGTCTTCGAACGACTCCCGCTCGCGGATCACCCGGAACCGGTTTTGCTTCACCAGGACTTCCGCCACCCGCGGCCGCGAGTTGTAATTCGACGACAGGGAGAAACCGTAGGCGCCGGCGTTCATCAGCGCCAGCAGGTCGCCGGGGGCGACCGCCTGGATCTCCCTGTCCCGGGCAAGGAAATCGCCGCTCTCGCACAACGGGCCGACGACATCGGCCGGCAGGACCGCGCGCCGGCTGCTGGTTTCCGGGAGGATGTGGTGATAGGAACCATAAAGACTCGGGCGCATGAGGTCGTTCATCCCGCCATCTACCACTATGAAGTTCTTCCCTTCGTTCCGCTTTGTCAGGATGACGCGCGTTACGAGCGCGCCGGCATTTCCGACGAGCACGCGCCCCGGTTCCAGGATCAGGCGGCCCGGCAGGTCTGCAGACGCCTCCCGGATGGCGCGGCCGTACTCCCTGGGGTTGGGCGGTTCTTCGTCCCTGTACCGGATGCCCAATCCCCCCCCGAGGTCCACGTTCAGTATTTCGAAACCCTCGGCCAGCAGAGCCCGGGCCAGCTGCCGGATCCGGTCCAGGGCATGGAGAAAGGGCTCGAGCTGCGTGATCTGGGAGCCTATGTGAAACCCGATCCCGACGGCGCGGAGGTGTTTCGATTTTCGGAATCTTCTGAGCAGGGGGAGGGCCTGGCTCATGGGCACGCCGAACTTGTTGTGGCGCAGCCCCGTGGAGATGTAAGGGTGGGTTCGTGGATCCACATCCGGGTTCACCCGGAGGGCGAACCTGGCGGTAGTGGCGGCGACCCGCGCACGCGCCTCCAGCATGGCCAGTTCCTCGGCGGACTCGACATTGAACTGCAGGATCCGCTCTGCCAGGCCGAGATCGATCTCCGGCTCTGTCTTCCCGACCCCGGAGAAGACGATTTTGCCGGGGTCCGCCTTGACGCGCAGTGCACGGCGGAGTTCCCCGCCCGACACGATGTCGAAGCCCGCACCGAGGTCGCGGAAGAGCCGGAGGACCGCAAGGTTGGAATTGGCCTTGACTGCGTAGCAGATCAGGCGGTCGCGGTCGCCGAAGGCAGAGTTGAACTCCCGGAAATTGGCTGCCAGGGCGCTCTGACTGTAGACGTAGCACGGCGTGCCGGCGCTGCGGGCAATGTCCGCGAGCGCGACGCCCTCACAGTGCAGCTTCCGTGCGCGATAGGGAAAAATCTGCATGGCGGATGGCTCCGGCGGCTCAGTGTCGGAAATGCCGGATGCCGGTGAAGACCATGGCGAGATCCAGCCGGTCCGCGGCCTCGATGACCTCCGCGTCGCGGGCGGAGCCTCCGGGCTGGATGACGGCCCGCACGCCGAAGCCCGCGGCCGCCTCGACGCCGTCGGGGAAGGGAAAGAAAGCATCCGAGGCCATGGCTGCGCCCTGCAGCGGAAAGCGGGCGCGTTGCGCGCCCCAGGTCACGGAATCGACACGGCTCATCTGGCCGGCGCCGATGCCGAGCGTACGCGCGGCGTCGCAGAAGACGATGGCGTTCGATTTGACGTGCTTCACCACGCGCCACCCGAAGAGAAGGGCCTGCATCTCCGCGGGCGTCGGCGCGCGGCGGGTGACCGTTTTGAGATCCGAATCCTTCAGGTAGTAGGCGTCCTTGTCCTGGACCAGGTAGCCGCCGTCAATCTGCCGGAGCAGGGGCCGTGCGGGCGGCTGAGGCCCCATCTGCAGCAGGCGGAGGCTCGGCTTCTGCTTCAGCAGCGAGAGAGCCTCCGGATCGAATCCGGGAGCGAGCACGACCTCGACGAAGGTGGTGTTGAGTTCTGCGGCCGTTTCCGCGTCGACCGTGCGGTTGAGGGCCACCACCGAGCCGAAAGCGGATACGGGGTCGCAGTCCCGCGCCAGGGTGTAGGCATGCAGGAGGGAATCGGACTGCGCTGCGCCGCTCGGGTTCGTGTGCTTTATAACGGCCGCAGCCGGGCGATCGAATTCGAGCACCAGGTTCCAGGCCGCGTCCGAGTCGAGCAGGTTGTTGTAGCTCAGTTCCTTGCCGTGGAGCATCTCGGCGCCGGCGACGCCGCCTTGGGAGCCGCCGACTTCCCGGTAAAGCGCGGCGCGCTGGTGGGGATTCTCGCCGTACCGCAGGTCCCCGGCCTTTTTGAGGGGAATTACCTTGAATTCCGGCAGGTTTTCTGTGGACCCTGGGACTGCACCATCGGCACTCCACACTCGCTGCGCCAGCCAGGCGGCGATGGCCGAGTCGTAGGCGGCGGTCAGGGCGAAGGCCTTCTGCGCCAGAATGAACCGACTCGCGCCCGACAGGGTCATCCCGCGCGTAGCCAGTTCCTTCTGCACCCAGCCGTAATCGAGCGGATCGGTGATGACGGCGACCGAAGCATGGTTCTTGGAGGCCGACCGGACCATGCTCGGGCCGCCGATGTCGATCTGCTCCACAACCTCTTCGAAGGCTGCTCCCTCCTTCGCGGCCGTTTCACGGAAGGGATAGAGGTTCACGATCACCAGGTCGATTGCCGGAATGCCGTGCTCAGCCATCTGTTCCTCGTGCGACTTCTTCCCGCGGATGGCGAGAAGGCCGGCATGCACCCTGGGGTGGAGCGTCTTGACCCTCCCGTCCAGGATCTCGGGGGACCCGGTGAAGTCCGACACATCGACCACCGGGATTCCGGCGGCCCGCAGGTGCGCAGCCGTGCCGCCCGTGGAGAGTATCTCGACCTCGCCTTCGTGCAGGAACCGCGCGAAATCGGCAAGGCCGCTCTTGTCGGAGACGCTGATCAGGGCGCGCTGGATGACCGTCATATACACCTCCAAGTTTACATATAATTAATCCGGGTCAAAGAACACCGCGTAGTATAAGGTTCCATGTACCACAAGAGAACACTTTTCTCCTTGACAACCCGAATTCCTCTAATCTAGGCTGGCCGTAAATATCTGAGGTATCAGGCGATTAGAATATCCTAACTATCCCACCGAAAGGAAGCGATTCCGGGAAGCAGGGAGTTCTGCGTCCTGAACATGTTTTGACGGAGGAAGTAGCATGGCCAGAGTCTGCGGTACCGTAAAGTGGTTCAACAACACAAAGGGATATGGGTTTATATCGCAGGGGTCGGGCGCCGATGTGTTCGTACATTACAGCGCCATCCAGGAGAAGGGATACCGGACCCTGAGAGAAGGAGAACAGGTCGAGTTCGACGTCAAGCAGGGGCCCCGCGGGCCCCAGGCTGAAAACGTCTTCAAACTCGAGAGCAGCAGTCAATCCAGCGTTTAGGATCGGTCATCCGCCTTGGCAGTGAAACGAACAGCGTCTTGCTCCAGCGACACCTTGAACTCGACCTTCGAGCATTTGTATTTCGCGCGGATGGTCTGGGTCTGGGAGGAGATGTACTGCTTGAATTGCTGAAACGAGATGTTGATCGGCCCGCTTGCATGTTTCCCCCTCATGCAAACCAGACTGTCAAACAACTGCCTCACCTTGTCCTCTTCAACCTGAGGGTTGGCGATCGAGATGCGCAGACTCCCG
The DNA here is from genome assembly GCA_037444305.1 of Acidobacteriota bacterium. Lineage (GTDB taxonomy): Bacteria > Acidobacteriota > UBA6911 > UBA6911 > UBA6911 > JBBIMP01. The sequence continues at coordinate 21,273 of JBBIMP010000060.1, forward strand.
GGTTGTGATGCGGCCGGCGCCTGAGCGGCTGCGGCTGTAGCAGGGACGGGTGCCGGCTTAGGAGCAGCCTTGCCCTGATCGAGGTTCCTCTCTGCCCGCCGCCAGCGGTCCTTGTAAACATAGAACCGCGTGACGAGCGTGTTGTAGCGGAACCTCTCCGCGATGCTCATGTCCGACGCTTCCGACAGCCTGCGGACGAGCTTTTCTACCCGGAGCTTGAGGTCTTCCGGGGGGCGCTTGCGGCTCCCGTTGAAATAGACGTCGTACTCCACCCTCAGCCGGAGGAGCGAGTCATCCAGGTTCGTCAGTTCCTGTTCGTAATCGACCATCCCACCTCGCTCGCTGGAACCCGTCCGCGGGCCGGCCATGCGCCGGCGCGATTGACAGTCCCCGGGGGCTGTGCTGAAATGGCGCTATGCCCCAGGAGAGCCGTGCAGAGAGGCTGCGCCGGATTCCCGCGGTCGACCAGTTCCTGGTCCGCCCGGAGGTTGCCTCGTGGGTGGACAGGACCAGCCACGTTTTCGTGGTCTCCCAGATCCAGGCGCTTCTCGGCGATATCCGCACCGCCCTCCTGGCGGAGGAGCCGGCGGCGTCCGTGACGACGGAACCGGAGGCGCTTGCGGCTCTCCTGGAGCACCGGCTGCAACAAAGCCTTCGCCCCTCGCTCGAACCCCTGATCAACGCCACGGGGGTGATTCTGCACACCAACCTCGGGCGGGCTCCCCTGTCCGCGGCAGCCCAGGAATCCTTATCGGCAGTCGGCGCCGGTTACACCAACTTGGAGTTCGACCTGGGCAGCGGCGGGCGGTCTCACCGCGATCAGCTGGTCGAGCCGATGCTGCGGCAGCTCCTGGGGTGCGAGGCGGCAGTGGTCGTAAACAACAACTCCGCCGCGGTCTTCCTGATCCTGAACACGCTTGCCGCCGGCAGGGAAGTCGTCGTTTCGCGCGGCGAGCTGGTGGAGATCGGCGGTTCCTTCCGGATCCCGGATATCCTCGCGCGCAGCGGAGCAAGGCTGCGCGAAGTGGGGACCACCAACAAAACGCGGATTGCCGACTATGAGGCGGCCCTAGGGCCGGAAACAGCCCTGCTGCTCAGGGTTCACCCCAGCAACTTCCGCATACGGGGTTTCGCGGAACGCCCCACGCTCCGCGAGGTGTCGGAACTCGGCCGGCGCCGGGGCATTCCCCTGGTGGAGGACGTGGGCAGCGGCTGCCTGCTGGATCTGCGCCCGTACGGCATAGCGGACGAGCCGGTGCCGCAGGAAAGCCTCTCCCAAGGGGCGGACCTGGTCTGCTTCAGCGCGGACAAACTGCTGGGCGGTCCGCAGGCGGGCATCATCGCGGGCCGGCGGGAACTCGTCCAGCCGGTGAGAACGAATCCGCTCATGCGGACCTACCGCGTGGAAAAGCTGATCTACGGGGCGCTGGAGGCCACACTCTCGAGTTACCGGACCGGCAAGGCGATGGTGGATTTGCCAGTCCTGCGATGCATAAGCATGCCCCTGGCGGAGATCCGGCGCCGGGCGGGGAATCTCTGCAGGCGGCTGCGGAAGGGGCTACCGGCAGGCGTGAGCGTCGGCATTGTCGACGGCGAATCTGTGATCGGGGGAGGGTCCTGTCCCGACACCGTCCTGTCGACAAAGCTCGTTTCGATCCGGCCTGCGCACATCAGCGTGAGCCGGATGGAGGCGCGGCTGCGTGCCCATGCGCCGCCCGTCGTCCTGCGGCTCGAAGAGGACAGAGCGCTGGTCGACCTCCGCACGGTTTTCCCGGCGCAGGAGAAGGCGCTGCTGGCAGCAATTCTCCAGGCGCTTGAGCCCGACTGAGCTTCCTCGAGAGCTGCGAGGAAATTTTCACTGCGACACCAGAGAGGTTCACAGCGCATCGAGGCTGCCGCCGGGGAAAGCCTCGTTTAAGAGATGCGGTAAGGTAGCCCAATCATGCAACGCGACCCGTCGCTATCGCTCCGGGCTCCGTGGGCTCCCGGCCGGAAAGCA
>JBBIMP010000061.1:0-21400 GCA_037444305.1 Acidobacteriota bacterium
ACCCCACAGATCGGCAAAGCTGGGGCTGGTGTAGATCTCGTTGGGATTGTACAGAGCCCCCTGGAACTGCCACCGCAGGCCGTAGTTGAGCGTCAGGTCCTGCCGGACACGCCAGGTGTCGGTGAAGTAGAGTCCCAGCTCAACCCCCTTCTCCTTGCGGTGCAGAGGCGACAGGTGGGCGTACTTTTTGCTGTCGGCATCCACGTTGCGTGAACCCGAAATGGAGGAGATCCGGCCCGTCAGCATAGCGTAGAGCGCACGTGCGTTTGTCAGGTCCGCCGTGCTGACGCCCGGCATGTTTGCGGCGCTCAGCGGCGTGGACACCGGGTCACCGGCCGCCACTCCGAAGGAAACCGTCGGTACGCCGGCAAAGCCGAAGGACCGGTCCCCGGCAGCCAGGATGCTCAGCTGCCCGCCGAAGTTCCACGTATGCTTGCCGCGAACCCAACTCAGGTTGTCCTGGATGCTGTATACAGGTGTGTTTCGGAGCGAGGGCAGGCCGCGGGAGGTGCCCGCCAGCCCGGGTCGCGCATGCAGGCTCTGCAGGCTCAAAGGCCACATGACCCGGCGGCCCGCCGGGTAGATTTCCGGGCCGGATTCGGGGAAGAAGGATATAGGCGCTCCCTGCACTCCGAAGCGGAACTCGTTATTCATTCTGGGCGATATGCGCCACTGCAGCGCCGTGGTCACCGAAAAGCGATTGGAGTACTGCCCGGCCGGCTTGCCCAGGCCCGGGAAGGTCGGATCCATGCTGTTCAGCGTGTCCGGCGTGGCGGAGAAGTAGTTGTAGTGCCAGACTCCGTGCCACAGCAGCTTGTCGCTGATGTGATAGTCCACCCGCATCGTGGGGAAGCGGCGAAGCTGGGTCGAGGGCGCTTCGAATCGATAGCGGTCGCGGAAAAGGTCGAAACTGCTTATGGCGCCGGCAGCGCGCGCTCCATCAATGGCGCTCAACATGCCGGAAACGGTCGGATCGATGCTGCCCGGGAAGCCTGCCGCCCCGGCGATTCCCAGCAGGTTTGCGGTCCGCTCGACACCATCGGTTCCGCGGTAGCGGAAAACACCCGCTGCCGCTTCCTTCGTCAGGATCAGGTTCTCGCGCGGCCGGGACTCGGGCAACCGGAACTCCTCGTAGTTGACGAAGAAGAAGATCCTGTCCTTGAGGATGGGGCCTCCGAAGTTCCCGCCAAACACGTTCAGCAGGTTTCGCGGCCTCCGCAAACCTCGGGCATTGTTGAACCAGGTGTTGGCGTTCAGGGCGTCGTTTCGATGATCCCAGAAGGCCGTGCCGCGATAGTTGTTGGTGCCCCGCCGGGTGACGAATTGGATCTGAACAGCCCCTTCGCCGCCTACATTGGCGCCGGCTGCGGCCGACGAGACGCTCACCTCTTCCACGGCATCCACCCGCGGGCGGATCAGCGTAAACATGCCCCCGCCGAATGCGCTTTTCAGCAGGTTATCCTGCACGTTGACGCCGTCCATGCTTATGTTGATGGCGCCCTTGGGCAAACCGAGAAATGTGCTCTGCCGCGCCGTGCCGCCCTGTTGAGCGCCCGGCAACAGCAGAACGAAATCAAGCGTGTCCCGGTTGTTCAGCGGCAGACTGCGAAGCATGTCTCCCGTCACATTTTTCTCAATGGCGGTGGAGATGGTTTCCAGAATGGCCTGTCCGCCGACGACCTCCAGCATGGTGGCTACCTCGCCCAACTCCAGCCTCACCGGGATTTCACTGTTGCGTCCCGCCTCTACCCGAATGCCGCTGTGAACGACTGTTTTGAATCCGGGCACGCTGACCGTCAGGCGATAGGTGCCGATTTTAAGGTTCGCGAAAACAAAGCCGCCGTCTTCAGCCGAGACGGTTGCCTGGAGGTCCTTGGTGGCCTCATCCTCCAATTTAACTTCCGCCCCAGGAACTCTGGCACCGGACGGATCCTGAACGGATCCGAAGATTCGTCCCTGTGCGCTAACCTGTGCCAACGCCTCTGCAGGCCATAGGATCAGGGCCGACAGGACGAGCACACGTAAAGTGGCTTTGACCATAGATGTGATCCTTTCCTTTCTGCTCTACCAGCCTCGCAGAAAAAACCGGACTGCTTCCCGGGGCTGATGGGCCTGATTCTGACTTTCGAGTTTTGAGCCGGAGCCGTAATGGCGCTGTGCCTGCGGCTTCGGCCAGACATTTTCAGAGAAGGATCGCGGGCGAAGAGCAGACTACCCTCTGGCGGATGGCTGCTATAGGCCACCCGCCGATCAACTGAAGGACCAATTCGGAAATAGGCCCTCTCTGACATTGCCCCGATCTAAGAAATGCAGGACAGCTCAGGGCTTCGTACTATAGTAGTAGCAACCATCGTGCCAGAAGCTGCCGCCTGGACTGTGTCGGATCAATGCCCAAAAGGCCATCCTGATCAATTAGTTGTGGAGATGTCCAACCGCCTGGTTGCTGGAGTCAGGCACTGGGACCTGGAAAATCCAAAATACTGTTCCAATATTTTGGATATCGGCAATCGCCTTTGCAGTCAGGGTGGAGTTACAACATTACAATCCTATAACTCCGCTTTTCCAGGATTATTGAACGCTGAGAGGATTATTCTGGGACTCCGGGCCATAAAGCGGTCACCGGCCTGGAAGATGGCTCGAATCGAACCGCACACGGGCAGAAGCCTTGCGCCTGCTGAGCCTGTTTGAATCGCGGTCTTCTCTCCTTATGGCGGGCAGGCTGAAATGAAACAGCGGCCCGGTAGCTGCGGTTTCTCTCCGATGCGGCGGTTAGGACGCAGGCGCAGTCGCAGGGCGGAGGAGCCTTCCCAGTAATCGTGATGTTCAGTCCCGGAGTTCAGTTGGACTCCTTCCGCGGGTTCGCCCGCGCCGATGAGAGAGCCGCGGCCAACCCGCCTGCCTGGGACTCCCTGGACCGCGGCGTGCTCGGCGCCGTCCAGGCCCTGGAGGCGGTCGTGGGATTCCGAGCCGAGCACGTCTACAGTGCGGCCGCGCGCGGGTTCTCTGCCCGCCTTACGGCCCGACAGATACGGCACCTGGAGCAGAGCCCGCTGGTGGCCTATGTGGAGCCCGACGCCATCATGTACGCCATCGCACAGGCCCTTCCCTGGGGGATCGACCGGATCGACGCGGACCTGAGTTCAACATTGGCAGGCGATTGCAGCGGCGCCGTCTCGAATGTCCGCGCCTATGCCATCGACACGGGGATCGACCGCAAGCACAAGGACCTGAATGTCGTGGAGCACGTGAACTTCGCCGGTGGAAAGAACGAGGACTGCAACGGCCACGGCACGCATGTCGCCGGCACCATTGCCGCCATCGACAACACGAGCGACGTCGTAGGCGTTGCGCCCGGGGCGCCCCTGGTTGGCGTGAAAGTGCTCGGCTGCGGCGGCAGCGGAACCACCTCCGGCGTCATCAAGGGGGTCGATTGGGTGACGAATAAAGCGGTAAAGCCTGCAGTCGCAAACATGAGTCTGGGAGGCGGAGCGAGTACTTCACTGGATACCGCCGTCAGCAACTCAGTCGCAAGCGGTGTTTTCTACGCCGTCGCTGCCGGAAACGAGGGCGCGAATGCCTGCAATTCATCGCCTGCCCGCGCCGGCGCAGGCACGCTGAACGGGGTCGCTACTACGGCTGCCACGGACTTCAACAATAATGAACCCTCCTGGAGCAACTACGGCACCTGCGTCGACATCTGGGCACCCGGCGTTTCCATTCTCTCGACGCGCCTCAGAGGGGGACCACAACAATGAGCGGGACATCGATGGCCTCCCCGAGTAATGTCGAAGGGGCGCTAAAATTTAACCAGCTTCGTACCGGCACCTCCAGTAGGGACGAGAGGGATATCTACATCGTCTATGTGAAGTATTTCTGAGAATTCACAGTGCGGAGAGATTTCGCAGGAACGGTTGAAGCCTGCTCCTTCTGCCGTCTCTGATTGCCGGTCGGGATCGAACGGAGCCCGGAGCGATAGCGACGGGTCCGGTTGCCCAAATACTCCTCCTGCCCCTGGGATCGATGGGCAGCGACGGCAGCGTGTTGGGCGGCCTGGCCGCTCACTGCCGTTTGCGGCTCCGTTTGCTGCATTCCTTCAATACTGCTTCTCTCTGTCGCAGCTCTCTTGTTCTATCCCTGCAGCTCTGGCCGATCGCTCGAGGATTGGCTATGATCACGTAACGCACTTCTGCGGATCCGGGATGGGAGGAACCAGATGATCGAAGAGCTGAAGCGGGATGCCGAATCCATGAAAGACCGGTTGATCGAGTGGCGGCGCGATTTCCACCGCCACCCCGAGATCGCGACGCAGGAGCGGCGTACAAGTTCGGTAGTCCGGGACGAGCTGGAGGGCTTCGGCATCCCCGTCCGGTCCGTCGCCGGCACCGGACTGGTCGGGATCCTGGAAGGCCGTCCCGGAGGCAGAACCGTGGCGCTGCGCGCCGACATGGACGCGCTCCCGCTCCAGGAAGAGGGCGACAAGGAATATACCTCCCTCAATCCCGGCGCGTGCCACGCCTGCGGACACGACGGCCACATGGCTATCCTCATGGGCGCAGCGCAACTGCTGGCCGGCAGGAAGCGCGAATTTTCCGGCAGGGTGGTCTTCCTGTTTCAGCCTTCCGAGGAGAAGATCCCCGGCGGGGCGCTGGGGATGATCGAAGAGGGTGCCCTCGAGGGAGTCGACGCGGTCTTCGGCCTCCACCTCTGGCAGAGCATGCCGACCGCCACGGTCGGCGCCGTCCGCGGCCCCATGATGGCCGCCGCCGACGAGTTCACGATCAAGGTGATCGGCAAGGGTGGACATGGCTCGATGCCGCAGCAGGCCGTGGACCCTATTCTCGCGGCCTCCAACCTGGTAGTGAACCTCCAGAGCATCGTCAGCCGGAACGTCGATCCCCTCCGGTCGGCGGTGCTTTCCCTAGGGACAATCCACGGCGGAACCATCTACAACATCATCCCGTGCGACGTCACGCTCACCGGCACCGTGCGCACCTTCGACGAGGCGATCCGCGACCTGATGGAAAAGCGCGTCAAAGAGGTGGCCGAAGCCTCCTGCGCCGCCCACGGAGCTCGCTGCGAGGTGGCCTACTCGCGCGGGTATCCGGCGGTGGTGAACGACGCCGCCATGACCGACCTGGCGCTGCGGGTCGCAGGGGAGGTCCTGGGCGGCAAGCGTGTCCTGGACATCGATCCGGTCATGGGCGGAGAGGATTTCGCCTACTTCCTCCGGAAGGTTCCCGGGGCATTCCTCTTCTTCGGCATGGGGGACGGAACCTCTTTCCCCCACCACCACCCGAAGTTCGACATCGACGAGGCGGCGCTGCCGCAGGCGGTCTCGCTGATGGGCTCGCTTGCGCTGGAATACCTCGAACAGAGGCGGTAATACAGCCGCCTGCAGCAGAACGGGCGTCAACGCAGAAGCCTTCAACACGGCTTTCCTCGACGGTTCCACGCTGCTGTATCTGCCGATCGCGCTTGCCGCTCAGGTTAAGCGGGACAAGCACCAGGGAAGCGGAAGGATCGAAAAAGATCGTCTCGCCCGGCAATTCTCCCGATCCGAAGGTCAGCCGTTTTGCCTCGAAGTCGATCGTGACCGGGCATCTCCGAAGCAGACCCAGGCCGATGATGGCGTTCACACCCCGGCAGGGGATGTCGGCGACCAGGCAGGGGAGCGTGAAGGAGTTGCACACTTGTGCAAATCCCGCCTGATTGCAGGCTGGGCGCTTGGCTATTGCCCAGGCAATCAGTATCATGCATCGCGCAGGTCAAAGTGACTCAGGCCTGCCGGTGTCCCTGCAACTACGGGCGAACCAATGGGTGAGCAAAAAAAAGAGTGGCTGAAACTGCTGGGGCTGGCCGCCCTTTTCGCGGCGTTTTTCTGGCTGCCCGTCGGCTGGGAGCGCTTCGATGCCGGCCTGTTTGAAGCACTCTACCTGGCCCGCGACTACGCGCGCGCCCATGTGCTTCTCTGCCTGGTGCCGGCACTGTTCATCGCGGGCGCGATCGCGGTCTTCATCAGCCAGGCTTCGGTCATGCGCTACCTGGGCGCCGGCGCGAACAAAATGCTGGCTTACGGCGTTGCGAGCGTGTCGGGCAGCGCGCTGGCGGCCTGCTCCTGCACCGTGCTGCCGCTGTTCGCGGGCATCCACCGCCTCGGCGCGGGGCTTGGGCCTGCGGTGACCTTCCTCTACGCCGGCCCGGCGATCAACGTGCTGGCAATCGTCCTGACGGCCCGTGTGCTGGGCTGGCAGCTGGGCCTTGCAAGGGCGGCCGGCGCCGTCGGCTTTGCCCTGGTGATCGGCCTCATCATGCACCTGCTATACGGCCGGGAGGAGCAGCAAAAGGCGCTCCGGCCGGCGGTAATGCCGGCCATGGAGGCGCCGCGCCCTCTGCGGCAGACGGCGGCCGTGTTCGCCGCCCTGGTGGCGATCCTCGTTTTCGCAAATTGGGCCCGCAGCGGCGACACGCGCGCCGTCTTCCTGTGCTGCCCAGACGGCCTGGCGTCCTACTCTGTCCAGGGGCAGATCATTCTCCACGATGAGACCGGCCTGCGCATTCTCGACGCCATGGGACAGGAGTATTCTGTTCCTGCGGCCCAGTTGCGCTCGGTCGAGACGCTGCCGGACAAGGGCATTTTCAGCCTCGTGTATTTGGGCCGATGGTTCGTGGTGGCTGCGGCGGGGTTGGTGCTGGCTTATATGCTGTGGCGCTGGTACCGGCCGGCGGAACTGCGTGAGTGGGTGGGATCGACGTGGGCTTTCACCAAGCAGATCGTGCCGCTGCTCTTCGCCGGGGTGCTGGTCGCGGGATTCCTGCTCGGCCGGCCGGGACACGACGGCCTGGTTCCCGGCCGCTATGTGCAGATGCTCGCGGGCGGCACTCCTGATCTGCTGCTGCAGGCAACAGGGTGGACCGGCGGCACAGCGGATTTCATCCGGGCGCTGTGGCCCGTCTGGACCAGCTTCTTCGCCTCGATATTCGGGGCGTTCATGTATTTTGCGACGCTGACGGAGGTGCCGATCGTCCAGGCGCTGCGCGGTTCGGGCATGGCAGAGGGACCGGCGTTGGCACTGCTGCTGGCCGGGCCGGCACTGAGCCTGCCAAACATGCTGGTCATCGGAGGCATCCTGGGGGCCCGCAAGACGCTGGTGTTCGTTTCGCTCGTGGTCGTGATGGCCACGGTTTCAGGCATCATCTACGGAGCATTTTTCTGATTTATGGCAGCAAGGAGCCTAGCGTGAAGAAGATTCAAATCCTCGGCACCGGTTGCGCGAAGTGCGACGAGCTCGCCAGGCAGGCTGACGCCGCCGCCAGAGCGCTCGGCATCGAATACGAAATCGTCAAAGTGACGGAGATCCCGGAGATCATGAAGTTCGGCGTGATGATAACGCCGGCGCTGGCCGTCGACGGCGCAGTAAAGGTCGTGGGCAAGGTGCCCGGTGCCGAGGCCATCAAGAGCATGCTGGCGTAGCAGGCGTTCTCCGCGGGCCGATCCGGGAGAGGTTCCCCCTGTTGCGGCTCCATGCCACCCGGCCCGCGGCAATATTCGAGCACGGCATCAAGCTTGCAGGATCACTTCCGGCAGCACAGGCAGCCTCAACTCCCTCACCGGCGAGCTCTGGAATCACTACCCACGCATGTCCAGCCTGATGCAAAGCGGCGGAATTCCCTACTCCCCTATCTCACGGCCGGACGAGTGGAATGCTTAACGCAAAGACGCCAGGACGCAAAGATATCTGAAGGACTCATGCTTTGCGCCTTTGCGTTCGGAAATATGGGTGATGCAGGTCCGGGCGGCGATTGCGGAACTATGAGGAGCAATACGCCGCTTCTCGGTGTTCCCTCATCAAGCCGCCCCTGGGCCGTTGAAGCCGAATCTGTCGCCGAAGCATTTCGGCTGCCCATTGGATCCCATCTCTGCTATGCTTTGATTCGTCCGAAAGGGTGATTCTCTCGCAAAAATCAAAGGCCATTATCTTGACCGGAATGTTTGTATTCCTCTTGGCCCTCTCGCTGAACTCCATGGGGCAGAGCCCCCCTCCGCCTGCGAGGTCCGTTGATTCCGGCGCCCTCGTCCTATTGGTCAGGGATCCGCAGGGCGCACCGGTGGTTGCGGCAAATGTGCAGGTCGCCGGCCGAATGGCCCAAACCAATGTGCAGGGCCGGGTGGAGCTTGCGCTGCCCCAGGGCCGCCACGCCATGACGATAACGGCCGCCGGTTTCCAAGTCCTGACTTTGCCGGTAGACGTGACCGCCGTGGCCGAGACGTTGATCGAGGCGAACTTGCTGCCTCAGGTGTCCATCCAGGAGGAGATCATCGTCACTGCGGCGCGCAGCGACCGCCGCCTGGAGGATCTGCCGGTGCGCGTCGAGGTGGTGGACCGCGAGGAGATCGAGGAGAAGGCGCTGATGACCCCGGGCAGCATTGCCATGCTGTTGGGCGAGACCACCGGCCTGCGGGTACAGACCACCGCGCCCTCTATCGGGGCGGCTAACGTACGAATCCAGGGCCTGCGCGGCCGCTACTCGCAGCTGTTGTCGGACGGCTTGCCGCTCTATGGACTGCAGGGCGACGCGCTGAGCCTGATGCAGGTTCCCCCCTTGGATGTGGAGCAGGTGGAGATCATCAAAGGCGCCGCCTCGGCGCTGTATGGGCCCTCGGCACTGGGGGGGTCATCAACCTGGTCTCCCGGCGGCCGTCTTTGAAAGAGCGGCAGGTGTTGGCCAATGTCAGCACACAGGAAGCGGCCGACCTGACATTCTGGATGATGGAGCCCCCGCGGGGCGACTGGGCCTTCACCGTTTTGGGCGGACTTCATGGCCAGTCGCGACAGGATTTGGACGCGGACGGCTGGGCCGATATGCCCGGCTACAAGCGCGGTGTTCTACGTCCGCGTCTGTTCTGGGAGAACGGCAAGGGACGCACGCTGTTCACCACGCTGGGAGTGATGGCCGAAGACCGACGAGGGGGTACACTGGCCGGCGCCGCGGCTCCCGACGGCCGCCCTTTTGTGCAGTTTCTGGACACGCGGCGCGTAGATACCGGCAGCGTGCTGCGCATTCCGCTGGCTGGAAATCGACTCGTGACGCTTCGCGGCTCGCTCGCCTGGCGCTCCGAACGGCGCCTGCTGGGGGATTTCCTGGAGCGGGGCCGTCAGATCACGTGGTTCGGCGAGGCCGTACTGATGGGCAGCAGCGGACGGCACAACTGGCTAGTAGGCGGTGCTTTGCAACAAGACGCATACGACGGGCGCGACCTGCCGGCCTTCGATTACCGCTTTACCACCCCCGGGCTGTTCTTACAGGATGAGATCGAGCTCGGCAATCTGAGCACACTGGGGATCAGCGCGCGTTTGGACCACCACAGCCGCTACGGCACCTTCGCCAGCCCTCGTCTGTCACTGCTGCACAAACCGGCACCCGGTTGGAGGTTACGGCTATCGGCAGGCACAGGGTTCTTTGCTCCCACGCCCTTCACCGAGGAGACCATTGAGACAGGGCTGGCGAGATTGCGCATTCCCCTCCCCCTGGCCGCCGAACGGGCTCGAGGAGCCTCGATAGATGCCTCCTGGAGCCGGCGGTCTTTCGAGGTGGTGGCTACCCTGTACGGCTCCCACGTTCGACATCCATCGCAGCACCGCACGGCCGCGGCCGGTGCCGTGGAGCTGGTCAACAGTAATGAACCGGTGCGCACCTGGGGCACAGAACTGCTCGGGCGCTACCGTCGGGAAGGTTTCGTGCTGATGGCCACGCACGGGTTTTCGCGCTCCACCGAGGGAAATCCAGAGGCGTTCGGTCGCCGGGAGGTGCCGTTGACACCCCGGAACTCGGCTAGCCTGATCGCCATTTGGGAGACTGAGGACTGGGGGCGCGTGGGCGTGGAAGTCTATTACACCGGCCGGCAGTGGCTGGAAGAAAATCCTTATCGCTCCCGCGGGAGAGGCTGCCTGATTTTCGGCACCCTGATCGAGAAGCGATTCGGCGCCGTGCGGGCATTCATAAACTTTGAAAATCTGGGCAACGTCCGGCAGACGCGGTACGATCCTCTGGTGCGTCCGTCGAGGGCTGCCGATGGACGATGGACCGTCGACGCCTGGGCCCCCCTGGACGGCCGTGTCATCAACGGCGGTCTGCGCTTTCCCTTTTGACGCCGGCTCGCGGCCCATCTCACCGTCGTCACCATCCGCAAGACGCTTCCGTGACAATCATCCCGTTTCCATCCGCATCCCCGCCACCTGAAGCTATCCTTAGACCACTCCTGGCAAGCGATTTGCTGCTGATCGCCGAACGTTGACCGGCCGCCTGGAATGCTTAATGCAAAGACGCGAGGACGCGAAGATTTCCGGAGGACTCAGGCTCCGCGCCCTAAATTCGGCCACCGTCACCGTATCTCTTTTCGCCGGGTGCGCTAAAGGCTCGGGCGTTTCAGGTGGTGGTCGGTCCGGCTCTGGAACGCGTGCGCGAGCAACAGGATCTCCTCGTCCCCGAAGAGCTTCCCCGTGATGCGCAGGCTGGACGGCTGCCCCCGGCCGTCGAAGCCGTGCGGCAGGCAGACCTCCGGGTGACCGGTCAGGTTCGTCAGCGCCAGGTCGCTCCCCAGGAACAGGTCGATGTCCGAAAACACCGCGGCAAACTCCTCCATCATGCGGTAGCGGATGCGGTTGGCCTGGAGGTAGTCGACCGCCGGGACGAACCGGTGCATGCGGAAGGTTCCCGGCCAACTGCTGCGCTCGGGCGGGCCGATCATCGACTCCATCCGGTCGCTCAGCGTCAGGCTGTCGAACGCGGCCGCGGACTCGGTGGATAGGATGAATCCAAGGTCGGCTGAGGGGAAACTGGGCAGCTCGACCGGCTTCAGCTGGATGCCCAGGCCGCGCAGCACCCCGAGAGCCTCATCGTTCAGCCGCTTCGTTTCCCGCGCCCGCTCCGCCCGCTGCGGATTTTCCGGATCTTCCCGGATCTCGGGCTCGAAGGTCGCCTTGAGGTAGCCCACGCGCAGCTTTTTCGGGTCGCCGCCCGAATCCCAGTTGAACGGCACGTCGATGACGGAGTTGTCCTTCCCGTCGGCACCGGTGATCGCGTGCAGGACCACGGCGCAATCCTCGGCCGTGCGGCACATGGGACCGATCTTGTCCATTGTCCAGCTGAGCGCCATGGCGCCGTAGCGGCTGACCCGTCCGAACGTGGGCCGCATGCCCGTCGCGCCGCACCGGCTGGCCGGCGAAATGATCGAGCCGCGGGTCTCGGAGCCGATGGCAAAACCGACGAGTCCCGCGGCCACGGCCGAGGCGGGCCCGGCGGACGAACCGCTGGAGCCGACTTCCTGGTTTTTGGGATCCCAGGGGCTCTTGGTCTGGCCGCCGTACCAGCGGTCTCCCTGTGCCAGTGCGCCCAGCGTCAGCTTGGCGACCAACACCGCCCCCGCTTCGGTCAGCCGGGCATAAACCGTGGCGTCGGTGTCGATCACCTGGTCCTTGTAGGGAGAAGCTCCCCAGGTGGTCTTGTAGCCCTTGACCGCCAGCAGGTCCTTCGCGCCCCATGGGATTCCGTGAAGCGGGCCCCTGTATTTGCCGGCCGCGATCTCGCGATCCGCCTCCGCCGCCTGTTTCAGCGCCAGGTCTTCGGTCAGGGTGACCACGCAATGCAGGACCGGATCCTGCTCCTTCAGGCGGGCAAGATAGAGCTTTGTCAGCTCGGTGGAGGTCACCTGCCGCGTCCTCACGAGCTTAGCCAGGTGCGTCACCGGCAGGAAGGCCAGGTCTGCATCGGTGCGCGGCCGATGAATGTCCGCGTCGGTCATCCGCAACGGTCTTTTTTCTGACGGCAGCTTGGTCCCCGGGAGGACGGGGTTGAAGACGAGCGCCAGCGGCAGGCTGTTGTCGATATTCATGCCGCGGAGGTTTTCATATCTGCGGATCAGGCTGTTTCTTCCATTGAGTCCCTCCACGATCCGCCGGCGGGCCTCCGCCGGGAGCTCGATGCCGGCGATCCGCTCGGCGGCCGCTACCATGTCCGCCGTGATCTCCCCGGCTTCCTGGGCCACGGCGGTCATGGCTCCGGGCATGAGGGTCGATCCCAGCCCCACGGCCGAGAAGTACCCGATGAACCGTCTTCGATTGAACTCCAGCCTGTCGCTCCCGCTGCCGGCGTGTGTGTCCATCAGATTTCCCTTTCCTTTAAAAGCGTTGTACGGCTATGTAACGAAAGATCTCGGCGGTGACGGGGCTCGAGGACTCGGACATCAGCGGTTCCCGGCTGCAGCACCCCTTTCGAGGGACTCGAAGCGGGCGGTAAAGTGCCGGAGCGATGGCAACTGATGGGTGATCCGCAGGCCGTTCAGCGAATCCTTCCGGCTGTGAACTTCGAGAATGGCTTCCACCACGTAGTCGATGTGGCTCTGCGTGTAGACGCGCCGCGGAATGGCAAGGCGCACCAGTTCCATGGGCGCCGGGATCTCTTCGCCCGTGTCTGGATCGCGCTTTCCGAACATCACCGATCCGATTTCGACCGCCCGGATTCCGGCCCAGCGATAGAGCTCGCAGCACAGGGCCTGCCCCGGATATTCGAGCGGCCGGATGTGCGGCAGCATCGCTTTGGCGTCGATGTAGATCGCGTGCCCTCCCGGGGGCTGCACAATCGGGACGCCCTGATCCGATATGTGCTTTCCGAGGTACTGCGTGGAGACGATGCGGTAGTGGAGATAGTCCTCGCTGAGGACCTCGTTGAGCCCCACAGCGATTGCATCCAGGTCGCGCCCGGCCATGCCGCCGTAAGTCGGGAATCCCTCGGTGAGGATCAGCAGCTCCTTTTCGTGCTCGGCCAGGGCGCCGTCATTGGTGCAGAGAAACCCGCCGATGTTCGCCATGCCGTCCTTCTTGGCCGACATGGTGCACCCGTCGGCGCAGGAAAACATCTCGCGCACGATCTCCGGCACCGATTTCCCCGCGTACCCGGGCTCGCGGAGCTTGATGAACCAGGCGTTCTCCGCGAAGCGGCAGGCATCGAGGTAGAAAGGTATCCCGTGGCGCCGCGCCACTTCGCTGACCTCGCGGATGTTCTGCATGGAGACCGGCTGCCCGCCCCCGGAGTTGTTGGTGATCGTGAGCATCACCAGGGGGATCTTCTCGCGGCCGTGCTTGGCGATGAGCTTGCGCAACGCCTCCACGTCCATGTTCCCCTTGAAGGGATGCCAGGTGGCGGGGCTTTTTCCTTCCGGGATCACGAGATCCACGGCCTGCGCCTTCCGGTATTCGATGTTGGCCCGGGTCGTGTCGAAGTGGGTGTTGTTGGGGACGATGTCGCCCGGCCGGCAGATGGAGGTGAAGAGGATCCGCTCGGCCGCTCGTCCCTGGTGGGTCGGGATGACGTAGGTGAAACCGAAGATCCGGCGCACGGCCTCTTCGAACCGGAACCAGGATTGGCTGCCCGCATAGGCTTCGTCGCCGGCCATCACCGCCGCCCACTGCTGGGCGCTCATGGCGGCCGTGCCGCTGTCGGTGAGCAGGTCGATCAGCACGTCATCGGCCGGAATGAGGAACAGGTTGAAGCCGGCCCGCTCCAGGGCCTGCTCCCTCTCCTCGAGCGAGGTCATCCTGATCTTTTCCACGACCTTGATTTTGAACGGTTCGATGATGGTCTTCATGGCTCCTTCCCGCGCCGCGCCGCCCGCGTTCCGCGAGTGCGCGCCTCAGGGCCGCACGGCGGCGACCATGCCATAAGTTATGGGTCGAAGCTGCGGCAGAGAAACTGCAGCGTCTCCTTCAGGTGCGCCGCGACGAGCACCCACCCGTGGGGTTCTCCCGGGTGTTCTCTGAACAGGTGTTCCACGCCCGCCCGGGAAAGCGTCCTGCTGAGCTCCTTCACGCCCTCGTCCAGGCGGATGGTGCGATTGTATCGGTCCTCTGTACCGTAGTCAAAATAGATGCGGAGGCCCTCCATGCCGCCCCGCGCGGCCAGCAGCAGGGGATTGTCCCGGTCCCACAATTCCTGCCGGAGGGGGTCTCCGAAAATCGGTTTCAGCAGGGAGACGAAGAACTGGAAGAAGCGCGAGGACCGCATCGTCTCCGGGACATCGAGGGGATTTTTGCCGAGGAAGATGATGGGCGAGTGGCCCGCCACGGCCGCATAGCGGCCCGGGTGCTTGAAGGCGATTTTGAGCGCGCCGAATCCCCCCATGGAAGTTCCCGCAATGGCGCGCTGGGTGCGGTCCTTCCGTGCCCGGTAGGTTTTTTCGGCATAGGCGACCAGCTCATCCACGACGAGGTCCTCGTAGCGCAGCGCGCCGTCATGGGTGTTGCAGTAGAAACTGTCCGCCCCGTCGGGGTGGAGCATGACGAACTCCGGCAACTCGCCCTCGAGGATCATCCCTTCGACCTTTTCGTGCAGGCTGCCGTAGCGCTCGGCCGTCCAGCTCGTCTCGTCGTTGTTGAGGCCGTGCAGGAAGTAGACCACCGGGTAGGTGCGGTCAGGCTCCCTTTCGAAGGAAGGCGGCAGGAAAACGCTGTAGCGTTCCGCGCGGCCCAGCGACTCGGAGGCAAACGATCCGAACCTGACCACGGAGCCCCCGGCCAGCCGCATGGGCGACAAGTCACCGCGGCGGCGCTCTTCGCCGCTCTGCACGGGCGCCGCCGGTTCTGCCGGCCGGGCCGGATTCGAGAGTAAGCCCATCGCCAGGATTGCCGCGGCCGCCGTCGCTCGCATCGGTGTCATTCTCCGTGTCCTCCATTCGTTCAAGCCCGGTCCGGCGGCGCCCCTCTCAGGATCCGGCGGGCGCCGTCAGGCTCTCAGTTCGCGGGTGATGGCGTCGCCCTTTTTCGTCCCCTATTCCCCCGTTTCATCCGCGATTCCTCATCGTATATGCAGGAGCAGAGCCCGCTGCACCGGGACTACTCCCCGCGTGCAAGATCTACGCGGATCCGGATTGCCGCCCCGGGCACTATGCCCTTCAGTCTTCCGGTCATCCCCCGCACGGTGTCCCGGACGATCACCGCGGCGAACCCGCGATTCTCGTCCAGGGAAACAGGGCGTCCATCCACCTGCAGGCTCACGGCATCTCCTTCCACCTCCAGGAGGATGCTCTCCGTGGGCGGCTCCACCCTGAGCGCTGCCACGATGCCGCGGCAGACGTTGCCAACGTAGGCATGGATGAAGCGGCCCAACTCCGGTGCGCAATCTCCGCAGACAATCCTCACCCGCAAGGAAACTGCTCCTTCCTGATCGTTGGAAGTGCGGAGGTGAACTCACCAACCTCCCAAACCACCCGCCACAAAGGCGCCGAGTCACATGGAGCCCGGGCCGCTAGGCCGATTCGCTCCCCGAACTCAATTATTGATGGCCGCCGGAAAAACTTCAAAGGGAGAATCACGGCCTCTCCCTGACTGGACCGTGGTGCGATTGCGCGCCCGGTTCTTCTCTGCTAACATGAGCGGCCTCGTTTGACGATCTGTTCTCTTGATATCTGAATGATACGAGCGGATTTATGGCGAAAATGGCGGTCACCGGCGGCGCCGGGTTCATAGGGTCCAACCTGGGGGAACACCTCCTGGCCCAGGGGCACGAGGTCCTGATCGTCGACAACCTGAGCACCGGGAGGGAGAGGAACCTCCAGGGCTGGGCCGATCGCGACCCAGAGGGAGTCAGGATCCTGAGGACGGATATCAACGAAACCGGCATCCTCCGCGAAGCTTTTCGGGGAGCCCAATACGTTTTTCACCAGGCTGCACTCCCCTCGGTTCCCCGCTCCATCGACGATCCGGCGGCCACCAACTTCTCCAACATCGACGGCACGCTCTCCGTCCTGCTTGCGGCGCGCGATGCGGGCGTACAGCGGGTGGTCGTGGCCTCCTCGTCGTCGATTTACGGCGACGACGAGGGCTTGCCGAAGGTGGAAACGCGCGTGGGGCGTCCGCTCTCACCGTACGCGTTGAGCAAGAAGGCGGACGAGGACTACTGCCGCCTCTTCCACGTGCTCTACGGACTGGAAACGGTCTGCCTGCGCTACTTCAACGTGTTCGGCCCGCGGCAGGACCCCCGGTCGGAGTACGCCGCCGTTATCCCCCGCTTTGCGACCCGCCTGCTGGCCGGGCTGCCCCCCACCATCTACGGGGACGGCGAACAAACCCGCGACTTCACCTACATCACGAATGTCATCGACGCCAACTGGGTGGCGGCAACGCACCCCGGCGCCGCCGGCGAGGTCTTCAACATCGGCTGCGGCACGCGGACGAGCCTCAACGAGCTGGCCGGCACGCTGAATGAGATCCTGGGCACCCGCATCGAACCGAATTACGAAGCTGCGCGACCGGGGGATGTCCGCCACTCGGTCGCGGATGTAGGCAAGGCCCGCAGCCTGCTGGACTATTGCCCGCAGATCTCCCTGCGGGAAGGTCTCGAGAAAGTACTGGCCTGGTATCGCACAAATCCGGAGGCAATCAGGTGAAGCTACTAGACAAGATCGACGATCGTTCTGCGAAAATCGGCGTCATAGGCCTCGGCTATGTGGGTCTCCCGCTGGCCGTGGAGTTCGGCAAGGCGGGATTCCAGGTGTTCGGCATCGATGTGGACCAGGGCCGGGTGGCCGAGGTCAACCGCGGCCGGTCCTATATCCAGGACGTCGCCGGGGCGGAGCTGCGGCAACTCGTATCGGGCGGCAAGCTCTCGGCAACTACGGACTACCGCGTACTTGAAAAGATCGACGCGGTCAGTGTCTGCGTTCCCACACCGCTGCGCAAGACGCGCGACCCTGACATCCAGTATATCGCGGATGCGACGGAGAAGATCCGCCAGTGCCTGCACCCGCAGATGCTCATCACCCTGGAAAGCACCACGTACCCGGGAACGACGGACGAGATCCTGCTTGCCGAATTCTCGAAGGCCGGCCTCGAGGTGGGCCAGGACTTCTTTCTCGCCTTCTCGCCCGAACGAATCGATCCCGGCAATCAGCACTTCAACACGCGGAACACGCCGAAGATCATAGGCGGCGTTACGCCCGCGTGCACCGAGTTGGCGAAACTGCTCTATGAGCAGGTCGTGGAAAAGGTCATCCCGGTGAGCTCCACGCGGAGCGCCGAGATGGTGAAGCTGCTGGAGAACACTTTCAGGGCGGTGAACATCGGCCTGGTGAACGAAACCGCCATCATCTGCGACAAGCTCGAGATCGACGTCTGGGAGGTGATCGAAGCGGCCGCCTCCAAGCCCTTCGGTTTCATGCCGTTTTATCCGGGCCCCGGCCTGGGCGGGCACTGCATCCCGATCGATCCGCTCTACCTGTCCTGGAAGCTGAAGCTCTTCAACTACAACGCCAGGTTCATCGAGCTCGCCAGCGAGGTGAACACGCACATGCCGGAGTGGGTCGCCACCCGCATCGCCCGGGCGCTGAACCGGCGCAAGAAGGCGGTGAACGGCTCCCGCATCCTGGTGCTCGGCGTAGCCTACAAGCGCGACATCACCGACACGCGCGAATCCCCCGCGCTGGACATCATCAAGCTGCTGCAGGAGGAGGGAGCCGAGGTATCCTATTCGGATCCTCTGGTGCCCGAACTGAGCCTGGACCACTCGGCGCTCCGCTCGGTCGACCTGACCTCCGAAGCTCTGCGAGATTTCGATTGCGCCGTGGTGGTGACCGATCACAGCAGTTTCGACTACAGCCTGATCGCCAGGGAATCCCCCCTCGTGGTAGACTGCCGCAACGCCGTGAAGGGGAAGGCGCCGAACGTGGTCAAGCTTTAGCGAGCGATATCAGGCGCTGTCGGAACGATGATCTCTTTCTTGTTCGTGGACACCGAACAGATCTGGAGGGGCGGGCAGGACCAGCTGCTCTCCCTGCTTCGGGGGCTGCTCGAGCGGGGGCACCGGGTGCACCTCGTATGCCACCCCTCGACGCTCCTGGAGCGACGCGCCGTCCAGGCGGGCGTCCAGGTTCATCCCCTCGCCATCCCGCGGGAAGTCGGAATCGTTCCCTATCTCCGGCTCTGGAAGCTGCTCCGAGACCACAGACCCGAGATCCTCGCTTTCAACACCCCTCGCCCGGTTCTGCTGGGCGGCCTGGTCTCGCGTTTCAGCGAGGCCCGGGTCCGGATGATCTTCCGCAGGGTGAATTTTCCGCTGCGGCGCGGGGTGTTCACCAGGATCAAATACACCTGGGGAATAGACTGCATCGTGGCCATTTCCGAGAGCATCCATCATCAGTTGGAGGCCGCCGGGGTACCTTCCGCCCTCATCCGGACCGTCTATGAAGGAATCGACCTATTGCTTTTCCCCGACCAGGAATCCGCCGCCCGGGAAGCGGCAGATGGTCGGGTCGTGGTCGGGACCGTCGCGCACCTGAGTCCGGAAAAGGGGCTCTTCCACCTGGTCCGCGCAGCCTCCCTGATTCCCCAGGTCAGGTCCCGGCTCAGGTTCGTGATCGTGGGCGACGGTGCCTGCAGAAACGACCTGGAGAAGGAGGTCGCCGAAGCCGGCCTCTCAGGCTGCTTCGAGTTCACGGGTTTCCAGAGACTGCCGCTGTCTTATTTGCGCTCGTTCGATGTGTTCGTCCTGCCGAGCCTGTCCGAGGGTTTGTCGTCGGCGATCCTTAGCGCCATGGCGAGTTCCCTGCCGGTGGTCGCCACCAGCGTCGGCGGAATCCCGGAGTTGATCCATCACGGCGACAACGGCCTCCTTGTACCGCCTGCGAATCCCGAAAAACTCGCGCAGGCGATCGACGCGCTCGCGGCCGAACCGGAGCGAGCCCGTAGAATGGGGAAGGTGGGCAGGGATCGCGTCGAGAAGCTTTTCACCCTGGAACGAAAGATCCGGGAAACCGAGAAGCTCTGTGAGAAACTCCTGTATGGCTCCCCGCGGCCTTGAGATGCAATTCATGTCCGACCCGGCCACCCGTTACCTGCCTGCATCGGTGATTGGAAGGCCGAGGCAGGCGGCATTCGTGGCGCTTGCGGGTTCGATCTGCCTGTCCCTGGTCTCGATCGCTGCATCGCAGATCCTCCTGGCGGGCGCCGCCGGGGGCGTCCTCTGGCTCTCGGCGAGGCCTGGCGGGCGATTTCCGTCATTTCCGCGGAGCGTGGCACTGCCGCTGGCGCTGTTTTTTCTCTGGACGGTGGCGGCGGCTCTGGCCTCAGCCGACATCGCTCTGGGACTGACCATCGTCAAGAAGTTTTATCTCTTCCTGATCCCTTTCCTGGTGGTGATGCTGTTCAGCGGCAAAGGGACTATCCTCTGGACCTACCGCGCGCTGTTCGCCGTCGCGGTGGTGGCGGCCTCCGCCGGGCTGGTGCAATTCGCCCTCAATCCGCACCGTGACGCCCTGAACCGCATCTCAGGCTTCATGAGCCAGTGGATGACCTACTCGGGACTGCTGATGCTCGTGCTGGTGCCCCTGGTCGCCTACGCGTTCTGCCTCGGCTGGAGGAAAAAGTGGTGGGCGGCGCCGCTCTGCGCACTGCTGGCGCTTGCGATATATCTGAGCGAAACGCGCAACGCGATGATCGGAACGGTGGCGGGCGTGGTCGTAATCCTGTTGCTGCTGCGCCGCTGGAGCGCCATCTTTCTGCTGGCGGCGCTTCTGGCAGCCGCCTACCTGCTATCGCCCGCCGGTATACAGCAGCGCCTTCGTTCGAGCCTCGACACCAACGATCCCAACACCCGCAATCGCATCGAGCTCTTCGAGACCTCGCTGCGGCTGATCGGCGACAACCCATGGTTCGGCGTGGGGCCGAAGAATGTCTCGATCGAGGCCTTGCGCTACCGCGGGAGCGAAGACTACCCCGACTGGATGTACCAGCACATGCACAATAACTTCCTGCAGATCGCCGCAGAGCGCGGGATCCCGGGATTGATCCTGTGGCTGTGGTTTGTGGGGGCGTTGGGGGCGGGCGGCCTGGCCGCGCTGGCGCATGCGGCCGG
Source organism: Acidobacteriota bacterium (assembly GCA_037444305.1). GTDB lineage: Bacteria > Acidobacteriota > UBA6911 > UBA6911 > UBA6911 > JBBIMP01. The sequence continues at coordinate 19,900 of JBBIMP010000061.1, forward strand.
GGCGGCGGATGCAGGCGAAGGCCGCTTCGCCGGCAGTGCCGCCGTTGGCTCACTCGCCGCCTTGCTCGCTGCGGGCATGTTTGAATACAATTTCGGCGATTCGGAAGTACTCATCCTGTTTCTGTTCATCGCGAGCGCGCCGTTTGCCTGGCGCCTCGGCATCGCGGAAAAGGATCCGCTCGCTTGAAGATCGCCATTCTTGGAACCCGGGGCATACCTGCAGGCTACGGCGGTTTCGAGACCTTTGCCGAGGAGTGCGGTGCGCGGCTCGCCGCACGCGGTCACCGGGTGACGGTCTACGGGAGATCGCACTACGTCGCCGCGGGCCTGAAGAGCCACCGCGGCGTCGACATCGTGCGCCTGCCCACCTTGCGCGGGAAGTACACCGACACCATCGTTCACACGTTCCTCTCCGTGCTGCACTCGCTGGCCGGCGGGTACGATGTCATGCTCCTCTGCAACGCCGCCAACAGCATCTACGCCTGGATTCCGCGGTTGTTCGGCACGCCTGTCGCCGTGAATGTCGACGGGATCGAGCGGCGGAGGTCCAAGTGGAACCGCCTGGGACGCCTCTGGTACTTGCTTTCGGAGCGTTTTTCCGTGTGGTTTCCCAATGCCGTCGTTACGGATGCGAGGGTCATCGAACAGTACTACCGGTCCCGATACGGGTGCGGGTCCCTTTTCATACCCTACGGCGCCGATGCCGAAGCACCGCGCGGTACCGGCACCCTGACGGCCCTCGGCCTGGAGCCTCGTGACTATTTCCTCTACGTCAGCCGCTTCGAACCGGAGAACAACCTGCACCGCGTCGTGGCTGCCTTCGAGAAGGTCCGGACGGCGAAACGCCTGGTCGCCGTCGGCGATGCACCCTACGCCAGGGACTACATAGCCTCGGTCAAAGCCACGCGCGACCCGAGAATCATGTTTCCCGGGGCCATCTACGGCCAGGGCTACCGGGAGCTCCAGGCCAACGCCTTCTGCTACGTGCACGCCACCGAAGTCGGGGGGACGCACCCGGCCCTCATCGAAGCCATGGCACTGGGCGGACTCGTCATTGCCAACGGCACCCCCGAAAACCGGGAGGTGGTCGAGAGGTGCGGCCTCCTCTACCGGATGAACGATGTCGAGGACCTGGCAGGTCGCCTGCAGGACGCTGCCGACCGTCCGGAGGAATTTGCCTCTCTCCGCGAAGCTGCCAGAGTTCGCGCTCGAGCCGAGTACTCCTGGGAGTCGGTCACCGACCGCTACGAGGACCTGCTCACCCGCCTCTCCAGGTTTCGGAGACAGGGGCCATAACCTCGAAACCAAGCGCAGAATTTGGAGGTTATGGCGCCTGTCCCGAATGGCGCTTAATTAAGGAATCGAGGACCCCGAAGGGGTCCAACAGGAAAGCCCAGGGCGCAAGCCCTGGGAAAGGCGGGATAAGGGGAGAGAGGAGCCCTGCAAGGGCGGCACCGGCTGTGCCGCCCTTTCAGGGCTCAATCCCGGCATTCGCCGACAA
>JBBIMP010000062.1:0-20445 GCA_037444305.1 Acidobacteriota bacterium
CGCCCCTGCAGGGCTCCCCGTTTATTTTGCTCCGTTATTCCCGGGGCTTACGCCCCGGGCTCTCCTACAACGCCCCTACGTGCTCGGACTGTCATGGATGTCACCATGTATTGTGACTTCTATAATGCCGGCGCGGCGCCGCTTCATTGCCGCAAGATCCGGCGGACATCCGCCATTTCGGGTGCAATCACCGGCGGCTGCCCCACGGATTTTATCGCCGCCGGGACATCCTTCAATCCTGATCCCGTTGCCAGGACGACGACGCACTCGCCCTCGTGGATCATGCCCTGCTCGACGGCCTTCACCAGGCCGGCGAAGGCGGCCGCGGCCGCAGGTTCGGCAAAGACTCCGCAGCCGCCTGCCAGGGCAGGAATGGCGGAAAGGATCTCCCGGTCGCTGACCCGGATGAAAGCCCCGCCGGATTCGCGCACCGCCCGCAGCGCCTTGATGCGATCCCTGGGCAGTCCCGAACAGATGCTGTCGGCGATCGTGTGCACTGCGATGGGCTTCATGTCCGCGGCGGCGAGGCCTCGTTCCCAGGCATCCGCCAGCGGCGCCGAGCCCTCGGCCTGCACGCCGATCAGCCTGGGCATGCGGTCGATCCAGCCCAATGAAATCATGTCCCGCAGCCCCTTGTGAATTCCGCCGAGAATGCAGCCGTCCCCGACGGGAACGAAGATCCGGTCGGGCGCCCGCCACCCCAGTTGTTCGCAGATTTCGAAGGCTGCGCTCTTCTTCCCCTCGCTCATGTAAGGGTTGTAGCCCGTGTTGCGGTTGTACCAGCCGAATTCCGGCGCGGCTTTGAGACACAGCTCGAAGGCGTCGTCATAGGTGCCGGCCACCAGGAGCACCGTCGAGCCGAAAGCGAGCAGTTGGGCGACCTTGCCCTCCGGCGCGGACCGGGGCGCGAAGATGACGCTGCGCTGCGAGACCGCCGCGCACAAGCCGGCAAGGGCGGCAGCGGCGTTCCCGGTGCTCGCCGTCGATATCACTTCGCAGCCGAGCTCCCGGGCTTTGAGCACGGCGAGCGCGGAGGCGCGGTCTTTGAAGGAGGCCGTGGGCTGCCGGCCGTCGTCCTTCACCCAGAGCTGCGTGAGTCCGAGGCCGGCAGCCAGCCGCGGCGCCTGCACCAGCGGTGTCCAGCCGACGCCTGCCAGGATGGTCCCTGCCGTGAGCCGGCGCGCGCTTTCGGCCTGCACGGGAAGCAGCGGCAGGTAGCGCCACATGGAAAAGTCACGGCTGCCGGCCAGGGATTCGCAAGATATCCGGCGGCCGATCCGGCCGTAGTCATAGACGACATCCAGGATTCCGTTGTCGCCGTGCGCGGGACAGACGTAGGCGGCCTCCTGCGCCGAATAATGCGCGCCGCACAGGAGGCACTCGAGTCCAAGAACGTGGTCCATCATCATCTCCGCCAGGCTCGCCGGCAATCCGCTGTCAAATGGTCGGGGCGGTTTCGACGACGGGCGCACTCCGGGTCTCCTTGAAGGCTGAGCGCAGCATGGCCGTGGCCGCATAGACGACCACCACCACCACGAGCCAGCGCACCGCGGTCAGCGGGAGCTGCCGGACGACGTAGGCCGCGATCATCACCCCCGGAACCCCGCCGATCAGGAGTCCGAGGGCCTGCCTGGGGCTGTAGCTCCCCTTGCGGATGAAGCGGACGCTGCCGACCGGCATGAGGAAGGCGCAGGAGCCCATCATGATGGGGAAGGCGGCAATGGGATTCATCCCGAGCAGGCTCACGAGGATCATGCAGGGGGCGTAAAGGCCGATGCCCAGGGTCATCAGCGCCCCCAGGAGGAAGTTGCCCGCGAGTCCCGCCCCCAGGCGCAGGCCTTCGAGGCCGAGCAGAAGGCCGCCGCCGGGAAAGAGCCGGAGATTGGTCATGGCGAAAAAGCCGGCGGCGAGCATGAGGGCGATGCCCATACCCAGCTGGATCCGCCTCCGCGGAAGGGAGGCCACGACCCCGGCGCCGAGCCAGGCGCCCGCCACCGAAGCGGCGATCATGAGGACGAGCGTTGTCATCTCCACCTCGATGATGCTGATAAAGATGAGCGCCTGCGCGACGGTCGGCAGGGCATGCCCGACGTTGAGGGTTCCGGGAATCCGTTCGTCGGCGACGAGTTTGAACAGCTTGAAGACCGAGGTCGTGGGCGCGAACGAGCCGATGCCCAGCGCGTCGAAGAAATTCGTGACGAAGCCGGTCCCCGCTTCCAGGGCCGAGGGGCGCCCGATGGCCGCGCCCGCGCGCCGGCGGCGCGCCATGTCGCGCACCCAGATCGCGAAGTAGGCGACGGAAATGGCTCCCAGGGTGATCAGCAGTGCAGTCTTTGTCGGACTCATGGGCGGCCATGCTACTACAAAAGCCCTCCCCGATCACCTGTTGCATGAGAAAGGCCTCAGGGTTGCGGTCCCCCGCTGAAACCCGGGATTGACCCATGTGGTTACTGTGGTTACAATAGCCGCCGGGAGTTAGGGAAGTGAAAAAGATCAAGGTTGGTTCGCGCGAGCTGAAGACCCGGCTCGGCACCTATTTGAGGCAGGTTCGGAAGGGGCGGACGCTCGTGGTAACCGACAGGGGACGGCCGGTGGCCGAACTCAAACCCATCGACGTGGATGCCGATGGCGAGCTGCGCAGGCTCGACGAACTCGTCCTCCTTGGCATCCTCTCCCGCGATTCACACTCGCCCCTGGCGCAACGCCGGCCGCTCCGGATCTCAGGCCGGCCCCTTTCCGGCACCGTCGTCGAGAACCGCGAGGACCGGGTTTGATCCGCTATTTTGACGCCAGCGCACTCGCAAAACGCTACGTAGCGGAATTGCACAGCCAGGCGGTGAATCGCCTCCTGCTCGACGGCACGGCGGTTACCAGCAGGCTCTCGGAAGTGGAGATCGCTTCAGCACTTGGGCGCCTGAGGCGGGAGGGAGAAATCACGCTGCTGCAGTGTCGTCAACTGTTGGAGGCCATGGAACAGGACATGGCTTCCCTTTACGTTGTCGAGATCACGAGAGAGTTGAGTGCGCTTGCCTGCCGCCTGCTGATGCGCCACAGGCTGAGGGCCGGAGATGCGCTGCACCTGGCGTCGGCTCTCACCCTTGCCGGCAAGTCTAATCTGCAGGTTCAGTTCGTCGCCTTCGACGAATCCCTGAACGAAGCCGCTGTGCGGGAGGGTCTCGGCCTCCCGGCCATCGGGAATGCCCTCCGACCCCGGCCCGCCTCGCCCGTTCAATGAAACGACCCGCGCGGGTCTGCAGAATCCCGCGGGCGGCGGACCCGCCTGATGCATTAAAATGGCGGGCGGTTTGTCTGGGATTTTGGCGCCCGCAGCACAAACTCGCCATTGCCGTCCAGGTGAACACCAGCGTGGCCAGGGCCACGGGCAAGTCACTGCCCGCTTTCATCTCCAACTTCCTGGAGATCATACTGGGATCGCAGTGAGCCTGGCGCCCGGGTTCCCTGAATGGCACAGGTGTGAACTGCGGTCACAGGGTGGCGGAGTAGTCGTCGTTTCAAATCAATAAGTTACGGTCTGGCATGCATCTTGCAATCCACAGGGGCATGACAAATAGAAACCTCCTCACCATCGTTTTGCTTTTGTTGTTGCCGGCCGTGGTGCACGCGGACGGCCAGAAACCCGAGACCAACGTCAACGAGCGTTACGAGGTCGAAAGCGTCCAGGTCTCCGGCATCAATCAGTCCAGGATCAGCAAGGATCTGAACGACGACATGCAGAAGCTCGTCGGCCAGAAGTACAACCAGCAGGCCGCGCAGGACCTGGCCGAACGGCTGCGCCAGGAGCTGAAGGACCACAACGTGAAGCTGACGGTCAGGCGCGGGGATCAGGCCGAACGCGTCAAAGTGATCTTCGAGGTGGAACGGGACCGCGGCAAGCAGTTCTCGGTGGCCATAGCGTCGCTGATCTACAACTCAAAGCTGGGCTGGAGCGGCGATCTGGACCTCCCGTTCGACTATCACCACAGCAGCTTCGTCTTCGGCCTGGTAAACAGCGCCGAGGACCTGCTGGAGCGCAACGCCGGCTTCCGCCTGCACTATGAAAACCGGAAGGTGGGAACCGACCTGCTGCAGCTGCGCCTCGAATTTGCCGGCTACCACCAGAAGTGGAACCCCGCCACCGAGAACGCCCTGGCCGACTCGCCCGGAGTCCCGGGGGTCTACCGCGCGCGGCAGGACTTCGCGCCCTCGGTTTCGATCCTACCCCTGCCCGAGGTGAAGCTGACGGCGGGGCTGAGCTTCCAGCGCATCCAGACGCAGTACCCCTCGGTCCACACCGAAACGGCTTACGCGGCGACCGGAGGCATCCAGTTCCGGCGGCGGCTGCGCGACGGCGGCTTCCGGCACGAGCTGAGCGCAGACTACGGCGTGAGGACCGCCACGAGGGCGCTCGACAGCGACTTCGTCTACACGCGCCACTCCTGGTCGGCCGGCTATGCGGCCTCCAGGGGCAGGAATCGCTTCGGGGCCCGCATCCAGGCCGGGCTGATCACGGGGAGCGCCCCGCTGTTCGAGCGCTTTTCCCTGGGCAACAGCTCCGCGCTGAGAGGCTGGAACAAGTTCGACGTCGCGCCCCTGGGCGGGGACCGCGCCGTCCACGGCTCGCTGGAGTACCGTTACCGGCCGTTCGAATTCTTTTACGATTTCGGTGCCGTGTGGGACCAGGGGCAGCCTGCCCGGGCCCGGCACGGGCTGGGCTTCGGCCTCGCGACGAGGAACGGCTTTTTCATGTCCCTGGCGTTCCCGGTCCGGCTGAATCGCGTGACCCCGGTGTTCATGATCGGCTTCAGGGATTAGGAGGGCGGGTGAGAAACCGACAGCACATCCTCCTTGCCGCAGCTCTGGCAGCCATCATCGGCACGCTGCTGTGGGCCCAGTCCGTCCTGCTCATAGTGGAGATCGATGGACCCCACCTCCGGGTGGCGGCGCCCCAACTGCGCTTCCTCGAGGGGAAGCCGCTGGAGCAGCTGCACAACGGGGCTTCCCTCACCTATGCGCTGAAGCTTACGATAGCGCCCGCACGGGGGCTTCCGCTGACCCGCCTGGAAGAGAGATTCGGCGTGAGCTACGACCTCTGGGAGGAGAAGTTCTCGGTTGTCCAGGCAGGCCCGCCCCGGCGCTCGGCCTCCCACCTGTCGGCCGCGCAGGCCGTCGCCTGGTGCCTGGAGAACATGCCCCTGCCCCGGCCGGAGCTTCCCGCCGAAAAAACCTTCGTGGTAGAGTTGGAGTGCCGGGTGGCGGAAAACGAAGTCGAGGGCGCGAACGAAGGCCGGCGCAGCCTGACGGTGGCCGGACTGATCGACATCTTCAGCCGCAAAGAAACCGATGCGCTGCCGCGCTGGCATGCGACCTCGGGACTTCTGCGCCTGGCGGATCTGAAGGACCGGCAAAACCAGAAGCGGCCGGCCGAGAGCGCCCGTCCCGGCGCCAGGCCCGGCGTCATAAAGCGGTAGGCATCGGCAACCGTCATTACTGAAAGCGTGAACAGGCTTCTGCACAAGCTCATCCTGCTGTTCCTCGCGGCAACGCTCCTGCCGCTCGGCGCGGTGCTGTGGATGAGCACGCTTCTTCTGGAGCACAGCCTCAGCTATGTGGCGACCGACGACCTGGACCGGCTTTCCAGGAGCCTTGAAGTCATTTCGCGCGAGTTCTACCGGCAGGCACGCGAGAATCTGCGGGAGGAGGCCGCCTCCGGCCGGCTCGAGGCCGAGAGGCTCGATGCCGGCGACAGCGCAAACTGGCCCGGACCGCTCCGGCAGTTCTGGGAGAGCGGGGATGCGGAGCGCTTCGTCCTGTCCGAACCGGACGGCGACCGTTTGAACTACCTTGTGCGCCGCGACGAGGGCATCCGGCTCTATTCCCGGGATCTGAACGGCGTGCGCATGGCCGAACTGACGGATCAATACCGCCAGGCCCGCGCCCGCGTGGAACAGCTGCGGGGACGGGACATCCGCCGGGGATTCGCCTACACCCTGGCGCTGCTGAGCGCGCTCATCTGGCTCCTGTCGCTGGCGGGTGTGGTCTACATGGCCAACCGGATCAGCCGGCCGATCGAGGGTCTGACTGCCGGCCTGCACCAGCTGGCCGCGGGCAGTTTCGAGACGAGGCTCCGATCCGTGAGGCGGGACGAGGTCGGCCGCGCCATCGAAGCCTTCAATCACACGGCGGAACATCTGCAGCAGAGCCGCGACCGGCTGGTCTACCTGGCGCAGGTGGCCAGCTGGCAGGCGCTGGCGCGCAAGATGGCGCACGAACTCAAGAACTCCCTGACCCCCATCCGCCTGACGGTGGAGGAGATTGCCGCCCGCCGGTCAGAAGACGACCGGCCCTTCTTCGAGCAGGCAGCCCGGGTGGTGGTCGACGAGGTGGAGAGCCTGGAACGCCGTGTCCGGGCCTTCTCCGAGTTCGCGGCGGAGCCGCCCGCCAGGCCCTCGGCGCTCGACCTGAACGCGCTGCTGGAGGAACGAGTCCAATTCCTGCGGGGATCGCACCCGGAGGTCGTCTACCGGGTGCGGCCCGGCGGGGACATTCCTCCGGCCTGGGCGGATGTCGACCAGGTAAAGGGGATCCTGACCAACCTGCTGCAGAACGCAGCCGAGGCGGCGGCGGGAGGCACGGTGCTGGGGCTGACCGGGACCCGCCGGGGGAATGTGCTCGTGGAGATCCACGACTCGGGGCCGGGATTGAGCGCGGAGGCGCGCGCTTCGCTCTTCGAGCCGTCGATTTCCTTCAAGGAGAAAGGGATGGGCCTGGGGCTCTCCATTTCGCGCAAGAACGCGCTGCTGGCGGGCGGGGACCTCCTGTCGATCGACGGGCAGCTGGGCGGCGCGGGCTTCCGCCTGCTGCTCCCCTCCGCACCTTCACCAACCGGAGACCTGAACAATGCCCCCGAAAAAGATCCTCATCGTGGATGACGAGCCGAACCTCGGCGCCTCCCTGCGCCTGGTGCTGGAAGGGGCCGGCTATGCCGTGACAGTCTGCCGGACGGCGGCGCAGTTCCGCAGCCGGCCGGCCGGTTCCCGTGCCGATGCCTACCTGCTCGACGTGCGCCTGCCCGACGGCAACGGGATCGATCTCCTTCACTCGCTCCGCAAAGCGGACGACCCGGCCCCGGCCATCATGATCTCCGGGCACGGCACGATCGCCGACGCCGTGTCCGCCACCCGGGCCGGTGCGTTCGATTTCCTGGAAAAGCCGCTCGGCCGCGACCGGCTGCTCCTGGTGCTGAAAAACGCCCTCGAGCAGGCGGCGCTGCAGCAGGAAAATGCCCGGCTGCGCGAGCTCATGGGGGAAGAGCCGCGGATGATCGGCGAAAGCGCGGCTTTCCGGCGGGTGCTGGAGCAGGCGGACAAGGTCGCGCGTTCGGACGCGCGCGTGCTGCTGACGGGCGAGTCGGGCTCCGGCAAGGAGCTCATCGCCGCCCACATGCACCGGCAGAGCCCGTTCGCCCCGGGACCGTTCGTCAAGGTCAACTGCGCCGCCATCCCGGTCGAGCTGCTGGAGAGCGAGCTGTTCGGCCACGAGAAGGGGGCTTTCACCGGCGCGACCTCCAGCCGGAGGGGAAAGTTCGAACTGGCCGACGGCGGGACGATCTTTCTCGACGAGGTGGGGGATCTGCACGAGGCTTCGCAGGCCAAGCTGCTGCGGGTCCTGCAGGCGGGCGAATTCCAGCGCGTGGGCGGGGAGGAGACCCTCCAGGTCGCCGTGCGTGTCATCTCCGCCACCAACCACGACCTGCAGGCGCTGGTCGCCGAGAAAAAGTTCCGCGAGGACCTGTATTACCGCCTGAGCGTTGTCCCCATCCGCGTGCCGCCGCTGCGGGAGCGCCCGGAGGACATCCCGGCGCTGACGGAGTACTTCCTGCAGGACTTCTGCAGCCGGAACAACTTCAGGCCGAAGCGGATCGGGGCCGGCGTGTTCGAGGTGCTGAGGGGGTACCACTGGCCGGGCAACGTGCGCGAGCTGCGCAACGCCGTCGAACGGATGGCCATCCTGTCGGCGGAGGATGCGATCGAGGCGGAGGCGGTTCCGCTGGAGATCCGCTTTCCCTGCGGCGCAGAGGCGCCCGGCAGCCTGCAGGAGGCTCGGGAAGAGGCCGAGCGGGAACGGATCCGCCAGGCGCTGGAGGAGGCCGGAGGGAACGTTTCGGCCGCCGCGCGCGCGCTGGGCATCGAGCGCACCCGCCTGCACAAGCGCATCCGCGCCCTCGGGCTCAAGTAGGCGCGTTGCTGCTTCACCACAGAGACACGAAGACACAGAGGTTCACAAAGGACACCTGCCATGCGCAAACGGATTGGATCGCAGGCGGCGGTTTGTGTCGGTGCTGCAGGTCTGCTATACATTGAACACCATGTCGCGCGCCGGGAGATCGCTCGCAGCTGCCTTGCTGGTCCTCGCACACTGCAGCCTGGGTCTGCGGGCCGGGCCGCCCGACGGGCTGTTCGAGCGCGTGGTGATCCTGGGGGCGAGCGTCTCCGCCAGCGAAAAGGCCCCTTCGCCCGGATGGATCCTGGCACGGCACCTGGGGACGCCCGAGGAGAAGATCTCGGTCTTTGCCGAGGGCGGGGCGGGCAGCAGCCGGCACCTGGGGCGGCTCGACGCTATCGCAAAGCTCCGGCCGACACTCATCGTGGCGCTCGACCTCTTCTACCACGACTTCAAGTTCTCGCTGTTCCTCACCCAGGCGAAAAAGGACTATCTCCGGGACTACATCCGGCGGCTGCACGACACGGGCGCCGTGGTGGTCCTGGGCAACATCCCCGGGCTGGTGCTCCTGCGGTACGAACACGCCAACCGCTACCTGGAGACGCTGCTGCCGGATTTTCCATACCTGGTTCTGATCGACGCCCGCACGTGGTTCGACCGCCTCAACGAGGACGGTGTTGCAGTGCGCGCCGACGGAGACGAAGTGCTTCTGCGGCGCAGGGATGTGTTCGCCGACCGCGAGCACATCAACCCACTGGGAAGCGCCCTGGTCGCAAATATCATATTGGAGGAGCTCCGTGGCCGATTTCCCGGCAGGATCCCGGTTCCCTCCGAGCCAGTGGAGCTTGCTCCCTACATCAGGCCCTGAGCCCCTCGGCGCCTCGGTGGTAAATATGGGGTTTACAGCACAAACTGAGACCAGGATTCAGAGGATTTGCACGATCCGTCCCTGAACTTCGGAAGGAGGCTGAAACGGCCAGATAACAAGAAAATGCTTCAGGTCGCCTGCCGCCAATCGTAGCGATGATGCAGGCCGCCGAGTCGCGGGAAAGACACAACAGCGGCATATCGGCTGGGCTTCAGAGAAACAGCGCGCCCTGCTGGCGTATCCTTTTCAAGGGAATCGTGGATCCGGTCCGTATGGTAATAAGAGCCGTAATCCCGGATCAGACGACGGAAATGACCGGCGTTGAACACAATCACTTGATCCGGCAGCTCTCGTCTGCAGCTTTCGATCCAGCGTCCGGCAACTCCATTTTGCCATGGACATCCTGGACTTATGCGTATGGATTTGATGCCACCGGCTTTGAGCAGATCGGTCACTTCTCCGCCAAACTTGCCGCCACGATCGAAAATCACGAAACGATAGGGACCGGATTCTCGGAACGTCTCCTTCAGCTGTTGCACAATCCAAGCGCATGTCCGGTGTTCGGTCACATTGAAATGAAGGATCCTTCGCCGGCCGTGCTCGATGACGAAAAACAATACAAAACTCGGAAAGTAAGGGTCGGGACGGTGAAGAAGTCCATGGCCGTAATTACTTCACGGTGATTGCGCAGGAAAGCAGCCCAGAGCTTGCGGGAGTGCCCCCGAGGATTCAGACGCTTGCGATAGCGGGAAACAGTTCGTTCAGAAACATCGCAGCCGAGTTTCAAGAGCTCGCCGTGAATTCTGGGCGCGCCCCAGGAGGAATTCTCAGAAGCTTAACTTCAAAGCCTCGGCCGGCTTTTCTCGCACCTCGCAAGAGGAGAGCTCCGGCCCGCCGTTCGTCTCCTTCGCCATCATCTCATCTCCCATAACAAGCGGATCGGCACGGCATACATTCGCTCGCCAAATCCTGCAACGGCCTCGCCGTCGTACAGGACCACTCCCGTGTTGAAACGGCTGCCCGCGGCATCTTTCAGCTTACGCAGCCCGCGGAAATCAGCCGAAGTGACTGTCGCCGAAGCCTTCACCTCGACGCCCGCGAGCTCGTGTCCGCGGCGTTCCATCACGATGTCGACCTCGAAGCCGTCCCGGTCGCGGAAATGATGGAAGCGGATGTCATCCTCATGCCAGCTTGCCTGCCGGCGAAGCTCCTGGAACACGAATGTCTCGAGCAAGAGCCCGAACGCCGCTTTGTCTTTCATCAATGCGGCGGCGTTGCGCCCGACGAGGGCGCAGGCAAGCCCGGTATCTCCCAGGTGCAACTTGGGCGTTTTGACCAGCCGCCTTGCCCGGCTTACGTGCCAGGACGAAAGTTCCTCCACGAGAAAAACGCGCTCAAGCAGGGTCACATATTCACGAATCGTCGGACGGCTCAGCTGAAACGGGCTGGAGAGCTCGCTCATATTGGTCAGTTGCGCGGTCTGCGCGGCCGCAAGCTCCAGCAGCCGCGGCAGCGAATCCAGAGACCGGATTCGGGCCAGGTCGCGCAGATCGCGTTGCACCAGAGTCTCAACATAGTCCCGGTACCAAATCGCGCGCCGCCGGGCGCCTTTACGCAAAATGGCGGCGGGATAGCCGCCTGCCGCAACGCGTTCGGCGAGCTCCCTCCCGAGACGCGCGGCCTTCCATATTTTGAATGCTGCCGCGAAAAGGATGTCCAGAAAGCGGGACGCGCTGCCTGCCAGCTCGCACTGCGATAACGGATGCAGCCGCAAAATCTCCATCCTGCCTGCGAGCGACTCGGACAGCCTCGGTACCAGAAGTACGTTGGTCGAACCCGTGAGCAGGAACCGGCCGGCGATGCGATGGCGATCTACAGCCATCTTGAGCGCGGGGAAGATCCCGGGAACCCGCTGGACCTCGTCGAGGATTGCCCGCTCGGGCAAGCCGTCCACAAACCCGATCGGATCTGCCTCGGCAGCGTCGGCCAGCACGTGATCGTCGAAACTGAAATAGGTGAATCCCAGCCGCTCTCCCACCATCCGGGTGAAAGTCGTCTTACCCGACTGTCGTGGGCCATGGATGAGAACCACGGGCGAGTCTTCCAGTGCATCCTTCAGGCGTTGATCCGCAAAGCGCGGGTAGAGCCGATCGGTTTTCATTGCGGCCGATTGTAAACCTGGAGTGCGGCTGATTGCAAGTTTCATGGCCGGCTGATTGAAAGGTGTATGCCCGGCTGATTGAAACCTTTCCACACGCTAGTCAAAAAGGCCGCCCGCCTTATTGGTCTTGGCTGCGGCCTTCGCCGCCTTCATGCCACGGCTTTTTTTATCGGCTGCGGCGCCGGAGCGGGCTTCTTCCTTTGCGCGCTCGGCTTTCAGCTCAAGCAGGCGTGCGAGTACGTCGTCACGGACTTCATCCGGCCAGCGATAGCGGTAAGGCTTTTTCTTGTCGCCCCACTCCTCCTCGTCGATTTCGTAGTCGAGGAGGAACTCGCAGTCGGTCGGGATATTTCTCCAGCCGTAGGCGTCCAGGACGGCGCGATCCATGGCGGTGTGCAGCTCGCGGAGCTTCAGTATTTCTGGATCGTGCTCTTCGGGATCGTGAAAGCGGTTGCAGGTCTTGGTCAGGCCTTCATTATTTCGGATCATGAGGCCGGCACGGAACAAATAGTAATTTTCCCCGGCGCATTCGAGTTCTGAGCATGTTTTCCAATTCTCTGGGAAAGGAAAGATCTCAAAGGTGTCCTTGCAGCAAGGGTGCGTAACCCATTTTCGGGCGCCTCGGGCACGTTTTTGGGCCGGGCGGGGCTCCGAGCGTGCGGATGCTGAGTGTTCGGGCGGGCGAGGTGGGATCCGGTATCAATCCGGCGTCGTCTGGCTGCTCTCCGCCCTTTCGATGGTCTCCCGGTAATTCCAAGGCGTTCACTGTGACGGATTGCTCTTTACCTTCTTGGCGCGCTTCTGTAGCTGCATCAGGTAGTCGAACGGATTGGCCCCTACGAGTTCTGCGGCGTGAATCAGACTCATGAACATATCGCCAACGTGGGTGCCCCTGGCAGTCTTGTAGAAGTAGCTGTTCTTCCGGCTCAGTATCGCTTTCTTCAAAATTCTCTCGGCGGCGCTGTTATCCAGCGGAACTCCCGGCACCTCCAGAAAACGGGTGAGCCGGTCCCACCGTTTCTGCGTATGAACGTGCCGGTGCGCTCCGGGTCGTCCGCATCTCCGTCCTGAGCCTGCTGTCGCCTGCGGCGCTCGCGGATCGTCTCGAGGATTACTGCCGTGGTGCCGCCGTTGTGCAGCACTTCCCCCTGAGCCGCTTCCCGGCTGAGTTCCTCCCACGCCGGCTCGATCGCTTCTGCCGCCTCCTTGACCATCTGCCACTGTGTCGACGCCGGCAGTTGAGCTCTTTCAACTCGGCGGGAATATCTGTCGCGGCAGGCAAGTTCTTCGATTCCATCGGCTGTCCTCCTGGCGCTTATCGCGCCGACAGCCAGACGGTATCAAAACGCCTCCACACTAATCACGCATGCTTGCCGCAAGGACACGATTTTCTCGGAATGTAGAATGGCTGTACACGCTCCTCCCCGGCAAACCGTGGAGAGGAATGTCTCGATCACATGATTATCGTAAATAGGGGCTCGCTTTGTTGCGGACCGTGGCCTGCATTCTCCTGCCGGCATCGGTTTCGGAAGTGGAGGCGAGGGCGGCGCCGAGGCAATCGCAGCCAATGTCTCGATTATGGGCTTCGGTAGCTGTGCGGGCCCATTGACAATTCAGCCAAGCAGACCGCTGATGAATTCCGCTGCCCTGCGGGCGCCATCCGTGGGGATGGCTGCGTAGTTTAGCTCTTTGCCGATATTGGCGAGCACCATCTCCGCCAACGATTCCGGGGTGGTTCGAGAGTACTGCATTTTCACGCCAGCCCTGTGTCGGGCCAATCGCTCCGAAATATAGAGTTGCTGTCCGAACTGCCCTTCGATTGGGAAGTAAAGGAAAGGCTTCCTGAGTGCGGTCAGTTCGAGGGTAGTGGTGCCGCCTGCCTGGACGATGGCCAAGTCGGAGGCGGCGAAGTGCTCAAAAAGGTCGGGAACATAGCCCCTGATCTCAACGCCCGCAGGCGCGGTTACCGATTCCGGAGAGAGTCGCGGGCCGGAAACCAGAACCATTCGGAGATCGGGCATGGTCCTTCTCAGAATCGGAAAGGCCTTTCCACAGAGCTCGAGCATCGCTTTTCCGATCGAGGTCCCGCCGATGGAGCACACGATGAGGGGATTCCCGCCATATCCCAGCATCCGGCGCATTCTCATCTTGTCTGCCAAGTCTTCCGGTTTGAAACGAAGGATATACCCCACGAACTTGCAGATCTTCTTCGCCCACTCCCTGCGGTTGGGCAGCAGGAAGCCGAACCTTTTGTCAACCACGTCATCCAGCTCACCGACGAAGAGAACGAGATCGATGGGGTAGGGGTTGTCTCGGTGGCTCCGTGCCCATTTGCGGTTGTTGAAATAAACGCCCAGCCTTTCCACGGGGCTGTAGGTCATCGCCTCGGTTCCGATGAAGTCATAGATCATGACAAAGGCAGGGTCGATCTTCAGGCTTTTTTCTGTCAGGGCAATTGCGATCTCATACGTTTCATCACCGACGACCACATCGAATGATTCTTCTTGGATCAGCCGTCTGAAAGTCTGCAGATGGTCTGCCCAGACCTTTTTGATCCGGAATGCATATTTCAGCAGGTTGAGCCGATAGCCATCTGAGGCCTCTTCGGCAACCACTGTTTCATCCACCCAGGTATGCGATCCGGGAAGCAGTGTCTCACCTGCCTCCTTGATGAGCAGATCTGCCGGGTGGGCTGCCAGCCACACGATCTCGCTCTCCGGCCTCAGCGTTCTCAGCTCCTTGGCAACGGCCAAGTCTCTGGTGACATGGCCCAATCCCAGCGAGCCGCTGATGTAGAGAATCCTTTTCTTCATGTCGCCGCCCAATTGGAGGGATTGGATAAGACTTCCCTTCCTGCCAGGGAAATCCTCCTCGTCAATGCCGGTAATAGTGCTACTGCCCGATATAGGAAGCCAACAAAAGACGCTCTTCCGGGTTTTGGGCGGGACTTGGTGTTACGCCGCAGTGAAACTCGACCGGCCTGCGGAGGGCAACGAGCGGGAGTTTCGCGGTCGAGGTTGATAGTAGTTCGCTTTTCCTGGGCGGGCGCAGAATAGCAGGGGCGGGCATGGAAATCTCCTCTAAGATCCGGGCATAGGAATCGCACTGAGCCGGCTCTCGAAAAAATCAGAGCCGGAACCGCACTTTGGCTATAAAATGCTGATCGCACGGCAAGTATGCCCCGATGTCAATATCATTGCTGTGTGTCGCAATCCGGAGAGGGTCACTGGGACGACGTCCCATGGAAGAAGCGCCGGGATGGGCAGCCGGGCATCGCGACAATCGCCGGATGAAATCAAGCCTTGCGAGGCGGCCCGGCGACTTGAGGATTTTATGGATTTCGCATATGTCCTGAAAGAGCTTGCGACATTCCTTCAAGGGGAGGGATATCGCTTCGCGGTGATCGGGGCATTCGGACTCCATGCCTACGGACTGACACGGGCCACCTCGGACCTGGACCTCGTGACCGAGCTCGCAGCCCAAGCCAAGCTCATACCGTTTCTCGAATCTCAGGGGTACCAGACACTGCATGCGTCGACCGGCTATTCGAACCATTTGCACGCCGATCCCCGCAAGGGCAGGCTGGATTTTGTCTATGTCGACGGCGAAACCAGCCGGCGGCTTTTTGGAGCCGCGCGTTTCCTTCCCGTGCTCGGGGGCATCGCTGCCGCCGTTCCGCGGCCGGAGCACCTGGCGGCCATGAAGATACAAGCCATGAAGAACGATCCCGAGCGCACCTTCCGGGAGATGGCGGACATTCTCTTCCTCATGAGGCTCCCGGGCGCCGACCGGGATGAGATCCGGGGCTATTTTGAAAAACAGGGATTGGGAGACAAATATAATGAAATCTGCAAGTTCCTATGAAATGCTCGAATGGGAGAGAGACATCCCGACCACGCGCGAGGATGTCCTCGCCCTGAGGCGCGCCCGGGAAATCCGCCCCTTGACTTTCGAGCAGTACCTTGCATTTCTGGCAAGTTTTGCGTCTCCCTCCCATGCCGAGCTTCGCGCCCGCAAGGGCCCGTCAGGCCCCGCACCCTTCGACCTTTAGTTTCCGGATCTCTCGAACGTCAGGGAATGGCCGCCACTCACTTCCCTGCGACTCTGCCGCCTACCGAATCCGATCCGGCGGCGCAGGCGTTCAAGGATCCGGCATCTTTTCGATTTCCCCGGCACGGCCGATCCCTGCCGCGAGCGCGAGGTGAAAGCAGGCGCTAATGGACCACATCCAGCGTTTCCTTCTGGAGCTCGGGGCCGGCTCGGCCTTCGTCGGCCGGCAGGTGTACCTCGAAGTGGGAAACGCGATTCCCACGTCGACTTCCTCTTCCATCACCTCAAGCCGCGCTGGTACGAGGTCATCGACTTGAAGGTGGTGTCCTTTGACCCGGCCAACGCTGCACCGCCATCAGCCTGTCGGCCCCAGCCGGGCTTTCAGCCTTGCCTTCCGCCGTGAGCGCTTCGGTCCCTCTTATGATGGTCCTCGGGCTTTCATCCCTACCTTCCTTCAGTGCGCCAGTAATAGATGCCCGGCTTGGGAACCTCCACTGCGACAAAGACGCTCTCGCGGTGCAGGCTGCGCCGGTTCAGGTACAGCAGGAATATCCCCGCTATGGCCCCGTTACGCGTTATGGACCGGCGAAAACTCGAAGAGCCGCGGCGGCAGCCGCCGGTGCGATGGATGGGTCGGCGGCATAGCCGCGGATCGCACCCAGGTGGTCGCCCCAGAAAAGCGCGTGCGGAGGGCGCAGGGCATCCTCGAGTGTGCCCGGTTCGGCAATCCGGTTCTCTACGGCGAGGGCCTTGCCCAGCCACAATCCTGCATGAAGCAGCGCCTCACGCTCCTCCTCGAGCAAGCCGCCTCCGCCGAGCAAGGCCGCCATTTTCAGTTTGCGGCCAGCCTGCCGCCGGTGCTCCCGGGCTCTCTGCTGTTCGGCGTCCGTGAGCATCGTGGGCTCATGGTCAGCCGCCATGCTGAGGTCGCGGACGGCTCGCGTGCTCGGGAAAATCAGCCCGGCAGCCGCCAGCCTCGCCATCGCCTCGTCCGTCGCGCGATCGATCACTTCCAGCTTCACCGGCGCTAGCGGGTCAGAAACATCCCTTCCGAAGAACTCCTCGAACGGCTCGGCCAGTTTTTCCCGGCAGAGCGGGGCATCGCCGTCCACCACAATCACAATCACCGAGTGCGGACCTTCGAGCGGATATCGCTCTTCGCACCGGAGGCATGCAGGGCCTAACAGCTCGCGAGCGAGCCTGCTGAAACCGAGCGGCCGGTCCGCCGGCAAGGTCTTCTTCTTGGGGGCCGGCAGCGCAGCTTTGGGCGCCGGCGAGATCAACTGTTCCAGCCGGGCCAAGAACGCCTGTTTGCCGCCGCGGAAACGGATCGCGCCGAGGTCGCCGCGCAGGTCCAGGATGCCGTCGGCAAGGGCCTGCTTGAGCGAGAGGGTCTCCAGCATTCGCTGCTCGATGGTGTTCTCCGACACCAGATGGATCACGGTGACCGCGCGCGTCTGCTGCTTGCGCCAGGCGCGCGCGATGCGTTGCTCCAAGCGCGCCGGATTCCAGGGAAGGTCGCAGTTGACCACGACGCTTGCGTTCTGCAGGTTCAGTCCCGTGCTGCCGCAATCGGTGCTCAAAAAGACGCGGCAATCCAAACTGCTCTTAAACAGCTGGATTTCGGCCCGGCGGCGGCGCTGCGGCACCGATCCCGTGTGCCAGGCATAGCCGATTGTCAGGCGTTCGCACAGCTCCTTTACCAGCTGCAGCATGCGCTCCCACTCCGAAAAGACGATCACCTTGACATCCGTGTTGTTGCGGCATTCCTCCAGGATTTTTTCCAGTTCTGCGAGCTTGGGACAGGCGCGGTCTTGGGGATCCAGGATGTAATTGGTGTCGCAGATCATGCGCATCATAGCGAGCTCGCGCTGCAGCTTCTCCGACTCCTGCAGGGTTAGCGGACGCTTCTGGGCGATCATCACCAGGCGCGCCACCTGGGCTTCATGGGCGGCGTAGCTGTCCGCTTGTGAAGGGCTGAGCGCCACAAAATGTTTCCGGATGGTGCGGCCCGGCAGCTCCGTTTCGACATCGGCCTTTCGGCGCCGCAGCAGCAAAGGTTTTATGCGCCGGTGCAGGTTTTCCAGATTGCGGTAGCCCGTGGGCCGCCCGCGCTCGTCCAGGTCGTAGAATTCGCGGTTGAACCGGAACAGCGGTCCGAGCACAGACGGGTCGAGAAACGACATGATGGAGTGAATGTCGTCGATCCGGTTCTCGATCGAAGTGCCGGTGAGGACGAATGCGTAACGGCTTTGCAGGCGCTTGACGGCCTGTGCCGTCTTGGTGTTCCAGTTTTTGATGCGCTGGGCCTCGTCCAGGATGACCACATCCGGCTGAAGCCGCTCGTTGACATCCAACGCATCCGCTATCATCTGCTCATAGTTGACGATCGTGAAGAACGGTGCGGCGGCATACAGCTGCAGACGCTTGCCGCGACGGCAATAGATCAGCTGATAGGGGAGATTGGCGAAACGCTCGATCTGTTCCTCCCACTCGGTCTTCAGCGAAGCGGGGGTCACGACCAGCACGCGCTTTGCCTTGCCCAAGCGGTGCAAAAGCGCGCAGGCGGCGATCGCTTGAATGGTCTTGCCCAGCCCCATTTCATCAGCCAGCAGGGCTCGCTCGCTGAACGCCAGATGGAGCATGCCTTCTCGCTGGTAAGGATAGAGCGGCATCAGGGTCTCGTGCGCCGGCCATTCGCCGGACTGAACCTTCTGTTCGTAGTCCCGAAGGGCGAGTTTATGCTCCTGCGCGCGGCGCCGCGCCTCAAGCCACGGCGCCACATCCTGGGAAATGCGCAGCGACGGGATGCCCGCGCCCCGCAGGAGCGAAAGGGCCTCTTCAGGATCGGCGATCCGGATCAGGCCGTTTTCCCCGATTGCCGGTCCGAGCGAACGCGGCAGATCGCCGCCATGATCTTCGATTCGCAGCGCATCGGCCATGAGATCGGGCACGACATCCACACGCCCGGCGCCGTTGTTCTGCGCCCGCCGGTACGATCGGGGATGACGCGCTTCCAGGCAGAAAAGCGTTGCCTCCACATGCTTGCAGGTGCCGAGGGCGTTGATGCGGAAATCGACGCAGTTGCAGGAAAAGCGCCGCTGCGACACATTGCGAATCTCAACCGTGTAAGTCAGCCCGCTCCCTGACTTCACTGCAAAATTCGAAAAAAATCGGAAAGCGCGGATCGACGTTCTGCACCCGCAGCGACTCAGTCTGGGCGCGATACCGGCGTTTCGCGATCTCCTCCTCATCCGTGGTGCGCCAGTTGTGCACCGAAGGGAGCTTCGATTGTGGAGCGGGTAATCGGCACCCTGCGCAGCGAGTGTCTTGATCATGTGGTTGTGCTCGGGGAAGCGCATCTGAGGCGAATTGTGCGATCCTACGTGGGCTACTACCACAGGGCGAGAACGCATTTGGCCCTGAACAAAGACGCACCCGAGCCTCGCATGGCAGAACCGCCCGAGAAAGCAAGGGTGGTCAAAATTCCGGAAGTCGGCGGTCTCCATCACCGGTATGAGAGACGCGCGGCATAGTACTAACCAGTCCGCGCTTGACAACAGCATTCTCACGTGACCAATACCTCGTCCGATTGCGCCTTCGGCTGTCTCAGAAAGCCTGCCTCGCAAGCGCCAGACGCCACTTCAAGAACTCATTGCTCCAGATGCCCAACCGTGACCAGCACCGACGCAACCAGGATCCGCTGACAGCCACGGCCAGAATTTTGGCGAGGGACAGGCGAGCAATTACACCCTGTTTACTGATCCGATCGCCATATCGGACCAATGATCAGGATGGAACGGGTCGAAGCCGGACTTTACCGGTCGGCGTAAGTTCTTCAACCATCACTACATCGATATTCAACCCAAATGCAAGAAGCCCCGGATCCCAGTAAAGGTGCCAGGTTAGTCTTACGCCAGTGGAATCAAGCAACCGCAACAACACTTCTCTGGCCATCTCGTTTGTTGCTTCTACTTTCTCTCGTCGGTTCGTCAGCAATTTCATTGGGCTATTCATAAGAAGGACGCGAGTGCCTCGGGCACGCTGTAAAGCGCCGCAAAACTCCAGCAGTGTCTCATGGGCAGTACGTTCTTTCTGTGGGAACGAAATCCTGGCGTCAAGCAAAGGTACAACATTCACAGATTTTCCATTGGCGTTTTTTGCCATTACCGGAATAACATGAAAGGCACCCGGTGATTCTCGAATAGCGAACATGCCCGTATTTCCCATGGCCACGTAGTTATCAATTAGATTGTTTATCAATTGAAGCGCATTTGTTTTGCTCAAATCACTCGGGATGACCAAAACAGTATTGATTCTTCCGCCGATCGGCAGGAGTATGCGTGCAGCAGTCTTTTGAGCCGCTTTGAAATCTGTTTTATCCACATAATCGGAACTATGGATAAGAGGCAGATCCTCGTAGGTGATTCGCCATCCAGTCTTCTGCGCCAAGAGTTGCAACGCTTTGGCCATCGGTCGCGGATCCTCAAGATCCAACTTCAATGCCCATCCACCTTGATTTCTGCCAAAAGTCAAGCAGGACAGAACCAAGATAAGACTCATTACAACAAAGCACAAATGGCAGCTCTGTTTTGCAGGTTTGGTCAACATTATTGCACATCCGTTCCGTACAGTTTGCTAAGGGTAGTTTTTGGAACCGCTTACACCGTCGCGTTCGCTATATATACTATACAGATCAATGATCGCCTTGAGAACGTTTGATCGATATGCTTGATATCCTTCGTGACATGCAATCCTCATGCTTTGACGCAGAGTCATTCCACAGGGCATCGGATATCCCAGCATTGGTCTGACAAATTGATAATATTCAATGGGAGCTTGGTCCCATCCGACATAATCTGCGCCCCAGGCATTCCCCTCGTAAACATCCCAGTAAGCATTTCCTGTAATCCCAGTTTGCTGCGTAGCGAGGGATCCAGGGAAAAAGCATGTATCTGGGCCACTACCACCAGCATCCGCTTCAGACACCATTCTTCCGGAAAAAGGAAATGTACCTGGATGAAGCTGCTGATAAAAACCAAGAAAGGTACCCATCCATTCAGTATGGTAGGTGCTCTCACCTGTTGGGATTACGAGATCTCCCAATGGATCCTTTGCCAATAGGGACCTATGCTAGGGCGATTCT
>JBBIMP010000063.1:0-19941 GCA_037444305.1 Acidobacteriota bacterium
TCGACCAGTTCATCGATCCGTGCGGCGGGCTCGAACGAAGGGTTGAGCTGGATCAAGGCTTCGGGCCAGAGCAGGCCTTCCTCCAGGCTCTGTTCGACGTATTCCCTGATCCGGTCGTCGCGGATCTGGATGAAGCTGGAGATGTAGGATGAATAATCCTTGATGAGGCTCGTGCGCAGCTCAAAAACGTCCATCAGAAAGACCTTTTGGATGCAATTGTCCAATCGGCCGGAAGGGGGGTCCGGCGAAACAGCGCTCGCGCTTCAATTAGAAAACGATCCTAACTCCATCGCCGGACCGGGCGCAACCAGAATGGAATGGTGTCAGGTCTTGTTGGGGCGGAAGGGTTGCCACTTCTCCGGAGGGGAGGGCGGAGTTAGCAGGCTCACGGCGATCAGCAGCGTCAGCGAAGCCAGCAGGCCGGGAAGCACGATGTAGTCGCTGCCGGCGAAATCGAACGCCGAGCCGCCGATCTGCAGCACGAAGGGAACGCCGAGGCGGCTGGCCACGCCGATGCCCACAATGGCCAGAAGACCGCCTGCCAGGCAGGCGACGCCTCCCTGCGGCGTCACCCGTTTCCAGAGGAACGCCGCGAGGATCGCAGGCGTGAGGCCGGCTCCGATCAGGCTGTAGGCATAGAGCGCCATCGCCAGGACCGTTTCGAACTGCGTCAGGAGCAGCAGGGCCAGGCCGGCAAAGACCACGATTGTGAGGCGCTGGACAAGAAGCAGGCGCCTTTCGGATGCTCCCGGCGCGAGGAAGCGGTGGTAGACGTCGCGGGTGAAATTGGACGAGGCGACCACCATGAAGCTGTTGGCCGTGGAGAGAACGATCGCCACGCAGGCGGCGAGCAGGAGTGCTCCGCCAAGCGCGGGCAGGCCGTTGCGCGCGACCTGCAGGATCACCGTCTCGGAGCCCGCGAGACCCTGGACCGTTCCCGACTGGGGAAGCGCGGGATAGGCGCTCCTGCCCACGATGGCCAGCAGCGCGAGCGAAGATTCCAGGATCACGACGCCCACGAGCATGCCCAGCGCCGCCCGGCGCGCGGCATGTTCGCTCCTGGCCGAGAAGAATTTCTGGTAGATGCCGGAATCCCCGAGCAGCAGCAGAAACGTCGGCAGCGACACTCCCAGAATCCAGAGAAAATTGTGCCCGCCCATGGGTTCCAGGTAGGAGGGGGGGAGGCTGCCGAGGATCTGGCCGATGCCGCCCGACTTGAAGATCATGAAGGGGAGCGCAAAGAGGAGGCTGACCGAGATGACCACGCCGTTGAAGATATCCACCGCGACCACGGAGGACATCCCCGCCAGGATCGTGACGGTGACCACGATCAGCGCGGTTACGAAAATCCCCGTTTCCACAGGGATCCTCCCGTCGGTGACGATGGCAAGAATCCAGCCGCCGCCCCGGAACTGGTAGGCCGCGATCGCAATCCATGCCAGGATGATCGTCAGCGTCCCGAGCATCCTGGCGGCAGCGTTGTACCGCTTCTCCAGCAGGTCCGGCAGGGTGAACTGGGCGATCCTGCGGACCCTGCCCGCGAGAAAACAGGCGACTACGAGCGCGGTCCAGGCGCCGACGGAAAACCAGAGCGCGGCCAGGCCGGTGCGGTAGGCGAGGCCGGCGCCGCCGAAGAGCGAGCCCGAACCGATCCACGTGCAGACCAGGGTTCCCACGAGCAGGAGTGCGGGGACGGACCGTCCCGCGACCATGAAATCCTCCGACTTCTTTACGCCTCGGGAGCGCCACCAGCTGACCGCGATCAGAATCGTCGGGTAGACAAACACCATCGCCGCCATCAAGCCATCCTTGGTCATGCTCCCCTCTCCTTGGACTCTCCTCATCAGAAGGGGGACAGGCTACTGTGTCCCCGAAGGGTACACAGTAGCCTGTCCCCCATGTTTTAGTCGATTTTTTTCTTGTGGGGCTGAAGAGGATGGCCTACAAGCTATCTGTCCGGTCGTGCGGGCTCGCGGACGGCTTGCCGCTTCCCGGAATCCCGCATTCCTTCCGGTCCGAGACAGGTGAGCGCGAACACATGCCAGAGGGAACACCGATGCACAGACTTCGATGGACGGCTGTCGTCATTGCGCTGATTCTTCCCGCAATACCAGGTTACGGCAGCGAGGGCGAACTCGCGAACAAAGCTTTCCAGATCCGGCACGATGCTGCCGGCATCCTGAGCCTGAAGCGCACCAACGATGTTCACGATACAGAGTACATCGGTACCAACGGCAGGCTGGGCGGCCTCGTGGTTCGATACCGCTCGGCGCCGAACGGCGACTGGCGCGAGCTGCGCGAGGTCATGAGCGCCGAGCCGGCCGCGGGCGGCGAGGGTGTCGTCTACCGCCTCGGAACCCTTCTGCCCACGCTTGCTGCGCGAAGCACCGCCAGCGCAGCGGTCGGCGCGGGCGGCCTGAGAGCGCTGAACGATGGCCAGGTTCCCCGTGCAGGCGCGCGGACCGGCACGCCCCAGGTGCCCATGTTCACCTGGTCGGGCGCGCGGGGCGAGACCCAGTGGGTGCAGTACACGTTTCCCGCCGAAGAAGAGGTGGCTGCGTCCGAGGTTTTCTGGGTGGAGGGCGCGGGGGGCGCGGGCGCGCCGAATGTCACGGCAATGCCCAGGTCCTGGCGGCTGCTCTACCGCGACGGGCGCGAGTGGAAGGAGGTCGAGGCGCGCGCGCCGTTCGGCCTGGAAGCCAACGCCTTCAACAGGGTCGATTTCACCCCCGTCCGGACCTCGGCGATGAGGATCGAGGCGCGGATCGCGCCGGACGCCGGCGTCGGTGTGGCGGAATGGCGAATAGGTCCCGAAAGGACAGTCGGGGAAGCTGCCGATCTGCGTGTCGACCAGATATTCAGGCTCGACGGCGATGTGCTGAACTGGACCATCACGCTCGCAAACAGGGGCGCCAAAAAAGTCGAAATCGGCGACCTGGCGGTGCCGTTCAACTTCGCCGAGCGTACGCCCCCGCGGGCGGACATCTACACCCGCAAACTCCTGCGGCACGCGCTGGTGGCCGGCCACGGCTCCTGGATCTACTGGCAGCGCGCAGGCGGCGAAGGGCCATACCTCGTCCTGATCCCCAAGGACGGCACGAAGTTCGAGTACCAGGACAACTCCGCCGGCGCCTATACGCCCTACATCCATGCGAAGGCAGCGGCAGCCGCAGCAGTCGCTGCCGGCGGCAACTGGCGCCTGCCGGTCACGAACCTGGAACTCGCCCCCAGCTCAGAGATGACCTATGCCTTCCGCTTCCAATGGGCTGCGGATTTTGCCGCCGTACGGGAGGCGCTCTACCGGGAGGGCAAGTTCGACACGGTGATTGTCCCCGGAATGACGATCCCCGTCGACTTGCCGGCGATGATCTCGCTGCGCACAAGGAACAGGATCGAAGCCGTGGAGGCGGAGCACCCGGACAAAACCGGCATCGAGTCCCTCGGGGAAAAGGACGGCGGCGCCAAGGTCTATAAGGTCCGGTTCTCGCGGCTGGGCGAGAACATGCTCACCGTTCGCTATGATGGGGATCGGTGGGCTTCGCTCGAGTTTTTCGTGACCGAACCGCTCGAGACGCTGATCCACAAGCGCGCCGCTTTCCTCGTCAGCCATCACCAGCACAGGGATCCTTCAAAGTGGTACCTGGGCGTCTACAGCGACTGGGACCAGAAAAACGAGATTCTGCGCGGACCGGAGGACCGCGACGGTCTGTCGGCCTGGCTGACCGACGCGAACGACGACGCCGGCAACGCCCGCCCCGCATTCATCGCCTCCAAAAACGTTTTCTTCCCCAACCAGGCGGAAATCGAAAGCCTGGAGTTGTACATCAGCAAGTACCTCTGGGGCGGGATGCAGATGACCGAACGGGAGAAATACCCATACGGCATCTACGGCATCCCCAACTGGAAGGTCAACCGCGAAAGTTCCGACGAAGGCCGCAACGGCCAGGCCCACCTCTGGCGGATCTACGACTATCCGCACATCATCATGCTTTACTACCGCATGTACCACATCGCCAGGTTTTACCCGCACATGGTCCGGCACCTCGGCGCGGACGAGTACCTGGAGCGGGCCTACCGCACCGCTATCGCCTATTGGACCGTTCCTTTCGAAATCGAAAAGTGGTCGGCCGACGCCGTCGGCACGATGAACGAGGCCTTCATCCCCGAGCTGATCCGGACGCTCGAAACGGCGGGCCGGCAGGAATGGGCCGCGACGCTGCGCGGCCACTGGGAAGGCAAGGTGGAGCGCTTCATCAACCGCACGCCCAACCTCTACGGCTCGGAGTTCGCCTTCGATTCCACGGGCTTCGAGTCGACGGGCGCCTTCGCCGGGTACGCCTTGAATCACGTGCTCAAACCCGGCGAGCAGGCTCCGGCGGATCTCCCGGAGAGCGACTTCCGCCGCCGGGTCACCCACGAGGCGGCGCTGAAGTTCATGAACTTTCAGCTGCTGCTCAACATGTCCGACCGCGGCTGGCTCGAAACCACCTATTACCAGCTGGGGAGCGACTACCGCAATTCCATGTCCTACTTGCTCAGCTACATGTCGCAGATGGGAGGCTGGTCGATCCTGGACTACGGCCTGAACTTCGCTGAAGACCCCACGGACTACCTGCGGCTGGGCTACGCCTCGTCGCTCAGCTCGTGGGCGCTGGTCAACTCCGGCACGGCGGAGAGCGGTTACGGCTACTGGAATCCCAGCAGGGAAAACGACGGAGCCGCAGGCGGTGGATTCGTGCCGGAGGCCATGGGCCGCGGCTGGATCGGGAAGCAGATGGCGCGCGGCGCGTGGTACTACAGCGCCGAGCAGGACGTGGGCTACTGCGGCGCGCTGCGCACGCACGCCACGATCGTGGCGCACGATCCGCTCTTCGGCGAGATCGCCTACGGCGGCCTGCTGGCGCGCGAGGGCGATTCCGTGAAGGTAGTGCCGCGCGACGGGCTGCGGGCGCGCTTCCACGTGATCCGGGGAAATCAGCGGCTGCACATGATCCTGGAGCGCGACGGGTATGCAAAAGAGCAGCCTGTGGTGGTGCGGGACGATCTCGCCCGGATCGAGTTCACGCTGGAAAACCGCAGCGGACGCCCGCACCGGACCGGCCTGAAGATCGCCGGCCTGCCGCCGGGCCTGTACGAAATCTCCGCCGGCGGCACCAGGATCGCCACGATCCGCGGCGGCTCGAAGCAGGAACGGGAATTGTCCCTGCCGGTCGGCGCAGAACCCGCCGTTCACGTGACGATAATCCGCACGGGCGAATAAAGCTGAGGCTTCTTCTCCAGCCGCAAGATAAGGACATCCGCGCCGCCGGGTGCGCCGGCGGCGGATAAACACAACAAGGAGAGAAATCGATGCGAATCGCAGCGATGCTTGGTGTCGGGCTACTTCTCTTTTCCACGCTTTCATGGGGGCAGGAATACCAGGCGCATTTTCCGCCGGAGGAGTTCAAGGCCCGGAGGGACAAGGTCTTCGATCGAATCGGAGACAATGCGGTCGCTGTTCTCCAGGGCGCACCCGATCCCGGAGGCTACATCTACCCGCGACAGTCCAACGCATTTTACTACCTCTGCGGCGTAGAGAATCCCCACTCCTACTTGCTGCTGGACGGCAGGATGCGGAAGGCTACGCTCTACCTCGCGGGCAACGGGCAGGGCCGGGGCGCGCGGGTGCTCTCCGCCGAAAACCCGGATGGGGCGAAAAAAATGACCGGCGTGGACGAGGTCCTGCCGGCGGACAAGCTGGCCGGCATCTGCGTCGGCGTCCAGGGACGCAACACCAGGGCCCCGGCGGATTTCTGGGACGGGCGCGTGTCGCGCGAGGCGAACTTCATCGCCCTCAAGCCGGAATACGAAAAGGCCGCGAGGCAATTGGTCCGGACCGGGGGCGGCGTATTCTCCCACACGGTGGGGATGGCGGTGCACGATGTGGGCAGCTACGCATCGGCACCTCTGAAGAAAGGGCAGGTGTTCAGCATCGACCCGCAACTGCGCGTGCCCGAGGAAAACCTGTACCTGCGGATCGAGGACACGGTGGTGGTCACCGATGACGGCGTGGAGATCCTGACCCGGCTTGCCCCCATGGAACTGGACGAGATCGAAAAGCTCGTGCTTTAGGGTGCGCGGCAATCCGGCAATGCAAACCCGTCGCTGCCGCTCCGGGCTCCGTTGACTCCCGGCCGGCAGGCATGAACAGCGGTTGCAGTGACGCTTTGGCGCAACCCGGGAAAGCCGTTTTAACGGGTCAGCGTAAACGGAGCCGCGAACGCCAGTGAGCGGTCGGGTGGCCCGATCAAGTCAGTCGACCCGTCGCTGTCGCTCCGGGCTCCGTTGACTCCCGGCCGGCAGAACGGAGCATACCGCAGACTGCGCCCCTTCGAGGCTACTGTGAAACCGCGTTCCGGTTCCAGTCGGGCGGATTCACGCCCAGCAGGTGCTTCACGAAGAAATCGTTCCGCTTCAGCTCGCCGTACTCCCCGCCCATGCCGTGCCCCCCGCCGGGGATCACGAGCAGGTCGAAGTACTTCTTGGCCTTGATGAGCGCGTTCACCACCTGCATCGTCGAGGCGGGATCGACGTTGGTGTCCATCTCGCCGACGATCAGGAGGAGCCTGCCCTGCAGTTTGTGAGCGTTGTCGACGTTGGATGAGGCCGCGTAGTGCGGCCCGATCGGGTAGCCCATCCACTGTTCGTTCCACCAGATCTTGTCCATCCGGTTGTCGTGGCAGCCGCAGGAGGAGACGGCGACCTTGTAAAACTCCGGGTGGAAGAGCAGGGCGCCGAGGGAGTTCTGCCCCCCGGCGGAGTTGCCGTAGATGCCGACGCGCGTGATGTCGTAATAGGGGTACTTCGCCGCGATGGCCTGGTGCCACAGCTTCCGGTCGGGAAAGCCGGCGTCACCCAGGTTCTGCCAGCACACGTCGTGGAACGCCTTGGAGCGGTTGGAGGTTCCCATGCCGTCGACCTGGACGACGATGAAGCCCAGTTCCGCGAGCGATTGCATGGAGTTGTAGGGGCTGAAGGATTTGGGGACGAAGGATCCCTGCGGGCCGGCGTAGATGTTCTCGATCACGGCATATTTCTGCGCCGGGTTGAAATTGCGCGGCCGGAAGATCACGCCCCAGATGTCGGTCACGCCGTCGCGCCCCTTGGCCACGAACACCTCGGGCGGCTTCCACCCCGCCTGGACGAGGTCCTGGATGTCCGCCCGCTCCAGCTCCATGACGACCTTGCGGTCAGAGGCGCGGCGCAGTTCGCTGACCGTGGGAAGATCGACGCGGGAGTAGGTGTTCACGTAGAACTGCATGTCGTCCGAGTATTGGACGGCGTGATTCGCGTCCGCGTCGGTAAGCGCCGTCAGGCCCGTCCCGTCCAGGTTAATCCGGTAATAGTGGACGAAATAGGGGTCCTTGCCCGGATACATGCCGCTGGCCCGGAACCAGACCACGCGGTTCTCCTCGTCGACCTTGTCCACGCCTCGCACCACCCACGGCCCCTTCGTGATCTGGTTCTTCACGGCGCCCGATGTGCCGTCGTAGAGATACAGGTGATTCCACCCGTCCCTCTCGGACATCCAGACTATCTCCTTGCCGTCGCCCAGGTCGTAGCGGTAGCGCTTGCCGGAATAGTTGAAGAACGTGGGGCTCTCCTCGTTCACGATCGCGCGGACGCTGCCGCTCCGGGCGTCCACCTCGATGATGCGGAAAACCTTGTGTCCGCGCTGGTTGTGCTCGAAGGTGAAGGCCCGGCTGTCCTTCCACCAGCGGATCTGCAGGTTGGCGTACGGATTGGCGAACAGGCGGTTGTCCACGGGGATCTGCTTCCTGCCGGCCACGTCGAAGAGCGCCGGCATATTGACGTCGATCACGTCGCCCGGCTTGGCGTATTCGCGGTTCGAGTACTTGGGCTGCAGCTGGTCTGTGGGCGAGGACTCGATGAAATGGATCACCCGCTTGTAGCCTGTCCGGGTCCGGAAAGCGGCGATTTTGCCCGAATCCGGCGACCACTGCACGGACGGCAGCGAGTAGTATTCGCCCTCCGACCCGTCGTGGCTGAGGGGGAATTCCTCTTTGGCACCCTTGACGCGCAGGAAGAGGTTGTAGTTCCTGACGAAGGCCTCGTATTTGCCGTCCGGCGAAGCCTTGAACAGCGGGGGCGCCTGGCCCATGGGACCCGGCGGCCCTCCTTCCCGGCGGGGCCGTTCGGAGGGCCCGAGCGACCTGCAGGCATACGAAGCCAGGGAGCACTGCCACCGGGTCTCGCCGACCTGGAATTCCACCGCCGAATCGTTTTCCGCGAAGGTGATGGAATTGAACGGCAGGGTGATGCCGGTGTAGGACTCGCCCGCGGCCTTCGACAACGAGGCCGCAAGCTTGTCATGGTCGAAGGCCGGCTCCTTTGTGAGCTGGTCGGCATTCACGAGCACGAATTGGTGGCCGCCTTTCACGGTCTTCCGGTACCAGAAACGGTGGGTCTTGTCGATCCAGGTCGAGGGTCCCGGGTTGTTGTAAGCCAGCCCCTGGGTCTGGGAGCGCAGGTTTTTCGCGCGCTCGTAGTCGGCGGCGGTCCCCTGTGCAAGAAGCTGGACGGGCAGCGCAAGCAGGAGGATGGCAATCAAAATTCTGGCGGCGACATGGGCTATCTTCATCATTGGTACTCCTTCCTTTCAATCAAGATCAGTTCCGTGGCGGACCGGAAAATTGTCACGATGCGCCCCTATACTGCCACAACAGGGGGCCGGTGAATCAAACGTCTTATCAGTCCCAACATTAATGAATTGGGATTGGATGTGCGTGAGTATAATAGGGTGCCCTGCCAGGCGGGAATCGCCCGGGCGGGCCGGTCTTATTTCATGTTG
This sequence comes from Acidobacteriota bacterium, assembly GCA_037444305.1. GTDB lineage: Bacteria > Acidobacteriota > UBA6911 > UBA6911 > UBA6911 > JBBIMP01. The sequence continues at coordinate 8,852 of JBBIMP010000063.1, forward strand.
ATGGAAATGTCGCCACTCACGCCTCTGTTGTTCGTCGCCATGGGGCCCCTCGGCTGTCCGGCGGCGAGTCACAAAGGGTAAACGCGTCCCGCTGAATCGGAGATTTTGCATGAGCGCCAGATACGCAATCGGACTGGATTACGGAACGAATTCCGTGCGGACCCTCATCGTCAACGTGGCCAACGGCCGCGAGATTGCCTCAGCGGTGTGGAACTACGAGCACGGCGAGAACGGCGTGATCCTGGCGCACGATCCCAACCTGGCGAGGCAGCACCCGGCGGACTACGTCAAGGGGGCGGAGACAACCATCAGGAAAGCGCTTGCGCTCGCCAGGAAGAGCGTGCGCGGCTTCAAGCCGGAGCAGGCCGTCGGCATCGGCGTGGACACCACCGGCAGCACGCCGCTGCCCGTGGACCGCAAGGGCGTGCCGCTGGCCTTCGACAGGCGCTTCGCAGGCAATCCCGCCGCGTGCGCGTGGCTGTGGAAGGACCACACGGGGGTGGCGGAGGCGGCTGAGATCACGGCGCTGGCGAAGCGCACCAGGCCCCACTACCTGGCCAAGTGCGGCGGGATCTACAGCAGCGAGTGGTTTTTCAGCAAGATCCTCCACTGCCTGCGCTCGGACCCGAAGGTGTTCGACGCCGCCCACTCCTGGGTCGAGTGCGCCGACTGGATCCCGGCGATGCTCACCGGCACCGAGGCGCCGGAGAGGCTGTCGGTCGGCATCTGCGCGGCCGGGCACAAGGCGATGTACAACGATGAGTGGGGCGGGTACCCGGACGCGGAGTTCCTCTCGTCGCTGCACCCGAAGCTCGGGGGGCTGCGTTCGCGCCTGCGGCCGCGAGCCTTCGCGATCGACCGGGCCGTCGGAGGACTAACGGCGGAGTGGGCGAAGCGCACGGGCCTGAAGGCCGGCACGCCGGTCGCGGTGGGCGCCTTCGACGCGCACCTCGGGGGAGTAGGGGCCGGCATCACGCCGGGCACGCTGGTGAAGATCATCGGCACCAGCACGTGCGACATGATGGTGGCGCCCGCGGACCGGCCGCTGGCCGACATTCCCGGCCTGTGCGGGATCGTGAACGGCAGCATCCTGCCGGGATATTACGGGCTGGAAGCCGGCCAGTCCGCCGTGGGGGACATCTTCAACTGGTTCGTCAACTACGTCCAGCCGCTGGACCGGAAGAGCGGATCGCACGAGGCGCTCTCCGAGGCGGCGGCCCGGATCGCGCCGGGGGAGTCCGGCCTGCTGGCCCTGGACTGGAACAACGGCAACCGCACGATTCTCGTCGACCAGCAGCTCGCCGGCCTGCTGGTCGGGCAGACGCTCTACACCAGGCCGGCGGAGATCTACCGGGCGCTGGTCGAGGCGACCGCCTTCGGCGCACTCACGATCATCAACCGATTCGAGGAGTACGGCGTGAAGGTGGAGCAGATCGTCAACTGCGGCGGGATCGCGGAGAAGAACCCGTTCGTGATGCAGATCTACGCCGACGTCACCAACCGCCCGATGAAGATATCCCGCAGCGCCCAGACGTGCGCCCTGGGCGCAGCCATCGCCGGCGCCGTCGCGGCGGGCGCGCACCCGGACTACGCGGCCGCGCAGAAGGCCATGACCGGCATCAAGCGGCGGGTCTATTCCCCGGACCCGGCGGCGCACGAGGTCTACCGCCGGCTCTATGCCCTTTACCGCAAACTGCACGACGCTTTCGGCACGGAAGAGGGCGGCGGCAGGCTTTACGGCGTCATGAAGGAACTGATCGAAATCCGCCGGCAGGCCCGCGCGGGACGCCGCACCCGGGCGGCGGCCAGGGCGGGAGCATGAACGGCGGCCGGAGGGCCGGCCGGGCAAAAACGCCCCGCGGTTGCCGGTCCAATATCGACAACGAGCTAAAACCCAGGAACCAGTCATGAACAATCTTGTGAACTCGCTCGCGATTGCAGGTCTGTTTCTTTCCATCGGCTGCCTTCTGGCCTGCGCCCCGGCGCCGCGGCCGACAACGGCCATCGGCAAGGAGCCGTTCGGCCGGGTAGGCGATGCCGAGGTGGATATCTACACGCTGCGCAACGGCAGCGGCATGGAAGCCAGGATCACCAACTACGGCGGAACGGTGGTTTCGCTCAAGGTGCCGGACCGGGAGGGGAGGCTGGAGGATGTCGTCCTGGGCTTCGACGCGCTGGCGGGCTACACGGGCAGGGATTACCTCGAGAGCAATCCCTACTTCGGTTCGCTCATCGGGCGGTTCGGCAACCGGATCGGCAACGCGCGCTTCACCCTCGGAGGCCGGGAGTACACCCTGGCGGCGAACAACGGCGCCAACCACCTCCACGGCGGCGTTCGGGGTTTCGACAAGGTTGTGTGGGAAGCTCGGCCCCTCAGGGAAGGGGAAGAGCCGGCCCTCGAGCTGCGCTACGTGAGCGCGGACGGCGAGGAGGGCTACCCGGGGACGCTCACCGTGACGGCGGTGTATTCATTGACGCCCGACAACGGCCTGAAGGTGGAGTTCAGCGCCACGACCGACAAGGAAACGGTCGTGAACCTCACGCACCACTCCTATTTCAACCTGGCGGGCGGCGGGGACATCCTCGGACACGAGATGATGATCCCGGCCGACCGCTTCACTCCGGTCGACGAAACGTTGATCCCGACGGGCGAACTGCGGCCCGTGAGCGGCACACCTTTCGATTTCACGACTTCGACCGCCATCGGAGCCCGCATCGGCCAGGAGGACGAACAGCTCGCGTTCGGCAAGGGGTACGACCACAACTGGGTGGTGAACAAGGCGCCGGGCGAGGTGGCGCTTGCGGCCCGCGTCCTCGAGCCCGGAAGCGGGCGCATCCTCGAGGTGTTCTCGGACCAGCCGGGGCTGCAGTTCTATTCCGGAAACTTCCTGAACGGCACGCTCAAGGGCAAGGGCGGGAAGGTCTACGAGTTTCGCCACGGCTTCTGCCTGGAGCCGCAGCATTTTCCCGATTCGCCGAACAAGCCGGAGTTCCCGCCGGTGACTCTGAAGCCCGGCGAGGTTTACAAAAACACGATCCTCTATCGGTTCAGCAACCGCTGAGGCAGGACAGGCTGAAGGGACGAGAAGAGCCGCCACGAGTTCCGCGAGGCTTCGTGGAATTCGTGGCGGCAGTTCTTTCGGCAGGTGTCAGCGCCGGTAGGGCGCGTAGCGCCAGTCCACTTTGCCGCCGTAGGCCATCGTCTCGTGGACCAGGGCGAAGAGATCGGGATCGTACTGCGCGAGCAGTTCGCGCGTCCTGATGGGGTGCGCGGCGTCGTTGGGCGCTGCATTCTGCCCGAGCGCGTCGAAGTAGGCCAGCACCCCGGCCGTCCAGTAATACACGCGGTCGTGCACCGCCGAGGTTCCCTTCCACTTGCCGGCGGCCAGCGCTTTTTCGAAGGTCTCCTTGAGCCTGGCGTCGAAGCGCTCGTCCATCCGCTCCACGCGCAGCTCGTACTGCTGGACGTTCCGGCCGCGGTTGCTGAATTCCGGATCGACCGGCCGCGTGCCGGTGATCTGGTGGATCGCCCGGGCGAACACCCGGACCACCTGGCTGTCGCCGACGTACATGGCGCGCGGGTCGGCGAGCACGTTCTCTTCGGCCACCACCATCAGCTTCATCTCGGGCGAGTAATCGTGATAGCGCGCAAGCGCGTCGATCCCCTTGCGCTCGGCCGCGGCCTTGTATTCCGGGAGGTCCGAGATCTTCTCGCCCCGGCCCAGCACGACCAGCTTGGCTCCCTGCGCCATGATCGCCTTGAGGATGTCGTGGCGGTAGGCGAACATCCGCCGGATTGTCTCGTTGGCGTGGAGCAGGGCCTCGTCCGAGGCTGCCCGCCCCACGACCGTGAACTCGCGTGCCCAGGTGAACTTGGTGTACCAGGGGTCGAGGTTGAACCTGGCCGGGGGCGCGATCACGTTCGGCAGCGGCTGCAGCCAGGTGTAGCGCCAGTCCTGCTCCGGGCTCAGGTTGAAGGTGGTCCGCACGAGCTCGTAGCCTTCCGGGTCGTAGGCTTTGAGCTGCTCGCGGTGGCCGACCGGTCCGTGATTCCAGTTGTTGACGCGGTTGGTGTCGAAGTAGGCCTGCACGATTTCGCACCAGTACTCGCCCGAGTTGGACATCGTGTAGGTGTCCTTGTAGAGGCCCTTCTCTCGGGCGCGGCGGAAGACGGCGTCCTTACGCTCGCGCCAGGTCGGGTCGATCCGGGCGAGCGTGCTGTCGATCGTGTGGCAGAACTCGTGCACGGCGATGCTCTCGTCGTCGTAACGGTCGATGGGGAGGCTGAGCAGGTTCTCCTCGCCGAAGCTCGTGGGGCGGCCGCCCGTGCCGCGGACGCGCTCGTTCTGGAACTGCGGGTTGGGGTGGTTGCGGTATTCCGGCATGTCGGTGTAAACCTGGTCCTTGCCGATGATGATCAGGTACATCGCCTGGTCCACCATGGCCTTCAGGATGTCCGGCCGACCCGCGAGCATGTGGGTGACGATCTCGTAGGTGCGCTGCAGCGCCAGGTCTGCCACCCCGCCGGAGGCGACCACCGGCAGGCCCTTCACGTCGATGTACTTTTTGTAGAAGTTGCGGTGGGGCGTGATGTCGGGATCCTCCACCCGGCGGCCGCCGGCGTTGATGAGCTGGAAGAAGGACTCGGGCGGAGCCGTGACCTTGGGGACATCGGAACGGGCTGCGGTCTGGGCCTGCAGGCCGGCAAGGGGCAGGGCGGACAGCAGCACGGCTGCCAGGAAATATCTCATCGGTTTCATGCTGGAACCTTTCATTCGGAGTTTCGGGTGAGACTGAAGTTATAACATGCGCATCCTCGATTCAGTCGAGTGACTCAAACTGGTGGGATGCTACTATAAGAGATCTTCGAAAGGCCAACACTTTGGCGGCGCAGGACCCGCGCGCGCCGGCAGGCAGATGAACGAGCGGGCCGCGATTTCAAGGAATTAGGGGGAGATCATCATGCGGTATCAGACTTTGCTTCGTCCGATCAGAACGCTCCTGATCCTCATTGCGCTTCCGTGCCTGCTCTGGGCGGCTGCGGCGGACACCGTGATCGAGCGCGGAAGCATCCGCTTCGTCTGCGACGAAAATGGCATCTCTGGCCTGGCGAGCACCCGCGACCCGTTCGGCGCGCTCGTGATACCGAAGGGGAGCCGGCCGGCGCTTTCCCTCCACTGCCGGGTGGGGGAGGGCCCGTGGACCGAAATCCGGACGAGGGGAAGAAAGTGGAGCGCCGCGCCTGCGGACGGCATGGTGACCTACTCCAACGCCGGCAGCGGTGAGCCGGCCGAGGTTACGGAGACGTTTCGCACCGACGGGGCGGTGCTGGACTGGACGATCGAAATGGAATCGGCCGGCGATGCGCCGGTGGAGATCGGCGACCTGGGCCTGGCCATTCCGGTGGCCGGGCCGCGCGGCGAGGATCCGATCCAGATCTTCGAGCATGGCTTTCTCCGGCACCAGTTTGTTTCCGGCCACGGCTCCTTCCTCTACTTCGTGCGCGCCTCGGGCGCACCGCCATTCCTGCTGGTGACGGTCCACGCGGGCACGAAGCTGGAGTACACGGCTCCCGCGGGCGGCCGCGGGGCGGCCCAGGTGTTCGTCCACTCCAGCCGCACGGGCGGCGGGGAAACGGGCGGCACCTGGCGCCAGGAACACACCTCGCTGAAGCTGGCCCCGAAGGGCAAGCCGGGCAGCCGGGCGTCCTACGGCCTGCGGCTGCAGTTTGCGGACGGCTACGACGACATGAGGGAGCGCCTTTACCGGGAGGGGTTGTTCGACGTCCGCGTCGTGCCCGGGATGACGGTGCCGGATAATCTGACGGCGCGGTTTTCGCTCCACACGAAGGCGGAGATCGAATCGATCCAGGCTGAATTCCCGGGCCAGACCGCGATCCGGAAACTGGGCGAGCCGCGGCCCGATCACCACCTCTACGAGGTAGCCTTCCGGAAGCTGGGCGAGAACATGCTGACGATCCGTCACGACGGCGGCCGGAGAACCTTTCTCGAGTTCTTCGTCACGGAGCCTCTGGAAACGCTGATCAAAAAGCGCGCGGCATTCATCGTCGAAAAGCAGCAGGTAAAGAACCCGGAGAAGTGGTGGAACGGGGTCTACGGGCCGTACGACATGAAGGCGAAGGTCACGCGCACGATCGAAGATCCCGACATCTTCGTCGGGCGGATGGTTTACGTGCTTACGTGCGACGATCCCGGCCTCAGCAAGGCGCCCTTCATCGCCTCCAAGAATGTTACCTATCCGAACCAGCGGGAGATCGAGTCCATCGAATACTACCTCGAGCACTTCGTGTGGGGCGGCATGCAGCGCACCGACGACGAGCGCCCCTATCCGTACGGGGTTTACGGCACGCCGGAGTGGTACACGAACCGCGATCCCGCACGGCGCGCCGCGCACACCGACCGCAACCTGGACAAGGAACACGTCTGGCGGTCGTACGACTACCCGCACGTGGTCATGCTCTACTTCCACATGTACCAGATCGCGAAAATGTACCCGGAGATGTCCAGGTACCTGGACGCGGCGGGCTACCTGCAGCGCGCCTGGGAGACGGCCCGGGCGTTTTACATCTATCCCTACGAGATCTTCCCGTCCTACTACGAGACGTACAAGTGGGGGCTGTACAACGAGCTGGTAGTGCTGGACCTGATCGAGGCGCTGGAGGCCGAGGGCTTCCCCGCGCAGGCGCAGTGGCTGCGCGGGGAGTGGGAGAAGAAGACGAAGTACTTCGTTTACGATGACCGCTATCCTTTCCGTTCGGAGTATGCCTTTGATCGCACGGCCTTCGAGTCGAGCTACGCGCTGGCCAAGTACGGCGCGACCCACGACATGAAGCCGGACGAAAACCTCTGGTACGACCTGAAGCACAAGAAGTGGTATTCGCACCCGTTCGTCAGGCGGGAGGATTCGCGGGCGTTCATGGACCGGCAGCTCGCCGCGGGGCTGGCGGTGCGCGGCTGGCTCGAACCCAGCTACTACCAGCTGGGGGCCGACCCTTCGATGAGCTACATGGCCGCCATGGGAGGGTGGGGGATCCTGGACTACGGACTCAACTTCGCCCCGTCGCCCTACGACTGGCTGCAGCTCGGATACGCTTCCTACCTGAGTTCATGGGCCCTGATGAACACTGGCCGGGCGGAAACCAACTACGGCTTCTGGTTTCCCGGGCCGGAAAACGACGGGGCTGCGGGCTGGCAGTTCATGTCCTGGAAGGTCGGCAGCGCGTGGATGGGTTCGAGCTGGCCCGGCGGGGTGAATGTTCCCCGCGGCCCGTGGCATTACGACGGCGAGATCGACCTGGGCTACGGCGGCGCGCTCCGCATGGCGGCGACGATCCTGACGCGCGACCCGCTCTTCGGCTGGTTCGCCTACGGGGGCGAGTTGGCGGAGAACGACGGGATGTTTTCGATTCATCCCCGCGACGGACTCCGGCGCCGCTTTCACGTTGTGATCCCGGATCATCACCTGCCGTTCACGGAGTCGACCCGCCGACTGAAACTGGAACTGGAGCGGGACGGCTTTGCTGCGGATGGGGTGATCGAAGTGAGCAGGACAATCGACAGGGTTACCTTCACCGTGGAGAACCGGACCGGGGACGAGCACCCAACCGGGGTGCGGCTTTCCTTCCCGGTCGGTTCGCGCTATGCACTGCTGCAGGATGGGAAGCCCGTTTCCCTCACACAGACGGGGAACTGGGATTACCCCTGGCGCGCCGAACTGAAGATGAGCCCATCGCCGACGAAAATCGAACTCGTTCAATTTCGGGGACAGGCGCCATAACCTCGAAATTCGGCTGCCCGGCGTGACGCCAGGCGGGGTTGGAAGTATGCGCCGGGATCAGGTTATCGCGCCTGTCCCCGACCATGCTCGCCCAGGTAGAAACCCTGGTCCGAGGTATAGACCACGCGCAGGAGAAGGGGGAGTTGCTCGATTGTCTCTTGACGAGCGACACGGGTGAGCTGGCCTTCGCCGTCCGGCCTTTCCGGGCCATCCACCACCTCCGGGAGGCCAAGATCCTCAATCTCACCACCCGGCCGTTCGAGGAATACGCGGGCTCGGTGCGGGAGAAATTCGGAACCCGGATTGAAAGGATAGGCCTGGAGAGGGTGCTCAATGCCTATGGTGCGGTCAGGGAAGCGGACGCCCGGGCAGAAACGGACCGCTGGATCGCAGGAGCGGAGAGGGTGGTCGAACCGTCGAGGGAGGACATATACAAATCCTGCCGGCTGGCTCTCGCACTCGAGAACATTCTCGACGAGGAGCAGGCTACGGTCATGACCATCGACTGCTATGGCTCCATGTGGGACAAGACGATCAAGCTCCCCGCCTATCCGTGCGTGGCGTTGTCGCGGCTCAACAACCGGGGACTCGGCGGCATCTGCGAGTCCGATCTCCGCTCAGCCATGACCCACATTCTCCTGCAGGGGCTCTCCGGCAGACCCGGATTCATCAGCGATCCCACAGTCGACGAGGGGACGAACAGCATCATCCTCGCGCATTGCATGGGCACGGTGCACATGGACGGCCCGGCGAAGCCCGGGCATCCTTACAAGCTGCGGACGGTCATGGAGAGGCAGGAAGGCGTGGTCCCACAGGTCGAGATGCGGGTCGGCCAAAAGGTCACACAGGCCATACTTATCGGGACCGACCGCATTCAGTATTTTACGGGTGAGATCGTCGGAGCGCCGGTCGGCTTGGAACACGACCGGGGCTGCCGGACCAAAATCGCGGTCCGGGTGGATGGGGATCTCTCCCGGCTCTGGCGGAACTGGTCCCAGGGATTGCATCGCCAGACCTGCTACGGCGACCTCACGAGGGAAATGAGGGTTTTCTCCAAATTCAAGAAGATCGCCCTCGTCAACGAGGCAACCTGAGGGAGAGAGAAAGCCTCAATCTGGAACAGCCCTGGGGAGTACATCCTGATTCTTGTTTGCCGAAAAAGTCTCGCGGGCGTGGTGTCGCTTGGAATCTGCAGCAGCACGGCTGACATGAGGCAGTTGATGGCTGCGCATCCGGCAAGAGAGCAAGGCGGCAGATCGTCTCTAAACGGCGTTTCAGCGCGTCAATAGGAATGTCCGGCAGACTCAAATTTGGGAAGCAAACAGTATGTGCAATTTACCTATTAAAAACAAGAATCCTGCTTCTCTTCGGGTTTCTCTTTCACCGGGTGTAACAGTATGTAAGTTGGCTTGTCGCGGTCGCAGGTGAGCTGGCCGTCCTCGTATTCAAGCTCAACGGCCTGAATCGAGCTGCGCCGCTGCTCGTATGAATCGCCGCGCGGCGCGTCTTCGCGTCTGCCAGGGTGCGTGAAATAGAAAAGGAATGCCCGGTCGTTGCTGATCACGACATCCGGATGCCCGCCTTTGACCTTGTCATCAGGTCCTTTGCCGGGCTTCTCGAGCAGGTTGTCCTTTTGCCGGGTCCACTTCATGCAATCATCGGAGACATATACACCGAGTCCATTCCAGACATCGACAACCATCCAGTACCGGCCCTTCCAGCGGAACACTTTAGGCCCCTCTCCGGGACGGTCGCCTATCGCCTTGCCGCGGTCTTCCCATATGTACAGGTCGGGGCTGTCGGCATAGTATATCGATTTGCTGTCGACTTCATTGTTGTACCACATGCGCCACGTGCCATCCGGCAGCTGCAAAACGCATGCATCTATCACTTTATTGGAGGAGAGCTTTAGAGTGGAGTTGTACTTCCAATTGAGCAGATCTTTGCTTGTAAGATGGATGATGTCACGAGGGGCGTTCCAATTGGCAAATATCCCTGGAACAAAAGTCAGGTACATATGGTATGTGCCATCGTGTTCGATGACATCAGGCGCCCAGTAGGTGTACTCGCCTTCACCGTAGTCTATATTTGCCGTGCCACGGTATTTCCATGTGGCGCCGCCATCTGAAGATTCTGCTATGCCGATGCGTGTACCGTGAACCCAGGATACGCCCTCGGGGTTTGGATCGTTGGCACGCCGGTTCGTATAAAACATAAACCACTTATGCTCTTTGGCATTCCAGCAGAGCACCGGATCTGCCGCGCCGTCATGGACAGGGTCGCGGAACAGAGGCTTGTCAGCTGTCCTGTGCTGTGGCGCACGCTCGGCTGCAACCTGTCCTTCATAGGATAAAAATGCGGCAAGCAAGACCAGCAAGACAAGGGAGAATTCGAGACGCTTCATTCGCTTTTACCTCCAATTGCGCAATAGAGGGGTTCAGGTGCGTTTTGCCGACCGCCCTGGGGGCGCGGCGGCGCGTTTCTATCCTACACAGGCAATTCAAGCGTCATATCTTATCACCTCGGGAGCACATCGAGCTGTATCCTCGATTGGCGCCGGCGAGCGGCCGGGCAACGACAGCAGTCAGTTCCTGGGTGGCTGAGCGCCGCCGAAAATGATGAGGGCCAACAGCTGTTTATTACCGGTCTTTGTCCACAAATTCTAGTGATTTATGTCTCACAGGTACATTTTCTGTGAGTGCAGGATGTGGCGTTTTTGCCTTTATATGAGCTTTGTCTCCGCGTTATGAGCTGGAGTGCTCGACTGCCTGACCTTCCTGCGCGCGTTGTGCAGGGTATAGCGCTCCGGCAAGACGGGCTGATTATAGCGACTGCGATTCAGGACAATGGGATTGGATCGCTTTTCGTGCCCATGACCACTATGGATATTTCTCGAGGACGGATGCCGTCCAATTCGACGAGGAAGATCGCCTGCCAGCGGCCGAGCTGGATTTGTCCGCCGACAACGTTGACGGTTTCGGAGGTTCCCAGATAGACGGCCCGGGCGTGAGAGTGGCCGTTTGCCCGCTCATCCGGTGGTAACGGCTGCTGGCGGGCGTGGAGATCGTCGTGTCGATAATGGCGGGTTTTAGGGGCCCAGGCCTCCAAAATCTTCTCGAGGTCATCCAGCAGGAGCGGCTCGTTCTCATTGATGATGATAGCGGCCGTGGTGTGCCGGGACTGGATGTTGACGAACCCGTCCGAGATGCCCGATCGACGAACACGCTCCCGTACCAGTTCGGTGATGTCGATGAACTGGAGGGGCGCCCCGGTGCGTAGGTGCACGAGATCGG
>JBBIMP010000064.1:0-19157 GCA_037444305.1 Acidobacteriota bacterium
ACGTGGCATTGCACCAAGTGTGGGATGTGTAGGGACTGGCGGGAATGGCACTGCCCCAGGTGCAACAGATGCACCTACGGTATTACCCTACCTTGTGATGGTTGCGGAAGCCGGGAACGAGATCCATGGATTTGACACCGGCGTAATCACACAGAAATCCCGAACAATGTGGAATCGTGTGCCGCTATGCGGGCTTGGCTATGCAACCCTCGTAAATCCGCAAGAGCCGTGCCGGATCCCGGCCCAAATTGCGCCCGAAACCGCCGTTCTAAAAGAGCCGCACCCAAAACATTTCGTGGGCGGGTGGGGATTACTTCGAGGCACGCGGAAATAGCAGGTTCCGGCCCGTTGCCGGCTGCCGTCGGCCGCGACCGCTAAGCCCCCCTGAGGATGTGATCCTGGGGTTTCAGAATCTCACGGGATATTAAGCAAAGGCAGCCGTGCCGCGAGGCGTTTCTTGGCTTGCCAGGCCGGACTGTTTCCAGACCTGGGCACCCTCGGGCGTCTCGAGCACCGCCTCAAAGGCGCAAAGACGCCAGGACGCTACGTCATGTTTGCGTCCTGGCGTCTTTGCGTTTTGCGCGAACGAGGCAACTGTCATCGATGTCGCCGGACATCATTCGGCTGAGTCAGAACTCCATCCGCAATGTAAAAAACCATTGCAATTTTACATTGGCAATGTAAAATTGCAATATCATGGAGAGGCTTCTAAAACCTCCGGCTCGTTCCTTCTTTCTGTTTGGAGCCCGAGGAACGGGCAAGAGCACCTGGCTTCGGCATGCCTTCCCGGATGCTTTGATGCTCGATCTGCTCGATACCTCCCTTCAACTGGAGTTGATGGCGAACCCTCACAAGCTCGAAGCTCTTGTAGGGAAGAGGCCGGCCGGCGCATGGGTGGTTCTCGATGAAGTTCAGAAGGTGCCGGCGCTTCTGGACGAGGTGCACCGGCTCATGGAGCTGCGTCGATGGCGTTTCGCTCTGTGCGGATCTTCTGCGCGCAAGCTAAAGCGCGGAAGCGCCGATCTGCTTGCGGGCCGGGCGGCGACGCGGACGATGGAACCGTTCTGTTCCGCGGAACTGGGGGAGGGGTTTGACCGCGAGTTTGCTCTCGAGTGGGGCATGCTTCCCATGGTTCAAACCGATCCGACAAATGCCGCTGACATCCTGAGTGCTTATGCAGGAACCTATTTGCGAGAGGAGATTCAGGCCGAGGGAATCGTCCGCAGCCTGCCTCCTTTTGCGCGCTTTCTCATCGTTGCCGGCCAGATGAACGCGCAAATACTGAATGCACAGAATGTCGCACGGGATGCCGCCGTACCGCGCAGCAGTGTTGCCGGCTACTTCTCGGTGTTAACGGACACGCTGCTGGCCCATTTCCTCCCATCCTATCGTCCGGGGCTCAAGGTGCGCGAGAGGGCGCATCCGAAATTTTTCTGGGTGGATGCCGGCATTGCCCGGGCTGCAGCCGGACTCCTGCGAGATCCTGCGGAGCGTGCCTGGAAGGGAGCATCTCTGGAAACTCTGATCTATCACGAGTTGAGAGTTTACAACGCCGTATCCGGAAAAAATCGGCCTTTAGCCTACTATCGGACTGCCGCCGGCGCCGAGATCGACTTCGTTATCGAGACCCGCCGGCGGCAATCGGGCCGACCCGCGCATATTGTCTGCCTGGAAGTCAAACTGTCGACGCGTTGGGAGAGGCAGTGGGAGAGAGCGATGCGCGATCTGCAGTCACTCCCCGGGATAAACGTGGAGAGGATGATCGGCGTATATGCGGGTGAACGCAGCTATCACTTTGACGGTCTGGACGTCTGGCCCGTCGAGGCGTTCCTCGAGAACCTGTATCAGGGAAAAGTCTTTTGATAGAGGTTCTCGCCCCGTAGTGCTTTCTCCGGCATGAACGGCAGGCGCCACAGATTTCCTCTGGAAAAATCACACCGGCTTGGGGATCCATGCCTGCCCGCAACGCGGGCACTTCCGCGGATGACAGGCTCTGCAGAATTCCTTCGAGCAGGCCGGGCACCCGGAGAGGCAGGATGGGCAGAGACAATGCAGCTGGTCGTCGCACACGGAATGAATCCTGGGAGCTGAGCCGCAAGCTTCGCAGGGGAGCTGGTCGAAGCCTTTGGCCGCCACGCTCCAATCCAGGTGCAGCTTGCGGATTTTCTTCCGCCGCAGCAGCGCGATGTGAGCTCGATGCACAGGCAGGCGCGCGCGCACAGCCTGCGTCAGCCGGACTTCAACGCTCATGGCATACTTCCGATTCAGGTCCGCCACCTTGGCCTGATACTCCCGCTCGATTGCCTGCAGCCGGGCCCGCTCCGCATCCAACACCCTATCGTCTTCTCCCCTGCGCTTCCTCTCCTCGATCCGCATCGCGGCTTCCGCGCGCAGGTCGCTGTAATAGGCATGCAGCCGCTCCAGGTCCCGGGCCATGCGGCGTTCCATGCCGGCGAGGAATGGCGCCAGCCTGCCCCGGATCAGGGGAGGCAGGATGCGTGCGGCCAGTTCGCGGGCCCTTTGCCCCGAAATCGCCAGGGGCAGATCGGCCTGACCCGGCTCCTTGGAATGCGCCGGGCTTTCTTCCCGTAGCCCTCCGAGCAACGCGCCGATCAAGTGGTTCGCCGCCGCGCCATTGGATTCGTTGACGCACAGGTGAACGATCTCCTCCCGCTTGTCGTCCGAGGTTGAGGTGACGTGATACACGAGCAGGAAGTAGACATTGAGGCCTGGGGCAATCTCCTGGAGACGGTAGGTGGCATTGCTGAGAACGAACGCGCGCGCCAGTTCCCGCTCCAGGTCCGCCGCGGCTGCCTGCGCATCCTTCTGCGGCGGTTCAAATGTGACATAGGCTCCGCGCTCGCCGAGCAACTCCATCAGGCGGCGGACCCAATCGGACTCAAGGCTGATGCGGATCGCCTGTTCGGGCAGGACCGTTCCGAGGCCGACGCGGGACCATTCCGGCAGGGAGAGGGCGTCCTGCACCTGAAGCGGCGCACAGATCTCCAGGCCCTCGGGTTCGATAAGCTCAACCAGCGCGCCCTGTGCTGCCAGCGTCCGCGCAAATAATTCCCGCAAGTCGCTCATGCCACTTCGAATTCCTCGCCAAAAACCTCTTCATCCAGGGCCTTGGCGGCCTCATATTCCTGCCGGGCCGCCACCAGCTGCTCGCCGATGCGCGCGAAAGCGCTTCGTCTGTCTTCCTCCGTCTGTGCCACCCAGGCCTTGAAGACCAGGTTGGCGAAGGCCTGCTCTTCTTCCATCTCGCCCAGGATGGACTGGATCTCGCCCACGACGAGTTCAAACATGTGAATCTTCTCGTCCAGGATGCGCAGGATATGCTCCTCCACGGTATGCTTTGCGGCGAGGTTGAACACAAACACCTCGCGCGTCTGGCCGATGCGATGAACACGCCCGATCCTCTGCTCGATGAGCTGGGGGTTCCAGGGAAGGTCGAAGTTGATCAGCGTGTTGCAGAACTGGAGATTGCGGCCTTCCCCGCCTGATTCGGTGCTGAGCAGGACGGGAACATCTTCGCGAAACCGCTCAATCGCGGCGTCCTTTTCAGTTCCGCTCATTGAGCCCTCGAAGCTGCAGAAGGGGATGGCCCGCTCGGCCAACAGGTCGCCAAGCATGTGCAACGATTCCCGGAAGCGCACAAATACAATCTTCTTCTCGGCCGGATTCCGCTCCAGAAGCCCCAACAGCGCATCCCCTTTGGCGCTCCTGGACAGGCCGGCATACCGCCCGAGGATCTCTTGCCATTCGGCCGGCAATTCCGGCCTGACGAAGCGTTCCAGGGATGCCCTGGCGGCGCGCGGCGACGAACCGGCGGCTTCCAGCAAACGGTGCAGCGCCATGCGATGCTGCGCCAGATCCTCTTCGGACAGACTGCGCAGAAGGCGGCTGAGATCCTGATAGCAGCGCAGTTCCTCCGCGGCAGGCTCGGCAATCACCGTCGCCGCGCGGCGGGGCGGCAGGCGGACGTCGACCAGGGCGCGCGTGTTCCGCACCATGACATCGCGCATCAATTCCCGCAGGCGCTCCCGGTTCGCGGGCAGGCGGGGATTCCCCGGAGTGACGTATAGGGAGCGGAACTCCCTTTCGGTTCTGAATATGCCCGGCTTGAGCAGCGTGAGCAGATTGTAAAGCTCGATCAGGCTGTTCTGAATCGGAGTGGCCGAGAGCAGGAGCAGAAATCTCTTCTGAAGACCGTCCACGAATTTCCAGTTTTTCGAGCTGCGATTCTTCAGGTGGTGGGCTTCATCCACGATCACGAGATCGAAATTGCGTTGCGCGAGATGCCGGGCATGCGCCTCGCGCCTGGCGGTGGCGATGGAAGCGATAATGCGCGGATGGGCCCAGAACAAAGCGGGATCCCGGTGGAGGAGCGGATCATGGCTGTCCATGAATTCAACGCCGAATTTGGTCTCCATCTCCTCATGCCACTGCCCGACCAGCGCAGGCGGCGTCAGAATCAGAATCCGCTCTGCCATCCCGCGCAACAGGTATTCCTTGAGGACCATTCCGGCCTCAATGGTCTTGCCCAATCCGACTTCGTCGGCCAACAGTACGCGGCCGCGGAACTGCTTCAGGACCTTGCGCGCCGTCTCGACCTGGTACCAGTAGTGATCCACTCCCCGCAGGTGCGGCAAACACAGAAGCTCGTCGAAGGTCTGGAAGAGAGAAGCGTGAGCGAGATCGTACCGCAGGAAAAAATCCTCCGCCGGTCCGCTTTCTCCACGATCGAGAAGATCGTACATGCCGGCATCGGGGAGGGTGAGATGCAGGGGGATTGTCGCACCATACCGCGGGAGCGGGGAAACAGCCGCAGGCGAAGCTTTGATCGGAGCAGCAGGGGCCGTCGGGGAGGTTCTCCTTTTTGGCAGGGATTTTTCTTCGCGCGGCCGGCGAGCAGGTTCGGCCTTCGGCTGCCAGCCGAGGATGTCTCGCTCCCACTTGCCAATCCACTTTCGATCCAATCCCTCCGGGCAGATGATGAACAGGCGCCTCTCAGCGATTCCCAGGCCCTCGAGCAGTGATTTTGCCTGGGGCCACTTGCCCGACTGCGCCAGCGCAATGGCCTTGCATGCGTACAGGCTCGGCAGCGGATAGAAGAGCCTTTCCAGCTTCTTCAGTAAGCGCAGGGCCAGTTCTGGCTGCTCTTCCACAATCGCGGCAAAGGCCGCCAGCTCCAGCAGGACCCCGTCACCGGGATAGTTTTGCAGTCCTTCCCGCGCCGCCTGGAGCGGATTCGCGCTCTTGCTGAACAGGCGGTTCTCTACCCTATCCCACCAGTCAATGCACGCCAGCTCGTTCTTATCCGCATCCCCATCCATTGGCTGCATAGTGTGTCCAGTAGGCTCCGGCCTGGACGCGGGCGTTCCGCCGGGATACTTCCTTCCCCGATCCGTGGAACACAGAATGACGGAGCAAGCGTAGCATGAGGTGCTTCTCTCCGCGAAGGCCGATCTTCGGATGGGGGAGCGGTGCATGAGGACCGCCGCCCCTTGCACCAAAACCGAGGTATCTCAGCCGGCAAGCGGGATCATTTTCGAGCGGCGCATCGAGCGGTCCCGGGTTAACAGCGGCGCACGGCGAACGATGCTGGCCGCGGCGATCAACTCGTCAGCCGGGCCTCCAAAGGCAATAATTCCTGTAGCAACCATCAAAGAGGAAAATCCCTGCAATCCTTCCGGCGCTTGACAGGTAGCGCTGCTGTATGACATATATACATCACGCATTATAAAGGAGGTTCAAGCCATTCACCGGACACAGGTTTATCTTGAAAACAGCCAGTATGAACTCCTCCGGTCGCGTGCCCGCAGGGAAGGGAAATCAATGGCTGCCTTGATCCGCGAGATTCTCGACGATTATCTCTGTGGCAAGGCTTCTGCGGCCCGCCGTGATCCGCTGCGCCACGCCATAGGCATCGGCAAAGGAGACGGTTCGGCCGTGGCGGAGAACTACGAGGACTTCCTGTACGGAGAGAAGAGTTGAATCTCGTCTTCGCGGATACCGGAGGTTTCTACGCGCTTGCCGACAGGCGGGATCCCGCGCATGCCCGCGCCCGTGCCTTTCTCGAAGGCTGCGAGGCTGTGCTCCTGACGACGGATTTTGTTTTTGCCGAAACAATGTCTCTCCTGACCAAGCGGTTGGGCAAGGAGATCGCCGTGGCCTTCGGGCAGGCGTTGCGTTCCAGCCCGTCGGTGCAAATCGAAGAAACGCCGTTCGAGGTGCGGGAAAAGGCGTGGCAGCTGTTCTCCAGGCAGTGGGACAAGGATTACGACCTCATCGACTGCATCTCATTTTCAATGATGGAGACTTACGGAATCCGGGAAGTGTTCGGCTTCGACAAGCATTTCACGCAATACGGCTTCCTCCTGCTCCCCAGCTGACCAACACGGCCGTCCTCGTTCTCCCCACGTCCGCCGCCCAAAATGCGCAAAGCTCACGGGCAGCTGATCTATAATCGGCTCCGACGACCCGGCGATCACGCCCCACGCCGTGGCGGCAAAGACCGGCATCAGTTTTCTGGCGCTCATCACCAAGATGAGCGCCATGCTCCCCAGGAAGACGGTCTAAGAAAGGGGACAGGCTACACTGTCCCCATGCTCGGCAAAGCTGGGGTGGTCGCTGTTGTTGCAGGCACGGGGACAGTGTAGCCTGTCCCCGTTTTTGCTGGAGGCGCCATGCGGGCGGCGTTCGTGGCAAGAAAAGGCGGGCCTGAGGTCCTGGAAATCCGGGAGACTGCTTCTCCCGAACCGGGGCCGGGCGAGGTTCGCATCCGGGTCAAGACCATAGGGCTAAATTTTGCCGACGTGCTGGCGAGGCTCGGCGTGTATACGGGAACGCCCGGGGCGCCGTTCATCCCCGGGTTGGAGGTGTCCGGCGTCGTCGAGAAAACAGGCGCCGGCGTGCAAGGCCTCGAACCGGGCGGACGGGTCATGGCGGTCACAAGATTCGGCGGCCACGCCGAGCAGGTGGTCGTTCCCGCGGTCCGGGCGGTTCCCATACCGGAAACCATGTCATTCGCCGAGGCCGCGGCCTTCCCCGTCAACTACCTGTCCGCCTACCACGGGATCGTCACGCTGGCCCGCATCCAGCCGGGAGAGCGACTCCTGCTGCATGCAGCGGCCGGCGGCGTGGGCATCGCGACGATTCAGATTGCCCGCAGGTTGGGCGCGGAGGTTTTCGGGACGGCGGGCTCCGACGAAAAGGTCCGGACCGTCCTGGAGCAGGGTGCAGCCCACGCCATCAATTACACGAGGGAGGACTTTGCGGCGCGCGTGCGGAAGCTCACCGGGGGATACGGAGTCGATGTGGTGATGGACGCCGTCGCGGGAAAGGTGTTCAAGCCGAGCTGGCGCCTGCTGGCCCCCATGGGTCGCTATGTGATCTTCGGTATGGCCTCGGTCTCCGGTACGCGGGGCCTGAACTACCTGCGCGCGGCGCGGCAGCTCCTGGCCCTGGGATGGATATTCCCGCTGTCGCTGGTGACCGCCAACAAGTCCATCGCGGGATTCCACCTGGGGCTGCTGCCGCCGGGAAACCGCTATCTCGCGCGCGCCATGAAGGAACTCCTGGAGATGTACGCAGATGGAGCCCTGCGCCCGTTTGTCGGGGCAACCTTCCCGTTCGACCGGATCAGGGACGCGCACTTTCACCTGCAGTCCCGCGCAAGCATCGGTAAGGTCGTGGTCGAGATCTGACGATCTGATATCCGTGGTGGAACTGCTTCCCGGGGAGCCCTTTTTGACAGGACAATTCGACCTCGCATCAGCCCAACAGATTCGTCTGAAGCGCTTTGGCATGGCCGTTGCCACTTACGCGGCCGTGATGCCGGCCGCATCCCTGGTTTCACGCCTTGGCCTCGGCGAAATGAGCGCCGCGCAATGGGGTGCCTTTGTCGGATTGGCGATTCTCGGCAACGCCGTTTTTTTCGCCCTGATCAGCTCCGGAGTCAACCTTCGCTTCAGTGATCCTTCGCTCACGCTGCCACAGATCGCTTTCGCCACCCTCTGGGGCCTGATTCCGCTGTACGCTCTCCCCGACGCCCGCCCGCTGGTGCTCATGTTCTACCTGCCGGCGTTCAGCTTCGGGATCCTGCGTCTGTCGCTGAGACAATACCTCGGCCTCGTCGCCGGGGTGGCAGCCCTTTACGCCTCCCTGCTCGGTATTGAATACAGCCGGGCGCGACCAGGATTCAGGCTGGAATACGAGCTTTTCGTTTTCGTGTTGTTCGGCATCCTTATGGTGTGGTTCGCCGTCTTCGGCGGGTACGTGTCCGGCATGCGGAAACGCCTGCGGGCACGAAATGCGGAAATCCAGGAAGCCCATGCGCAGATCCAGATCGAAGTGGAAGAACGCAAGCGGGCCCAGGCGGAAAAGGACACATTGATCGTCGAACTGAAGGCTGCTCTCTCCGAGGTGAAGCAGTTGAGCGGGCTGCTGCCGATCTGCATGCATTGCAAGAAGATCCGCGACGATCGCGGCTCCTGGAGCCGCATTGAAACCTACATCCGGGAACACTCCACGGCGGATTTCAGCCACGGGCTCTGTCCCGACTGCGCTTCGCGCCACTACCCCGATTTCAAATTCCCTCGCTGATACAGTGTCCTTTTTCTCGCCAAACGGGATTGGGAAACCCGCCGGCTGCTTTCAGGATCCGATGCATGCATCTGTGCCCGAGATCGACCCCTTTGCGGTACATCATCGGGCAGCCGCTCAGAATCGCTGATGGGTCGTTCGTGTTCCCCCCGACGGTCTGCGAGTCTACGGTCAGAGAGTGCCTGCCAAGACGGGGGATATTCTCGGTCTGCAGCTGATCCGGGTGAGCAGCGAGGAACAGATGCGGATCTGGAACGAGTTGACGATTCGTGAACACCCGCGGAGGCATGGGCCCTTGATGGGGCGGCAGATGCGCTATCTCGTCGGCTCAGCCCATGGTTGGCTGGGAGCACTGGGTTTTGCCGCGCCGGCCCTGCAACTGGCGGAGCGCGATCGGTGGATCGGCTGGGATTTGGAGCAGCGGCGCGCTTATCTGTATAGCCTGGTGAACCTGAGCCGGTTTCCGATCCGGCCGAGCGTGCGCTGCGCCAACCTGGCCTCGCGGCTGCTGGCCATGGTGGTCGAGCGGCTGCCCGATGATTTCGAGCAGCGTTTCGGCTATCGTCCATTGTTGCTGGAGAGTTTTGTGGACAGCGCCCGATTCCTGGGCGCCTGCTATCGGGCCGCCAACTGGATTCGCATGGGCCAAACGCGAGGCCGGGGGCGCCAGGACCGTTTCCTGGAAGCGACGGACTGCCCTTGGGCGTCTTGCGCGCCGAGTGTTTTGCTCCGGAGCCGAAAGCGGCGGATGAAGATCGGCCCGCCCAACATCGTGCTGATCTTTGCCGATGATCTGGGCTACGGTGACGTGGGCGTGTACGGAGCCCAGGGCTTCGCCACACCCCACGTGGACCGGCCGGCCGCCGAAGGCATACGTTTCACGAATTTCTATTGCTTCCCAGGCGGTGTGCTCGGCCTCGAGGGCCTCGCTGCTCACAGGGTGCTACGCGGAACGGGTTTCGATCCATGGCGCTCTCGGCCCGCGTGCGCCTGTGGGCCTCAATCCGGAGGAGACCACAATCGCCGGGATGCTGAAGCCGCTCGGGTACGCCACTGGAGCGTTCGGGAAGTGGCACCTGGGGGGGTGCGGCCGAGTTCCTGCCGACCCGCCAGGGTTTCGACGAGTACCTGGGCCTCCCTTGCTCGAACGACATGTGGCCCGTCGACTATGATGGAAACCCGGTCAAGAGCGGAAATAAGACTGCCTACCCTCCCCTCCCGCTGATCGACGGGGAAACAGTCCTCGAGACGATCGACAATTTGCGGTAGCAGGACCAGTTGACCGCGCGCTACACGGAGCGGGCCGTGAGATTCATCGAGCGGAATGCCGACCGTTCATTCTTCCTCTACCTGGCGCATTCGATGCCCCATATCCATCGTAGAGGGGTGACGGGCAGTCTCAACGCTCCAGCTCATCGAGCGCCCTGCCGAGGCGCGCCAGACCCTCGGCCAGAATCCCGGGCTCGCAGACAATCCCGATGCGCATGTGATCGGGCATCTCGAAAAACCTGCCGGGGACAACGGAAGTATCGTATTTCTCTTTGAGGAGCACGCAGAGTTCGTCCACGCTCCCCCGCCGCAGGCGGGGGAACGCTACCGTGCCCCACCTGTGCTCCCGGCTTTCCAGGTCGGGCCGCCCGGCGAGAAACGCGTTGAAAATCGCGGCGTTTTCCTCGAGCCGCCGGCGCGACCGCGCGGCGATGGTTTCGAGGTTTTCCAGTGCGATGCAGCTGAGAAGTTCCGCCGGGTGCGCCGGTATCACCCCGAAAAGGTCGTTCAGCCTCCAGATCCTCTCCGCCAGTGCCGGCTCGGCCAGCACCCAGCCGCAGCGCAGCCCGCTCAGGCCATACACCTTGGTGAGACTGCTGGTGACGATGAACTCCGGGCCGAGGTGGAAAGCCGAGCGCGGCTCGCGGTCGAAAGCCGCCTCGAGATAGATCTCGTCCACGAGCACCCGCGCGCCGTGCCGTACGGCAATGGCAGCGACCGCCTGCAGCACGTCGTCTTCGACCAACGCGCTGCTTGGATTGTGCAGGTTGGTGATGACTACCAGACGTGTGCGGGGTGTGATCTGCCGCTCGATCTCCCCGGGATCGACGCGGAAGCCGTCATCCGCCCGGCGCGCAAACCTCTTCACCTCCGCCCCCAGGTAGCGCGCCATGGTGACGAGCAGCTCGTAGGTGGGGTGCTCGATCAGTATTTCCGTTCCCGGTTCGATGAACGCGGCCAGGGCAAGGTGCGTGGCCATGGAGGCGCCCGTGGCGGCGACCACGCACTCCTGGGGAACGCCGCATTTTGCCGCCAGGGCCTTCTGCAGCGGTTCGTAGCCATAGTAGCTCGGCCCGCTCAACTCCAGGTCTGCCAGCTTCACCGGCAGGTCCGAGAGCGGATAGTACGCCATGCCGCTGGCCGCCAGGTTGTAGCGCGCGTGGGACTGCGTCTTGGCCCAGAGCATGTACTCGGATTCCATCACGCGACGGTGGGTTGCCCGCTCAGTCATGCCGCCTCCGCTGTTTCCAGAAGAAATAGACCGGAATTCCGGCCGCGACGATCGCCATCCCGATGGCGCTGTTGCCCGGGTATTTTAAGACCGTGCCGATCACGATCAGGGCGCACGCCCCTATGAAGAACAGCGTGGTGAAAGGATGACCTGGAACGTGGTAAGCGGAGAAGTCCCCGTCCGCATCGCCCTGGCTGGCCGGTTCCCGGCCTGCCCTCCGGCGGAAGATAAAAACCGAAGCCGCCGTCAGTCCAAAAGAGATGAAATCGACCGACACCACGTAGTTGAGGATCTGCTCATACCTGCCCGAGAGTGCGACGATGATGGCCAGAGCCCCTTGAAGCGCGATGGCCACCAAGGGGACTCGGGTGCGCGGATGCACCCGGGCGACACTCCTGAAAAACAGCCCGTCGGCGGCCATCGCGAAATAGACGCGCGGCGCCGTCAGCATTCCCTGGCTCAGAAACCCGAGCGTGGAAACGGCGATGCCGACCGCGATCAGGAACGCGCCCCTTTCCCCGAATGCCAGTCTCATCACCGCCGAGGCCGGGGTTGTGGACGCTGCCAGGCCTTCCGGGCCGAGAGCGTGGACGCAGACGAAATTCACCGCCGTGTAAAGCACGATGACGCCGCTCACGCCGATCAGCATGCCCCGCGCGAGGTCCCGCCGCGGCTCGCGCAACTCTCCCGAAATGAAGCTGGCCGTCTGCCAGCCGCCGTAAGCGAACATGATGGGAGTCAGGGCCGCCCCGATGCTCGCGAGCAGGCCCAGGGACACCGGCTGGTCCAACAGCGCGGATTCCTCCCGCGCCGGCGCTCCCGCGAGGAACAGGCCGCAGAAGACCAGAGCCAGGATGGCCAGCACCTTCAGCAGCATCAGGACATTCTGCACGCCGCTCCCGGCGCGCACTCCCATGCAGTTGATCAGCGTAAGGGCCGTGAGCGTGGCGACGGCCACCGCCCAGTCCGCAAACGGCGCGCGCGTTACCTCCAGGAAGTAGCGCGAGAAGGTGATGGCCACCGCCGCCATGCCGCCCGTCTGTGTCACCAGCAGCAGCGCCCAGCCGTAGACAAAGGCCACTGAGGGGTGGAAAGCCTCGCGCA
Organism: Acidobacteriota bacterium; assembly: GCA_037444305.1. Taxonomy (GTDB): domain Bacteria; phylum Acidobacteriota; class UBA6911; order UBA6911; family UBA6911; genus JBBIMP01. The sequence continues at coordinate 12,215 of JBBIMP010000064.1, forward strand.
GATAGGCGTACTGCCCGCCGACACCCGGACGGCGGACGGCCAGTTCGGCGTAGATGAAGGCTCCGGCGAGCGCGATCACGCCCCCTGCAACCCAGGCGCCCAGGATGAGAAACGGCGTGTGCACCTGCCGGGCCACGACGTAGGGATTCATGAAGATGCCGGCGCCGACGATGCCGCCCATGACGATCATCGTGGCGTCGAAAAGACCCAGCCGGCGGGCCAGTTGGGGAGCCGTGGCGGTGGTTCGGACGTCCGTGCCGGAAGGAGAATGGTCTGCCCGAGTCATGGCGTCCGATCATCCGGAGCAAAGCCTGCCGGCGGGAGAACCGCGACGGCCTCTACCTCGCACAGAGGTTCCGGCCGGCAGATGGCCGCCCGGACAGTAGCGTTCGGCACGCCCGCGAGGTCGTTCTCGGCAAGAACACCTTGGAGGCAGCCGCCATCGCCGGGATCCTTCAGGTAGCTCACGAGCGAGACCACGTCGCGGAACGACGCACCCTGGCCGGCCAGCAGCGCGGAGATGTTGAGCAGGGTGCGCTCCAGCTGCCGCCGGATGTCGCCGGCGTGCGCGCTGCCTCCCGATTCGTCCACGCTCGCCGTGCCCGAAATCCAGAGCGTTGTCTTGTTTCCGTCCGCCACCTTCATTCCGCGCGAAAAGTCCGCGCCGTAGGACGGAGCCTCGTTCAGCGTGGCCGAGGTCATGACCGCCGCCTCGAACGCAGGCGTTCTGCGAACAGCCTGCAGGCTCAGCACGAAATTGTGACCCCCGGCGCCGGTCGCACCTTCGATCCCCGTGCTCGCCGGCAGCCGATAGATTTCCGCCTGCCGGTAGAAATCCCTGCGGGCCCGGTTGAATTCGCCGTAATCCCGCTCGATCCGCCTGAGCTGGATCCATGTACGGACAACGTGCCGGAACGACATGCCGTACTGCCGCAGAATCCCTTCCGCGCTGCGGTACATGCTGCCGACCTCGGCGTACGGATCGCCGCACGATCCGAAGATGTTTCCGACATTCAGGTGAAGGCATTGCCCGGCGTTCCACGCCCTGGCGCTCGGACCGGGACACTGGCCGCAGCCGCAGGGATTCGCGGCGCGGGATCCCACAAGTTCAATCCCCTGTCCCTCGGCAGGGATCACGGCATGAAAAGCAAGTTCGGCATGCAAACGGGAATCCAGCGGGGGCTGTTCAACAAAGGTGGAGGCGGGATGGTAGCGGGTTTCCGGCCCGGTTCCGCCGCTTATTCCTTCGCGCAGCCGGAGAAACACTTCCAGGTCCCGCCGGATGTTTCTCAGAAACACGAATTCCCGGACCACGTGGCCGGACAAACCGCCTTCGGCCGCCAGAATTGCGTTGAGCCTGCAATAGAGTGATTGTAACTGCGCAGCCGGCCTGGAACCTACGGATGCGTCAGCGCGGCAGAGGGCATAAATTTCGCGGGCTTGGGGGCCCGCGTAGCTGCAATAGTCGTGCGACCGCCAGATCATTTCCTGCCATCCAGAGCGGTGCCGAGGATATCACAGCACTTCACGCAGCAGGTCAGCTGTTTTCCTCCCGCTTCTCTGGTTCCGGAAAGAGCCCGTCCTGTGGGCGTCAGGATCGACGATCGGCCGCCCTGTACTGCCAATCCGCAAAATCCCTCCCGCTTGCGAAGAAAGCTCGAGGGAGACGGTTCCGCGCTGCTTTGTTTGTCAATTGTGCTTGCCGGACGGTGCTCCACGGAGCCCGGAGCGATAGCGACGGGTCAGGCTGCTTGAATGGGTTGCATGACCGCTCACTGCCGTTCGCGGCTCCGTTTGCCGCATCCCTTCAACACGGCTTTCCTCGACGGTTCCACGATCCTGCATCTGCCAAGCGCGCTTGCCGGCCCACAGTTCACGGAGCCCGGAGCGATAGCGACGGGTCAGGCTGCTTGAATGGGTTGCATGACCGCTCACTGCCGTTCGCGGCTCCGTTTGCCGCGTATCTTCAAGCCGGCTTTCCTCTGTTGCCGCTTCGCTGCGCCGTGCGCTCAGGGCTTACGTTCCCTGGTAACCGGGTTGTCCTCGATGAACCGGATGAGAGTTTCGTCGGTGAAAGCCTGCTCGGATGCCGTCAATTCGAATCCCATATGCACAAATCCCCCCGATGCACTACACTGGACGCCCGCTGGACAAGACACAGGAGGCACGAAATGAGCTCAAAGCAGGATGAAACCAACCGGACTTCGGATGCGGCGTATGGCGCGGGCGCGATGGATCGAAGGGATCTGATCAAGCTCTCCGCCGCCGGGTTTTGCATGGCTCTGCTGGGCAGGGAGGGCCACGCGAGCAAGACACGCTCGGCTTCCGACGACACCAGCCGGGTGCCGCAAGGCCTCGGGCCGGCGCCCAAGGATCTGTTTGCGGCCCCTCCGATGGAAACCGTCCGGGTCGGCTTCGTTGGGGTCGGCCTCCAGGGTTCCAGCCACTGCCGCCTGCTGCTGCGGATCGACGGCGTGCAGCTGAAGGCGCTCTGCGACATCGTCCCGGAAAAGGTCGAGCGGATGCAGGAGCTGGTGGTTAAGGCAGGACAGCCGAAACCCAAGGCCTACACGCGCGGTCCGTGGGATTTCGTCCGGATGTGCGAGGAGGAAGAGCTGGACCTGGTCTACACCGCCACGCCGTGGGAGTGGCACGTGCCGGTGTGCGTGGCGGCGATGAAGAACGGCAAGCACGCGGCCACCGAGGTCCCCGCCGCCGTGACGCTGGAAGAGTGCTGGCAGCTGGTCGAGCACGCGGAGAAGCACCGCAGGCACTGCGTCATGATGGAGAACGTCAACTACGGGCGCAGCGAAATGATGGTCCTCAACATGGTGCGCCAGGGCCTGTTCGGCGAGATCCTTCACGGCGAGTGCGGCTACCTGCACGACCTGCGGGCGGTCAAGTTCGAGGACAGGAACGAAGGGCTCTGGCGCCGCGAGCACTCCATCCTGCGCAACGGGAATCTCTACCCCACGCACGGACTGGGGCCGATCGCCAACTGCATGAACATCAACCGGGGGGACCAGTTCGACTGCCTCGTGTCGATGAGCAGCCCTTCGCGGGGGCTGCAGCTGTGGGCCGAGGAGAAGTACCCGCCCGACTCGCCCAAGCGGCGCGAGCAGTATGCGCTGGGGGATGTGAACGTGAGTCTCATCAAGACGGCGAACGGCCGGACGATCTTTTTGAGCCACGACACCAACCTGCCGAGGCCTTACAGCCGCATCAACATGGTCCAGGGGACGCGGGGCATCTTCCAGGGCTACCCTGACCGCGTCTACATCGAGGGGCGCAGCCAGTCGCACCGGTGGGAAGAGGCGGAGAAGTACCGGGCCGAGTTCGACCACCCGCTGTGGAAGGGGATGGCGGAAAGAGCCCAGGGCGCCGGTCACGGCGGCATGGACTTCATGGTCAACTACCGGCTGCTCCGCTGCCTGCAGCAGGGGCTGCCGACGGAAATGAACGTATACGACGCGGCGGCCCTGAGCGCCGTCTCGGAGCTGACGGAACGTTCCGTGGCCGGCGGGAGCGCGCCGGTGAAGTTCCCCGACTTCACCCGCGGCCGGTGGCGGAGCTACCCGCCGCTCGGCATCGTCGGCCTGTAAGCCTGCACCGGTCGTGCCAATATGCTGGAGTAATTCTCATTGGTCCTTCGGGACCCGGGTGTACTGGTTCATCCGCACGCGGTTGAACAATCGGAAAATTCCGGAACCATAGAGCCCCGGTCGCGCCATGGCGGCCGCGGGCTCAACACTACTCTTTCCATAAGGAAGAAAAGCAATGGCTCATATGCTCGTTCGACACAAAGTTCTGGACTTCGACAAGTGGAAAGCGGCGTACGATGCGCACCGTCAGGCCCGTGCGGCGGCCGGACTGACCGACCTCAATCTCTGGCGCAACACCGATGATCCAAAGGAGGTTTTCCTGCTCTTCAAAGCAGCCGACCTGGCCAAGGCAAAGACTTTCACCGCATCATCGGATCTCAGGGAATTTTTTTGATTGCATCAGCAGCGATCGATCAACAAACTAGATTTTCAAGGCCTGACACCATGCTATGAAAACCATCATTGTATATATCTTGCTCGCCGGCCTGGCCTCGTTGCCCCTCATGCCGCAGGACTGGCCGATGTGGGGCGGAACACCGCAGCGCAACATGGCTTCGGCCATAAAAAGCCTGCCGGAATTCTGGGACATCCAAAGCGGGAAAAACATCAGATGGAAGGCGCAGATCGGTTCGACCTCCAACGGAAATCCGGTTGTGGCCGAGGGGAAGATCTTCCTCGGCACTAACAACGACAATCCCAGGAATCCTGATGTCACCGGGGACAAGGGCGTGCTCATGTGCTTCCGGGAATCCGACGGCGAGTTTCTCTGGCAGGCCGTGACGGACAAACTGGATTCCGGATGGGAAAACGACTGGCCCGAACAGGGCGTCTGCTCATCCCCGGCCGTGGAAGGCAAACGGCTCTATTATGTGAACAATCGCGGGGAGCTGGTTTGCCTGGACACGGATGGGTTCATGGATGGCAAAAACGACGGCCCGTTCCAGAATGAGGCTCATAAAGGGCCGGGCGATGCCGACATCGTATGGAAGCTCGATATGATGAAGGAACTGGGCGTGCGCCAGCTGTATATGGCCAGTTCATCCCCGGTCCTCTGGGAGAACCTGGTTTTCCTCGGCACGTCCAACGGCCGCAATAGCAATGACAAAAGGGTCCTTGCGCCCCAGGCGCCCAGCTTCATCGCCGTCGACAAAGACACCGGCAAGGTCGTGTGGCAGGACAATTCTCCGGGTGACGGCATCCTGCACGGCCAATGGTCCTCCCCGGCTCTCGGCCAGGTGGAAGGGATCCAGCAGGCGTTCTTTCCCGGTGGTGACGGCTGGCTTTACGGCTTCGACGCCCGCACCGGAGAAAAACTCTGGAAGTTCGATCTGAATCCCAAAGACGCCGTTTGGCCCAAAACCCGCAACTACGGTGTTTCCACGCCCGTATTCAGCGGCGGCAGAATTTTCATGAGTGTGGGCCAGGATCCCGATCATGGAATCGGCGTCGGACACATTTATTGCATCAATCCCGCCGGACGCGGCGATATCACCGGATCGGGCAAGGTATGGCAGTACGATAAAATCAACCGGTCCATTTCGACTGCGGCTGTCGCCGGAGGATTGGTTTATATCTCCGACTACAAGGGAGTCCTGCACTGCCTTGACATCGAGACCGGAAAACCTTATTGGACATACGACATGCTGGCCCCGGTCTGGGGTTCGCCGCTCGTGGCTGACGGCAAGGTTTACCTCGGCGACCAGGATGGAGACGTTGCCGTCTTCAGGGCCGGTACGGAGCTGAAGAGGATCTCCGAGATCGACATGGCGAATTCCGTCTATAGCACGCCCGTGCCGGCCAATGGGGTTCTGTACATCATGACGCGCTCGGAGCTCTATGCCATCGCAGGGAGCGCAGGCGAGACCGACAGGTAGACGCGGAAAAAGGCGCAAACAGAATTCCGCTTCAATGACAAAGGAGCCCTGACAGTGAAAATCAAAGCAAAACTTCTATCGATCATCGTTTCATTATCTGTAGCCTGCGCTTTTGCCGCGGATTGGCCGGGATATTACGGGCCCAAAAGAGACGGCACATCCGCGGAGAAGGGCCTGTTGCGAACCTGGCCGAAGGAAGGCCCGAAAGTCCTCTGGACGGCCCCTGTGGGGCCAGGCTATGGCGGTCCGGCGGTCAGCGGAGGCAGGGTTTACCTTCTCGACAGAGACGATGCCGTCGGGGACAACCTCAGGTGTTTCGACCTTGCCAACGGCAAGGAACTATGGAGTTTTGCCTACAACGCGCCTGGAAGATTCGACCATCCAGGCTCGCGGAGTACGCCGACCGTGGATGGCGATCATGTTTATTCCTGCGGTCCGCTGGGAGACCTGTACTGCCTCAGCACGCGCACACACAAGCCCGTCTGGAACAAGAATATCTGGAAGGATTTCGGCGGCGATCAGCTGCCCCGGTGGGCGATCACTCAAAACCCTCTGGTTTACCGCGATCTGCTTATCGTGGCGTCGCAGACATCCCAGGCGAGTGTGGTTGCATACGACAAGCTGACGGGAGAACTCAAATGGAAATCGGCTGCCCTATCCGGCGGAGTCGGATATGTCACGCCGTCCATCGTCAAGGTGGGCGGAGAAGACCACCTGGTGATGATCATGGCCGGCAGGGGCTTCGGCCGCAGTGCCAGTGGGGGCAGCGTCAATGGCCTCGACCCGCTCAGCGGAAAGGTGCTGTGGACCTACGGCAACTGGCAGTGCGGAATTCCCGTTCCCCATGCGGTGGATGCCGGTGACGGACGGGTGCTCATCACGGGCGGATACAGCGCAGGCGCTGCCATGATCAGGGTTCAGAAGAATCCGGACGGCAGCTACGGCGTTACAGAACTGTTCAAGAACGTAAATTTCGGCGCCCACACGCAGCCGCCGATTCTCTTCAAAGACCATTTTTATGCCCACTACACCATCAACGAGCGGAGCGACGGGTTGGTGTGCATGACCATGGACGGCCAGATCAAGTGGAAAACAGGCGATGATCCGCTTTTCAACAAGGGCGGCGCCATTCTTGCGGACGGAATGCTGCTGACCGTGGACGGCAATACGATGCTGTATCTTGTCGAGCCCGACCCGTCCGGCTTCAAGCCGCTGGCCAGCGCCAAAATGCTGGAGCCGGGTGAAAACTGGGCCCCCATAGCGCTTGTCGACGGCAAGCTGCTAATACGCGATCAGCGGCAATTGAAGTGCCTGGCGGTGGCTCCGCCAAACCGGTAGATGAAAGCGGTGTCAGGCCTTGAAAAAATTTGATTCAAGGCCTGACACTAACAGCGCAAAGTTGAGGGTGATCAAAATCACCTGGTAACGTCGCCAAATCAATTGCTTAAGTAGAGTCGAGAGGTGACG
>JBBIMP010000065.1:0-14678 GCA_037444305.1 Acidobacteriota bacterium
GATGTAACCCACTACCTGGGCTACCGAATACTTCGGCGGAATCGAGATCAACATGTGGACATGGTCAACCTGTAGATGCCCCTCCTCGATCTTGCTCTCCCGCTGTGCCGCCAGCTCTCTCAGGACCGGTCCCAATTCCCTTCTCAGCTGTCCGAACAGCACGCTCCTTCGGCACTTCGGAATGAAAACAACATGGTATTTGCATTCCCATTTCGTATGTCTTAGGCTTTCGTAGATGTTCATCCAAAGTTTCCCTTTCCGTGTAACTTTGAGCGGTTCACGGTTGGGAAACTTTGGATACTACTCCCGCAAATGTCAAACTCTGTGAGTCCCCCAGCAAAGCTGGGGGTTTACCTAACAGCGAATCACCAGCCAGGTCAAAGGGTATCCCTTTGAGGTGAACTTGCCCCAGGGCCTCCCGATCAGCGGAGCGATTCTCGCGGATCAGATCAAGAGTTTGGATTGGCAGGCCCGCGACGTGGCGTTTATTTGCGCTTTGCCACCCGCGGTCACGCGCGAGATTCTGGAAAAGGTCGGGGTGCTGCTGGCGGAGTAGTTCACATTTCTTAATTTGCATGACGATCTCGGTTTGGCTGGCACGGAGCACCTTGCCTTCCACTACGTGCTGGTTGAATTGGAGGCTCCGGACCGGCCCCATGTCCGGCAGGCCCTGGAAACAACGATCCAGGAGCTGAATCCCATGGGATCCCGCCTGTTTGGCGCCGGACCAAGGCTGGTTTTCTCGCTAAAAAGTTAAACTCGAACTGCCCCTTCTCGGCCATCGATTAACCGAGTTCTGAGGCTGCAACAGATCTAACTGCCGCAACCGGATTTGAGCCAGGTTTCGAGGTCAATTCAGCGATTTGCGCTTCTACAGCACCCTGGGCGCCATGCGGGCCATGAGCGGCGCCGATCAAAGGCCGTTCTCGCTCGCTGCCGAACTCGATGCGGACGGAAGACTGCTCTCGTATGAATACGGCCCGCCGCGCGGAGCCTGTCTGATTCACCGCATCGAGTAATCACGCCCCGGCGCTTCCGCCCGGTGGCGCTACCGGACCAGGCGGAGAATCCGTGTTCCGAGAGCGAAGCAGAGAGAACCTATAAGCAGCAGGACGCCGCAGGGAAGCAGCATCTCCTGCAGCGTGAAACCCCGCCAGAGAGCCCCCTCCAGCGCCAGGATGGCCCACTTGGCAGGACTGTAATTGGAGGCGGCAACCATCCATCCGGGCATGATGAACAGGGGCATCATGCCCCCTCCGAGCATGGCGATGGGCATCATGACGGCCCAACCCACGCCGGCCACCGACTGCTCTGTTTTGCCGAATGTCGACGCCAGCATCATAATGCCCACGAAGCCGACAGCCGTCGCGAATCCGGCCAGCCCCAGAAGCAGAAGCGAGGAAGGACGGACGCCGAAGAATACCCTTCCCAGAAGAAAAAGAACAATTTCGATGGCGGCTATGGCCAGGAAGCATGCCAGCGCCTTGCCGGCCAGCAGGTGTGTCTGCGTCAGCGTAGACATCTGCAGGCGGGGCAGGGTTCCGTGCGTGCGTTCGGCGACGATCCCTACGCCGAAAGACATTACGCAGCCGATGATGCCCCACAGGACCCCTTGTGGAAAGGTCACTTCGAAGGAGTTCTTCGGTCCCTTCCGCTGGATCGTGACCTCGCGTGACTCGACCTTCAGGGGTTGCCACGAAGCGCCTGGCGTGCCGGTCTCTCCGCCGGTCGGCCGGTTCAGGTAGATGTCCAGCTCCTGGAGAAATCGCCGGGTCTGCTGCTGTTCCCCGCCATTATCGGGCGGCATGTCTTCAACATTCTCGAGCGCTCGGCGCACCATTTCAGTGGAAACGCTTCGATCTGCGAAAACCCGCTGCATATCTTCGGCCGCCAGTTTGAAGAGCAATCCTTCCAGCATGGCCGTTTCGGCCTTGCGGCTCGGATCGATCCACACCTGGATCTGCGGCGGATCTCCGTAAAACATCCTCTCGGCAGCCTGTCCGAAACCCGGAGGGATGATGAGAGCCGCCACCCGCTTCCCCTGGCGCACCAGAGAGAGGGCTTCATCGCGGCTCGTTGCCCGGACCTCAATGTTCTCCTGTTTTTCCAATCGTGAGGAATACCGCTGGGAGGCAGCCGTGCGATCCTCGTCCACGAGCGCGACGCGGAGTTTGCCGCTCCCTGAGCCGGAACTGAAGATCAGACCGAAGAAGACGGCGACCAGCAGCGGCCAGCCCAATGTAAAAAAGAGTCCGGCCTTGAGGCGGCAGAGGATCTTCAAATCTTTGCATGCCAGTGCCAATATGACGCGCATCAGTCTCGCAGTTTCCTTCCCGTCAGATTCAGAAACACCTGTTCCAGGTTTGGCCGCTCCAGCCGGAACCGCTGCACGCGGCTCGTCTCCGACAGGCGATTCAGCTCCGCCAAAGGATCGTCGGTGGCGATCCGTGTCTCCCGGCCGTCGATCTCGATTACGAGGGTCGGAGAGCCGGCATTGTGCTCCAGCAGGCCCGAGACGGTATCCAGGGCCAGCAGTTTTCCGTGGTCCATTATGGCCACGCGGTCACACAGGCGCTCCGCTTCTTCCATGTAGTGCGTTGTATAGACGATCGTGCGGCCCAGGCGGCGCAGTTCCAGGATGTTTTCGAAGATCGAATTCCGCGACTGCGGATCGACGCCGACCGTAGGTTCATCCAGCAAAACCAGCGCCGGTTCGTGCACGAGGGCGACAGCCAGGTTCAGCCGGCGTTTCATTCCTCCTGACAGTGTGTGCACAAGCTTGCCGCTTCTGTCCTTCAGGCCGACGAATTCCAGAGCCTGACGCGTTCTCTCCGCCAATCGGGCGCCCGACAGGCGTTGGATGCGGCCGAAAAAGCGCACGTTTTCCTCGACGGTCAGATAGTCGTACAGGGCCAGCGCCTGCGGTGCCACGCCGATGAGCGCCCTGACATCGGGCGATTTCGGGGAGCCGTGACCGGCCAGCTCGACGGCGCCTTGATCGGGCTGGAGCAGACCGACAGCGAGGTGCACGGTTGTGCTCTTGCCCGCGCCGTTGGGCCCGAGCAGACCGAAAATCTCTCCCGGTCGAACGTCCAGTGAAAGGCCGTCGACGGCCGGCGTGCCATTGTAGCGTTTGTACAGGTTGTCCAGTCTCAGCATCATCTTTCAGCCGGCAAATCAGAAAGAGGGCCGGCCGCATGAATTCAGCCCTGCGTGATTTGTTCTGAGGATACGATTTCCCGATCCGCCCGGTTCAGAGTATTTGCGTGCGGACCCGGCAGGAACCTCCACAGATCCTGCCGGTTGATCCCGCTGCAATGCTCGCGGCAATATAGCCTGCTTATGCGATCTCCAAAAGCCAGAAAAGTCGTCGCGTGGATGCCCGGTCCCACATCTGCGGCGGACCTTTGTCTCCTGATTGAGAATCGCGCGACAGTCTACGGCCGTAGGGGAGTCGGGTCAGAAACCCAATCGCCGCAAGGGTCCGGCCTGGTCGACCTGGCCCGCTTCATCGCCAGGGGATTTACAATGAGACTCCGGCAAATGTCGCATCCCTTGGGGCAATGATTCACTCCGGCGCCTTGTAGATCTCAAAGGTCGACAGCGTCGGGCAAACCGGGCATCTGGTGATGCGGAGTCTGACCTGATCCGCAGTGACGGTGGGGAATCGCAGGATCCTCCGCGGTCCGATTGTCGTGCCTTGCGCCATCTCTGTCCACGTTCCTTCGATCCTGGCCTCGAGGACATAGCCCTCGACGCGCTGGCCCAGGGCAATGTGCTCCTGCAGACGCACGCGATTGAAGGCCGTCGCCGCACCCAGGTCCACTACAAGCTCCGCTTCGCGTACGGCATCGTCTGCAGCCCAGTAGGTTGTGCGGTCCCCGTCGGTGAGGTTCTGCCCGCTGAAACGGCGATCCCGGCCTCTTGTATTCGAGGACAGGACCCGTTTTCCCCTGGCCAGATCGATGGCGTAGGTCTGGTCCAGGACCTGCCGGAGCGCCATCAGCCGTTCGACATCAATCTCATGAATCCGGCCGCGCCGGTCCGGAGGCACGTTCAGCAGCAGGTTGCAGCCCATGCCGACGCTTCCGTAATAGATCTCAATGAGTTCTTCCACAGACTTGACCTGGGCATTCTCCGACGGGTGATAAAACCAGCCTGGGCGAATGGACACATCCGCTTCGGCGGGCACCCAGTGGGTTCCATCCCGGTGACCTTCAGTCAATTCGCGATAGCGTGGTGAGCCCGGATAGAACTCGTCCCGCCTGAGCGCGGCCCAGTTGGTCGGGCTGCCGATTCCGGTCTCGTTGCCCACCCAGCGGACATCCGGCCCCGCATCGCTGAACATCACGGCCATCGGTTGCAGCGATCTGACCAGCGCATGGGTCGCGGGCCAGTCATAGTATGTCCTGTTGTCGATCCTGCGCTCTTCCCTGGCGCCTCCGTAAAAGCCCGTGCCGCCATTGGCCCCGTCGAACCAGACCTCGAAAATGTCGCCGTAATTGGTCAGCAACTCCCGCAGCTGATTCCGGAAGTATCCCAGATAGGCGGGCGTGCCGTAGTCCGGGTGATTGCGGTCCCACGGTGAGAGGTAGATCCCCATTTTCAGGTCGTACTCCCGGCAGGCATCCGCCAGCTCACGCAGCACGTCCCCTCGACCGCCCTTCCAGGCCGAAGCTTTCACGGAGTGCCGGGTATATGCGCTTGGCCACAGACAGAATCCGTCATGATGCTTGGCCGTGAAAATCAGGCCTTTCATGCCCGCGTCCCTGGCCACGCGGGCCCACTGCCGTGCATCCAGATCCGTTGGATGGAAAATATCCGGGGATTCGTCCCCGTATCCCCATTCCTTGTCCGTGAAGGTGTTCACTGTGAAATGAAGAAATCCGTAGTACTCCAGATCGTGCCAGAGCAGTTGGCGTTCTGAAGGCACAGGTCCGTACGGTTCAGGAGCATCGACCACAAAAACGGCGGGGGCCACGGGCGCCATCAGCAGGACCAAAATAAAAACGACTATCTGATGAACCATTGGAATATCTCCTCGATTGCCGGGACGGCTGGTTGCTTATTTCCGGCGTCCGGGCTTCGCAGGCCACCTTGCAATCGCACAACTTGGGCAAAGCGATATTCCTTCACGACTGATTCTCCCTTGTTTCGACAGGCGTGTCAGGCCCTGAAAGATGAAACTCGAGACCGGAATCGAGGATAACTTCACCTGGATTTTTTGCGCGGCAAAAATTCATTTTTCAAGACCTGACACCTTTTTTGTCGCTGATGTAATAATTGGGTTGCCTGTGCGTTAAGAAGGTTGAGGCGACCGGATATGGAACCAGCCAGAAATGCCTTCGACGAACAGGCCATCGTCATGACCTCGCACATGGGACCGAGCGAATTCTCCGGCTTGTACGAATGCTACCACGAAACCGTCTATCGCGCCGCCCTTCGGATCACCGGAAATCCGGCCGACGCCGAAGACGTGCTGCAGACCGTGTTTCTCCGCGTTCTCAACCGCAGCGGCCGAACCGAACCCGCGCAGATGGCCGGGGCCTATTTCAGGCGGGCTGCCGTCAATGCCGCGGTGGACCTGCTTCGCCGCCGGATTTCGCACGGCGAATCCGGGCTCGAAGCATCCCGGCACGCTGCCGCCGAAAGACCGGTGCTGTTGAAGGAGCAGTTGCGGCGTGCCCTCGCCACGCTGGCGCCGGATGACGCGGCGATGTTCCTGCTGCGCCACGTCGAGGGGCTTACGAACGGAGAGCTGGCCGAGATGTTCGGCCAGGAAAAGAACAATGTTGCTGTCCGGCTGCACCGTATCCGGCAATTGCTGCAAACCGAGATGGAGCGTTAGACAGGAGGTCGGCGATGTCCGAAGATCGTTTGGAAAAGGCCTTGGAGGCCATGAGAAATGAGAATGTCAGTCCCGAGCAGCTCGCAGGGGCGAGGGATCGCGTGTGGCAAAATCTGGCGGATCCCGGTCCGCGAGTATGCGCGGAGTTTCAACCCGGCTACCGCGATTATCTGGAAGGCCGCCTCACAGCCAACAGGCGGCTGCTTACCGAAGACCATCTCAGCCGCTGTCCGCAGTGCCGCTCGCTGCTGGCAGAGCTGGAGGGCAAGCCGAAGGTTGTCGCCATGCCGATCCGCCGTTCCTCGAGGTGGCCCCGCTTTACGGCCTGGGCGGCCGCGGCGGCCCTGGTCTTTGCCCTGCTTTACGCGGGGCGGGACCGCATCGACACAATGCTGGCGCCGGGCGGCCCGGCAGCCTCCATAACCGCCGCCGACGGCGGCCTGCATCGCCTGCCTGAGGGGATATTGCAGGTCGGTGCGGAGTTGGGAAGGGATGAAGTGATGCGAACGGCGCCGGGCGGCCGCGCCGTATTGATGCTGGCCGACGGCTCTCTGGTCGAAATCAACCAGCGCACCGAGCTTTTCGTGCGCGTCGCCTGGAGCGGCCTGACCATTCACCTTCAACGCGGCGACATTATTGTGCAAGCAGCCCCGCAGCGCCGGGGACAGCTGCGCGTGCAAACCCGCGACTCGGTTGCCTCGGTCACCGGGACAGTGTTTGCAGTGTCTGCCGGCCTCGGCGGCTCCGTGGTCTCCGTGGTCGAAGGCTCGGTGGCTGTCACCCAGCCCGGTGTCAAGGTTGTGCTGAAACCGGGCGAGCAGGCCTCCTCCAACCGGGCGCTCGCGTACTCGGTGCAGGATGCAGTGTCCTGGAGCCCCGACGCCGAAAAGTACCTATCGCTGCTGGCATCGATCGGCAAGATCGAGAAGGAGCTTGCCCGGCTTCCGTCCGCGGCGCTCCGCACCCAGCCGCGCCTTTTGCCCCACCTGCCGCCCAATCCCGTCGTCTATGGCGCTATGCCGAACATTGGCGGCACAATCAGCCAGGCGATGGCCTTAGCCGAGCAGCAATCGGTAGAAAATCCTGCCTTCAGCGAGTGGTGGAATTCCAGCGCCGGCCGGGAGCTGAAGCTCGTCATCGAGCGCATCCAGGCGATCACGCCGCTTCTGGGAGACGAGATCGTCTACGTCTTCTCCGCGAAGGCGCCGGGAGCGAAGAACCAAGTCCCTCTGGTGCTGGCGGAAGTGAAGGCGGGCAGGATCGCCGAACTTGCCCACGCTTTGGAAGCACTGCGCAACGATACCGGTGCTGCCGCACTCCCCTATCACCTGAGCGGCACTCTGATGGTCATTTCCGACTCGCAGGAAAACCTGCAGTGGGCCCTGAGCCGCCTGGGCCAAGGCGCCACAACCCCGTTTGCAGCAGCGATCGCCGACCGCTACCGGCGCGGAGCCGGTTGGCTGCTCGGCATGGACGTGGAGGGGGCGTTTTCCGGCGTGTACGAGCCGGTCGAGGCCGGGCTGACCGGCGCGCAGCAGATGAAGCACCTGTTCGTCGAGCAGCGTGACGTCCAGGGCATGGAAGAAAACGAGGTGACGCTCACCTTCAAGGGTCCGCGCATGGGCATGGCCTCGTGGCTGGCAAGCACCGGCTCGGGGGGTGCTGCCGAATATATCTCCAGCGATGCGGTGTTTTCCTTCTACGCCTCCACACGGGAGCCGCGGCAACTGTTCGAGGAGCTTGCCGCGCAACTGCTCAAATCGAGCCCGTCATCCGGCAGCCCCTTTGCTGAAATGGATGCAAAGCTCGGCGTCGGTTTCGCCGAAAACCTGGCCGCGGCATTCGGCACCGAGTCGGCATTCGCCCTGGAAGGCCTGTCCGCAACGGGCCCGGTCTGGGTAATGGCTGCACTGGTAAACAATCCCTCCACCATCGACCACTCCGTCCGCAAAGTGGTGGAGGTGTTCAATGCCGAACTGGCGCCGGAGGACCAGGCCAGGCGGATCACCATCACGCAGGATGCCGTCGACGGGCGCCTATGGACCACATTGAAGTCGGGTCAGTTCCCGCTGGCAATCATGTGGACCTACGACCGGGGTTACCTGGTGGCGTCGTCCGACAGGGGCGCGGCCTTGCGCGCCATCGCGGCCCGCAACGGCGGTTCGGCGCTCATCTGGTCGCACACATTCCGGCAACAGCTGCCTTCTTCCGCCGGCCTGCATCCCTCCGGCTTCGCCTGGCTGAACACGAAGGGCGCATTCCAGGGCCTTGAGACTCTGGCGTCCAATCCGACGCTCCAGAAACTGATCGCCGAGCGAGACCCGATTCTGGTGGTTTTCGACGGAACGGCGGAACAAATTCACTCCGCGAGCCGTACTCGATTGTCGGGATTGCTTGTTGACGTGATGCTGCTGGAGAGCCTGAGCCGGGGCCGAAGTGGAGCGCAACCGCCGGCGCTCCAGCAAGGGAGTCCGGGAAAGCGCTGAATGACATCGCCGGTTGTCGAACTTGAAAACCTCAAGGTGAGGCTGGGACGGCGGGAGATCCTGCGCGGGATCTCCTGCCGTCTCGGCGTTTCCGGCGTCGGGAAGGCTGTGGGATTGCTGGGGCCGAACGGCGCAGGCAAGTCGACGTTGATCCTTGCGCTGCTGGGATTTCACAGGCCGGTTGAGGGCAGCGCCCGCGTGCTCGGTTTCGACTGCCACCACCAGATGCGGGATGTCCGGTTCCGCATCGGCTACATGCCGGAGACCGATTCCTTCATCGGCAACATGACCGCGGTCACATTCCTGCGCCTGATGGCCGAGCTTAGTGGCCTCCCGGGAGAGGCTGCACTCGAGAAGGCGCACGAGGTACTGTTTCATGTGGGCCTCGGCGAGGCTCGCTATCGCGAGCTTGGAACCTACTCCCTGGGGATGAAGCAGATGGCCAAGCTCGCACAGGCCATCGTGCACGGTCCGGAACTGGTGATCCTGGACGAGCCGACCAATGGCCTCGACCCCGCTGCGCGCCAACGCATGCTCAATCTCGTCCGCGAGATGAAGGAGAAACATGGCATGAGCGTGCTCCTCTGCTCGCACCTGCTGCGCGATGTCGAGCAGGTGTGTGACGAGGTCGTCATCATGAAGGATGGCATGATCGTGCACGTCTGCAACCTCGAGGAAGAGCGACGCTCGAACAAGTGTTTCGTGGAGCTTGAGGTCACCGGCAACGACGAGAACCTGCGCGGGGCACTGCCGGAAATCGGCGCCGACGGCGTCAACGAAGGCGGCGGCCGCTGGCGCATTGTCCTGCCGCCCCAGGTAGAGATCCAGGCGATATGGGACCTGCTGGCGCGGCAGAACCTGCTGGTGCGGAAGCTCTCCCACCGCAGGGACACGCTGGAGGAGATCTTCTTGAAGGCGATGGGCCACATGGGGGGCCGGGATTCGGGGGCGGGAGCCCGGGCCTCGGCCCCCAGCACCTAGAGCAGGGAGATTCCGAATGGCAGTTTACAGGCGCGGTTACCAGAGATATCAGGGCTTGGCCACGGGCCGTTGGCGGCGGTTCATGGTGCTGCCCCGTTTCGCCTGGCAACGGCTGTTTCAACAGCGTCTGGTTGTACTCCTCACCGTCGTAGCGATGGTGTGGCCGCTGCTGTGTGCCGTCTTTGTCTATCTCACCAACAACGTCGATCTGCTGAAAGGCCTGGACGAGGAATTCCGGCGCTTCATCCAAGTAAACGGGACGTTTTTCCTGGTTTTCATGAATGTCCAGGCAGTATTCGCCATCTTTCTGGCGGCACTGACCGGGCCGGGCCTGATCGCCCCCGATCTGGCCAACAACGCCCTTCCGCTCTACTTCAGCCGCCCGTTGACGCGCTGCCGGTATGTACTTGGCAGGCTGGTCGTGCTGTTCGGGATGCTCTCCGTCATCACCTGGGTGCCGGGGCTGCTCCTGTTCGGCATGCAGGCAAGCATGGCCGGCGGAGGGTGGTGGCGGGCCAACTGGACACTCGGCACCGGCGTGGCCGCAGGTTTCGCCATCTGGGTGATGCTCGTAAGCACTGTGGCCCTGGCAAGTTCCGCGTACGTGAGGTGGCGGGTGGTCGCAGGCGCACTGGTGCTCGGCTTCTTTTTCATCCTCGGCGGCGTCTCGGTGATGATCAACGAGATCTTCCGCGTTACGTGGGGACATGCGCTGAATCCCGCGTGGGCGGTGTACCGACTGTGGTGCGCCCTGCTCGGGGTCAATCCGCCGGCCGGACCCGGGATCGGCGCCTGTCTGCTTTCGCTGGCAACGGTTGTCATGGTCCTGGCCCTCGTACTCGAGCGCCGGTTGCGCCCGGTGGAGGTCATCTCGTGAGCGTCCCGGCGGTGGTTTTCGACGAAGTCTCGAAGTTCTACGGCGAGGTGCTCGGCGTCAATCGAGTCACGCTGAACATCCCCCCGGGAATCACAGCCCTGGTCGGGCCGAACGGCTCCGGGAAAACCACGCTGATGAACCTGATGACGGGGCTCATTCACCCGGATCACGGTTCCATCCGCATGCGCGGAATCTCGCCGCGCGATCCCGAGCACCTCATGCGCATCACGGGGTATGCCACTCAATACGATTCCGCACCACGATGGGCCACGGGTTTCAGCTTCGTCACAACCGGCCTGCTGCTGTTCGGTTACGGCCGTGCCGAGGCGGAGGAAAAGGCGTGGAAGGCGCTCGAGCGCCTGAGCCTCACGGAGGCGGCACATCGCAAGGTTGCCGCTTACTCGAAGGGAATGCGGCAGCGGGTGCGCCTGGCCCAAGCCACGGCTCACGATCCCGAACTTCTGGTGCTGGATGAACCGCTCAACGGCCTGGATCCGCTGGTTCGAGCGGAGACCATTGCGCTGTTCCGAACGTGGGCGGCCGAAGGCCGCCACGTGATCCTCTCCAGCCACGTCCTCCAGGAGGTGGACGTGCTCAGCGACCAGGTCATTCTCATTGCGAACGGCATGGTCGTGGCCGAGGGCGAAATCCGCAACGTGCGCGAGGAAATTCACGAGCATCCCAGCCAGTTCATCATCCGCTGTCGCGACGCCTCGCGTGTCGCCTCGCTGCTGTTTGGCGAAGACCACGTCACCGAAATCAAGCTGAACGACGACCAGTCGGGCCTGCTCGTGATGACGCGCAACCGCGAGCGGTTTTCGAGGGCGCTGAGCCGCATCGCTCTCAACGGCCACGGGATCGATGGCGTTATCCCTGCCGACGAGAACGTGGACGCTTTATACGAGTACCTGATCAGCGGCAAGTAGCCGCGTGCGGGGTCCCGGGTTGGAAACAGCCCAAGTACGGCAATAGAGGCTGCCGCTGTACATTAGAGAGATGAATCATGATTCCAGTCACGAACACCCCGGCGCCTGGCACCCAGCACCCGCGCCGCGCCGCGCAGATCTGGACCATTGCAAGGATCGAACTGCGACGCGCGTTTCTCTCGAAGCGCGCGTTCTGGGTGTACGGCCTGGCGCTGCTCCCGTCGCTTATCTTCCTGGGACACGGCATCGAGGCGAAGGTAAGGCGGGAGCGCCTGTCCGCCCGCAGCGTCATTCCGCCAGAGCTTCTTGACGGGACACGGGAAGGCGAATCCGTCGAGGCGGTCCTGAACCGGCTCGGCACCCCGGCCAGGGACGATCAGTGGAGCAGCCGCAGACGCATCCGCGCCGCCGGAGGGACAACCAACATCACGTCCCACGCGATCGAACCTGCCGCCGACGCCCGCTTTGTTCGCCTGAACATTATCCGTCCCACGTACGTCGGCGATCAGACGGCCAGAATTTACGAATTCGAGGTATATGGCGCCGACAGGCCGGACAATCTCGCCCTGATGAGACCGGCTGCCGGCAGCGCCCCCTGTCATCCCGACCAGGGACCGGAAAAAGCCTTCAATGGCAGCGATTCCGGCGGAAAAAGCGACAGGTGGTGCACACATCAGTGGGATGCTTTCCTCCAGGTGGACCTGGGTGCTGTTTTCGAAGTGAGACGCTTCGTCGTGAGGCATGCCGGGGCGGGGGGCGAGAGCGAAGATCTGGATACCCGGGAGTTCAACATCCAGGTGAGCCGCGATGGCAAGACCTTCAGCACCGTGGTCCGCGAGAGCGGAGCGCGGTTTGTGGACGAGCGGACCTCTCACCGCATGCTGGTTTACTTCGATGGGCGCCGCGTGGGCAACCTGGTTTTCGATAACGGCGTGCTCGCCTCCAGGGGAATTCGCCCGCTTCTGGATTTTGCGGAGGACCGCCAGATTTTTGCCGGCGTTTTTCAGTATTTCTATCTGCGCCTGGCGATCTTTTTCGGTTGCCTCGGCATTTTCATGAATCTCTTCCGCGGAGAGATGCTGGACAGGACGCTGCATTTCTGGTTCCTCGTACCTGCCCGGCGCGAGATTCTGCTCGCCGGCAAGTATGGAGCGGGGCTTATCGCCTCGACGGCAATCTTCGCCGGCGGCGCACTTCTCTGTTTCGCGGTGATGATGTGGCCGCAGGATCCGGTTGAGCTGCAGGTCTACTGGCAGGGTGCCGGGATGGCGCATGCCTTCTGGTACACTGTTGCCGCCGCTCTGGGCTGCATCGGGTATGGGAGCGTGTTCCTCGCCGCCGGCCTGCTGCTGCGCAATCCGATCATTCCGGCAGCCTTGCTGCTCGCCTGGGAAAGCATCAACGGATTCCTGCCCGAGATCCTGCAGAAACTGAGCATCCTATATTACCTCCAATCGTTGTGCCCGGTTCCGGCACCCATGGAGAAGGACGCACCGGCGATCATTCAACTGCTGCTCTTGCCCGCCGCGCCGGCCTCGCGGCTGGGAGCCGTTCTGGGATTGCTTGGCGTGACCGCCCTGGTGCTGTGGGTTGCCTGCATCGCCATCCGCCGAATGCAGGTTTCCTACACGGCCGAATAGAAGTGCCGGTCGGATCTCGTCGGCCCCTTCCCGGAATGCCCTCCCCCGCCGCAGGTGCGAACGGAGGCGGCGAGCATTCATGCGGTAATCCCGACAGCTCCCGTTTTCCGCCTCACGATGCCCCGACAGGGGGTGTGCAAACGAGCCGGCACGCGTTTATAATCACACCTGGCCCGAGCGTATGCGGGCCGATGGGTAGCCGCAAGGGAGGTGCGCCACGAATTCGACATATCGCAACAGCGGCCCAGGTCGTCCGGCCGGGGCATCATCTCGCCGGACCGGTCCGGTTCACCCGCGGTGGATTCTGCCGGCCGCTCTGGCAACGCTTCTCTCCGTCTTCGCCGGTTGTTCGGCCAAGCGCACCGTGGACATCGACGTGCCGGCAGGGATTCGCGAAGCGAAAACCGCCGGTTTCGAGGAGCTCATCGATCTGCTCCATCAGCGCGAGCGCGGCATCACGTCGCTGTCCTCCAATTCCCTGCAGATCACCTTTACCTCGGGAAAGATTGAAAGCGGCAGGCTGCAGGAATACCGCAGCGCCCCCGGGTATTTACTCCTGAGGAGGCCCGACTCCATTCGGGTCAACATCCAGAATCCGATTACGAAGACGACGATTCTGGAGCTGGTGTCCGTGGGGGACGATTTTTCGCTCTGGTACCCGCGCGACAACAAGTTCTACACCGGCAAGAACAGCGCCAGGGAATTCGACCTGGAGGGGAGCCCCACGTTCACGGTGCGCCCCGTCCACATGTTCCAGGCGCTGATGCCGGAAGCATTGGGTGCGGCGGCGCAAAACAGCCGCGTTGCCCTGGAGGAGGATCAGGACCCGGGCGCCCGATATTATGTCCTTTCCCTTTATGAGACACTTGCCGGCCCGGCCCTTTACCCTGCGAGGAAGCTCTGGATCGATCGTGCCGGCTTTGCGGTGACCCGACAGCAGAGTTACGGGGAGCGCGGAGCGCTGGCGGGGATCGTCCACTATTCCAACCTCAGCCCCGTGGACGGAATCTTGTTGCCGCTGACGGTCCGGATGGACAGGCCCGCGGATGGGTACTCGCTGGACATGCACTTCAAAAGCTGGCGCCTGAACCCCGATCTGCCCGACAACGCCTTCGTCATGACACCACCGGCCGGAGCCCAGGTCGTCCACTTGAAAGAGAAGAATCCCCGGAGCGGGGATAGCACCGCCGGGTCTCCCTGGCGGACGGGCGCAGGCTTTTTTTGATGGCCCCGCCTCCTCCGTTCCGGGAGTGCAGTATGCCGTTGAAATGCTGCGGCCGCCCGTGGTCAGATGACGGGATCTGCAGCCGAGACGCGTATGCAATCGTGGTCATGGGTGCCGGCGGGAATGGCGCGTTTTCTGTCGGGCAGATTCCTGCCTGTCAGACCCGATCTGATCGGATGGGTAACGGGTCAGTTTCTGTTGATCCTGGCGGGAACACTCCTCGTCCCGTTGGCAGTAGCTGTTTTCACAGGCGGTAGCGACGCCCTGCCCCTGGTCAAGGCGTTCCTCATCACCATTGCGGCAGCCGGCCTGTCTCTTGCAGTTTCCCGAACGGGGCATGGGGCGACGGCTGCTGCCATCTCCCACCGCGAGGGCATCCTCCTGCTCGTCATTTGCTGGCTGTGCTCCGCTTTTTTCGGCAGTCTGCCCTTCTATCTCTCCACATACTTTCCCTCCTTCACCGACGCTTTCTTCGAAAGCGCGTCAGGTTTTTCTACCACGGGCGCATCGATTTTGCCCGATGTACAGGTGCTGCCCCCCGGCCTGCAGTTCTGGCGGCACTTCACCCACTGGCTCGGCGGAATCGGCATCGTGACCCTGATGATCGCGATCCTGCCGCTGGTCAGCATCGGGGGTGAGCAGCTTTATCGGGCACAGGTCGCCGGCATCCAGTCGGAGAAGCTGACTCCCAGGAT
>JBBIMP010000065.1:14778-16895 GCA_037444305.1 Acidobacteriota bacterium
TCCGCGCTGCCGGGATTCGCAAAATGGGTGCTGTCCATGACCATGCTGGCGGGCCGGTTGGAGTTCTTTCCCGCCTTGGTCCTTTTCACCTCATCCTTCTGGCGCAGGTGATCTGAGACACTACCGGCCCTCCTGCACCGACGAAGGTCTGTTTTGATCTGCTTCTCAGCCATTGCGCGTTCAAACAGTCGGCCGGGATAGGCTTCCCGCCCTGAGCCGGTTCCTCCGCAAATTCCGCATTTGCCATCAGAAGACAAAAACAGACGGCAGGTATTCGAAAGGAGGCTTCGCCATGAGTGCTTTGCTCGTCATCATGATCGGCCCGGCAGCGGGATTGCACGCCGCACTCTACGGCGCTTGCCGGGAGGTGCCCCGCGATTCCGGGCTGCGGCGACGGTCGTTATGCCCGGTCGCCGCACAGACTGCTGGCGCTCGTATTCATCAGTTCCGCGGTCGGAATTCCCCCGTTCTATGCGGTCACCCTAGACAAGGTCTAGAGAGGGTAGCGGCCGAAGGCCTCCGCCGCGGCTCTCAACTGCAGGATGTTCTCCGGCGGCGTGGCGGGAGCGACCGAGCAGGCCGTGCTCAGAATGTAGCCGCCCCCTGCAGCTGCGATCTCGATGCACCGGCGCGCCGACAAGCACGATTCCGCCGGCGTTCCCCTCAGCAGGGTGTTCACGGGATCGATGTTCCCCTTGAGAAAGACACGCCCGCGCGTCTGCCGCCTGGCTTCTTCCAGTTCGACCGTGCCGATGGGAGGCGGATCCAGCGTGTCGATGCCGCTAGTCCCGGTTTCCAGCATCAGGTCCAGCCGGTCGCCGATCGCCCCGCACGTGTGCGTGTACACGGGCAGGTCCGACGTCTCCCTTATCCCCTGCACGACCTTGCTCTCATAGGGGAGCACGAACCTGGAGTAGTGCTTCCTGGAGATGAAGCCCGCGCCGGCGAAGGCAGAGGAAATCAGGATGGCGTGAACCCCGGCCCGGATCTGTCCCCGCGCCAGCTCGACGGTGCCACGGCACAGCGCCTCCAGGCACGCCCCCGCCTTGCCCGGGTCATCCATCAGAGCCATCAGCCCGTCGGCATACCCGAGCAGTTCCAAGAACTGGCTGAACGGGGAAAACACTTCGCCGTGCACTGAGACTTCCCCCGCCGTTCGCTCCAGGACGAGCTTCAGTGTGTCGTATTGCCAGGGCGGGAAGAACTCCGGTCCGGGAGGGGACGGCTCGGCACCCGGTTCCCAGGAAGCCGGGTACTTTGGGCCGAACATGTGGTGTGGCTCGACGTAGAAGAGCCTTTCGGGATCCACATCCTCATATCGTATCGCAAAGCGGGTCCCGTCGGGCCGGCGGACATGAGGATTATCGTCAGGGGGTGCCACCGTGGTGGATCCGTCGGCCCAGGTGATAAACCTCTTGTTCTCGCGCTTGTCGATTCTCCTCAACCACCGCCGCCATTCAGGATTCCGGCCGGGCAGATTCACGAGAATGCCGTCGAAACCGTAACGCCGCTGCAGCCGGATGAGCGCCTCGGCAAAAGCCTCCGTCGAGTGCCAGATGTCAATGGCATCCAGCCCCGACTGCAGGAAGTAGTGGCCCAGGGAAAGCTGGCACATCACGGGCACCCGGTCCGCCTCCCCAAGGTGCATTGCACGGTCCATGCGTTCCCGGCTGTTCATCTCCACCTCCAGCGAAAACTCAAGATTTTATCAGAAACCCGCCGATTGCCGTGCGGCCGGAATCGCCCCTTTATCCCTGGGTGTGCCCGATGCTAGGATGAGGGCATCAATCCTCGTGCCGTCAGGGAATGTCTGGAGGACAGCCATGAACTACCCGTTCTGGGACGCAGGGGTCGCCTACGGATACATGATGGCCGGCATCGCGGTCCTGCACGTTTTCATCTCGCACTTCGCCATCGGGGGAGGGCTCTACCTGGTGCTCTCGGAAAGCAGGGCGCGGAAGGCCAACGATGCGGAAAGGCTGGCCTTTCTGGAGGATCTGAGCCGTTTCTTTGTCCTGCTCACGCTAGTGCTGGGCGCTCTCACTGGCGTCGCGACCTGGTTCATCGTCGGCCTGCTCAGCCCGGCCGCCACGGAGGTTTTGATCCACCACTTCGTC
>JBBIMP010000066.1:0-16248 GCA_037444305.1 Acidobacteriota bacterium
ATGGAAAATTGTGACAGGCTACATGTGAGGCCGGCCGGTCGCATCCATTCAACCCGGTACCGGGACCTCGAAGGAAAGAGGATTGCGACTTTAGCGCTCATGCTCTCTTTCTCCGCACCTCTTGTACCCGGTACCGGGACCTCGAAGGAAAGAGGATTGCGACCCTCACATGCCACACATCGGGTTCCGCCGCTGCCCCGCTACAAGATCCTCCACGAGGAGCCCGTACCGCCAAGAAAGTTGAACATCACGCTGCACCCGGGCCTCGATATCATCGTGAGGAAGATGCTGGCGAAGGATCCCGCGCAGCGGTATCAGAACTGCGCGGAACTGATCCGGGACCTGCGCAGCTATGCCTCATTGACCGAGATCCCCGCGACCGGATCGGCCGGGATTTCCGCACCCGCAACCGGAAGGCGCCGCCTGCTGCCGGTCCTGCTGACCGCAATTCTGATCCGGGCAAAGTCTGCAGGGAAACCGGCATGAGTTGGAATTGCATTCACTCGAGTTCCGGATAAAGCGTCCCGCATAGGAGTCGGCGGAAGTCGGCCAACCGGGTCATGGCAAGGCGATTTGCGCTCCGGCATCTTTGCGTTTTTCGGTTCAGGCGTCAAACCGAATTCTCACACAGGTTTACCGTCCCGTCGATCTCTGGCGGCAAACCGGCCAGCAGGAGCGGGTCCTCGACGACGATGCGCGCGAGGCCGCCGACTCTTGCTCTTCCGGAGCGCTCGCAGAAAAAAGGCGTGATGGGCATCCGTTGTGGCTGTCACGATACATCACTTGATGTTGGCATTATGACGCTATACCATGAAGTGGACTTTGTCATCGAGGCGGGCCGATCCTGCATCGCCTTGGAGATCAAGGCGGCAGCCAGGTGGCAAGAAAAAGACCTCGCAGGTCTCAACGCCTTCTTGGCGTCGACGCCTCACTGCAGGGCGGCGATGCTCTGTCACAACGGCGAGGATGCCGTAAGGCTTGGGCCAAGGCTCTGGGCATTGCCCATCGGCCTGATTCTCTCGTAATGTCAGCGAAAATCCCTTGTCTGAGACCATCGCCGTGCAGCGCGTCCGCTAGAATTCCGGGGACAGGCGCTAATGGCACTTAAACAGGGAGTCGAGGACCCTGAAAGGGTCCAACTGGAAAGCACTGGGTAAGGCGGGATAAGGGGAGAGAGGCGCCCTGCAAGGGCGACACCCGCTGTGCCGCCCTTGCAGGGCTCAATCCCGGCATGCGCCGACATCCCAGGGCTTACGCCCTGGGCTTTCCCGCGCCGCCCCTTCGGGGCTTAAGCAATTGATTTGGCGACGTTACCAGGTGATTTCGATCACCCTCAACCAAGCGCTATTCGGGACAGGCGCCGTCACCTCGAAATTCGATTGCCGGAGGCGGGGGTGGTTCGGCTGAACTGGCGCTTTGCAGGGCCCGCAGCGCCCTTCTCCAATCCGGATGGCAGGCGAAGTTTCGAGGGGAATTCCGGGTTTTAAGTGGGTACAAACGCCGGGGGCCAGCCCCCGGCACCCCCGGGATTTATCGCTTTGGTCCCAATCCCGAGGCCGAATATTGGCCGCTGTGGCGGTAATTGCATGAATTTCTGAAGGTTGGAGGCTTCGATATTCATTTGTTGCCATGCTGAAGCCTTCAAGTATTACCCACTAGAAACCCGGAAGACCCGATTCGGGTTAGGACGCCTGCCCCCGGAATTATTCCATCTTGGTGAAGTCGAGTTCCGAGCCGAGGACGCTGTGCGGGATCATGTACACCGCCATCAGGATAACGGCCGCAGCCAGCGCCCACCCACCGGCATCCGGATTTTTTCTCAGCCGCCAAACCGCCAGCGCCCAGAAGATCGCCGCCACCATCGTCTTGTTGTCCGTCAGGTCGTGCCCGAACGGCCACCCTGTCCAGTAGGCGCCGAAGGCCAGCTTCTGGACAATGGGGCCAAGCAGGAGTCCTCCCAGGAATAGCAGAACCAGCGTCCAGACCGACAGCTTGTACAGCCCGCCTTCCCTGAAGATGGCGCCGAAGCCGGCCCGTGTGGAGTAAAGCATCGCCAGAAACATGAAGATCACGTGGGGAATGAGAACCCACGGCGGAACGGCCCCGCGAAACCGGATGATCACCGGTTCCTCCGTAAGAGAAATGGAAAAAGACTCCCCCTTGGATAGCGTGATCTGATACATCACCTTGCCCGCCGGGGGCTGGTGCGGGATCGACGCCACGAGAAACCGGCCGTCGCGCTGCAGGGCCTGCTCGCTCCAGGGGTCGTTGCTGCGGAACCTTCGGAACCTCATGGTGCCGGCAATCGCCTCGTCCGGCACCTCCAGCCGCACCGGGGCATCGTCCCTACCGTCATAGCTCCTCAGCAACCGGAATTTCATTTCCTGCCCGTCCACCGAGACGCTCGTCCGCGCCGGATACGTTGGCCCGGTCAACCGCTGGTAAACGGCAGTCCCCAGCACCAGGACAAGCGACAGCACCCACAACAGCACGCTCTTACCTTTCATACGAGACCTTCCCGCAATAGAAGCATGTTTCAGCCGAACAACCCGAGCCCCCCGGATCCAGGGTGTCGTGATATCTTATAGAGGATTTGCGAGGGAGGCAACGGTGCACGAACTGTCCATGGCGCAGAACATCATTGAGATCGTCGAGCGGCACGTCCCGCGGGAGAGCGCCGCCGACGTGGCCGCCATCCGGCTGCGCATCGGGGAACTGTCGGGCATCGTGCCGGAATCGCTCGATTTCTGTTTTTCGGCGCTGGTGCGCGAAACCGCACTTGCGGAGGCCAGGCTCGAGATCGAGAGGATCCCCATCCGCGCCCGCTGCATCGATTGCCTGGCCGAGTTTGGCGTGGAAGAATCGCGCTTCCTCTGCCCTTCCTGCAGCGGGGGAGCGCTGGAAATACTCAGCGGGAGAGACCTCCACGTCGTCGACATCGAGCTGCACGAAAGGATCGAGAAGGATTCATGAGCGTCATCACCATCGAGCGCAAGGTACTGGAGAAAAACGAGGAGTTCGCCCGCCGCAACCGGGAAATGCTGCAGGCGCGCGGCATCCTGGCACTGAATCTGGTGAGTTCTCCGGGCGCGGGAAAGACCAGCCTGCTGGAACGCACCCTGGCCATGCTGAAGGAGGAAATCCGGATCTCGGTGATCGAAGGAGACCTGCAGACCGACCTCGACGCTCAGCGCGTCGCCCGGTTCGGAGTGCCGGTGGTCCAGATAGTTACCCACGGCGGCTGCCACCTCGAGGCGAGGCTTGTCCGGGATGCACTGGAGCAGCTCGACCTGGAAACCGTCGACATCCTCGTCATCGAAAATGTTGGGAACCTCGTCTGCCCGGCGAACTACGACCTGGGCGAGGCGATGAAGATCGTGCTCCTCAGCACCACCGAAGGGGACGACAAACCGCTGAAGTATCCCGAGATGGTCCGAAACGCATCGGTCCTGCTCATCAACAAGATCGATCTTGTGCCCTATCTGAACTGCGACCCTGCCGTCCTCCGGCGCAACGCCCTGCAGATCAATCCTTCACTGAAGGTGTTTGAGACCTCCTGCACGACGGATGCCGGCATCCGCGAATGGTGCCATTGGCTCAAGAAGGAAGCGAGCGCCGCCAGAAAGTGATCTCCAGAGTCCAAATCACCATCCGCGGCGCCGTTCAGGGAGTGGGATTCCGCCCATTCGTGTACCGGCTCGCCACGGACCTCGGCCTGAAAGGCTGGGTCCTGAATTCGCCGCAGGGCGTTTTCATCGAGGCTGAAGCGGAAAAGGAAGCGCTGGACGGCTTCATCCTGCGCCTGGAAAAAGAGAAGCCCCGGCCGGCGTACATCCGGAGCCTCGAATTCTCCTACCTCGACCCGGTTCGATACGGAGACTTCGAGATCAGGGAGAGCCGCGGCGGCGGCGAGACCGTCACGCTCGTCCTCCCGGACATCGCCGCCTGCGGCGAATGCCTCGCGGAAGTGTTCAATCCCGCGGATCGCCGGCATCTCTACCCCTTCACGAACTGCACCAACTGCGGTCCCCGCTTCAGCGTCATCGAGTCTCTCCCCTACGACCGGCCGGGAACCTCGATGAAAAAGTTCCCGATGTGCCCTGCCTGCATGAAAGAGTACGAAAATCCTTCCGACCGCAGATTCCACGCCCAGCCCAACGCCTGCCCGGAGTGCGGCCCGCAGCTGGAACTCTGGTCGGCGGACGGAGCTGCAATCGCATCCCGCCACGCTGCGCTGCGGCAGGCCGCGGCGGCAATCCGGGATGGCGGGATCGTCGCGGTCAAGGGCCTGGGCGGATTTCATCTTATGGCGGACGCCGGCAATGAAGCGGCGATCGCGCTCCTGAGGACCCGCAAACACAGGTCCGAAAAGCCGTTCGCCCTGATGCTCCCCGATCTCCAGGCCGTCAAGCGGCATTGCGAGGTGTCGCCCATGGAGGAGCGCCTGCTCCTCTCTCCGGAGTCCCCCATCGTCCTGCTGAGGAGAAGGCATCGCGCCGAGGCGCAGAGCCGGCCTGTTCCCGATTCGGCCGCGCCCGGCAATCCCTTCCTCGGAATCATGCTTCCCTACACGCCCCTCCATCACATCCTGATGAAGGAACTGGGCATTCCCGTCGTGGCGACCAGCGGCAATCTGGCCGACGAGCCGATCTGCATAGACGAGAAGGAAGCGCTGAATCGGCTGGCCGGCATCGCGGACCTGTTCCTGGTCCACGACCGGCCGATCGTCCGCCACGTGGACGACTCGATCGTCCGGGTCATACTTGGACGGGAACTGGTCCTGCGCCGCGCCCGCGGCTACGCACCCCTGCCGCTCCGGATGAAGCGGAGTTCTCCATCCGTGCTCGCCGTCGGCGCCCACCTGAAGAACACCGTGGCGCTGACCGCAGCCGACAATATCTTCGTGAGCCAGCACATCGGAGACCTGGAGACGAGAGAATCCTCCGTGGCGTTCCACGGCGTCATCTCAAGCTTCCGCAGGCTCTACGGCGCAGATCCCGTGCAGATCGCCGTGGATATGCACCCAGACTACCTCTCGACCCGCTTCGCGAAAAGCCAGGGATTGCCCCTGCATGAGGTGCAGCATCACTTCGCACACGTGGTGTCCTGCATGATGGAAAATGAGCTTTCGGGAACCGTTCTGGGGGTCTCCTGGGATGGAACCGGGTACGGCCCCGACGGAACGGTCTGGGGCGGAGAGTTTCTGCTGGCGAACGAGACGTCCTACAGCCGGTTCGCCTGCCTGCGCCGCTTTCCTCTCCCTGGTGGCGCCCGCGCCGTCATGGAGCCCAGGCGCGCCGCCATCGGCCTGCTGCATGAAGCACTGGGCGACGCGGCGTTTGCCCACGCGTCCCTTGCCCCGCTGGCCTCCTTTGCCGGAGAAGAACTCGCCCTCTTGCAGCGGATGCTGGCACGGCGTCTCCACACGCCGATGACATCCAGCGCCGGCCGCCTGTTCGATGCAATCTCTTCGATTGCCGGCCTGCGCCAGGTTAACAATTTCGAAGGCCAGGCGGCGATGGAGCTGGAGTTTGCCGCCATACAGAGCGGGGCCGGGCCGTACCCGTTCACGGTTGCAGAGGGGAAAGCGGGCGAAGACGGCATCCCCTTTGTGGCGGATTGGGAAGCGCTTCTGCGATCTATCCTGGAGGATCTCGGCGCCGGCACACCCACAGGCGTCATCGCGGACCGGTTCCACACGACGCTGGCCGAAATCATCGTCGGAGTGGCGCGCCTGGCGGGCGAACCAAGAGTGGTATTGACTGGAGGCTGTTTCCAGAACAAGATCCTCACCGAGCGGGCCGTGCAGCGCCTCGAAGCCGAGGGCTTCCGCCCCTACTGGCATCAGCGCATCCCGCCGAACGACGGGGGGATCGCGCCGGGCCAGGCCGCGGTTGCGGCGCATTCACTTCATGAGGGAGATTGAAATGTGTCTTGCCATCCCCGGGAAGGTCCTGAGCATCGATGAAAAGGATCCGCTGCTGCGCAAAGCTCGCGTGGAATTCGGAGGCGCGGTCCGCGAGATCAGCCTGGCCTACGTCCCGGAAGCCGAGGTCGGCGACTACGTCCTGGTGCACGTCGGATTCGCCATCAACAAGATCGACGAGGAGGAGGCAAACGAGGTCTTCGAATATCTCCGCCGCATGGAGGAACTTTCGGAGCTGGAATCGGGGGAGTCCCGATGAAGTTCGTGGACGAATACCGCGACCCGGAAGCCGCCCGCGGCTATGCCGAAGCCCTGGCGAAGTTGGTTGCCCGCCCGTGGACGATCATGGAGATCTGCGGCGGGCAGACGCACGCCATCGTGAAGTTCGGTGTCGACGCCCTCCTCCCGGAGCAGGTCACGCTCGTTCACGGACCCGGCTGCCCCGTCTGCGTCACGCCGGTTGAACTCATCGAAAAGGCGCTGAACATCGCCGCAATCCCGAACGTGATTTTCTGCTCCTTCGGCGACATGCTGCGCGTGCCGGCGGGCTCGCGGGATCTTTTCTCGGTCAAGTCCGAAGGAGGCGACGTCCGGATCGTTTACTCCCCGATGGATGCGCTGAAAATCGCCCTGGAGAATCCCGGGCGCGAGGTGGTGTTTTTCGCCGTGGGCTTCGAGACGACCGCTCCCGCCAATGCCATGGCGGCATATCAGGCGCGCCGCCAGGGGATTGCCAATTTTTCGATGCTGGTCTCGCACGTCCTCGTCCCGCCCGCGATGGAAGTCATCCTGTCGTCGCCTTCCAACCGGGTGCAGGGCTTCCTGGCCGCCGGCCACGTCTGCACAGTGATGGGCTACAGCGAGTACGAAGCGATCAGCCGGAAATACAACGTCCCGGTCGTGGTTACGGGATTCGAGCCGCTGGATATCCTTCAGGGAATCCACATGGTGGTCCTGCAGCTCGAGGAGGGACGCGCCGAGGTGGAGAACCAGTACAGCAGGGCGGTGCAGAGGGAGGGGAATACAGCCGCGCAGAAGCTGATCCGGGAGGTTTTCAGGGTGGTTCCGAGGAAATGGCGCGGGGTCGGCGAAATTGCGAACAGCGGGCTGGGCCTTGTCGATGAATACAGCGCGTTCGATGCCGAAAGGAAGTTCGGCCTCGAGGAGCACCGGGTCGAAGAGTCGCCCGATTGCATCAGCGGGCTGGTGCTGCAGGGTGTGAAAAAGCCGGCGGAATGCCCGGCTTTCGCCGGAGCGTGCACGCCCGAGCACCCGCTTGGCGCCACCATGGTATCGAACGAAGGGGCTTGCGCCGCTTACTATCGCTACCGCAGGTTCGACAGCGAGGGATCGGCGGGCATACGTTCCGGAGCGAACACCGATGAGCGATGACACCACAAGCCACGGAGCGGGATTTCAATGCCCGCTTCCCGTGAACCGCTACCCTACCGTCCAGCTGGCCCACGGAGGAGGCGGGAGGCTGACGCAGCAACTGGTAGAGGAGATGTTTCTCCCCGCCTTCCGCGACCGCGAACTCGACTCGCGCCACGACGGCGCGGTCCTCGACATCCCGCGCGGGCGCCTCGCCTTCACGACCGATTCGTACGTCGTGCGCCCGCTGTTTTTTCCCGGGGGCGACATCGGGACGCTGGCGGTTTACGGCAGCGTAAACGACCTCGCCATGTGCGGCGCGCGGCCGCTGTACCTGAGCGTCGGTTTCATCCTCGAGGAGGGGCTGCCGATGGACACCCTCCGGCGTGTGGTGCAATCGATGAAGGCCGCCGCTGCGGAGGCGGGCGTTCGTCTGGTTACAGGGGATACCAAGGTTGTGGATAGAGGCAAGGGTGACGGGATTTTCATCAACACCGCGGGCGTGGGCGTGGTCGAACACAACCTGGTCATCGCCCCCAGGAGCGTGCGCCCGGGAGACTGGATCGTCCTGAGCGGAGACATCGGCAGGCACGGCATCGCGGTGATGGCCGTTCGCGAGGGCCTGGAGTTCGAATGCCGGATCGAAAGCGACTGCGCGCCTCTCTCCGGGCTGGTCCTGTCGATGCTCGAACGCGGGATTGAGGTACGCTGCCTCCGCGATCTGACCCGGGGAGGACTGGCATCGGCGCTGGTGGAAATAGCGGAAGCCGCCGGGCTGGAGATCCGCATCGAGGAGCCCGCCATCCCGGTGCGGGAGGACGTGCGCGGCGCCTGCGAAATGCTCGGCTTCGATCCGTTGTACGTCGCCAACGAGGGCCGGTTTATCTGTTTTGTGCCGCCGGCCGAGGCCGAAAAAACCGTGGCCTTGATGCGTTCTCATCCTCTTGGAAGGGACGCCGCCGCTATAGGATCCGTCACTGAAGGCCGGGCGGGCCTGGTATCGATGAAGAGCCGGATCGGCGCCTCCCGCATCGTCGACATGCTCAGCGGCGAACAGCTGCCCCGGATCTGCTGACCCGATCACATATCGGACTGATGATCAGGATGGTACGGGCCGAAGCCGGATTTTGCCGGTCGCACGATACCCTCTGATATAATGGCCGCTCCCGGATGCGCCTCGGACACGGCAATCCCGGCATCATGAATATGGTTATCTGTTTTTCATAAACCGATCCTGAAATCCACGGAGAACACCATGAGTCTAAGCCTGATCGGAAGATCCCTAAGCGAATCGGCAACCCTGAAACTCAACGCGAAGGCGGCATCTCTCAGGGCCAAGGGCGAACCCGTCATCCACCTCGGCGGGGGAGAGCCCAAATCGAAGGCTCCCGACGAGGCGATCGCCGCCGGTGTCGAAATGCTCAACACCGGAGAGGTGCGCTATACCCCGGCCGACGGCATACCGGCGCTCAAAAAGGCCGTCACGAAATACTCGGAGGAGTATTACGGCCACAAGATCGAAGCGGCTAACGTGATCGTTTCGGGCGGCGCCAAGCAGTCGATCATGGTCGCCATGCACGCCGTGCTCGATCCGGGCGACGAGTTCATCTTCCCCACGCCCTACTGGGTGAGCTATCCCGACATGACCCGGCTCGTAGGGGCCAAGCCCGTGCCCGTTCTGCCGGAGGACGGTTCGTTCTATCCGAAGATCTCGGACATCGAGCGGCGCGTCACGCCTCGCACCAAGGCCATCATCATCAACAGCCCCAACAATCCGACCGGGGCCATGTACTCGGAGCAGTTCATTGCCGGTGTCGTGGAGCTCTGCGAGAAGAGGGACATTTACCTGCTGATGGACGATATTTACCACCGTTTGCTCTTCGACGGCAAACAGCCGATAAGCTGCTACAAATTCGCCAAAAAGCAGGGCGAGGACTCGAAGCTGATTGTGATCAACGGCGTCTCCAAGCAATACGCCATGACCGGCTTCCGCATCGGCTGGGCCGTGGCCAGCCGCGGGGTGGTCGAGGTCATGACCAACATCCAGTCCCACCAGACCTCCGGTCCCTGCTCGATCTCGCAGGTCGCCGCCGCCGCCGCGCTCAACGGCGAGCAGTCCAGCGTCGAGTCGCTGAGGGCCGCGCTGGAGCAGAACCGCAATCTCATGATCGAACGGCTGAAAACCCTCGAAAAGGTAAAGCTCTCCAAGCCTGACGGCGCTTTCTACTGTTTCGCCGACTTCAGCGCCTACAAGCGCAGCTCGACTGAACTCAGCCAGTTCCTCCTGAACAAGGCACTCGTGGTTACAGTGCCCGGAATCGAATTCGGGATGGAGGGACACCTGCGGCTTTCGACCTGCGGATCGGCAAAGGAGATAACCGAGGGAGCGGATCGAATCCGCTGGGCCCTGGACATGAATTCACCTGCCGAGATCGCCATGGGCGACCGCAAGGTTGTCAGGGATTGGGCTTAAGTTCGCGCCCTGCAGTTTGAGCTTGACCCGGCGGCCGGCACCCCGCAGGCCGGCCGCCTCGTTTCGCGCGTCTGAGGCGCTCGCAACCGTATGGACCCAATCACGCACGCCGCCGCCGGGGCATTGGTCGGGCAGATCTTTCGCAACCGCAGCCGCGGCCGTTCGCTCCTCTGGCTGGCGATCGTCGCGGGCGTCGCCGCCGACCTCGACAATTTCTTCGGCATAGGGGATCCGGAAAAATATCTCCTGCATCACCGGGGCATCACGCACTCGCTCATCGGAGGCGCCCTCATCGCCGTTCTGCTGGCGCTGGCGATGCGCTTCCTTGCGAAATCTGTTCCCTTTTCCCTGGCGCTCGCGATCACCGGCGCCGCCGTCGCCGGCCACATTTTTCTCGACTGGATCACCTCCTTCGGAACCCAGTTGCTCGCGCCTTTCAGCAACCGCAGATTCGCTCTGGACGGGATTTTCATCATCGATCCTTTCTTCACGGCCGCCCTGTGGTTGCTCACATGGATTGCAATCCGCTCTGCAAAGAAGCGCAGGAGCATGGCGGCAGTCGGACTGGCCCTGATCGTGGCCTACCCTGCCGGCAACATCGGCGTGAGGCTGGCGGCTGCCTCGCACCTGGAGTCCAGGCTGCAGAACGAAGGCATCCGGTTCGAGCAGGTGCATTTCTCGCCGGAGATGCTGACGCCCGTTTTCTGGAAGGTCGTGGTTGAGGATGGGGAGCGCTATAGAATGACGGGATTCAGTCTGCTGAACCCCGGAAGGCCGTTCGCGTTTCGGGACTTCCGAAAAGCCGATGCCCTGCTGATCGAAAGGCTCGGCATCCAGGCAACTATCTTCCGCACGTGGGGCTGGTTTGCCGTCTATCCCGTGATGGAGCGGGAGGCGGTTGGCGGCGGCGCGAAGATCGTATTCAGCGATTTGCGCTTCTACAGCACCTTGGGCGCCATGCGGGCCATGAGCGGCGCCGATCAAAGGCCGTTCTCGCTCGCTGCCGAACTCGATGCGGACGGCAGACTGCTCTCGTACGAATACGGCCCGCCGCGCGGCGCCCGTCTGATTCACCGCATCGAGTGAGCACGCCCCGGCGCTTCTCATCGCTCGCACTAACATCCCCATGGGACATGGGGCCAGCTCTGGCACTGGCGCTCGCACGGTTTGATGGATTCAGGCCCACTGCAATAGGACAAGGTCATTGGAGGGCTGCCCGGAAAGGTCACTGTACGCGACCCGAGCATGCACGTTTGACAATAGGCCGCTATGTAAAATACTATACCACCCTACATGTTCCCTCGTGTTCGGACAACGAGGGCTCGAGGTGTCGGCATGAAGAAGGATGCCATTCCTGCGCTCATCCGGGAACTCCGACGGCGACTCGATCTCACCCAGGAGCAGTTCGCTCATAGGATCGGCGTCACCTACAGCACGGTAAACCACTGGGAAAACGGCAAGCGAGTGCCGCTCCCCTTCCTTGTAAAGAGACTCGTTGAGATAAAGCAAGAACTGGATGCACAGGATACGACAAAGCCACGAATGAAATCGCCAAAATGAGTGAGAAGCGGCTCCTACACGAAGGACAAATTCTCACCGGCTCCTTGTTCAGCGAGCCGATGCGAGTGGAGACCGTTCGCGCGAATGGGCCTGACACATGGGTGGCGGGGCTGGTCGGCACGCAGTCGGAGCGATTCCGCAAGGTCACTCTTACGAGTCGCGCTATCGAGGGTCTCACCATACTCGATGCCCGGCACTCCTACGACGGGGACGGGCGCCTCCTTCGCCTCGGACTGCAAGCGTACTCCCTCGGTATCGCCTACGAGTTCGATCCCTACTTCGGCCTTTCGATCTCCCGGGTCGACCCGCTGCCCCATCAGCTCGAGGCCATCTACGACTACCTCCTCAAGCTCGCCCGGGTTCGTTTCCTCTTGGCGGACGATGCCGGTGCGGGAAAGACGATCATGGCCGGGCTGCTTATCCGCGAACTCGAACTGCGCGGCCTGGCCGAACGCATTCTGATCGTCTGCCCTGCGAACCTGTCCTTCCAGTGGCAACGCGAGCTGAAGGAAAAGTTCGACGCGAAGTTCCTCGTCCTCAAGGGCGGCGACATCCGGGACCAATTCGGTGTCAATCAGTGGCTGGAGCAGAAGAAGATCATCACGTCGCTCGACCTTGCCAAGCGGAAGGAGATCCTCCCCGGGCTCCGGCAGGTTCACTGGGACTTCGTCATCGTCGACGAGGCGCACCGCATGTCGGCGGCCGACGAAACCCACAAGAGCCTGCGCTACAAACTGGGCGAGCTCCTCAGGGACACTGCGGACCACATGCTCCTGCTGACCGCCACGCCGCACAAGGGCGATCCGCTGAACTTCAGCCTGTTCCTCCAGCTCCTCGACGCGGACGCCTACGCTGACGTTCGGTCCATCCGCGAAGGGAATTCCGGGTTTTAAGTGGGTACAAACGCCGGGGGCCAGCCCCGGCACCCCCGGGATTTATCGCTTTGGTCCCAATCCCGAGGCCGAATATTGGCCGCTGTGGCGGTAATTGCATGAATTTCTGAAGGTTGGAGGCTTCGATATTCATTTGTTGCCATGCTGAAGCCTTCAAGTATTACCCACTAGAAACCCGGAAGACCCTCCGCGAAGCCATGGATCGCCGGCGCGCGCCCTTCTACCTGCGCCGAACGAAGGAGGCGATGGTCTATTTCCCGGAGCGACGAGCAGGTGGAACATGGATGGCCGAGAAGATCTTCACGAAGCGCATCCCGCATACCGTGGAATTCCAGATCGACGGGGCGGAGTTCGACCTCTACCGCGACATCACGCGCTTCGTGAAGCAGCAGAGCACAAAGGCTGCGGCCCAGGGCGACGATCCGCGGGCGCGCGCCGTCGGCTTCCTGATGTCCTTATACCAGCGGCGACTTGCCTCAAGCACCTATGCCATGCGGCACTCCCTCGACAACCGGGCTAAGCGCCTTCAGGAAGGACTGAAAAGAGCCCAAGACCTCGCTCGACTGGCCCCGCCGGACCTTCCCGATCCCGAAGAGCTGGAGGAGATGGAAGAAAGCGAACGCGAGAGGCTTGAAGAAACGCTGGAGGCCATCACGCTCGCGGGCAATGCCGACCAAATCCGTGAAGAAGTCCAGGAGCTCAGGCAACTGGCGGACCAGGCTCAAGCGGTCGAGGACTCGGGAACGGAGGCCAAGCTCACTGAACTGAAAGAGCTGCTTCAGCAGGAAGGCTTCTTCGATCACCCAAAGAAGCGGCTCCTCATCTTCACGGAGTTCAAGGACACGCTCGACTACCTCCTGGAGCGCCTGAAGTCCTGGGGCTTTCGCGTGGGGTGCATCCACGGTGGCATGAAGCCGGGATCACGGGACGAACGCGGGACGCGGCTCCACGCGGAGCAGCAATTCCGGGAAGAAGCAATCCAGATCCTCGTGGCGACCGAGGCGGCCGGAGAGGGAATCAACCTCCAGGTCTGCAACATCCTCTTCAATTACGACATACCGTGGAACCCGAACCGCCTCGAGCAGCGGATGGGCCGAATTCACCGCTACGGCCAGCGGAAGAACTGCCTGATCTTCAACTTCGTTGCCACGAACACCATCGAAGGCCGAGTGCTCCAGCGATTGCTCGAAAAGCTCCAGGAGATCCGCGATGCCCTCGATGACGATGCTGTCTTCAACGTCGTCGGGGAGGTCCTGCCCTCGGCCCACGTGGAACGAGTGCTCCGCGACTACTACGCCGGCCGGCTGGGGGATGCCGACCTGGAGGAACGACTCCTCAGGAACGTGGACGAGGGCCAATTCCGGGCGATCTGCCAGAACGCGCTCGAGGGGCTGGCATCGAAGAAGCTCAACCTGGAGATGCTCATCGAGCGCCGGGCGAGGGCGCAGGAACGGCGCGTGGTTCCCGAGACCATCGCTCGCTTCATCCGGGATGCGGCCGACTTTGTACCGCTCACCTTCAAGACCTTTCCGCGCCCCCCATGCCTTTAAGCCGGGAAGAACTCCGTCGGTGCTGCGGCGGTACGAGAACGACCCGACCTGGAAGCTTCCCGAACTGGCGGCTAAGTATCCTCGCTGCTCGACTGATCGGGAGATAGCGGAGACGAACAACCTGGAATGGGTCACACCGGGTCACCCCCTGTTCGAGGCTATCCGGCGTCACACCTGCGCCGAGGCTATGGACGTCTTCAAGAAGGGAGCGACTTTCTATTCTCTCCAGCATGACGGACCGGCCCGAATCGACTTCTACCGGGCCCGCGTAGTCGACGGCCTTGGCCAGGTAATTCATGAGCGGTTGTTCGCGGTCGAGGTTGCGGAGAATGACGAGCCGCGTCTGCGCGAGCCTGGTCTTCTCGGGAACTTCCTGCCTGCGGCGGCGCAGGCAGGCTCGGCTGCCACGCTTCCCGAGGCAGCGACTTGGCTCAATGAGAATGCGCTTGCGCCGTTCCTGGAAGAGACCCGCAAGGATCGCCTCGCCGAGGTTGAACGGATCTCGGCCCATATCGAGCTCTCGCTTACGGAGCTCATCCAGCGGGCGGACGAGGAGATCGGTCGGGCCGCATCCGAAGTGGAGCAGAAGATCGCCGGCCTGCCTGTCGCCGGCGACGAAGACCGGCGACGGCAGACAGGCGCAGAAGGTCGGCTTGCGCAGGCGGAGGCTCGGCATGGCGAGTTGCTTCAGCGTCGAGAGCGGCGCCGGAAGGAACTCGACCAGCAGCGCGCGCTGTCCCTTCAGGCCGTGGAACGGATGGCGAGCGTCCTGGTTCTGCCCCATCCCGAACGCGAGACGCCCGAAGTCCGGCGATTGCAGCCCAACCCGGAGACCGAGGCCACAGCCATGCGGGTGGTCATGGACTACGAGCGGTCCCAAGGCCGGCAGGTCTACGACGTTCACGAGAAGAACCTGGGCTACGACGTCACGAGCCTCGACGTCAACTCGGGTCAACTGCGTCTCATCGAGGTGAAGGGCCTGGCGGACGTGACGGGCACCATTCTTCTCACGCCGAACGAACGCCGCGTTGCCGAGGACCGGCGCGACTGCTACTGGCTCTATGTTGTCACTAGCTGCGGCGCTGCCCCCCAGCTACAGGAGCCGATCAAGGACCCCGCCCGGCTCGAATGGCACGAGGTCACCAAGGTTGCCCACTACTACCTGTCGGTGGATGCGATGACCCGTCCGATGCAGGTGTGTGAGGATTTGCCTCCGTATGGAGGTAAAGGTCCATGAAGACCGTCACGATTCCGACGAACGCCAATCAGATCGCCGCCCTCGTGAAATTGGGGGAAGGCGCCCAGATGGAGTTCAAGCGTTCGACCGCGGAACTGAAGGAAGGGATGCGGACGCTGTGCGCCTTCCTGAATGGATCCGGCGGCGTTTTGCTCTTCGGAGTCCGGCCGGACGGAGCCGTCGAGGGCCAAGACGCTTCCGACAAGACGCTGCGCGACGTCGCGCAGGCCGCCGAACGCTTCGACCCTCCCACCCACGTCTTCATTGAGCGCATCAAAGCCAAAGGCGGCCGCGAGGTTGTGGCCGTCGCAGTCAACAGCGGCCGGGACATCCGGCCCTTCACCTACGAAGGCCATGCCTACGAGCGAGTGGGCAGCACGACGCGCCGGATGCCGCAGGCGAAGTACGAGCGCCTGCTGGTCGAGAGAGGCCACGGCCGCCATCGTTGGGAGAATGGGCCGTCGGAGGGCTACGGCCTGGACGATCTCGACAAGGAGGAGATCCTCCGCACGGTCCGGCTCGGCATCGAGGCGGGGAGACTGCCGGAGGCCACAGGTTCGGACATCGCCGACATCTTGGACCGCTTCAAGCTCCGCCGCGACAGACGTCTTCTCGACGCGGCCATCGTGCTTTTCGCCAAGGAGCCCCTGCCCGACTATCCCCAGTGTCACCTTCGCCTCGCCCGCTTCAAGGGGATCGACAAGGCGGAGTTTCTGGACAACCGTGAGGTGCACGGACACGCCTTCCGCCTGCTCGAAGAGGGCATGGCCTTCTTGTTGAAGCACCTGCCGATTGCCGGACGTTTCGAGCGGGGACGAATCGAGCGCATCGACGAGCCGCTGTTCCCGCTGGCCGCCTTGCGCGAGGCCATGGTCAATGCCCTTTGCCACCAGGACTACTCCATCACGGGCGGCTGCATGAGCGCCGCCATCTTCGACGACCGGTTGGAGATCTGGAGTGACGGAACGCTCCCGTTCGGGCAGACGCCGGAGGACCTGAAGCGGACGCATCGCTCTCTGCCGCGCAATCCCTTTATCATGAACGCCTTCTACCTGCGCGGGTTGGTCGAGGAATGGGGGCGCGGGACGCGGATGATCGTGGACCTTTGCGTCCGGGCGGGCCACCCTGAGCCGGAGTTCGTCGCGGAAAGGAACTCCTTCGGCGTCCGCTTCCTGCCGAGCGGGTACATCGCGCCCCATCGCGTGGCCCACGACCTGACGGAGCGCCAACGGGAGATC
>JBBIMP010000067.1:0-16220 GCA_037444305.1 Acidobacteriota bacterium
ACTGGGAAACTCGATCACCGACTGCTGCGTGTCGGGCGTTTCGCGGATGTCGTCGGGGAAACCATACTTGCCGCCGATCGCCATGGCTCCCGTCGGCTCCTCTCCCATGGCCCACATGACCACATCGATCATGTGAGCGCCCCAGTCGGTCTGCAGTCCGCCGGAGTAATCCCAGACCCAGCGGAAATTGTGGTGGACGCGCATCCGGTTGTAAGGCCTCTGGGGCGCGGGCCCCAGCCACATTTCGTAGTCGAGTTCCGGAGGCGGCGGTTCATCCGGCGGATTGCCGAGCTCCCCTTTCCAATCCAGGTAGGCCCAGGCGCGGACCATCCGAATCCTGCCCAGCTTGCCGCTCTTCACAAAGGAGACGGCATCCTGAAAATGGCGGCCGCTGCGCTGCTGGGTGCCGACGTCGACGATCCGGTTGTACCTGCGGGCGGCAGTCACCATGGCCCTGCCTTCGGCAATCGTCGTGGCCAGCGGTTTTTCGACGTAGACGTCCTTCCCTGCCTGGCAGGCAAGGATCGTGGCCAGCGCATGCCAGTGGTCCGGCGTGGCGACGATGACCGCGTCGATATCGGCGCGATCCAGAATCCGGCGAAAGTCCTTGTAGGCGTCCGGGTTTTTGCCGCGGGCGGCGGCGGCGAGCTTCACTCCGTCAGCCAGGTGCCGATCGTCAACATCGGCGACGGCGGGGCAGTCGACCTCCGGCAGCCTGAGAAACGCGCTGAGATCGGCTCTTCCCTGCGCGCCGCTGCCGATCAGGGCAATGCGAAGCCGGCCGCTTGGCGAGACGGTCCTCTCCTGCGCGCCGTAGGCTGCGGCGCCGGCTCCCCACCCGGCAAATAAAGCGGTTGCGGTCGTCTTGGCGCTGTTCTCGAGGAATTGACGGCGGTTCAGGTCTTTTTTCATTGAGGATCTCCTTGAGACAAGAGGCAAAGCAGGATATTGATATTAACAGACAGGCGCATATTCGGTGACAAGAATGGGAGGCAAGATACGCACATGACAGTTCCGTCCACGCTATCAACGGCGGCCTATCTCTCATTTTTGCTCTGCGCCCTGGTCGGCGCCGGACAGCGAGGCGGCGCCCAGCCGGATCCCGCCGGGCACAACACCCTGACCGCGGAGGAAAAATCCCAGGGCTGGATCCTGCTCTTTGACGGCTCGACTTTTCACGGATGGCGCGGCCTCGGCCGCGAGCGCGTACCCGAAAGGCACTGGGCCATCGAAGACGGCGCCATCACAAAGATCCCTACCGCGGATGTTCCCCTGCAGGCCGACGGGCAGCCGCTCCAGGGTGGAGATCTCATGACAAGCGCGGCCTTCGCGGATTTTGAGCTTGTTTTTGAATGGAAGATCAGCCCCGGAGGCAACAGCGGCGTCAAATACAATGTTTCGGAGGAAATGTCCCTCGCCCATGCACCCAATCGCGCTGCGCTCGGATTCGAATACCAGATCCTGGATGATGCACTGCATCCCGACGCCGCGAACGGCCCCAACCGGACTGCGGCGGCGCTCTACGATCTCATCGCTCCGGAAGGCAAGAAACTGCGCCCCGTGGGCCAGTTCAACAGCGCCCGCATCGTATTCCGGGGCGGCCGGGGCGAGCATTGGCTCAACGGCGCGAAGGTGCTGGATTACGAACTCGACACGCCGCAAATGAACGAACGGCTGGCGAGGAGCAAATATCGGAACATCGCGGGCTTTGCGGAGAAGCGAACCGGCCACATCGTCCTCCAGGACCACACCGACGCCGCCTGGTTCCGCAACATCAAACTCCTCCCGCTGAGGTGATTTTGCAGTTTCGCTTTTTGGGCTGTTTTCCGCGGAGGAGGGGTGGAAGCAACACGCCCGGCCTGCAGCCGCCCGGGGCGGGCCGACTCGGATACTTCAAGGGGAATCAGCCGTCTGGATCCTGGAACTGACTTCCCAGATGGGAACGCCGGCGCGTTCCAGCGTATGAATCTGCAGAGCGGCATTCCCGATGGCTGTCGCTTCGGCCGGTCCCCGCAGGAGCTCCAATCCCGATAGGCTTTCCGTCAGGGAGTTCAAGACCTCATTCCGCACCCCGCCGCCGACAATGGCCACGCGCTCCAGCCTCTTCCCGGAGATCGAGGCGGTCCCTGCCAGCACTTCGGCATAGCGCCTGGCAAGGCTGCGCAGGATCGTAGC
The DNA here is from genome assembly GCA_037444305.1 of Acidobacteriota bacterium. GTDB lineage: Bacteria > Acidobacteriota > UBA6911 > UBA6911 > UBA6911 > JBBIMP01. The sequence goes on from JBBIMP010000067.1 coordinate 2,176, forward strand.
CGTCAATTCCTTGGGATCTTCCGACACTCCATAGCCCTGGGCTTCCGCCGCCCGGCGCATTCGGCCGATCATATCGCCAGGCGTCAGAAACGGTTCGGAATCGGCTTCGAACCACGAACCCTCGGCGGGAACATGGCCAAGAGAGGCCGCCAACTCCGACAACTGGAGGGCGAGTCCCCGCCTGTTCCACTCCTGCACAGCCTGCTGGAGCAGCCAAAGGCCAATGACGTTCTTGAGGAACCGGATCGAACCGCAGACGCCGCCTTCGTTGGTGTAGTTGTGTTCCCTGGCTTCCGGTGTCACCCGCGGAGCATCCAGCACGGTTCCGACCAAAGACCATGTACCTGAGCTGATGAAGGCAAGCCGGTCGGGCGGCCAGGGAATACCCGCCACCGCTGACCCCGTATCATGGCACGCCGGCAGGATGACCTGCGTCTGGGAGAGTCCGAGTTCCTGTTGCCACCGCGGCCTCAATTTCCCAAGCTCCGTGCCAGGAGGGAGGATCGGCGGGAATTTGTCCGGCTCCAGGCCGAAGCAGCCCTGGATCTCCCCGCTCCAGGCTCTCTCGCGGATATCCACCATCTGAGTGTGGGTGGCATTGGTATATTCGGCGGCAGCATTGCCCGTCAGCCGGAACGAGAAGTACTCGGGCAGGTTCAACCAGAGTCTGGCCCTCGCCCACTCCCGGGGGTGTTCCTGCCGGTGGGCCAGGAGCTGGTAGAGGGTATTGAAGGGAAGGAACTGGATCCCGGTTAATTCATACAACCGTTCCCGGGAAACAATCTCCAGCGCCCGGGTCATGGCCGGGGGGCACCGGGAATCGCGGTAGGAATGGGCTGCGCCTATCCGGTCACCGGCAGCGTCGATTAAAACGTAGTCCACGGCCCATCCATCTATCCCGATGCTGTCCAGCAAGCCCCCCGCTGCGCGAGCAGCCTTTTTCAGGCCCATTAAGACATTTTCCCACAGGCCCTCCAGATCCCAGATCAAATGACCATCCTGGCTGCAGCAACAGTTCGGAAAGCGATGAACCTCCCGCAATTCTCCTCTTTCGCCGTCCCACCGGCAGATCATGACGCGGCCGCTTTCGGCGCCAAGATCAACGGCCGCGACGTGACGTGCCGGCTTCATCGGAGGAAGGCCTCGGCCAGGCCGCCATCCACGGGAATCATATGCCCCGTGGTTTTCAGACTGCGCTCGCTGGCCAGCCAGCAGATGGCTTCAGCGCAATCCTCAGGCTGTATGGGCAAGCCCGTCAGCGTGCGCCGTGCATAAAAATCGGCCAGGCGCCGGCGCAGCTCTTCGGTGGACTGGGACTCGTCAAAGGGAACGGAGTATTTGGACAGCGAGGAGATGACACGGTCTCTCGGAAACATGGTGGAGCCGGCCACTACCGTGGCCGGGGCAATGCCGTTCACCCGGACCAGGGGCGCCAAACCGCAGGCCAGCTCCCGCACCAGGTGGCTGAGAGCGCTCTTGCTGACATCGTAGGCTTCGCTGCCCCGCTTGGGGACTACGGCATTGGCCGAGCCGGTCAAGACCAGGCAGGCGGGGAGCGCCTGCTCCCGCAAAATCCTGCAGGCCTCGTCGGCCAGATAGTAATTCCCGGCTATGTTCACCTGCAGCGTCATCTGCCACTGGGAATCCGTAATGCGGCCCGCTTTGTCGGGAGCCACAAAGACGGCGGCAGTGTTGATCACGCCATCTATCCCGCCGAAGGTCAGCACGGTGTGCCGCAAGGCTGCCGCCAGGCTTTCCCGCGAAGTGAGGTCGGCCCCGCATGAAGATACGGATTCCCGCGCCGAAAGCGCGGCAGCTTCCTGCGCCACTGCAGCCGCCGCCGCCTCATTGAGGTCGGCAACCACCAGGTGCGCTCCGTGACGCGCCAATTGGAGGACAGTGGCACGGCCAATCCCGCTCCCGCCGCCCACCACCAGGAAGACCTTGCGGCTGAACTCCCTTTCCGGGGGCATTTGTCGCAGCTTGGCCTCCTCGAGTGCCCAGTATTCGATGCGGAACGCTTCCGCGGGGGGCAGGGCCACGTAGTTGTGGAATGCGGCAAAGCGTGAGGAGTCCTCGGGGCGCTTGGCTATGGGCAAGGCGCCACTCACGGTGCCGCCATCCATGGCCGTGGCGCCGGCCATGACGTGGATGGCGTTGATATAAAACTCGCTCGTGATCCGGGCTTCCTTCTTGTTCTTGCCGAAGCTGAACAGACCGATGCCCGGAATCAGAATGACGGTGGGAGCAGCCTCGCGCATTGGGGGACTGTCCGGCCCAGCCAGTGCCCGGTAATAGTCCTGGTAGTTCTTCCGGTAGGCCTCAATCGCCGCCGTGATTTTCTCCTGCAACCGCTCCAGGCACTCTTCGGGCTGGAAATCGACGTAGAGCGGACAGATCTTGGTGCGGAGAAAATGATCCGGACAACTGGTGCCCAGCCGGGCCAGAGGCTCGGCATCCTGGGAATTCACAAACTCCAGAACGTCGGCCGAGTCGTCAAAATGACCTATGGAGCGACGGTGTGCGCCGACCTTGCCGCGAAGGAATGGGAGCAAGTCGGCCGCCCAGACCTTGCGGTCCGCGACCGACTGGATGCGGGCGCCGCCAAAGAGGCTTTTGCCGAGCTTCTCCTGATGCTCCAGGACAAACTCGCCCAACTGATCAATCAGAGATATGCTGCTCTGATAGCATTCCCGTTGTGTACTCCCCCATGTGAACAGACCATGCCCGCCCAAGACAATTCCGTCACAGTGTGGATTCTCTTCTACCGACCGCTGAAGCATCAGGCCGAGTTCGAAGCCCGGCCGCTGCCAGGGGAGCCAGATCAAATGTCGATGGAAGCGCCGATTAAACTCCTCCATTTTCTGCTTCCCGTTGGCGCTGGCCGCCATGGCAATCGCCCAGTCGGGGTGAAGGTGATCCACATGGTCGAACGGAAGAAAAGCGTGCAGGGGAGTGTCGATGGAGGAGGCTACCGGGTTCCGCCCGAAGGTGCAAAGCGGATAGTACTCCACCATCTCATCTTCAGCGCTTTCGCCACGGTAGATCTGTTTCAACTGCTCCAGCCGCTGCAAATAGAGGATGGCAAAACCTTCCCGGCGGATACTGCCCAGATCGCCCCCGCTTCCCTTGACCGCCATGACACGGGTGGGCTGCCCGCTGAAAGGATCGGTCACGGTGTACTTGGAACTGGTGTTGCCGCCCCCAAAGTTTGTAATCCGGAGATCTGCCCCCAGCAGGTTTGACCGGTAGCAGAGCAGTTCCAGGGGATCCCGTTCCAGCCGGCTGGCCACGGAGGAGTCCCAGAGATCAGTCAGATACTTCATATTCAACCTCGTTGGCGGGGGAGGCCTGCGCCGGCGCCCACAGGATGGGCAGAGGAGATCGGCAACAGATCTTACCCCCTCCCTTCATGCGTAGCTTGTGGAACGCGGCAGATTCCTTTCCTTTCGCTCCTGGCCTGCCTTCTCCAGGTAGCCGCTCGACAGAAAGGCCTCCAGCGGATTCTCCGGCAGGCCCCTGCCCCGCCTCCACTCCCGGATTATGGGGCGGACATCGCAATAAAAAGCCTCGCGCAGACATTCTTCCGCCTGTACGAGCCGGCAACAACTCTGCAGATCAGCCAGCCGCGGCCGATCCACCAGGCTGGCCTTGGCGTACAGTTCCTGGGCCATCATGACGGTCTGAATCATTGCCTCGATCTTCCCTTTGAGGTTGTGGCTTTGGTCGATCATGTAGGCGATGTCGGCCCTCTGCCCGCTCTCCCACTCAAAGAAAACGATCTCGTGAAAAATGCGGAAGATCTGATATGGATCAATTGAGCCTAGTGTCAGATCATCATCGGCATATCGGCGATCATTGAAGTGAAAGCCGCCCAACATTCCTTCGCTGAGGAGCCAGGTCACGATCTGCTCGATGTTCTGCGCCTGGTAATGGTGGCCCGTGTCCACCAGCACCCGGGCCTGTGGACCAGCCGTCCGCGCCATGTGGAGCGCCATTCCCCAGTCGGCGATGTCGGTGTGGTAGAAGGCAGGCTCAAAAGGTTTGTACTCCACCAGCAGCCGCTGTGAGCCCGACAATCGGGCATGGGCAGCCCGCAGGCCCTCTTCAAACTGCGCCTTCCGCCGCCGGATGTTGGCCGTTCCCGGATAGTTCGACCCGTCTGCAAACCACAGCGTGATGTCGCGACTCCGTGTCTCTTCTGCAATTTCAATGCAGGCAAAGATATGGTCGAGGGCGCTCTTTCGAACGGCGGGATCGGGATTCCCCAAGGATCCGAACTTGTAGATCTGGTCCTGAAAAGTGTTGGGGTTGATGGAACCGACGCGCACGCCATATTCGTTGGCCCAAGCCTCCACCCGGGGTACGTCACTCACTCCGCCGGGCAAATCCCAGAGCGCATGGAGCGAAACCGAGGGGCAGCAACCCGTGCAGGCATGCACCTGGCCGGCATCACTCAGCTTCTCCTGTGTGCAAGTGGCGGCAGAGACTTCAATAAATTTCCCGAACCGGGTCCCGGTGTTGGAGAAACCCCAGGAGGGAAGCTCAACACAAAAACTGTCCAGAGCCCTAAGTGTTTCCTCTGAGCGGTGCTGCAATGTCATGGCTTTGTCCTCTGGCCTGATTCGAGGCCCAAAGTGTCATTCAGCAAAAAGGCGCCACCTGCCATCGGGGACAATGCACTTTCAATTTGAGGTGAGGGAATCTGGCACATTTTGTTAACGAATGCCCCGCGCCAATGCCGACAATCCCCAACTGACGGGCCGACGAATTCCGGAAAGCCGCATTTTCCGCTCTTGGGTTATGGGGAGGACTTGGCAGAGCGCTTTCAAGGGTTCGCCAGAATATCGAGTCTTAACCGCGGCCTCAGATCATATGGATGGCGGACCAAATGTCAAGAGCCGTTGGGCTACTTCCCAGTGTGCCAAAAGATGTACCCCCGGCGCCGGTCGGAGGCAATGCGGCCCGGCTGTCTTCCACCATCCGGCATCGAAAACCCAAGGGCTTCACCTGCAGGCAGGCGAGGATTTTGCTTGCCCTTTCCCATCCTCAAAGTAAAAAATCCCGCGAAGCAGATTTGAATCTTCATGGAGGCCTGCATGAAAAAGCCTGCCGTTACAATTCTCGCCTGCTGGTTCGCCCTGCTCTGCCCGCTGTTCGCCCAGCAGGAAAACTGGAACGTCGTCAGGGAAAAGACCGAGAGTAGGCTGCGGGAAATCGCCTCGGGCACCCGCGGTGCCGTCGGCCTGGTCGCCGTGGATCTCACCGGCGGCGAGCGCTTCGCAATCAACGAAAACCTCGTGTTTCCCCAGGCGAGCGCCATCAAGATCCCGATCCTCATGGAAGTGTATAAACAGGCCGCGGCGGGCAAATTCAGTCTGGCCGACCTGCATCCGGTCGGGAAGAACCACCAGGTGGCCGGCAGCGGGGTGCTTCAGCACTTCGGCGACGGCACATCCCGCCTGAGCATCCGGGACCTGGCCGTCCTGATGATCCTGGTGAGCGACAACACGGCCACGAACATGCTCATCGACCTCGTCGGCAAGGAAGCCATCAACGCCACCATGGCCGGCCTCGGCCTCCAGCAGACACGCGTCCAACGCCGGATGATCGACCCGGCGGCCTCCGGCAGAGGCGAGGAAAACGTCTCCACGCCGGGCGAGGCCGCCCGCATCATGGCGCTGCTCTACCGCGGCGAGTTCCTCGGGCGCGACGCCTGCGACGACATGCTCGCGATTCTCAGAATGCCCAAGAGCGGCGGGATCAGCTCCGGGCTTCCCTCCGGCACCTCCGTGGCCTTCAAGCCAGGGGGGCTCGCCGGGGTCTCGACCGAGTGGGCGATCGTCTACCTGAAGGAGCGCCCTTACGTCGTGGTCTTCATGGAAAACTACGGAATGCAGGACGAGGCAGCGGTTGCCATGAAGGAAATATCACGGGTGTTGCACGACTACTTCTGGCGGCTGGGCCGGGCCACGCGCCACGGCACCTATGTCGATCCCCAGTGGATCAAGCGATAATTCGGGGACATGCGCGAATGGCGCTTATATGAGGAATCGAGGACCCTGAAAGGGGCCAACAGGAAAGCCCAGGGCGTAAGCCCTGGGTAAGGCGGGATAAGGGGATGAGAGGAGCCCTGCAAGGGCGGCACAGCCGGTGTCGCCCTTGCAGGGCTCAATCCCGGCATTCGCCGACAACCCAGGGCTTACGCCCTGGGCTTTCCCGCGCCGCCCCTTCGGGGCTTAAGCAATTGATTTGGCGACGTTGCCGGGTGATTTCGATCACCCTCAACTAAGCGCTATTCGCGCCTGTCCCCGAAATTGAGGAGGATGATAATGTACGTACCGACACCGCACCGACCGGTGCAGGCAGACAATCTCCCGAAACCCGCAGGACCCTACTCCCCGGCGGTGGCGCTGGACCGGCTCGTCTTCGTCTCCGGCCAGGGCGCCAAGGAACCCTCAACCGGCAAGCTCGTCGGGGAGGACATCGAGGCGCAGACGGAGCAGGTGCTCAAAAACGTCGCCCTGATTCTCGAGGCTGCAGGGACAAACCTGAGCCACGTCCTGCGCTGCGGCGTGTACCTTACCGACATCACGGAGTTCGCCAGGATGAACGCGGTCTACGAGAGAATGTTCGGCGATCACCGGCCGGCCCGCACGACGATCCAGGTCGTCGCCCTGCCCATGCCGGGCTTGCGGGTGGAGATCGACGCCATCGCCTACATCCCCTGAGCGCATCGGAGAGCCGGGATGATCCGCCAGTTCCGTGCCGGAGACCAAACGCGGTGCGTTGATCTGATTCGCGCCTGCATCGAATCCGATCATGCCTCCAATCCCGAACTGCGCTCGGCGCTGCTGGAGGCTGAATCGCCCGAAACCATGCAAAGCCGCGCCAGCGTGTATTACCTGGCGGTGGACGAACGGGAGAAAGAGATCAGAGCTCTGGGAGGGGTCCAACTGAACGAGATTCGACTGCTTCTGGTAGCACCCCGGCACCGCGGTCGCGGCCTCGGCAGCGCCCTTCTCCGGCACGTGGAATCCATGGCCCCGGCAGTTTTCTTCCAGGATATCTTCGTCTACGCCGCGCCCTCCGCCGAGGGCTTCTATCGAGCCCACGGCTATCTTCCGGGCGGAAAGCACTCGTTCGTGCTTGCGGACACCCCCATCCCCGCGCTGTTCATGTCGAAAAGGCTTTGAAGGAGGATCGACCTGTGATAATGCCTCGCCTGATGAAACTGCCGCCGCGGCCGCTGGCGCTCGCACTTGTTGCGGCCCTCATTATAATGACTGCCTGCAGCTCGACCCCGGACAGGCCCCATGCGGACCTGATCGTAACAAACGCGAAAATCCGGACGATGGACACGGATCATCCCGCCGCCGAGGCTGTTGCAGTGCTCGGCGACCGCATATTCGCCGTGGGCAGCGCCGCTTCAGTCGCCGAATGGACAGGACCGCAAACCACCGTCATCGACGCCCGAGGAAAGCTGCTTCTTCCCGGATTCAACGACGCGCACGTGCACTTCCTGGCGGGCGGCATGCAACTGGACAACGTCGACCTGCGCGACGCCGCCACCCCGGCGGAATTCGCGCGGCGCATCGCCGAACGCGCCGCCGCCGCGCCCGGCGACTGGGTCCTGGGCGGCGACTGGGACGAGCAGCGCTGGGAGGGGGCCGAACTGCCCACGGCGGATCTGATCGATCCCGAGACCGGCGCCACCCCCGTGTTCGTGAACCGGTATGACGGCCACATGGCCCTCGCCAACTCCGCGGCACTGCAACTCGCTGGAGTCACCGCGAAAACCGCGGATCCGCCCGGCGGTTCGCTTGTCCGCGACCCCGCCGGAAAGCCGACCGGAATTCTGAAGGACGCGGCCATGGCCCTGGTGCAGAAGGTAGTGCCGCCGGCCTCCCCCGAACGCCGGCTGCGGGCCGTCAAGCGCGCCATGGAGCACGCGGCTTCGCTCGGCGTGACCAGCGTGCAGGACATGAACCCGTCCTATGCAGACATCTCACTGTACGCCGAGCTTGCGGAGCGGGGCGAACTCCTGACCCGCATCTATGCGGCCCCGATGGAAACCGAGTGGCAGGACCTGGCCAGACTCGGAATCCGCCGCGGCTTCGGCTCCTCCAGCCTGAGGTTGGGTGCCGTGAAGGGCTTCGCCGACGGCTCGCTGGGATCGACCACCGCCTATTTTTTCGAGCCTTACAACGACGCGCCCGAAACGCGCGGCCTGCTCTCGGATGAAATGCAGCCCCTCTGGGCGATGCGCGACCGGCTGATGAAAGCCGACGCCGCCGGCCTGCAGCTCTGCATCCACGCGATCGGCGACCAGGCGATCGCAATTGTGCTCGGCCTCTTCGACGACATACGAAATGCCCACGGCAAGACCGACCGGAGGCTGCGCATCGAGCACGCGCAGCACGTGTCGCCGCAGGACTTTGCCCGCTTTGCCGCGCTCGACGTCATCGCCTCCGTCCAGCCCTACCACGCCATCGACGACGGCCGCTGGGCGGAAAAGCGCATAGGCGCCGAAAGGGTGAAAACCACCTACGCGTTCCGCACCTTTTTGGACCACAAGGTCAGGCTGGCGCTCGGCACCGACTGGCCGGTGGCGCCGCTCAGCCCCATTCTCAATCTCTACGCCGCGGTGACACGCGCCACCCTCGACGGGAAAAACCCCGCCGGCTGGGTGCCGGAACAGAAGCTGTCGGTGGAGGAAACCGTCGCAGGGATGACACTGGGTTCCGCCTACGCGGAGTTCCAGGAGAAGGAAAAGGGTTCGATCACCCCGGGGAAGCTGGCCGACATGGTGCTGCTGAACGCGGACGTCTTCAGCATCGATCCCGCCGCCATCCGGGAGGTGAAGGTGGAGGCCACGATCCTGGGCGGGCGAATCATTTACAGCAATTTCGAAACGCAGAAGCCGTAGGCGAGCCGCGCGTTTGCCCGCCCGCCCACCCACGATTACCGGGGAAGGTTCAGCACCATGAGCCTCGCCTCGGTCATTTCCTCGATTGCATAGCGCGGCCCCTCCCGGCCGATTCCCGATCCCTTGACCCCGCCATAAGGCATCTGGTCCACCCGGAAGGTGGAGACGTCGTTCACCTGCAGTCCGCCGACGCGCAGATTCTCGTAGGCGTACATGATCCGCCGGATGTCCTGGGTGAAAATACCGGACTGCAGCCCGTAGTCGGTGCTGTCCGCCTCCCGGACCACCCCCTCGAAATCCTCGTATGCGGTCACGGTAATGACCGGGGCGAAGATCTCGTCCCGGTTGACCGCCATCCGGGGCGAAGTCTCCGTCAGCACCGTCGGCTGGAATAGAGTTCCCTCGCACTTGCCGCCGATCGCCACCCGCGCACCTTCGCGGACGGCAGCCCGGACCTTGGCCAGCGCCCCTTCTGCTGCCGACCCGTCGATCATCGGCCCCACATCCGTGTCCGCCTCCCGCGGATCACCCACCTTGAGGGCCTTGATTCCCTCTACCACCATCGAGAGCACCTTGTCGTAAATGGGGCGGTGCAGGAACACCCGCTGGACAGAAATGCAGCTCTGGCCGGCATTGGTGCACCCCCCCATGGCAATGCGCCCGGCGGCGTACTCCAGGTCCGCGTCTTCATGAACGATCGCCGCCGCGTTTCCGCCCAACTCCAGGCCGACCCGCTTGCGGCCCGCGATGCTCCTGAGATGCCAACCGACAGCCGAACTCCCAGTGAAGGAAAAAAAGGCAACGCGCGGATCCGACACCAGCCGCTCAGCCTTCGATCCCCTGCAGACCAGGACGCTGAGCGCCTCCGGCGGGTAGCCCGCCTCGAGCACCATTTCACCCAGCAGCAGTCCGGACAGCGGCGTGGCCGAGGCCGGCTTCAGGATGAAGGAGTTCCCGGCGGCGATCGCCGGACCCAGCTTGTGGCAGGAGAGCATCAGCGGGTAGTTGAACGGAGAAATTCCCAGGACCGGCCCGAGCGGGAAGTGCCGGAGAATCCCATGACGATTCTCCCCCGCCTGGTTCCAGTCGATGGGCACGATTTCGCCCCCGATGCGAAGCGCCTCCTCCGCCGAAATCCGGATCGTCTCCCTGGCCCGCGCAAGCTCCACCAGGGCGACTTTGCGCGCCTTGCCCCCCTCCAGCACCATCGCCTCTACCAGCTCCTCCGAACGCTTTTCCATCAGCGCGTGCAGGTCGTGCAAAATCCTGGAGCGGGCATGCAGCGGCAGCTTCCTGGTGATCTCGAAGCCCCTGACCGCCGCGCCGACTGCATCCTCGAGGTCGCTGTCTGCCGCCTGCCAGACCAGTGCCACGCGGTCACCGTTGTAGGGAAAAATCACATCCGAGGTTTCTGCGCCGGTGCGCCAATGACCGCCTACAAGAAAAGGCCTGGGTTCGCTCATCTCGACAATCTCCTGAGTGCTGATGCGGCGCTGGGAGACGCAATCGCCGTCTGCCGTGGTGTTCACCGCTGCCGGGTCGACTCCATTGGCGACAGATCCTGCCGCGTCCGGGTCGCGAACCGGGATTTCGGCCGGCCTTCGCCCTGGGAACCGGGTGAATAAAGATCTCGATCACCAGCGCCCACGTCATGGGCGGTTGCCGCATGGGGTCGGATACGGCGACATCAGTGACCGATCCGTGGGGGCGGGTTCACGGTGTCCCCTGGCTGTACGTGGCCGATTCCTCGCTCTTCCCCCGCTGCTCGGAGGTCAATCCCTATGTCACCGTGATGGCATTGGCCGACAGGGTGGCCGAGCGCGTTCGCGCGGATTTATCCACGGGGACGGGAACGCCCTGAACCAGGCCTGTGCGCCGGATGTCCTCCCCGGTGGCTATTTCGGCATTTTCGCCAGAGCGGTCCGCACCCTTTCCAGGGCCTGCCGGATCTTCTCCATGGAGGTCGCGAAGGAGAAGCGCAGGTTGCCTTCGCCCTCTTTGCCGAAGGCCGTCCCTGCCAGGCAGGCCACCCCCCCTTCCTCGAGCAGGTAGGTCGCCACCTCCTTCGATGTCTTCCCGAAGGAACTCACATTGGGGAAGGCGTAGAACGTCCCCCGCGGATTGGCGCATTTCACTCCCGGGATCGCATTCAATCCCTTGACGATCACCTCTCTCCTTCTGCGGAACTCCTCCAGCATCGGCGGGATCGTCTGCTCCCGGGTGCCGATGGCGGCAATCCCGCCCTTCTGACTGAAGCTGGCGGTGCAGGAGACGGAATTTACCGCCAGCCGGGTCATGTGCGGCACGAGTTCTTTCGGCATGATCCCCCAGCCAAGGCGCCAGCCGGTCATGCTGTAGGTCTTGGAGAAACCATCGAGAATGATTGTCCGCTCCGCCATGCCGTCGTAACTGGCGATCGAAACGTGGGCGCCTTCGAAGATAAAATGACTGTAGATCTCGTCCGCCAGCACCCAGGCGCGGTGGTTCCGAAGGAGGCCGGCCAGGCCCCGGAGGTTTTCCTCCGGTTCCACACCGCCCGTCGGATTGTTGGGCGAGTTCAGAATCACCAGTCGCGTCCGATCCGACAGCCGGTCCTTGATGAAGTCCAGATCCATGCAGAACGCGCGCGACTCCTTCAGTGCGTAGGGCACCGGCTTCGCCCCCACGAAGTTGATCATGGACTCGTAAATCGGGAAGCCGGGATCGGGGTAGAGAACTTCATCCCCTTCCTGCACGAGCGCGAGGATGGCAAAGAACATAATCGGTTTGGCCCCGGGCGTGACCATCACCTGCTCGGGGGCAAAGGCCAGGTTCCGGCGCGGACCTTCGACTTCGGCGATCAACGCCCGGAGATCGAGGATCCCCGGAGATGCCGTGTACTTGGTCACGCCCGAGCGCAGGGCTGAAATCGCGCCTTCGATCGCCGAGTCCGGGGAGGCAAAATCCGGCTCGCCCAGCTCGAGGTGAAGTATGCTCTTTCCCTGCCGCTCCAGTTCCTGGGCCCTGGCAAACACCTCGAAAGCAGTTTCCGTGCCCAGACGGCTCATCCTGTCTGCTAGTTTCATGGTAGCCCTCACATTGCGGTTTTGGGTCAAAGAAGAATCTGATGAGAACCGACTATAACACCGGCGCCGCACGCGCCACAATCTTCGTAAAGCAGTCGCCGGGATGATTGCGCTTGGCCGGCATGGCCGCCTCGCGTATATTTCCTCGCAAGGTACCAGCCATGGCCATCTTTCTGCGTGAAGCCGACGTGGCGAATTTCGCGACCATGACGATGGCGCTCAGCGCCGTCGAGGAGGCGTTCCGTCTGCAGGGACAGGGAAAGGCGGAAAACGCTCCGCGCAGGCGCTGCCGCCTGGATAAAGGCCTGCTGCACGTCATGAGCGCGTCGCTGCCGTCGCTGGGATATGCATGTCTCAAGAGTTACACGTCGGTTGCCGGCCAGACGTGTTTCCACGTCCACCTTTACAGCGCCGCGGACGGCGGACTCCTTGCGGTCCTGGAAGCCGACCTGCTGGGCCAGATGCGGACGGGCGCAGCCAGCGGTGTGGCGACGAAGCACATGGCGCGCGAGAACGCATCACGTGTGGGCATATTCGGCACCGGCTGGCAGGCGCGCGCCCAGCTCTCTGCCGTCTGCGCCGTGCGCCCGGTCGAGACGATCGTGGCCTTCGGCCGCGACCCGGAGCGCCGGGAGCGCTTCTGCCGCGAGATGAGCGCTGCGCTGGGCATCGGCGTCTACGCCGCGGCCGCTCCCGAGGCGGCCGCGAGGCAAATGGACATAGTAATCACGGCAACCTCCTCGAAGGAGCCTGTCCTCGAGGGCGTATGGTTGGCTCCCGCAAGCCACATCAACGCGATCGGATCCAACTTCCTGTCAAAATAGGAGATCGATGTGGAAACGGTACGACGCAGCGCCTGCGTGATCGTCGATTCGGTCGAACAGGCCTTGCTCGAGGCGGGAGGCCTCGCGCACGCCGCCGAGGAAGGCACCTTCTACTGGGAGGACGCGCGCGAACTCGGCCTGGTGGTCACCGGGGAATATCCCGGCCGCGAAGACGACACCGAGATCACGCTGTTCGAATCGGCCGGCATAGCCCTGGAAGACGTTGCCTTGGCCGCCCGGATCTACGAAGAGGCCCTGCACCTGGATTTCGGAAGGCAGGGTCCGGATTTCGATTCGCTTTCGCATGAGTCGGAACCAAGGGTAGCGCGTAGTCGGGGAAAGTAAAATTGCAAAACTCTGCACCATACTTTCAAGTATTCGGCCGGGACCATATCTTCGCACTGGTGTTGCTGGCGGGCCTGGGGGCGCTCCTGGTTCTGGCGGGACGGAAAGCATCGACGCGGCAGAAACGATGGATCGGCGGGATTCTTGCTTTCTCCCTCCTCGCGTATGCCGCGACGATGTACACGCTACTGGCGCTGGCCGGGAACCTGAGCCTGCGGTATTCCCTGCCTCTGGAACTGTGCCACTGGGTGATGCTGGCTTGTGTGATAGCCCTGCTGCGGCCGAACCGCCTCGCCTGCGAGGTCGCCTACTTCTGGGGGTTCGCCGGAACGTTCCAGGCGGCGCTCACGCCGGACCTGTATTTCGGCTTCCCCGACTGGGATTTCATTCAGTTCTTCTGGGCTCACGGCGGCATCCTGCTGGCGATCGTTCACCTTCTTGCCGCCGGCGATTTCCAACCCACGCGCGGCAGCGTCATGCGCATGATGCTGGCAGTGAACTTCTACGCCCTGTTCGTCGGTACGCTGGATTATCTCTTCGGCTGGAATTACGGCTATCTGCGCCACCCGCCGATGCAGCCGTCGCTGCTGGATTATCTCGGACCCTGGCCCTGGTACCTGCTCTCCCTCGAAGCGATCGCCCTGGCCAGTTTCTGGCTCCTGGCGCTCCCCTGGCGCCTCCGTTTTCGGAGACAGGCGCCATAACCTCGAAACGATCGAACCACGGCTCAAAGGACACCGCTGAGCTTCGAGGTTATGGCGCCTGTCCCGAATGCCGCTTAGATAAGGGCGGTCGAAATCACCTGTTAACGTTGCCAAATCAATTGTTTAAGTAGAGTCGAGAGGTGACGCGGTTGTGAAGGCGACGGCCTACGTCCGTTTC
>JBBIMP010000068.1:0-15636 GCA_037444305.1 Acidobacteriota bacterium
GCGGCAATCGCCTGGTAGCTGAGCCCTTTCCTGTGGAGTTCCAGCACCCGCGTTTCAATCAGGGGAGTCACCTTCATCGGTCCGTGCGGCCCGCGGCGGCCTGCCTCCAGACCGGCGGATCCGCTGACCCGATAGCGGCCGCGCAACTGGCTGACATAGATCGGAGTCACATCAAAGGCCCTGGCGGGTTATCAAGCCATTGCGGCGCCAGCTTTGCTGTAATCCGAAAGGGCAGCACGCCGGAGCCGGTGCATCGGGAGATCTATCAGACGTCGCAGGTGCCGCTGGAAGCAATGGTGCCGGTCAAGACCTGGACGGCGGCAGGCTGATCATAGTGACTGAAAAGAAGCGTAACCCCTCATGAATAAAAGATTCTGCTCAGTCGAATTCGGAAGTTGGGCTAAGTGTTTGGTTTTTATTGGGTAAAAGGATTCTAATGGTTCAGCTGACGCGGCGGGCATCGGAGCGTTCCAACCCTGGGATATCCAAATAATTGAACTTGCGTCAAATAGTTGAATATCCCGGGTGCCATACGCGGGAGCCTTTCAATTTATTTGGATACCCGAAACTACCTGCGGAGACGGCGGAAGATCAGGACGGCGACGACCAGGAGGATGAGTGCCAGAGAGAGCGCGGGGTAGTGTTCCTTCAGTATCTGCGCCGCCTCGTCGCCGAACCTGGCGCCCACGAAGCCCATCACAGAATAACGGAGGAGCCTGCCGGCGAGCACTCCCGCCAGGAACTGAGAGACATTGACGCGAAAAACGCCCGCGGCCAGGATCACCAGTTTGGTGGGGAACGGGGGCGGAGCCATTACGGCGGCGGTCACGGTCCAGAAGGAGTGCCGGTCGATCTTGTCCTTCACCTGCCGCCGTCTCTCCGGGCTGAAGCGCGACAGCGCCAGCTCTCCCCCCTTCCGCCCGATCCGGTAAAGCACGTAGCAGCCGGCGGTGGAGCCGGCCGCAGCCGCGGCTATGATCAGGAAAACCTGGGAGGGCTTTCGCCAGGAGAGAAGCGCCACGATCGCGTCCGGCCCTCCGGGCAGCGGCACGGCCGCCGAGTCGAGGAAGGAAATGGCCATCAGCCCGGGCAGTCCCAGGAGCAGCAGGTATTGGCTGAGACGGTTCAAAAGGCCCACGCATCCCCCTCCCCTGTAAAGCGCCACAAAATACCACGCCGGCTGCGATTTGCCGCACACTTTTTCCGATCGATTGGGATTGCTGCGGGGATCGACGCGATGGAAAAATCAGCTGCCCAGGCCGACGAAGGAGAGCATCACGACGCGCGGGCGGTTTCTCGCATCGTGAACTTTGAGCGCGGCTGTACCGAGGGTCCGGGCGCGGGCTTGCCGGAGCTGCCCGGGAATCCTGAGGTCGGACTCGTCCCTGAGAAGCTGAACGTCGAGGGCCATGCTGGTGACGTCGCGCACGCCTTCGCGACGGGCCTGGCGGACGGCCTCCGACAGGACTCTCTTCAACGTGGCCTGATCCGGCAGGCCTGACAGACCGGCGAGATGCAGGTTGGCGAGGTTTTCCAGCAGCGGATCGACCTGGACCGGATCGAGCGCCCCGGCCCGCCGTATCTCCTCCACAGCCAGAAGAAACGCGCCCCGGAGTTCATCCGGTTCGCGCGGCGCGATCGGCTGGGCGAAAACCTGGGTGATGTACAGGGCCGGCAAGGCGTTCCATTCGCCGGCGATGATGCCGATGCCGGCGTGGGTCACGTCCGCGGACAATAGGTTGGTCCGGTGTTTTTCGCTGTTGCGGAAGCCGCGCTGCGCCGCTTCCATGGAAGGAGCCCTGCCGACGTTCTCGCGCGCCATCCGGTGTCCGTAGGCGGCGCGATCCAGTCTCTCCCCCAGGCTCCCGCCGGCTCCGAACTCGTGGCTCACGACGCCGTTTGCCGCCATGTCGCGCGAATGCATTCTCGCAACCGAGGCCAGCGAGGGATCGTGCACCAGCGCCGGCAGCCCGAGATGGCGGCGCTCGAGGTTGACGAGCAGCAGCATCTGATCCTCGGCCTCGAGGAGGACCGGTGCGGGGGGCGGCAAAGCGGTGGGCGAAGCGCCCGGCGCCAGGGCGAGGAGCAGAATCGCCGGCAAGGCGGGCGCAAATCTTCGTATCCGCAACAAACCTGGTCCCCCGGCCAAGGCCATAGGCGTTCACGCTCCTGAATTCGGTTTACCCGCTTATCGACTCGCGAGGGGTGAAGGTTTAGGGGGAGGGCGAAATATTCCGTGCGGCGGGGCAAAAATGTGTGATTTTTATTCATTGATTATAAATAACTTGCAAGGTCAGTCGGCGGCCGTACGATTCGTTTTTTCTCACTCGGAAAAAACCATTGGGTGATAGAATGGGGCTGGAATATCGAGCGTCCCATCAAATCCCGTGACCGGCGGATCGGAAATGCCCGATCGCGGCGGCAAGGTGGATGGGAGCAACAAAGTCAGGGAGTATGAGTTCGGCGATTCGGCCTCATCCGAGAAGCGTATCCAGCTGACACAGCCTCACGCGCAGACCGCTGTCCTATCGGCCGGCAGCATGGCATTCCTGTCCTGCGGATTTCGCTGATCAAGGATCCATGATCTGACGATCAGAGGGATTGTGATGTGCGCCACAAGGAGTAAGATCGCTGTCCTTGCCGCCCTTGCCACTCTGGCAGGGCTCTGGGCAATCACCGGCTTCCGCGAGGTCGGCCGGGAGAGCGGTCGACGCCTGACACTTCTGCAGGAGAAAACCTACACCTTCAGCCCCAGGGAATACACCGTCCTGCCGCCGCCCCGGCAGGAGCCGGTCCGGAGGATTTATCCCTACTCGGTGATCCCCGGGGGTGTCCGGGATCGCAGCGAGCTCACCCGCGCCGTGCTGGAGGACCGCGTGGTTGCGGCCCACTTCGCGGATTTCCACGTCACGGACAGTCACGTCGTGGAGCTGCGCGCGGAAAAGCTGGTGCACGTCTCCTACCGCATCAACGAAAACATTTACTGGACGAAAGAACCGGTCCGGCTGCCAAAAGGGGAAAAACTGATAACGGACGGGCAGGAGTTCGCCCGTGCCCGGTGCGGCAACCGCGTCTCGGTCATGGCCCAGGAGCCCACGCTGGAAGCGGAAGAGCCGCCGCTGGAGGCCCTGGAAATCCCGATCATGGAAGAGCCCGAGCTGATGCCCATCCCGGAGGAACTCTATATCGAGCCGCTGGAAGCTGTCGACCTGCCCATCATCCCGCGCGACCCCAGCCTCCTGAAGTGGATCGCCCCGGTAATCAGCGGCGCCGGGGGATTCATGCAGGGACGGGTTTCGGAGCTTCCCCCCCAGGTGCCCGAGCCGAACTCACTCGTCCTTCTGGTTTTGGGCCTCGCCGTCGGCGGCTTTGGGCTCCGCCGGCTGCGCAGATAGCCGCATCGGGCCGGCCAAGGCTTTCCTACGGAAGTTCGAAGATATCCATGATCTCCGAGGACTGCAGGTTGTAGATCACCCCCCGGCCGTGGATCACTCCGCGCCCCAGGCCTTCCCTCAGCGTCGGCAGCCTGCGTTCGAGTTCCGCCGGAAACGGCACGATGTTCTTTTCGAGCCCGGGCGGCAGGTGGCCCTTGCGCCGCAGCTGCTTCTCCAGGCCCGGCGGCAGGTTGCCGCCCCGCTTGGCCAGCCCGGGCGGCAGGCCGGACCTGTTCTTCTTCCAATAGTCCTTTATGATGTCGCGGTCCCGGCCGCTGAAGATCGTGACGCCGGCGTGCACCTCCACCCGCTCGCGACCTTTGGCCTGCTCACCCTGCTTGGACTGCGCCTTCTGCTGCCGCGCCGAAAGGGGCGGAGCCGCGAACGCCAGCGCGAACGCCAGCGCGCCGCCCAAAAACCACACCGTCTGTCTTGCCATATTGCTGCTGCCTTTCTCGTCTGAATTGGATCCCCCTGGATCTCTTATCTGTTTCGGCCTCCCGGCTCTTTTTGATGAGTGGAATGGGAAGATGTTTCAATGCCCGGACGGTCTTTATCCGGGGCGGTCCGCATGCTAATGTCATGCAGTATCGGCCCGTATTGCTTTACCGTACATAGGAGGTTTTCATGAAGTCTACGCTCAAGCTGTTGCTGTTCGCCGCAGTTGCCCTCTCGGCAGGGGCCTGTGCCGGCGATGCCGCAAAAACCGAAGTAGCCGGATTCCCGGAAATCGACGGCAACGCCGTCCTCGAACATACAAAGATCCTCTCTTCCGCGGAATACGAAGGCCGGGCGCCCGGCAGCCGCGGCGAGGAGCTAACGGTCGCCTACATCACCGAGGAGTTCCGCAAGGCCGGGCTGAAGCCCGGAAATCCCGACGGGACCTGGGTGCAGAACGTCCCTCTGGTCGGCATAACCGCCGATCCCGATACCGCCCTCACCTTCCGCAAGGGGGCGAAGGAGCATAAGCTGAAATTCAAGGACGACTTCGTCGCCTGGACCAAACACGTGGCCGAATCGGCGGAGATCGCCGACTCGGAACTGGTCTTCGTGGGCTACGGTGTCCAGGCGCCCGAATACAACTGGGACGACTACAAGGGCGCGGACCTCAAGGGGAAGACGCTCGTGATGCTGGTGGGCGACCCGCCGGTCCCGGACCCGACCAACCCATCCGCGCTCGATCCCGGCACGTTCGGCGGCCGCGCCATGACCTACTACGGCCGTTGGACCTACAAGTACGAGGTCGGAGCCAGGCTTGGTGCCGCCGGCGTGCTGATCGTGCACGAGACGGGCCCGGCCGGCTATCCCTTCGCGGTGGTCCAGGGAAAGGTGGCCGAGCAGTTCGATCTCGTCACACCCGACCGGAACATGGGGCGCGTTGCCGTCGAGGGCTGGATCACGCTGGACCAGGCCCGGAACCTGTTTGCCCTGGCCGGCAGGGATTTTGACGCGTTGAAGGGCGAAGCCGTGACGCGGGAGTTCAAGCCCGTCCCCTTCGGCGTGAATGCCTCCATAAAGATCCGGAACAGCCTGCGGACGGTAGACTCGCGCAACGTGGTCGGAAAGCTCGAGGGCAGCGATCCGAAGCTGAAGGACGAGTACATTGTTTACACCTCGCACTGGGATCACTTCGGCATCGGGCCGGAGATCGACGGGCAGACGATCTACCACGGCGCCGTCGACAACGCCACCGGCATCGGCGGGATGATCGAGATCGCGCGCGCGTTTGCCGGCCTGCCGAAGGCGCCGAAGCGTTCGATCCTGTTCCTGGCGGTCACGGCCGAGGAGCAGGGGCTGCTCGGTTCGCAGTACTACGCGGTCACGCCGCTCTACCCGCTCGCGAAGACGCTGGCCGTGATCAACATGGATGGGCTGAACGTACACGGGATGACGAACGACCTCACCATCGTGGGTTTGGGCCAATCGGACCTGGACGAATACGCCTCGCAGATTGTCATCGAGCAGGGGCGCAGGATTGCGCCGGACCCGACACCGGAAAAGGGATCCTACTACCGTTCGGATCACTTTCCCTTTGCCAAGGTGGGCGTCCCGGCTCTGGCCAGCGGTCCGGGGATCGAGTACGTGGGAAAACCGGAAGGCTACGGCCTGCGCATACGGGAGGAGTACATAGCAAACCACTATCACAAGCCCTCGGACATCGTCCGGCCGGACTGGGACATGAGCGGAGCCGTTCAGGATCTGCAGTTCTACTGGATGATGGGCTACAGGGTGGCGCAGGCGGAGAAGTACCCGGCCTGGAAGCCGGGAGCCGAATTCCACTCGGTGCGCGAAGCTCAGCTCCGCGAAGCCGGAATATTGAAATAAAACATCCCGCCACGAATTCCACGAATCAGTGTAAGTTCGTGGAATTCGTGGCGTAATTTTTTGAACCGCCCGCCTTAGAAGCTGAAGCGGAAGCCGAACTGAATGTGGCGCGGCTCCAGCGCCGAAGTCACCCTGCCGAACGTGGTGGAGGCCAGCGTGGTCCCCACCCCCGCAAAGTTGGTGTGGTTGAACGCGTTGAACAGCTCGCCCCGGAACTGCACCCGGATCCTCTCGCCCACGCGGAAATTCTTGTAGAACGAGAGATCCCACAGGTGAATCCCCGGGCCGCGGAACAGGCTGCGGCCGGCGTTCCCGAAGGTGTTCAGGTCGGGCAGGACGAAGGCGTCAACGTTGAACCACTGGTCGATCGTCTTCGCGCCGGCCGCGTTGCCGACCAGGTTGGGCCGCTGGCTCCCGCCGAAGAACGAGTTCGCGCGGTTGGGCGAGATGAAGACCGACAACGGCGTCCCCGACTCGGCCCGCATGATGCCGCCTACCTGCCAGCCGCCCAGGATGTGCCGGACCGGTCCCTGCGCGTTCCGGAAGAACGGCAGCTCATAGAGGTAATTCACGACGAAGATGTGGGTCTTGTCGAACGAGGCGATGGCCCTGTCCAGGTACATCCTGCGGACGTCCTGGGCGATGGTGGACCGGTCGTCGGGCGAATCGGTGATCACCTTCGACAGCGTGTAGGCAAGGCCGAACTGCAAGCCCCGGGACATCCGCTTGTTGATCCCCAACTGGAAGGAGTCGTACCGGGAGCCGGCCGAGGTCTGCCGCTCGGTGATCGTGCCGTAGCCGCGATATGTGGCAAAGGCATTGGTGGGCGTGCCGGTGGTGCCCGCAGGGGTCTGGTTGATCCGCACGGCGCGCAGCAGGTGCGTGGCGTGGTTGCCGACGTAGGCCGCGTCCACGGAGAGGTTCCACCACAGCTCGCGCTGGATGCCGAAGCTCCAGTGCTGCGTCGTGGGGACCTGGAAGTCGGGATTCATGGAGATCAGACTGGGGACGAGCGTCTCCTGATTCCTCCTCGCACCGCCGCTGGGATTGCTCAGCGTCGGAGTGCCGGCGGCGCCGGCTGCGAGGAAGGTCGCGTCGGTCACGAAGGGGGGGTTCACGAATGCGTTCTGCAGAGCTATTCCGACCAGAGTGCGATCGAAGTAGATCCCGTAGCCGCCGCGAATGGCGGTCTTGCCGTCGCCGAAGGGATCCCAGGCGAAGCCGAAGCGAGGCCCGAAAGTGTCGGCGTGCGACTGCACGATCCGCTTGCCGTAGGGCGAGGTCTTGCCGGCGACGTAGATGCCGTTCAACGGATCGCCCGTGCCCGGCACGCGCGAGCCGTCCGAGGCTATCTGGTAGGCCTTTGCCGGGTCGAACCTCTTCGGGTCGAAGTTGGTCAGGAGGTTGTTGGTGTCGGTCGGCGGCAAAATGTAGGACCAGCGCACGCCGATGTTGAAGCTGAGGTTCTTCCTGGCTTTCCAGTCGTCCTGCAGGAAGGCTTCGTGCATCTGGTAGCGCAGGTGGGACGTGATGTCGATGTCTCTCTCCGAGTACGAGTTCGCGCGGCCGAGCAGGAAGTCGGCGAAGGCGTCCCCTGTGGAGGTGAAGGTGGCGGAAGTGGTGCCCGGGAAGTTGAACGACCCGTTCACGCCGCTGGCGGCGTTCTCGTTCTTGAACTCCCACGAGTAGAGGTATCCCATCTTGATCGAATGGTTCCCGACCGTGATGGCGAAGGTGTCCTTGAAGCGGTAGGAACCGTAGCTGTTGTCGTAGGGGCCGAAGAAGTTGAAACCGCCGTAGCCGCCCGCGCCGCCGAAGGCGATGCCGGGCAGGAGGTTGCCGGGATTCTGCGGGAAGATCTCGGCGACGTTGAACCCGGAGATATTGCGGGAGGCGCTGCCCGTGATCTTGCTGAGGATCGCGCCGCGGCTGTAGTTGAAGGCGAAGTTGTTGATCATCCGCGGGGACATCAGCCAGTTCCACTCCGCCACCACGCCGCGCGCCGGGATGTTGGTCTTGGTGTTGGCGATCCCGGGGAAGGCGGCGTTGTTGGAGCCGAAGATCTCGCCAAAGGGTTCCTCCGAGGGGATCGCGTCGTGGACGAAGCGCCCGAAGAAGCGGTGCTCGTTCGAGTAGGAGTAGTCGATGCGCACGAGCTCCTCGCGGTAGTGCCGGCCGCTCGGGGCCGCGGCGGAGAAGTTGCGCAGTCCGCCGAGCAGCGCCGGCGTGGAGTTGGGCGCGGGGAAGACCCTTGTCAGGGCCAGGGCATTGGGATCGAGCCGTTCTTGCGGGATGACGTTCGCCTTGCCCCCGGAAGCGAACTGCTGCCCGGTGAGCGGGTCGCGGATGATCACCGTCGGGAATTCGCTGAAGTCCCCTTTGCGCTGCAGCTCGGTCGGAACGCGCGTGTTGACCACGCCCGCGCCGCGCACGGTGCGCACCCGGCGGAACTCGTGGCCGAAGTAGAAGAACAGCTTGTCCCGGACGATCGGGCCGCCGATGTTGTACCCGAAGTTGTTGTAGCGCAGGATGGCGGCGTCCGCCTTGCCGTCGCCGTCGCGGTCGAGATAGCTGAAGAAATTGCGCGCGTCGAGCGCGTCGTTGCGGAAGAACTCGAAGGCGCCGCCGTGGAACTGGTTGGTGCCGCCCTTGGTGATGATGTTGATCTGCCCGCCGCCGCTGCGGCCGAACTCGGCGTTGTAGTTGCTGCGCAGGATCCTGAACTCCGAGACGTTGTCCACGCCGATGTAGTTGATCACGCCCAGGTTGGAACCCGTGTCGACGTTGTCGGCTCCGTCGACCAGCCAGTTGTTCTGGGCGGCGCGCATGCCGTTGATGTTGACGCTGGCCAGGTTGTCGAGTCCGACGCCCACGCGTCCGCTCACCAGCGAGGATGCGGCCGACACGCCCGGCTGCAGCGCGACCAGCTGGTAGATGCTGCGGCCGTTCAGCGGCATCTCCGTCACCTGCCGGCCCGTGATGACGGCGCCGACCTCGGCGCTCTCGCTCTGCACCGCCGGCGGTGTGAACTCCACGTTGACCACCTCGGAGATGGTCCCCACCTGCAGGACGACGTCCACGCGCAGTCGGTCGTTCACATTGAGAACGATCCCGCCGGTGACGAATTTCTTGAAGCCGGTCAGTTCGGCTGAGACTTCATACCGGCCGATTGGCAGCAGCGTGGCCGTGAACTCCCCCTGCGTGCCGCTCAAAGAGCGCCGTTCCAGGCCGGTGCCCATGTTCCTGACAATCACCTCCACGCCCGGGACCACCGCCCCGGAAGAATCCTTTACGAAGCCGGTGATGGTGCCGGTGGTCTCCTGCGGAAGGGCGGACTGCGTCCACAGGAGCACAAGGGCGCAGGCCGTCACTACGCGAATGAGTTTACGCATAAACTTCCTCCATCAGTGTTTCAAGCAAAGCGCCGGGTGAACGGCGCGCACGCATACCTATTCCGGGGAATCGATTGAAGTGAAGAGCTGTGACGCCCGCGGAAAACGGGCATCGCGTTCGAACCGCCCCCTTTCCCAAAGGGACCCGCCCCGGTCAGAGCCAGGGTTTTGCCCAGAAGCGGATCAGAGGTAATTATGCACCCGTCCCGGGCATCAAACCAAGCGGTATTTGCGGTCCCGGCGTCAAGGAAGGCCGGCGTGGGCGTAAGTTTTTTCGCCCGCCCGCACGGGCACCCGAAGGCGATTCTCAGGAGGCGGAAGCGGGCAGGCGAACCCGTGGTTGTAGGCGCAGGAGGGATTGAAAGCTTCGTTGAAGTCGAGAATCATGGGTCCCGAGGGGGTGAACGCGGGTTGCAGGTAACGCCCGGCCGGGTAGGTTTCCGCGCCGCGCGTGGCGTCGGTGAAGGCGATGAAGAACGCGTCGCCGGGGCGGGGATCGGGGTTGAAGGTTATGAGCACCAGACGCCGTGCCTTTTCTTCGAGGCTGAAGTGCGCTTCGCCGTAGCGCCAGGCGGGACGCTGCCAGCCGTTCGTGTCGGTGATGGTCACCGGCTCGATCCGACGGTAGGGAACCACGACCGCTTCCACGCGCCACGAGAGGTCGGGCGGGAAATAGTCCAGTCCCTGAAACCGGGTGTAGCTGGGGGAGGTAAAGTCAAGCGCACGGACGACGGCGCCGAAGGTTCCGAGGTTGTCTGCATAGACCAGAAACCTGCCCACCCCGAACCGTTCGCCGGCGGGCATCGGGCTCCCGCCGGGCGGGAGCGGCGACCCGTCCGCCCTGGTCACGGTGCCTTCGAGCGGGCGCAGGCGAAAGGCAGGGCCTCCGTCCAGGTTCTCAGCACCGACGACCTCGGCGTGTCCTGGGGAGACGCCGTCCGGGGGAAGGCGGAGATCGGCGCCGGTTTCCGAGCCGATGGTCGCGGGGAGTCGGTCGAGCCGCGCGATGGCGATCACCGCAAGCGGGGACCACTCGGCGCTGCGGAATTCCTCGTCGCGCGCCTGCCGGTTCTTCAGAATCTGTTCGACATAGGCGGCTTCGTCGAGCGCGTCCGGTGACTGTGCATCAGGCAGCCTCCCGCAGCCGGCAAGCGCCAGCAGCAGCGCGAGGCCCATTCGTCCCACTCGATCGATTTTCATAGGGGGACAGGCTACTCTGTCCCCCTCCAGAAATCAAAGCATCATTCCTTCTGCCACCGAGGCACACAATCTTAACCGTGGCGGCGTACGAAGAAGCTCCTTGGGAACGGTTCGATGCCACTGCGGCTGCCTGCTCTGCTTGCCGGCCGGGAGTCCACGGAGCCCGGAGCGCCAGCGACGGGTCAAGCCACTTGATGTGGGTCACATGACCGCTCACCGACGTTCGCGGTACCGATAGCGGTGTGCCTTCAACAGGGTTTTCCTCCATGGAGGCTTTGCGGCACTCTGATCCTTCACGTGCAATAGATTCATTCTCCGCGAGAACAGAAATGCTCTCCTGAATGTGGCATTCTAATAGGATGACCCACAACCCCATCGCCACCGTCCTGGAATACCACGAACGCACCAAGCACCACTTCCAGCGCTACGCCCGCTCGCCGGGCTACATGGATTGGGACACGCGGCCCGATCCCTTCCGCCGGTTCGACGGCGCTACGATCCTCCCTTTGCCGGAACCGCCCGAGCGGGAGCGGCCGACGTTCGACTCGCTGTACGGTAGATGCGCAGGGGAGCCGGACCCGCTGACAGGAGAAACCGTCAGCAGGCTCTTTTATCATGCCCTCGCGCTTTCCGCCTGGAAGCAGGCGCCGGGCACGCCCCCGTGGTCCCTGCGCATCAACCCCTCCAGCGGTGCGCTTCATCCCACGGAAGGCTACCTGGTCGCAGGCCCGGTTGAGGGGCTCGGCGGCGAACCGGCCGTGTATCACTACTCGCCCTTCCGGCACGCCCTGGAGCAAAGGGTGACCCTTTTGGCCGATGAATGGACGGAAATGAAAGCAGCGCTTCCCGAAGGATCGCTGCTCGTGGGCCTGACCTCCATCCACTGGCGCGAATCCTGGAAATACGGCGAGCGGGCGTTCCGTTACTGCCACCACGACGTGGGACACGCGATCGGCGCGCTGGCCTACTCTGCGGCACTTCTGGGCCGGCGCATCCGGCTGATCCCCGGAATCGGCGACGATGAACTGGCGCAGCTTCTCGGGCTGGACCGGCAGGAGGGCGCCGAGGCCGAACACCCGGATTGCCTGCTGGCGGTCTATCCCGCCCGTCTGCACGCGCCGGACGTAAACGAAATTGCGGTTCCGCCGGGACTCCTCCGGAGGCTGCGCAGCCTGGAGTTTGCCGGCACTCCGAACAAGCTCAGCCACGGCCATCACCCCTGGCCGGCGATCGAAGAGGTGGCGGGAGCCGCACGGCGGGAAGCAGCCGATGGCGAAAAGCTGAAACCCGGAGCCGTTGCAGCCGGCGATCCTCCCGACACTGCGAATGGATGTGAAGCGAATGGCGAGGATCGCGGCCTGGCGGCGGAGCGGATTATCCGCGCGCGGCGCAGCGCCGTCTCCATGGACGGCCGGACCCTGATGGATCGCGACGCGTTTTACCGACTGCTGGAGCGGCTGCAGGCGAAGCCCGATGATTCGTCGAAGAGAGGATTCCCCTTCGACGTCTGGCCCTGGGCGCCGAGGGTGTCCCTCGTCCTGTTCGTGCACAGGGTGCGCGATCTGACGCCGGGTGTCTACGCGCTCGTCCGCGACCCAAACCACGAAGCCTCCTTGCGTTCGAGCCTGCGGAAGGAGTTTCGCTGGCAGCGCCCGGAAGGGTGCCCGGGGGGCTTGCGCCTGTTCCTGCTGGAAGAGGGCGACTGCCGGCGGGCGGCCAGGGCGATCAGCTGCCACCAGGACATCGCCGCGGACGGCGTTTTTTCGCTGGGCATGCTGGCGGAGTTCGAGCACTTTCTCAAAAGCGCAGGATCCTGGTTCTATCCGCGCCTGTTCTGGGAGACCGGGCTGATCGGCCAGGTGCTCTACCTCGAGGCCGAAGCGGCCGGGATCCGCGGCACCGGCATAGGCTGCTTTTTCGACGACGCCATGCACGAACTTCTCGGCATCGGCGACCGGACGTGGCAGAGCCTGTATCATTTCACCGTGGGGGGACCGGTGGAGGACCTGCGGCTGCAGACGATTCCACCCTATGCCCACCTGGCCAATCAGGAACGCGACAAGAGCGGGTAGGAGCGGCGTTGTTCTTTTTATGCGACATGAGAAGGGAGCCGTGGTGATCGGGATTATTCGTCGCTACACCCGCTGGCCGGCTGGGACCGTGGAAAACCTGCCCGTCGTGAAGCCGGACGGAACCACAACCGTCCCGGGAGTCCGGATCGTCGGCGATCTCACGGGTGTGCCGCTGCTCAAGTTTTCCTCCGACAGCGGCGCAAGGGCTGTGCATGCCTTGCTTGCGGAGCCGGACTTCGGGCGCGGCGGCGACTCCGCGCTCGAGACGGCCATCGCCCTGGCGGGCTGCGGGTCTGAGGTCACGCTTTCCTACCGCAAAAAGGAGTTCTCCCGCCCCAAGCCGGATAACTTGGAACGTCTCAGCAGGAACCTGATCATGTTCGTGCTTTTCGGGCTTTTTTGCGCCTTCCTGTTCAACTGGAAGGCGGGCGGGGAGTTGAACCGCTGGTTCCGTGAGCACGAATATTTCCCCTACAACATTCCGGCGCTGCTGGAGCGGTCCGGCCAGGCGTTCGACAGCGCCTTCGCCGATCCGGCAACGCTCCCCGGCACGCTTGCGGTGTCGCTCGGCACGCCGGGGTTTTACTATGCGTTGACCTACTCGGTTCTGGTGGCGGTTTTCGGGATTGTGAGGGTGGGCCGCCGGCCGACGCCCTACATCCGCCGCCAGAAATGGGTGCTGGCGTTGATCCAGGTGTTCCCCCTTTTCCTGCTGCCGCAGCTGCTTCTTCCCTGGGCGGGATACAACGGTTTCTTCGACGACGGCATTGCGGCGTACGTTGCCGACAACTTGTTCCCTGCGACGGCGGCAGGCCACGGGCGGGAATACTGGCGCGCCTATGGACTGATCCTGGCCTGGCCGCTTTTCATCTGGAATGTCTTCACCGCGCAGCCGCTCTGGTGGTGGCTTGCAATCTCCCTGGTTCAGACCTTCGTCCTGATCCCCGGGATCATCTTTTTCTGGGGCAAGGGCGCCTACTGCGGCTGGATCTGCTCGTGAGGCGCGCTGGCCGAAACGCTGGGGGACGCGCACAGGCAGAAGATGCCGCACGGGCCGCTCTGGAACCGGGTGAATATGGTGGGCCAGGGGGTGCTGCTTGCCGTGCTGGTCCTGCTGGCCGCGCGCGTGGTGTCCTGGGCCTGGCCCGCGACGGCCGCGGGCCGCGCGGCGTCGAGTCTCTACACGGGCCTGCTCGCAGGATGGGCGCCGTTCGGAATACAGCTGAACTATTACTATACCGTCGACATATTCCTGGCCGGAATCGTGGGCGTGGGCTGTTATTTCTGGTTCAGCGGCCGCGTGTGGTGCCGGTTCGCCTGTCCGCTGGCGGCCCTGATGCACGTCTACGGGCGGTTTTCCCGGTTCCGCATCTTCGCGGAGAAGTCGAAGTGCATCTCCTGCAACGTGTGCACGGCTGTTTGCCACCAGGGGATCGACATCATGAACTTCGCCAACAAGGGCCTGGCGATGGCCGACCCGGAGTGCGTCCGCTGTTCGGCCTGCGTGCACGACTGCCCGACCGGGACGCTCAGCTTCGGGCGGTTCACCCGTCGCGGTGCGGCCCGGCTCGACCGGGTTCCGGCATCGCCCGTGCAGATTCGAGAAGGGGGGTATTCACTTGACTCAAGTGACGCCTATATGTTGTGGTTTACGCTTTGACCGCAGGCCACGATCGCAACATTCGATTATTGAGGCGTATGGCACCGGCTCAATCGCCACAGCCTGCTGAACGAGTCGATAAAAGAGCTTGCCGCGGCTCCTCGAAGTCCGGCGATTGAACCGGAAGGTAAATTCATCGAGGTAATAATCCAAGTGTTCATGGCTGACGCCGCCCTGGTGGGTTCCCATCAACCAACGTTTCAGCAGCGATGTGACTCTGTGCACGCGAGGCCTTAGTTTGCTCGGCGTTTTCTCGTTTCCCCGGAGCAAGGTTACCTTATGGATATATCCCTTCGATCCCACCGGAAGGTATCCCCGCCAGCCATCGGTATGAACCGTGCTGCCCGGCTCGACCACTTCTTCCAGGAACGGAATCAGACTTGCCGCGGAGGCATCTGGAATCCGGCGCATACGGATCCGCCCGATCGCTTTCCCATCCTCCTGTGCTGCAATGACAATCAGCGCCTTTCGCTCCCGTTTCCGTCCGTAAACTCCTTCTTCCTGGCTACCAAGATAGGTTTCATCCACTTCCACAACCCCGGAAAGCCGATCGCGACCCCGCCTTACCATGGCACGGCGCATTTTGTGCAGCCATGTCCAGGCCGTCCTGTAGCTTCCGAGACCCAAGACTCGCTGCAAACCCAACGCGCTGGCGCCGGTCTTCTGACTCGTCACCCACCACATGGCACGAAACCACAGGGTAAGCGGCTTATGCGTATCTTGAAAAAGCGTGCCTGCAGTGACAGAGCTCTGTAAGCCACAGCTTGCGCAATGCAGGAGAAGATTTCCTGTTTCCCAGGCCTTTCCGCAACCACAGCGCGGACACCGGAATCCATCTGGCCACCGCAAGCTTCGCAGATATTCTCGACACGAGTCCTCGCGCGCAAATCTGCTCTCGAATTCACTCAAAGTCCTGGGGTAATCTTCCACGGAGCGGCATACTACATGTTGGGGTCACTTGAGTCAAGTGAATACCCCCTTTTACAATTTGGGCTATAATCCTCCTTGCTCCTCGCCTTGCGCGGGGGTGTCTTTATTGTAAGTTGCAAGAGAAACACGTGTTGACCCCTGAAAACAATCAATCTGAGATCATGCGTCGGCAAAGCGATTACCTGCCGCCGCGTTCGCTGAGTCGGTGGTTCATCGGGAGACCGCTGTCCACTGCCGACGCGCCGCACCAGACCATCGGCAAGAGGATTGGACTGGCGGTCTTCGCGTCCGATGCTTTATCGTCCACAGCCTATGCCACGCAGGAGATCATGGTCATCCTTGCGGTCGCAGGCACGATGGCATTCGGATACGTCTTCCCGATCTCCATCGCCATCGTCGTGCTGATGGCAATCGTCACCATCTCCTACGAACAGACCATCCATGCCTACCCCGGCGGCGGCGGCGCGTATATTGTGGCGCGCGACAACCTGGGCGAAAAACCCGCGCAGATCGCCGGCGCGGCGCTCCTCACCGATTACATCCTCACAGTGGCTGTATCCATTTCCTCGGGCGTCGCGCAGATCGTCTCCGCGTTTCCCGAACTTTATCCCTACCGCGTGTGG
>JBBIMP010000069.1:0-15373 GCA_037444305.1 Acidobacteriota bacterium
GACCCCCGGTGTGTAAGACCGATGCTCTCCCGCTGAGCTAACCGCCCGCCATGGAATGACTTTCCGATGCCGCAGCGTCTTGTACCACCCGCGCCGCAGTCCTGTCAACCCACAGCCAGGATCGGGTTTCTTGTCGCGACAATACGACTGTGTTAATCTTTTCCGTCTTCGGAAAACGGAGGATCCGCCGGTGGATTTCAAAAAATCGACGATTCGGGAATACTTCGAGTCCATTGTCATCACTGCCATCATCGCGCTGTTCGCGACCACGTTCGTCGTGCAGGCATTCAAGATCCCGACCGGCTCCATGGAATCCAACCTGCTGATTGGAGACCACCTCCTAGTCAACAAGTTCGTCTACGGATTCCACACCGGCCCCCTGGCCCGGCTGCTCCCCTACAAAGATCTAGTGCGGGGCGACGTAATCGTATTCAAATACCCCCACAGCCCCGAAACCGCCTACGTCAAACGGCTGATCGGGATGCCGGGAGACACCGTCGAAATCGTCGGCCGGACCGTCTACGTCAACGGGACCGCGCTGGAAGAGGACTACACGCAGCATATCGACCCGGGCAGCGTCTACGAGCGCTTCGGCCCGTTCAACGTCCCTCCCGGCCAATACTTCGCCATGGGGGACAACCGGGACAACAGCCAGGACAGCCGCTACTGGGGCTTCATCCCCCGCGAGTACATGATCGGGAAAGCCCTGGTCATCTACTGGTCGTTCGAAACCGGCCGCAACGATTACCTGCTGACCAGCTTGGCAGACCGCGTGAAGCAGATCTCCGACGTGATCCTGAACTTCTTCACGAAGACGCGCTGGAGCCGGACGTTCAAGATCATCCGATGACCGCGCCCACGATGCACCATTTGCGCAAATCTCCGGTACTGCCGTTGTTGTTTCTGCTCCTGCTGCAGCCGGCGGTCACCTCCTGCCGGCCGGCCGAGGCGCCGCAGGGGGGAGAGGCGGCCATTTCGAAGTCGGCGGCCGAGAGCTGCGATGCCAAGGTGAAGCAGCTGGAAAGCTTTGAGGCCGAGCCCAGGCCGGGCGCCGAGCAGACAACGAGGATCACCGAAAGCGAAATCAACTCCTACCTGGAATTCAATCTGCGGGAGAAGTATCACCCCAGCCTGAGGAGCCTCCGCCTGACTTTGAACGAAGGCAGCCTGCGCGGCCAGGCGCTGATCGACTTCGACAAGCTGGCGCAGGGTTCCACCAACACGCTGACCCAGTTGATCGCCAAGATGTTTTCGGGGGTGCGGGAACTGGAGGTGAGCGGCGTCCTGATCGCGGGCGAGGGGAAGGCGCACTTCAAGCTGCAGGAGGCGCAGTTCGACGGGCGCACGCTGCCCAACGCCCTGGTGGAGGAGGTCATCACCGCCGTGGGGCGAAGGCAGGATCCGCCGTTCGATCCGATGCAGCCGAGCGAAATGCCTTACCTGATCGAGCGCGTGGATGTCTTCAGGGGGTACATCATCGTCCGCCAGCAAGGCGCCCCACGATTCGCCGGCAAGGCGCCCCGCGCTGCCGCCATGGCAGGAATTGAAAGCGTTCCACAGAGAAGCACTGAGAAGCACCGAGGAACACGGAGCAAGGCAAAGACGTTATCGGTGGATCTTGGCGCGGCGCATTTGGTTCCTTCCTCATCCGATGTGCTAAGATAGGCTGTCGCCTGTCACAGCAATCTTCAGAGGGATGCTCCGACGATGAATCAGAAAAAGTTCAAATCCATGCTGGCCGCCGCAAAATCCCGCGAGGAAAAACTGTCCGTGCTGGACGCCTACGCCGAATCATTCTTCGAAAAGGAAAAATACGGCGAAGCCTGCAGGCACTGGACCCAGGCCCTGGAAATCTCCCGGCAACCCAACATCCGCGCCTACTTCGCCGGCCAGGTGGGCATCTGCCGGTACAATGCCGGCGACGACAACGAGGCGCTCAAGTACCTGTTGAAATCCAGCCGCCTCTTCCAGCCGGACGAGCCCGAGTTCATGCCCGACATGTACGGCTTCGTCCACTTCCACCTGGGATCGCTCTACGAGTACTACGGCAAGAACGCCAAGTCGCTCGAAGCGCGCCGCGTCTGCGAGCAGTACTCCGGCTCGCAGGAGAAGGACACCCGCTGGATGCTCTACGCCGGGATCAGCCGGAACTACGAGGCGCTCGGCAAATACGACGAGTCGATCCGCTATTCGCAGAAGGCCATCCAGGTGCTGAGCAACGACGATCCCGGCCTCGCATACCTTTACGAGAGCATGGGCAACAACTACATGAGCCTCAAGCAGTATCCCGAGGCGATCAAGTACTTCTCCAAGGTCCTGGAGCTGGACCACAGCTTCCCGCGGCGCGACGACCTGTACATGAAGCTCGGCGAGTGCCACTACCGGCTGACCAACCACAAGATGGCGCTCGACGCCTACGAGAAGATCCTCGAGCTGAAGCTCCTGACGGGAAAGGTTCGCGGGCTGACCTGGCTGTACGCCAAGATCGCGCACTGCCACTTCCGCCTGGACCAGTTCGAGAAGTCGCTCCTGGTGACGCTCGAAGCCCTGCGCCGCCATCCGCGCAACAAAGTGGAAAAGGCGGAGATCCGGGCCTATCTCACAATCAATTACTTCGAGCTGGGCAGGTTCAAGGAGGCGGTCCTGGAGGGCGAGCAGACGCTGAAGCTGGCGCGGAAGTTCCAGAACAACAGCCTGTTCTACTTTCGCATGGCGCTCAGCTACCGGCAGCTCGGGGACCAGAAGAATTTCAAGAAATACCGCACCCTCTGCCGGCGGATGTTCGACGAGGACAGCTGGAACCGCTACCTCGCCAAGCTGGATTAGCCCCGGGTCTCCAAAACATCAGCCACGAATTTCACGAATTCCACGAATTCGTGCAATTCGTGAAATTCGTGGCTAGGGTTTTTGCTGATGAGAAAGGCCGCCGGCCGCATCGTCGAGAAGCTCCGCCTGCACGGCCACGAAGCCTTTTTCGCCGGCGGCTGGGTGCGCGACTTCCTCCTGCGCCGCAAGCCCAAGGACATCGACATCGCCACCAGCGCGCGCCCCGAGCAGGTCCAGGAGATGTTCCCCGGAGCCAGGCCCGTCGGCGCCCGCTACGGCGTCGTGCAGGTGCGCCTCTACGGCCACCCTTACGAAGTGGTGACCTTCCGGAGCGAAGGCCCCTACCTGGACGGCCGCCACCCGTCCACGGTGACCTTCACCGGGCCCGAAGCCGACGCCCGGCGGCGCGACTTCACCATCAACGGCCTCTTCTACGACCCCGCGGCCGAGAAAGTCATCGATTTCATCCGCGGCCGCGCCGACCTGAAGCACCGCATCGTCCGGACAATCGGCAATCCCGAGGAGCGCTTCGCCGAGGACCACCTGCGGATGCTCCGCGCCGTGCGCTTCGCCTGCGCCCTGGAGTTCGACATCCACCGCGCGACCGCCGACGCCATCCGCCGCCACGGCGCGGCCATTCTGAAAGTCAGCGGCGAGCGCATCCGCGACGAGCTGCTCAAAATCCTTGCCGATCCGGCGCGCACCCGCGGCCTCGACCTTCTCCACGAAACCGGCCTGCTGAAGCACATCCTGCCCGAAGTCGAGGCCATGCGCGGCGTGGCCCAGCCGCCGGAGTTCCACCCCGAGGGGGACGTCTACACCCACACCAGGCTGGCATTGGGACTGCTCCGGAAGCCTTCTCCAATCCTCGCGCTCGGCACGCTGCTGCACGACGTGGGCAAGCCGCCTACGTTTGCGGTGAAGGAGCGGATCCGTTTCGACGGGCACGTGGAGCTCGGGGCGGAGATGGCGGAGAACATCTGCCGGCGGCTGCGCATGTCCAACGAAGAGATTACAGGGGTGAAGGATCTCGTCCTGCACCACCTGCGCTTCATGCACGCACACGAAATGCGCCCCAGCACCCTGCGGCGGTTCATTTCCCTGCCCCGCTTCGAGGACCACCTGGAGATGCACCGCGCGGACTGCCTGGCCGGCCACCGCTCGCTGGACAGCTACCACCTCTGCCGGAGGAAATTCGAGGAGATGAAGAAGGAGCCGGAACCGCCGGCGCCGCTCATCACCGGGGATGATCTCATCGCATTGGGCTATCAGCCGGGGCCGCTGTTCGGCAAAATCCTGGAGGAGGTGGAAGACCTAAGATTGGACGGCGCGATCGCAACACGGGAAGAGGCGTTGACGCACGTCAAAGACCGCTTCGCGGTGCAGCGCGGAGGAGGGCAGGCACAGGGAGGGAACGATGGAACCGTTTGACATCCGCTGCGAAGCCTCCATTTCCGCGGCTGGCGTGCGCCGCATCCGCCAGGGCCACCTCTGGATCTACGCGAGCGACGTCGTCCGGGGACCGGCCGAACGCAGCGCGGCGATCGTTCGGGTGACCGACGCGAAAAACGCCTGCCTCGGGTACGCCTTCCACAGCGCGGCTTCGCAGATCCGGCTGCGGCTGCTGACGCGCGATGAAGCCGCGCCGACGCAGGGGTGGCTGCGAGCCGGGATCGAGGCTTCGATCAAGAGGCGCGGCACGCTCGAGCCCGGCGAGGCCCGCAGGCTGATCTTCGGTGAAGCCGATCTGCTTCCTTCCATCATCGTGGACCGCTATGCCGACTGCCTCGTTCTGCAGACGCTCTCGCGTGGTGCGGACCAACTCAAGCAATTCATCGTTGAAGCGCTGAACGACATCGTTAAGCCCGTGGGGATAGTGGAACGCAACGACATCAAGGCGCGCACCCTCGAGGGGATGGAGCAGAAGCGGGGCGTAATTTGCGGATCGGTCCCGGAAGCAGTGGAGATCGACGAGGGCGGCATCCGCTTCCTGGTGGACATCTCGGGCGGGCAGAAGACAGGCTTTTTCCTCGACCAGCGCGAAAACCGGATTGCCGCGCGCGCGTTCGCCTCGGGGCGCGCGCTGGACTGCTTCACCAACACGGGGGCGTTCGCGCTGCACTTCGCCCGAAACTGCCCGCAGGTCATCGCCGTGGACACGTCCGCGCCTTCGCTGGAGCAGGCGGCGGCCAACGCAAGGCTCAATGGGATCGAAAACGTCGAGTTCCGCGAGGGGAACGTGTTCGACGTGCTGCGGGGGCTGGAGCGGGCTGAAGAGCAGTTCGACACCATATGCCTCGACCCGCCGGCGTTCGCGAAAAACCGTGCGACGCTGGCTGCGGCGCGCGGCGGGTACAAGGAAATCAACCTGAGGGCGATGAAGCTGCTGCGGCCGGAGGGTGTGCTGGTGACGTCCAGCTGCTCGTACCATCTGAGCGAGGCGGATTTCTACGGGCTGATCGCCGAGGCGGCGAATGACGCGAAGAGGTACGTCCAGGCGATCGAGCGGCGAGCGCAGGCCGGCGACCACCCCGTGCTGGCGGGCATGCGCGAAACGCACTACCTGAAGTGCTTCATCCTGCGGGTGATGTAGAAGACTGCAGGCCACGAATTCCACGAATTTCGTGTGCATTCGTGAAATTCGTGGCCCGCTTTTTCTGGACTTACTTGGCCTGGGCGGCTTCTTCCGGCGTGGCGTCCTTCGCGCAGCGGAAGCCGAAATCATAGAGCGACTTCGGCAGGTAGGCCGAGCGTGCCCAGATGTGGTACCGGCTGCCGTAGATCCGGGACGACGCCCCGCGGACCACGCGGTAGCGCTCGCCGAAGTTCTCGTTGCCGCGCGTGTTGCCCTTGTAGGCCTTCAGCCAGTTGTCGGTCCACTCCTGGACGTTGCCCAGCATGTCGTGCACGCCGAACGGGCTGACGTCTCCCTCGTACTGGCCGACCGCAACCGGGGCGCGGAACCCGGCCTCGTAGTTGTTGCTGCGCCCGCTCTCCCAATTGTTGCCCCAGGGGTAGCGGAAGCCCTCGACCCCCCGCGCCGCCTTCTCCCACTCGATTTCCGTCGGCAGCCGCTTGCCCTGCGCTTCGCAAAAGGCCTTGGCATCGTTCCAGGTCACGTAGACGACCGGGAATTTTGCTTTCTCCGGCGTGAAGAACGTCCGCCAGTCCTTCCCCTCGGCCGCGCCTTCGCTCAGGTAGCCGGTGCTGATGGAGAAGTCGAGGAATTGGGTATTGGTGACCTCGTACTTGTCGATCCAGTACGCCGGCAGGTCCACCTTCTGCTCGGGATAAGCAAGCCGCTTCTCGTCCAGCTTCGCGTCGCTGGTTCCCAGGATGAATTCGCCCGCCGGGATCAGGACCATCTCCCCGGGAACCACCTTCGGTGTTTCCTCGACGGCGGTTTCGGTTTCGCTCACGGGCTCTTCCTTCTGCCCACAGGCCGCGACGGTTAGAATCAAGAACAGGGCCAAAAAGGCGTAACTACTATTCCTCAGCATGGTATCTCCTTGTCGTTCCAGCGCTTAGCTGTCAGTGAAAAGCGGAGCGATTATATACACCTCTCATGAGCGAGTCAATTCCAGAAAAAACGCCGCTGCAGGCCAGAAAATTGGTGAAATTCGTGGAATTCGTGGCCGGTTGTTTAGCAGTTGAATCGCCTTCTTTGTGCCGATATCATCCGGCTTCAGCGTGGATGAAAATCTCCTCAAGGCCAGGACCGACCTCGACCTCCGGCCGGAGTCCGCCGACCCGGAATCCCCCGTCATCGTGAAGGACCCGATTACGAAGCGGTTCTACCGCTTCACCGCAGTGCAGGCCGACGTCCTGCGGTCGATGGATGGGAAGACTTCCCCCGCCGCCATCGCGCAGACGGTCTCCGCCGCACGGTCGACGGAGGTCACCGAAGCCCAGGTGAAGGAGTTCACCGGAAAACTGCTCTCGCTGCTGCTGCTCGATCACACCGCATGCTGGGCGAGGCTGGAAAAGGCCGGCAGGCGGAAGAAGCGGCTCATCGAGAATCTCCTCGCCGTCAAGATCTTCACCTTCAACCCGGATGCGCTCCTGACGCGGCTCGAGCGCCGGCTGCGGTTCGCCTTCAGCCCGCTGTTTGCCTGGTTCGTTGCCGGCACGGTTTTTGCGGCGCTCGCGGTGTCGATCCTGAACTGGGAGTCGCTCTTTTTCAGTCTCGGGAAGCTCTTCACCCTCTACTCCATCCCGCTGATCGTGGTAGTGGCGTTCGCCGTGATGACCATCCACGAGTTCGGACACGGCGTGGCGCTGAAGCACTACGGCGGCAAGGTGGAGGAGATGGGGCTGATGGTGATGTACTTCATTCCCGCTTTCTACTGCAACCTGAACGACGCCTGGATGCTGAAAAAGCGCGAGCGGCTGCGGGTGACGTTCGCCGGCGGGTACGTGCAGTTTCTCGTCTGGGCGCTGGCGACGCTGCTGTGGCGTCTGCTGGCTCAGGAGACGTTCGCCAGCCGCGTCTGCCTGGTCGCGATCGCGTTCGCGGGCATCCAGACGCTGTTCAATTTCAACCCGCTCATCCGGCTGGACGGCTATTACCTGCTGAGCGACTGGCTCGGGATTCCCAATCTGCGGGCGAAGGCATTCTCCCACCTGGGGCACAAATTGAAAGCCCTGGCGGCGGGATCCGCCACGGTGCGGCCGGCGGCGGCAGGTCCCAGGGAGAGGCGGATTTACTTTTACTACGGCACCGCCGCCTTTCTGTTCACTGCGGCGCTTCTATGGGTTATGCTCGGGCGGTTGGGCGGCTGGATGGTCCGGGAGTACCGGACGTGGGGCGCGGTGGCATTCGTTGTCCTGTGCCTGATGCTGATCCCGGCGCACGGCGGGCCGAAGGAGCCGCCGGCGGCGAAGATGCCCAAAGGAGCGGCGTTGAGACTGAAGAAGCTTCCGCAGATCCTGATCGTCCTGGCCGTGCTTGCAGCCGCGGGCTTCATCCCGTGGGAGCTTAAGGTTGCCGGCGATTTCACGATCCAGCCGCAGAAGGAAGTTTCGGTGACGCCGCAGGTGGACGGCACGCTGAAGTCGATCCGCGTGGACGAGGGGGATGCGGTCAGGGCCGGGGACATGCTGGCCGAGCTGCAGAACCTGAAGCTGAACGACGAGTACGAGAACACGAAAGGCGAACTCGCCTCCATGCGTGCCGCCCTGGACCTGCTGCATGCCGGGACGCGGCCGGAGGAGATCGAGCGGGCGCGGAGGACCGTCGAAACGAAGCGCGCCGAGCTGACCAACGCGATGCGCGTCGAGCAGGAACGGCTGGTGCTGATGGACACGGTGGCCAAGCGCGAGGCGGAGCTGGCCAACGCGAAAACGATGCACGAGCGCAGCCAGAAGCTGCTGGCGCAGGGGCTGATCGCGAAGAACGAGGCCGACCGGGACCAGACGGCGTATGAAGTCCGCCGGCGCGAGCTGGCCGAGGCGCGCGGGCAGTTGAACGTGCTCGAGGAGCGGACCGACCGGACGATCCAGGTGAAGCGCAAAGAGCTGGAGCAGGCGCAGAGCGAGCTGAAGATCCTGGAGGCCGGGTCGCGCAAGGAGTCGATCCGCGCCGTGGAGGCGGACGTTTCGAAGCTGGAGGAAAAGCTGAACATCCTGACGCAGCAGCTGGAGCACCTTACGGTGCGCAGCCCGATCGACGGGGTGGTCGCGACGCCTTACCTGCGGAACCGCATCGGCGAGTACGTGGAGCGCGGGAGCGGGTTCTGCAAGATCGTGGACGTGGCGCGCGTCGGCGTGGACATGCCGGTGCCGGAGAAGGAGATCGCCGACGTGCGGGCCGGCGCGCTGATCCTGCTGAAGGCGCGGGGGTATCCGAAGCGTTCGTTCCAGGCGAGGGTGAAGAGCATATCGCCGGTGGCGTTCGAGAGCGGCGGCGAGCGGAAGGTGACGATCCAGGGGGAACTGGACAACACCGAGGGGATTTTGCGTCCCGGGATGACGGGGGTCGGGAAGATCCTGTGCGGCCGCAGGACCATCGCCGAGCTTGTCACCCGCCGCGGGGTCCGCTGGCTCCGCACCGAGTTCTGGGAGTATCTCCCTTAAAACCACCTGCCACAGATTTCACGGATTTCACGAATGTCCGTGTAATCCGTGAAATCTGTGGCAAAGGCCTTTATTCTGTCTCGAAGATTTCGAGTTTGTCGGGAGGGGCATGGGGCTCGAAGACCTCGCCGAAGCCGATGAACTCGGGCAGCGGGCTGCGCAGGACCACGTAGGCGCTCTCGGTCGGCGACAGGAAGTTCCCCGCCCCGAACCACGAGATCTCGCATCCCTCGTGCTTGCCGCTCCCCCAGATCTCGTTCAGCCGTATCGGCAGGATCCGCTTTCCTCCGGCCGGTCCCTGTCCCCATTGAACAGGTTCGACCCCCTCCGGCAGGGCAAACCGCCAGTAGTCGATGCCTCCTTCCGCCGGATGGACCTCGATGGCCGTGTGGGCCGGATTGCCGCCAAATTCCGGGTGCACAGCCCAGACATACCGGAGTTCGAGTTTGGT
Organism: Acidobacteriota bacterium; assembly: GCA_037444305.1. Taxonomy (GTDB): domain Bacteria; phylum Acidobacteriota; class UBA6911; order UBA6911; family UBA6911; genus JBBIMP01. The sequence continues at coordinate 9,353 of JBBIMP010000069.1, forward strand.
GGGGGCGATATTGGAGCGGATCAGGAGCGCGGAGCTGACCATCTGCCTCCAGCTGGGATCCGAAAGCGGAATACAGAAGCGGACTCTCAGAGGTTCGGGGAGGTCTTCCTCTTTCACCCCGTGCAGAAGCGCAAGAACCGGGAACTCCATTCCCCTTTCCTTGAGCACCTTCGCGACAGTGACCCGAAGTTCCTCCACCCACCGCTTGCGCATCAGGCTGCGCGGCGTGACGATGAAGCCCCAGCCGCGTATGTCTTTTTCGAGGATCTTGGCGCTCAGCTGGTCCCAGAGGCTGATTTCCGCCATCATCCGGACGGAGTCATAAACGGCTTCCACCTCGCCGCCGGTGAACTGGCGCACCTGCCCGCCGAACTCGGTTTCGGGGAAGTCGATCCAGGGGTAGGTAATCCAGACGATCGGGGCTTTTTCGCCGGTCATGGTGTCTCGTTTCGCAGTCCTCTCCCCACATATTAGCTTATCGTCTTGCCGCTTGCCCGAATTAGCAATGTGTTATTCTGCGGGAAACCTTGCATGCAATGGGGGCTCATGGGGCTTGCGGAGCGCATTTCCGGCTTTTTGAACATCGGGGAGGCGCCGCGTCCGGCGGACTGCATTTTCGTCCTGGCGGGGCGGCAGGAACGGAAGGTTTACGGCGTCGACCTGTGGAGGAAGGGCCTGGCGCCTGAGCTTATTCTGAGCGTGGGGCGGTTCGAGTGGCGGAGGTTTTACGGGTTGGACCTGCCGGGGGACGGGGGCTTGTTGAAGCTGGTGGAGGCTACGCCGCCGGTGAGAAGGCATTTTTTTGTTAAATTCGGTCCAAAGGGTGAGGAGGCTGTTTTGACACCGGTCCGGCGGCTTGGGACAATGACGGAGGCGCGGGAGCTAGCGAAGTATCTTGATGGTCAGGGATTGCGGTCAATGATGGTGGTTTCGACCTCGATCCACCTCCGCCGGGTGTCGTTGGCTTTCCGGAGAGCCTTCAAGGGATCTGGGCTAGAGCTGTCGTTCGTCGCCGTCCCCGAAAGCCTCTCCAAGCCACCCTTACCCCTCTACCAAGAATTAATCAAATACATCGGATATTATCTTTTAAGTTATTATAAATAAGTGATAATTCGTGTAATTCGTGGCGAAGTTCCGTTTAGGGAGGTACCTCAATGATCGCTCGAATCATAATGGGTCTTCTCATTCTGACCGCCTTCGCGCTCCTGGCTCCAGCTCCCGAAAAGGTCTCCTATCCCGTTGGGCCGATGGAGCCGGTGCCGGCGATCCGCCAGCGCCCCGAATGGAACCGCTTCGTCATCCTGCTGTGGCAGTGGCAGAACGACGTCCGCCGAGACCTGGCACTGTACAAAGAAGCAGGCCTCCACGGCTTCCACATCGACTACGGCGCCGGCAAGGAGGACCTGGTCCGACTCTCGCTCAAGGAAAAATTTCCCTACTACGTCGACCACGCCGCCGGCAAGGGAATCCTTTATCTCCGCAGCAGCCTTCGTCCGCAGGTAACCGGAAAACGGGACCTCCTCGTCCGCCCCTTCAGCCTCGCTGACCCGGACACAATTGCCGCGCTGAAGGACGAGCTCCGCGCCAACATCGGGGTCACGAAAAAGGGCCTGGTCTACGCCTACGCCTTCGACGACGAAATATCTCTTGGCTCGTTCAACACTCCCGCCGAGGTGGACGTTCACCCCAGATCGGTCGCCTGGTACCGCGCGTGGCTCTCCGCCCGCTACGGGACCATCGCCCGCCTGAACGAAGCCTGGGGTGCATCCTATGCATCCTTCGATGCGGTTCAGCCCGTGAGTTTCGAGGATGTCCGCAGGAGCGCCTCGGGACCGCCTTTTTCGAACTGGAACCTTTCCCGCTGGATGGAGTGGCGGCACTTCATGGACTACCAGTTCGCCCAGGCGCTGGCCGACCTGACGCGCTACGCCAACAGGCAGGATCCGAAAATTCCGGCCGGCTTTGTCGGCGGCCAGCAGCCGTCGGCTTATGGGGGATACGACTATTCCCTCCTCTCCCGGTCCGTCCAATGGATGGAAGGCTACGACGACCTCCTGCGATCCTTCTGGAACCGCCCCCGGCGGCCGCACGTCCGGACGCTCTTTCTCGGCAGCTCCGCAAAGCGGAATTCCTGGATGCTCTGGGAGCGGCTGGCGCACGGCCACCAGGCGACGATCGCCTGGCCCGAAGGCTGGATGCGGGACAACCCGGCAACCGGCAGGCGCGAGCTTTCTCCCCGGGTGCGGGAGCTGATCCCCACATTCAAGGAGGTCCAGGGTCCGACTGGGGAATTCATCCTGAATCCGGATACCTACCTCGACACGGATCCTATAGGGCTTTACTACTCCCACCCGAGCATCCGGGCGGGCTGGGCGATTGACGCGATCCCGCACGGCAGCACCTGGCCGAACCGGTCCTCGAGCCTGGACGACGACAACCTGACGTCGGGCTGGCTGCGCCGGTCCTGGGGCAGGCTGCTGCGGGATCTCGGGTACCAGTATGAACACATCAGCTACCTGGACGTACAGGAGGGGAAAATAGACCTTCCGAAGCGGTTCAAGGTCATCATCCTGCCCCAGACGATCGCGCTTTCGGACCGTGAGGCTGCGGCTCTGAGGCAGTTTGTGGCGCAGGGGGGCGTGCTTGTCGCCGATTCCCTTTGCGGCCTGCTGACCGAAACCGGCAGGGGGCGGAAGGAGGGTGTGCTGGACGGCCTGTTCGGCGTGACGCGGGACGAGTCGAAGGGCTATCTGAACGGCAAGGTGCTGACGGAGATCGACGGCGAGTTGTACAACCGGCCGCTGCCGGAGAGGCTGCACGCATACGAGGGCGCGCTGAAGCGCGGGGCGATGGTCATTCACGAACGGGGGACGATTACGCCGACAAGTGCCGGGAAAGCAATCTATCTCAATCTGACTCCGGCGGCTTACGACCACTTCCCCTATCGAAGCGGAGAATTGGGACGACGGTGGCGGGAGTTGGTCGGCAAGATCTTGAAAAATGCCGGCCTGGCGCCGCGGGTGGAGATTCTGGGGGCGGACGGCAAGCCGGAGCCCTGGGTGGAGTCGCTTCTGTGGCGGAACGGCAATAGGTACTGTCTGGCGATCCTGAAAAATCCCTCGCCCGGCTCGGAAGAGATGCTGGAAGGTCCAACGCTGACGCTTCGCATCCGATCAATCCTCTCGCCCGAAATCACCCTCCCCTTCAAACCCTGGGAGGCGATCCTGCATCTGATCGAATCCCCGTAAGACAAAAGGCAGCCACGAATTCCACGAATTTCACAAATCATAAAATATTTTTGTGGAATTCGTGGAATTCGTGGCAAAGTCTCTACAACTTGGCCTACGGAGGGTTGCTCCATGAAGATCTACGCGATCGCCTCTCAGCTTTTTCTCGGACTCGCGCTGTTGGGATTTCTGGGATGGATCTACGGCAGGTTCCAGGGCACAGCCGTTATAGGAGTTTCCTACGAAGGATTCCTCCTGCTGACCAACACCGCCCTGATGTTCGTCATCGCCATCGCCCTTGTGGGACTGGTGATGGCTCACAAGAAGTAAGCGCAGACAGGACGACTTGTCGATCAGGCTCCTGACCTTTACCACTCTATACCCGGACTCCAGCCGTCCCGGCCACGGCATCTTTGTGGAGACGCGTTTGCGGCATTTGCTGAAGGCCGGCGGGGTGGAAAGCCGCGTAGTAGCCCCGGTTCCATGGTTCCCTTTGCGCACTTCCGGAGAGTATGGGGCGTATGCCCGCGTCCCCCGAAGCGAAACCCGCAACGGAATTCTGGTGGAGCATCCCCGCTACCCGCTGATCCCGAAGGTCGGCATGACGCCGGCGCCGCTCCTGATGGCGCTGGCGGTCAAGGGGAAGATTCGTGAAATCATCCGGCAGGGCTACGATTTCGACATCATCGACGCGCATTACTTTTACCCGGACGGCGTGGCGGCGGCGATGATTGGGCGGCAACTGGGCAAGCCGGTGGTAATCACGGCGAGGGGAACCGATCTGAATCTCATCCCGCGGTACTACTGGCCCCGCCGCCAGATTCTCTGGGCCGCCCGCAAGGCGGCGGCGCTGATCACGGTCTGCCAGGCGCTCAAAGATGTCCTGACGGGAATGGGTGTGCCGGATGACAAGGTCACGGTCCTGCGCAATGGCGTCGACCTGGAGCTATTCCGGCCTCCTGATGACCGGGAAGCCCTGCGAAAGGAACTCGGCCTCGAGGGCCCGACGCTTCTCTCGGTCGGCTATTTGATCCCCAGGAAAGGGCATGATCTCGTCATCAGGGCCTTGGAGATGCTGCGGGGATGGAGCCTTTTGATAGCCGGTGACGGGCCCGATTTGGGACAACTGAGGCAGCTGGCAGAGGAATTGGGCCTTGCCTCCCGCGTCCGCTTCCTGGGGAGGATCGATCAAGCCGAATTGGTAAGATACTATGGCGCCGCCGATATGCTGGTACTCGCCTCCGATAGAGAGGGCTGGGCAAATGTGCTGCTGGAATCGATGGCCTGCGGCACGCCTGTTGCGGCAACCCGCATCTGGGGCACGCCCGAGGTGGTAGCGGTACCCGAGGCCGGCGTCCTGATCGAGGATAGAACAGCCAAGGGTATAGCGGAAGGCATCATGTGTCTCTCGGGGGCCATGCCCCACCGAGTAGACACCCGGCGCTATGCAGAGGATTTCAGCTGGGAGGCGACGTCCGCCGGCCAGATAGAAGTGTTTCGAGATTTGCGAGAAAAAAGCGGAAGTTTTTGACAAGCGGGGCACGCTTACATATAATTTTCTTACCCTCACCGGCCGATGGATATATCAGCACGCCCTAAGCGCTTCGCGTGTCGCCGGTACAAATGCATCCGCCGAATGATCGGCGCAGCAAACCCGGGCACCGGCCCCGAAGGAAAACGACCATGTCCGAGCAAGATCCGAAGGTGATCGGCAATACCCCTGAGCCGCAAACGTCGCAAAACAAGCCATCAGAAGCGCGCAGGGATTTTGTCAAGGCGGGTCTGATAGGGCTCCCTGTCATCCTAACGTTAAGAGGCCGACCCGTTTTGGGGGACACGGGAAGCACCGTAGTTCCCCCATCCTCGCCCACATCTCCCAAATCTTGATAGAAATACGATTGCTAGATGTCGACGTTGGGAGGAGGAAAATGGAGAATTCCAAAGGGATCAAGGCTGATTTGGCGATCTTGGGACAGTGAAGCAGTCGTTTATCACACCGGGTCAGGCAACACGCACCTGCTGGATGAGCTAAGCGCTGATGTGCTGCGGCTGATCGAGAAACAATCCCAAACGTTTGAAAATCTAAAGACATATCTGACTTCGCGTCAGTTTTCGCCTAGTGACGGTAAAGTGGAATCCTGGCTCGAAGAGTTAATCGACAAGTTGCATAGTCTTGAACTGATCGAGGCTGAGCCGCGGTGAAGATTCGCGACTTATCCCAAGAGCAGCTTCTGGGGTCACTCGGCAGATCCGGCCTCTTCCTGGAAACCGGGCCTTTCATTTTAAAAATCCAATCTGTACATCGAGGTTTTGCCGGGGACCTTGGCTCTCTCTATGCGGACTTTCGGGTTATTGATAACGTAGATTTCTCCGACTACAACATCCGCCTTGATGCCCCCAACCGCTTGCGGCGATTGCTTCGACCGCAAGTTAGTTTTTTTCTCGACAACCATTCCCCCTTCTTCCCGATGCCAGCTCATCTTTCTTTTCAAGTCTTCGAGTGGGGAGTGAACTGGTGTATCAGCCGGCATGCAAACCAGTTTTTAATCATTCACTCAGCGGTTCTTGAGCGAGACGGGCGATCGGTGTTATTGACCGCTGCTCCAGGAGGAGGCAAAAGCACTCTTTGCGCCGCACTGGCTCATCGCGGATGGCGTCTCTTTTCAGATGAACTGGCTCTCATCAGGCCTGACAACGGAAAAGTGATTCCAATGCCACGTCCAGTGGCGCTAAAAAATGCGTCGATTCAATTAATCCGCAATTTTGAACCCCAGGCCCAATTAGGGCCGACTCG
>JBBIMP010000070.1:0-14792 GCA_037444305.1 Acidobacteriota bacterium
GGGCGTAAGCCCTGGGTTGTCGGTGAATGCCCGGATTGAGCCCTGTAAGGGCGGCACAGCCGGTGTCGCCCTTGCAGGGCTCCTCTCTCCGCTTATCCGCCTTACCCAGGGCTTGCGCCATGGGCTTTCCTGTCGGACCCTTTCAGGGTCCTCAATTGCACAGGATTCTTTCCGTAGCCTCAGAACGGTCTCGGGACAGGCGCCAAAACCTCGAAATTTCTGAAGTCAAACACGCATATGGTACGTCACAATTTCGACGTAATGGCGCCTGCTCCCGAAATTGATTCAAGTCAAGGAAGGCTTTTCGGTTTGATGCGATAACTCCCACCTTCGCGGGCCGGATTGTCCGGCCCGGTTGCATCCAACTTCAGAAAGGGTTGTCGAATATGTTCTGTTTCCAGTGCGAACAAACGGCCCGCGGAACCGGTTGCACCGGCATGGCAGTCTGCGGCAAAGATGAAAATTCCGCCATATTGCAGGACCTCCTGGTCCACGCCGCCAAAGGCATCGCCCAGTACGCCCACCGCGCCCGCATCCTTGGCGCACGTGACCGCGCCCTGGACGTTTTCCTGGTGAAGGCGCTCTTCACGACGGTTACCAACGTCAACTTCGACACCGCGCGCATCGCCGAATTCTGCCGGCGCGCCGCGGCCATGCGCGACACGGGCCGGAAGCTTTACGAGGAGGCCTGCCGGCAGGCCGGGAAGGAACCCGAATCGATCGCCGGCCCGGCCGAGTGGCAGCCCGCCGCCGACTTCGCGGGATTGCTGAACCAGGCCCGCAGCTATTCGATCCCTTCCCGCAGGGAGAAGTTCGGTCCCGACATCACCGGCCTGCAGGAGCTCCTGCTTTACGGCGTGAAGGGAACCGCCGCCTACGCGGACCACGCCCTTGTACTGGGCCGCGAGGACGAAAGCGTCTACGCCTTCTTCCATGAAGCCCTGGAGTACCTCTCCCGCCCCGAACAGACGGTCGAGGAGCTTTTTGCCCTCGCGCTGCGTTGCGGGGAGGTCAACCTCCGGGCCATGGAGATCCTGAGCACCATTCACACCGAATCCTACGGACACCCGGTGCCAACCCCGGTCCGCACGGAGCCGGTCAAGGGCAAGTGCATCCTCGTGTCCGGCCATGACCTCAGGGACCTGGAAGCGCTGCTGAAGCAGACCGAGGGCCTTGGCCTCAACGTCTACACGCACGGCGAGCTCCTCCCGGCGCACGGCTATCCCGGGCTGAAAAAATACCAGCACCTCGTGGGAAACTACGGCGGCGCGTGGCAAAACCAGGCGGAGGAATTCGCCTGTTTTCCGGGCGCCATCCTCATGACCACCAACTGCATTCAGCGGCCGCAGCCGTCCTACAGCGACAGGATCTTCACCTCGGGTCTGGTGGCCTGGCCCGGGATCACGCACATCGGTGACGGAAATTTCTCCCCTGTGATCGCCTCTGCCCTCGGAGCGCCCGGCTTCCCGGAAGACGGCCCGGACCAGACGATCCTGGTGGGCTTTGGCCACGAAACCGTCCTGGGCGTGGCCGACAAGGTCATCGACGCGGTGAAAGGCGGCGCCATCCGGCATTTCTTCCTGGTCGGCGGCTGTGACGGTGCGAGGCCTGGCCGCAACTACTACTCGCAGTTTGCCGAGGCTGTGCCCGACGACTGCATGATCCTGACGCTGGCCTGCGGCAAGTACAGGTTCAACAAGATGGACTTCGGCACCATCGGCGGGATCCCCCGCCTGCTGGACATGGGCCAGTGCAACGATGCCTACTCGGCCATCCGCGTCGCGGCGGCGCTGGCCGATGCCTTCAAGTGCGGTGTCAATGACCTGCCGCTCTCGCTCGTGCTTTCCTGGTATGAACAGAAGGCGGTGTGCATCCTGCTGACGCTGCTCCACCTCGGCATACGAGACATCCGCCTTGGTCCCACGCTGCCGGCGTTCATTACGCCCGCCGTTCTCGGCGTGCTCTCCGAGAAGTTCAATCTGATGCCGATCACCACGCCCGCCGCGGACCTGGAGGCGATCCTTGGCGCCGATGCAGTGAGGGCGGTGCGCGAGGAGCAGCCTGAACCGATCGTGATTTAAGCGCAATCAGTGACGGGAGTTCCCAGCCGCGCCACGGATTGCCCGGATTTCAGTGTCCTGCGCAATCCGTGGCTCGGCCGCAAAGGCTTCAGGCGGAGGATCTCGCGTTGCGGATCAAAATGAACGCGGCGGCCGAAAAGATCGAGAGCGCGATCAGGGTGCCCGCATTGAACAGCCCCTTCTGGGCCGACCAGACTATCGAGTAGCCGATCGCCCCGGGCAGGAAAGCATAGTAGACAAACGGCAGGAGAGTCTTGCGGATCACCGCACCCTCTTTCCCCACCAGGCCGACGACGGCGGAAGCGGCCACGACATTGTGCACGCAGATGATGTTCCCGGCGGCACCGCCCACCGCCTGCAGCGCCACGATCCACACCGGATCCACGCCTATGCGCTGCCCCACACCAAACTGGAAGAGCGCGAACATCATGTTGCTCACCGTATTGCTCCCGGCCACAAAGGCGCCGAACCCGCCGATCAGCGGCGCAAACAGCGGCCACGCCGAGCCGGCCAGCGATGCAATCCCCTCAGCAAGCGCAATCGGCATCCTGGGATAGCCCTGCAGCCCCCCTTCGGTGTTGATGAAAACCTGGACCATGGGAACAGTGAAAACCAGGGCCACCGAGGCAGCCAACATCGTCTTTGCCGAACCGGCCCACGCCCTCCGGTAGGAGGACCAGTGCATCCCGTGGAAAAAGAACGTGATCAGCGAAACAGCGATGAAGATCGTGCCCGGCAGGTAGAGCGGCTGCACGCTCGAGTGGATGCCGGTCCCCAGAATGTCGCGTAGGCCGACCGTCCACCCGGTCAGCAGGGAGTTGAAGGGCAGCTCCTTGAGACGTGTGAGTACGAGGAAGAGAGCCACCAGCACATACGGCATCCAGGCCTTCAGAAGGCTCATCGCTCCGCTGCGGTGCGCGACATCTGCGATGCTGATGCTCCCGGTCCACTCCGGATCCCACCGGTCCCTCGAACCGAATTCCCAGGGCGGCTCATTGCTCGGCAACAAGAATCCTTTCCTCGCCGCCGCTATCACCAGCGCCAGGCCCGTCAGTCCGCCTAGGATGGAAGGAAACTCCGGCCCCAGGAGGAACGCCGCCGCTATGTAGGGCACTGTCATCGCAAGCGCGGCGAAGAGCGCAAACCGCCACACCCGGAGCCCCTCGCCGAATGACCGGTTGCGGCCGAAAAACCGCGTAATCAGCGAGACGACGAACAGAGGTATCAGCGTGCCCGCCACGGCGTGCAGCAGCGCCACCCTTGTTCCGATGAGGAACAGGAAGGCCGGCCAGTCGTGCCCCTGCACCGCCGCGAATTCACGGACCATGTCATCGGTCGACAAGCCCGCGTTGACGCCGACCAGGATCGGCGTGCCCGCGGCGCCGAAAGACACGGGTGTGCTCTGGATGATCATCCCGGCGACGACCGCGGCCATTCCGGGAAATCCGAGCCCCACCATCAACGGAACTGCGACCGCCGCCGGTGTGCCGAATCCCGCCGCCCCCTCGATGAACGAGCCGAACAGCCAGGCGATGATGATTACCTGGATGCGCCGGTCGGGCGTGATGTCGGTGAAGCCCTGCCGGATCGTCTTCATGGCGCCGCTCTCCTGCAGCGTGTTCAGCAGGAGGATCGCCCCGAAGATGATATAGAGCAAGGTCGCGGTCACGACCAGACCGTTGATCGAGGCCGCGGCCACCTTCACCCCGGGCACTTTCCACACGAAGAGCGCGAGGCCCGCAGCAACCGCGTAAGAGAGCGGCATGGCCCGGCTGGCCGGCCAACGGAGCCCAACCAGGAAAACCGCAACGACGGCGATTGGGAGAAAGGAGAGCGCGGCAAGCATTCCGACGTCCATGGGGCCCCTCGATCAGGATCGTCATTATAGCGGCCCTCGATCACCCAATGAAATCACGGAAATGCAACTGCCCGGGCTGCGGCACACGTAATCACTTCTCCCGGGACGAACACTGCGCTTTTCTGTCCTCTGCCTCGGGGCAGCCATTCTTCATCCTCACATCGAATTTAAGCCCCGTTTCCGGGGGTGGATTTCAGGTTGTTCTCCTGCAAGTAATCAGCGTGCCTGGGTCCGAGCCCCAGTATCCGGATTGCCTTGATTCTTGACTTAGTCAGGACCTAGTCTTATGATTCGGCCATGAAGACAATCACTACCCATTACGCCAAGACGCACCTTTCACGCCTCCTGAAGGAAGTGCAACAGGGCGAGGAAATCATCATTCTCAATGGCAAGACTCCGGCGGGACGTCTGATTGCCGTTGATTCTGAGGATCGCCGGCGCCCCGCTGTGGGAACAGTCACCTCCGGACCGGTGGCGTGTGCAGAGGATGCTTTTGCACCCTTGGACGATGCCGCCTTGAATGAGTGGGGCCTGTGATCTGCATCCTGGACACCTGCACGTTCATCTGGCTATGCGCGGAACCTGCGCGGCTGTCCGACGCCGCGCGGGAAGCGATCGATTTCAGCGGTACGGAGCTGATCCTGGGAGAGGTGTCGGTTCTCGAAATCGCGCTCAAGTGGCAAGCGCGCAAGATCGCGCTCCCCGAACCGCCGCGGGTCTGGGTGGATCATCAGGCAGCTATCTGGTCCGTACGGTTCCTGCCCATTTCCCGGGAACACATGTACCGCATCACCGAGCTTCCCGAATATCATCGCGATCCTTTCGACCGTCTGCTCGTCGCAGCCGCCTTGACCGAGGCTGCCACCATTCTCACACCCGATCCGGCGGTTCATCGCTACCCCGTGAGCTGCCGCTGGTAGCCCTCCGCCGGCATGTTCCGCGCGCGCGGCTGACCGGCCCCAATCCTGCCCCTTGCCCCAGCCGAGACAGGATTTGAGCGTGAGGCAATCACTGACGTTATCGCGGAATGACTATCTGTATCTCTTGGTGCAGCGGGATCTCCCGCATTGGGGGCTGCCGGAACTGATCGGGCTTTGAGTGTCACCGGCAAAGTTCCATGTCCGCCACTTGAGTGCGGCATAAGATCACCCGGAATTGGCCCGCGAACGCAGGGAGCGCGGAAGGGACCGGCCATATCGCATGGGAATCCAGGCTAGATCAGCGTACGTCCGCTGGATCCTCCCATCAAAGGCACGCTACTGGGCCGAGGCCAAGGACTCATCCTCACCAGCTTGTAGACCGCCACTCCAAAGGTGAACATCCCCCCGGTTTACACGCACTACTCGTTATGCTGACTCTCTGGTGGCCGTGAATCTCGTTGCGCTGTACCTCTCGACGTCATCCTTTTGCAGTTGGACGGTACCCGGGCCGCTGCGCACGAAGAAATCCCCGCGCTCGGACTTCTCCACTCCCTTCCAGCGCAGGAAGACGGGCTCGGGGCTGCGCCGGCAGGAAACAAGGCACACCGTTTTTCCTTCGACTATCTGAGTTTTCGGATCGATGCACGTACCCGCACGATCGCCAAGGCCGTTCCGGACCGCCTGCGCCAGATGGCGCATGAACTTGTCGTCGCTCCCCAGCCGGTCATGCTCGATTCCCGGCACAGTGCGGTCGTCGGCGACGCCGATGACAAGATCGCCACCCTCCGTGTTCAGGAAGGCCGCGATTGTCTTCAGCACGGCGTGGGTGATGTGCTTGTCGTCCTTGCGGTCTTCTTTCAAGTCCCAACGCAGGCTTGACTTGAACTCGAGGGTCTTCGACTCCTGCAGCTTGAGCAACTCCTCCACCCGCCTGTGGCGCCGAATGTAGTCGTCGAAGAGAAAGTTCTTGAGCGCCTGGCCGAAGGCGGGATCGTCGACGATCCGCTTGTAGAGCTCGAAGTTGGTATCGATGATTTCCTGGATCTTGTCCTCGACCTTGGGGTCGAAGGTCAAGCGCACATTCTCCCGCGTATTAACGCGGGCGCTGGCATCGAGCCCGGCGTCCTCGTCCAGGGCATCGCGTATCTGTTCCAGCGTCAAGCGGTGTTCCGGGCCCAGGTTCAGGCCGAAGCGGTCGTTCAGCTCGGCGATGATCAGCGAAAGCGGCTCGAACTCTTCCTCGCCGGGCCGGTGGTGCGGCTTGGTGCGCATGGGATCAAGCCGGCCGGCCTGTCGCATCAACGGGATCTTGCCTCTGCTCGTCTCCTGGATGCGATACGACTCCATGTCGATGTTGCGCTGCACCTCGCGCGGCAGCCCCTCGCGGTCGGCCGGCAGCAGACGCCGCAGGTGCCGTGCGAACGTGTAAAACTTTTCCAGGTCCGCGTCGGCGAAGGCGATCACCTGCGACAGGAAGGCGTAGAGTCTCACGTAGTCGGTGAGTTGTCCGCGGAAGTCGGGTTTCTCGTCCCGCGTCAACTCCTCGAAACGCCGGCGGACCGGTTCGAGCGCCGCGTAAAGCCGATCCTGGGCAGCCTTGCCGTCGTAATAGAGCCGCGCGAAGGTTTCGACCTCGTCCTCGGTGTACACGCCGAAGTCGAGCAGCCGTCCATAGACCTCATAAAGGAGGTTCGGATCGGTTTCTTCGGATAGCAGCGTCGTCTCGTAGTAGGGCTCGAAGGCCTTGCGGATCTCCTCGGCCTCGTTGGCGAAATCGAGCACCATCGTGCCCTTCTTGCCGGGATGGGTGCGGTTCAAGCGAGACAGCGTCTGCACCGCGTTTACGCCTCCGAGCTTCTTGTCCACGTACATGGCGTGCAGCAGCGGCTGGTCGAAGCCGGTCTGGAACTTGTTGGCGACGACCAGGAATCGATTCTCATCCTTTTCGAACTCACCCGCGGTCTGCCGCTCGCCGATGCTGCGATCCCTGCCGGCCGAGTTCATCCCCGATTCCGTGTACTTCCGCCCGCCGTCCTCCACGGTCCCTGAAAAGGCAACGAGGCTCTTCCAGGGATGGCCGTGCCCTTCCAGGTAGCGATCCAGCGCCAGCTTGTAGCGCACAGCGTGCAGGCGCGAGCGGGTCACGATCATGGCCTTGGCCCGGCCGCCGATCTCGCCCTGCACCTGCTCGGCGAAGTGCTTCACACAAATGGCGATCTTCTCGTGGATCGCGTGAGGATGAAGCTCGACGAAGGACTTGAGCAGGTACTCGGCCTTGCGCTTGTCATAGCGGGGGTCGTTCTCGATCTTCTTGAGGAGCCGCCAGTAGGCCTGGTACGTGGTGTAGTTCTCGAGCACGTCGAGGATGAAGCCCTCCTCGATGGCCTGGCGCATGCTGTAGAGGTGGAATGGTTCGAACTTTCCGTCCGGCCGCTTGTTTCCAAAGAGCTCCAATGTCTTCGGCTTGGGGGTGGCGGTGAAGGCGAAGGTCGACAGGTTCGGCAATCTGCCGCGCCTTCGGATTTCCTCCATGACCGTATCTTCGATTTCGTCCTCGGGTCCCTCGGCGCCGGCCTCCTCTGCCTCGGCCTCCTCCAGGCTGGTCGTGGAAAGCACCGCCTTGAGGCTCTTCGTGCTTTCGCCCGATTGGGACGAGTGGGCCTCATCGACGATTACGGCGAAGCGTTGACCCGGGAGCCGGCCGATCTGCTCGGCGATCACCGGGAACTTCTGGAGCGTGGTCACGATGATGGTCTTGCCCGACTCGAGAGCCTCTCTTAGCTGGCGCGAGGTCTTGTCGATGTTTTCCACCACGCCGAGCGTCTGCTCGAACTGGCGCACCGCGCTCTGGAGCTGCCGATCCAGAATGCGGCGATCGGTGACCACGACGATCGAGTCGAAGACGCGGCGGTCGTCGGCGTCGTGCAGGACCGAGAGCTGGTGAGCCAGCCATGCAATGGTGAAGCTCTTGCCGCTGCCGGCCGAGTGCTGGATCAGGTAGCGGCGGCCGGCGCCGTGGTTGCGGGCGTGGCCGACGAGCTGTCGCACGCAGTCGAGCTGCTGGTATCGCGGAAAGATATGGTAGCGCCGGCCGGTCTTGCGGCCCTTCTCGTCCTCGTCCTCCACCTCGTGGATGAACTGGCGGACGAGGTCGAGCACGCTGTCGCGAGCCCAGATTCGATCCCACAGGTAGGCGGTTGCGTAGCCCTGGCGCGTGGGCGGCACCGGGGGATTCCCCGCTCCGCCGAAGCGGCCCTGGTTGAAGGGCAGAAAGCGCGTCTTCGCGCCGGCGAGATGCGTGGTCACAAAGACCAGCTCCGGATCCACGGCGAAGTGGGCCAGACAGCGCCCGTAGCCGAAAAGAGGCTCGCGCGGATCGCGGTCGGTCTTGTACTGGCGGATGGCGTCCTCGATGTTCTGGCCCGAGAGCGGATTCTTCAGCTCGGCCGTGAAGATGGGCAAGCCGTTCAGAAAGAGCGCCAGGTCGATGCTCTGCTCGCCCTTTTCGCTGTAGTGGAGCTGGCGCACCACCGAGAACAGGTTCGCCGCGTGCAGCCGCTGCGTCTCTTCGTTGAGGCCGCTGGCCGGCCGGAAGTAGGCGAGGCGAAACTTGCAGCCCGAGTCCTTGAAGTCCTTGCGCAGGACGTCGAGCGCGCCGCGCCGCCCGATCTCCCGCGAGAGGCGGGCAAGGAAACGCTCCTTTACCTCGGTTCCATGGTGCTGCTTGAGCTTCTCCCACTCTTTGGGCTGCGTGGCCAGAATGCGCCGGGATCTTGCCCAGCCACTCGACGCCGGAGTCCTTGTACTCGCGATATTGTCGGAAACGCCGCGGCCGCGCATCCTGGATCTGTTCGATCGCCTCAGACATCGGTCCTCCCGCTCTCGCTCGCGTCCGTTCCCGACTCCCACGCGGTCGCACCGGCCTGCCAACGCCGGTCGAATGTCCCTCCCTGCACTATGCTCTCGCGCAATGGGCCCAGGAAGCGGATGATTTGCTCACCAATCTCCGTGAAGCGGGGCGGAGGCGGAACGAAAACTCCGCCCGCAGCGAGGTAGCCGCTCCAGCGCGACTGGAATTCGGGCATCCCATAGAATGCAGCCGTCAGCACGGGCGGTGTCCCCGTGGTCCAGGACATCCCGCGACGTTCGAAGCAGCTCGCAACGGCCCCTCGCAGCGCCGGCCCGTCGAAAGCGAAGGATTTCGACAGAGCCCAGATATCGTGAAAGTCCTTCATCCGGCTGTTGCGGGTATCCAGCCTTACCATCGCCTCGAACTTCTCCGCGATGCTCGCCTCGCGAGGATAGGCGAGGACCCGAGGCTTCGGCAACTCTTTCAGGAGGACCGGGAATTCGATCTCCTCGATTCCGGCGCACACCCGGTCGCCGGTGCCGATGTCGAGCTGAACCGCGATGCGCGCCTTCCCCAGCCAGGCGACTATTCGGGCGCGCTTGCCCGCATACTCTTCGTCGGCCCGGATTTCCTCCACGCGCATGGTGGAGAGATCGAAGCGCAGCCCATCCTCGGCACAGGGCACAGCGCAAATTTCCTCCACGAGCGCGCGGATGGCCTCGGTGTCCGGCGCGCCGAAGGCGAGGAGATCCACGTCGCGCGTCGCGCGGTAGGGATCGGGCAGCCACACGGCGAGCAGGCTGGCCCCCTTGAGCAGGCACCGTTCTCGAACTCGGGACGCCCCCAACCGGTAAAGAAGCCGCTCATCGGCATAGCGCACGAGAGTGCGCTCGAACTCCTCACGGTCCGCCCTCGCGCGCGCCAGCAGGCGGGCTTTCACGGACGCGGCCGTGTTCGCGGTCATATCGACCTCGCGTCGAGCGCGGCGCTCAGGCGGCGCGAGTGAAAGACCTCTTCGAGGCGGGACAACTCGGCGATCGTCGCCTTTCGCCGGCGCAGCGCATCCTGCAGCGCCTCCATGGCAACCTCCGGCCCTACCAGCCGCTCGAACCGGAAGCAGTCGACCACGGTTCGCGCGGGAGTGGTGATCCGAGCGGGAACTCCCTCGAACGTCGTGTCCTGGACGCCGAGCGTCCACGCCGCCCCGCTGAAGCGTACGAACCGCAGTCGGATCTCCTTGAGGCGGGGACGGCGCGCCTTGTGTGGAATTGCGAGCCAGACGGCTGCCGAGGCCTGCGTACCGATTCCGTGTACGCGCAGAGCGGAGAGAAGGCAGACGATGCTGTTGGGAACCCGCGCGCAGGCCATGGCCAGCGAGTAGTTTTCGGTCGGCTCGGCGTCGGCCAGGCGATAGAGGCCGCGGGCGACGTGCTCGACGTCACCCCGGCGAACGAGTGCTCTCAGCCGCTCGCGCGTGAACCCAGCCTCCTCCACCTGGCTCGGGCGGAAGAAGGCTCCGAGTCCTGCCTCGCGAATGCAGTCTGCGAGGTGGGTCTCCATCTCCTCAGTCGAAATGTCGGCATCGTCGATCATCATGCCGACATTATGCGCCAAAAGCGCTCGGATTCAACACAAAATGTCGGCATAGTGGCATGAAATACCGACATTTTGTGGGAAGGCTCAACCGGCGACCTCTCGCAGCATTGCGACGATTTCTTTTTCCACGGCCTGAATATCGGCCTCTATCTCTTCGAGCGGCCGCGGGGGGCGGTACTCATAGAAGTAGCGGTTAAAGTTGATCTCGTAACCCACAATTCCGACCTCGCCGTCCTGCTTGTCGCGCCGGCTCGTGTCGATCCAGGCATCGGGAACGTGAGGCTTGACCTCGCGTTCGAAGAAGGCCTCGACGCTCTCCGACAGCGGCACGCTTTCCGTGTCCCGCAGCTCGGGATCGGGCTCCGGGTCGCCGTCCTTGTCGCGGCAAACGGCGGCCTTGTCGTTGCGCTCGGCGAGGGCGGAAAGGATCGCCTTCTTGATAGGAGCGCTCGGTTTAATGCCGGCCTTGCGAGCGGCCTTGCCAAGGATCGCTTCAAATTCGGCGCGGTCGAGGAAAAGCTTGTCGGGAAGCGTCGCGAGGAACTCGCGGATGGCGGCCTGCTGCGCGCGACCCGCTTCTTCGTCCTTCAGCCTGGCCGCGCCCTTCTTGCGCGAGACGGCGAGGTTCTTGAAGGCGCTCTGCTCATCGAGCCGCGAGATCCGTTCCGATGTTGCGTGGAAGTCCAGCTTCAAGGGCCGCTCGACCGCGATCTTCCTGAACCCGAAGTGCGTGGTGGGAAAAATCCGGCTGACGACCAGCTCACGTTCTTCGCCGTCCTCGAGGTGCTTTCGCGTCTCGCCGTCGGTGTAGCTCCTAAGCAAAGCGAGGATATCTTCCTTCCTATCGAAGGGAACCTCGCGACGCTTCGCGCCCAGGCTCTTCCGAAGCTGCGTCCAGAAGCGCGTGGCGTCGATGAGCTGCACCTTGCCGCGCCTTTCCGGGCGCTTACGATTTGTGAGCACCCAGACGTACGTGGCGATGCCGGTGTTGTAGAAAAGCTGCTCCGGTACGGCGATCAGGGCTTCGAGAAGATCGTTCTCCAGGATCCAGCGCCGGATCTCGCTCTCGCCGCTGCCGGCGTCGCCGGTGAAGAGCGGCGAGCCGTTCATGATGATGGCGACTCGAGAACCGCCCTTTTCAGGCTCCTTCTGGTGAGCCAGCATGTGGAGCAGGAACAGGAGCTGGCCGTCGCTGATGCGCGGCAATCCCGGGGTGAAGCGGCCCGCCGCGCCGCGCTCGTGCTCGGCGCGCACGGCGTCCTCATCGCGCTTCCAGTCCTTGCCATAGGGAGGATTGGCGATGATGTAGTCAAAGGAATGCGCGCCGTGGCGGTCGTTGGACAGGGTGCTCCCGAAGAAGATGCGATCGGCGTCCCGGCCCGTCGGGTCTTTCATGAAGAGGTCCGCCTTGCAGATAGCGAAGGTCTCCGGATTGACCTCCTGGCCAAAAAGGTGGACGTCGGCGCCGGCGTTGATCGCAGCCTTGAGCTGCCGATCCTCGCGCTGCTCGCCCGCAGCGATGTGCTCTTTGGCGATCGTCAACATTCCGCCGGAGCCGCAGCAGGGATCGTAAATGCTCAGCACGACACCCTGCTGCCGCAGCCGGTTCTCGTCCCCGGCCATGAGCAGATCCACCATGAGATGGACCACGTCGCGCGGCGTGAAGTGCTCTCCGGGATTTTCGTTCAGGGCCTCATTGAACTTGCGGATCAGCTCCTCGAAGATCGTTCCCATCGCGGGGTTGTCCAGGACATCGGGATGGAGGTTCACCTCGCCGAAGCGCTGGACCACGAGAAAAAGCAGCCCCGCCTCGTCGAGTTTGCTGATGGTGTTGTCGAAGTCGAATTTCTCCAGCACCTCCCGCATGTTCGGGCTGAAGCCTGCGATGTAGTTGCGCAGGTTCTGCGCAACGTGTGGGGCGTCGGCCAGCAGCTTTTCGAAGTCGTAGCGGGAGGTATTGTAGAAGGCGAACCCCGAGGCATATCGAAGCGGTTTGTTGAGGTCTTCGAGCTTGCCCTTGTACTTGGCCTGAACCTCCAGCACCTGAGGCTTGGTCGCGGCAAGGACGCAATCGAGCCGCCGCAGCACGGTGAGCGGCAGGATGACATCCTGGTACTTCCCGCGCTTGAAGGTATCGCGAATCAGGTCCGCGACACCCCAGATAAAGTTGACGATTTGGCTATGGTTCTCGCGCTATTGCCTTTCTAGGCGACTTCCGGTCTCAACCGCCGGTTTGCGAGAAATCCTTCTCGCGCGTGAGCCCCTGCATTTCAGCATCGAGCAAACGAATCTTGAGGATAGTCAATTCCTGTCTGCTTTCGCAAGCAACCAATCAGCCTCTGCGCTGTCATGTTTCGAGGAGCGGGGGTATCTCGCCTCTGCACGCTTATATGTATTGTGCAAGGGCGAAGGAGTGGCGCCGAAAATGGTGTTTGCATATCCTATGATTCCCGATGCAATCCGGCCGTTGCGGGAGCGATAATCCGACATGGCGGCGGTGCCTGTAGAGAAGCCGGAGCCTTTTGCTGCGGCTCGCGAACTTTTCAGCTCCATGGAGTCCTATCTCATGTCGAAGGATGCCCGAAACCAGACGCATAGCGAGCTCGAGCGTGAACTCGAGAAGCGAGGGCTGGAGTTGATGCGCACTCTGCTTCAGGCGCACTTGGATGTGCGCGGACCGGGCGAGGCGCTAAGGCCGGTTGCAGGCTCCGATGGTGTCGCCCGGGAGCAGAAAAGGGTACATGAGCGCGGATTGGAGACGATTTTTGGCGAGGTGCAGGTGCAACGCCTGGGCTACGGGGCTGAGGGAGTGGACAGCCTGCACCCGCTGGATGCCGATTTGAACTTGCCTACGGAACTGTTCTCGCACGAGGTACGACGCCGAGTTGCGGAGCAAGTCGCCGGAGGATCCTTCGCCGCCACGGTAAAGCATCTGCACGACCACACCGGAGCCCATGTGGGTCGGCGCCAAGTCGAGGAACTGGCGACGCGTGCAGCTCAAGACTTTGACCGGTTTTATGAGGAGAGAGAAGGCGACGCCACGCGCGCAAGGGAGCGCTCGGGTTCGATTGTTGTGATTTCGGCAGACCAGAAAGGCGTCGTGATGCGGCGGCAGGACCTGCGGGAAGCGACGCGTAAGAGGGCTGAGGCGACTCAACATAAGATGGCAGCTCGTTTGAGTCGGGGAGAGAAACGCCATGCCAAACGGCTGGCGACGGTAGCGGCCGTTTACACCATCGCGCCGCACGTGCGCAGGCCCGAAGACATCGTCAGTGTCGTGGCTCCACAGCAGGAACGGGAGAGGCCGAGCCGGCCGCGGCCGGAGGACAAGCGAGTCTGGGCGAGTGTCCAGAAAGAACCCGAACAGGTGATCAAGGAAGCCATTCGGGAAGCCTGCCGCCGGAATTCCGAGGGAAGGAAGAAGTGGGCCGTACTGGTCGACGGCAGCAAGAGCCAACTCGATATCTTCCGCAAGTTATTCCGCAGATATGGAATGATCGGCGGTGTGATTGTCGTGGATTTTGTGCATGTTGCCGAGTACGTGTGGAAGGCGGGCTTTGCTCTGTGCGGAGAGCCAAAGGAGGCAACCCCGAAAGTTGAAGCCTGGGTTGCGAAGCATCTGCTTGCTATTCTACGCGGCCGCGCCGATTACGTGGCCGCCGGAATCCGGCGCAGCGCCACGCTTCAGCAGCTCAGCGCCAAAGCGCGCAAGGCGGTCGATAGCTGTGCGAAGTATTTACACAATCACGGCCTGTATTTGCGCTATAACCAGTATCTGGCCGAGGGATTGCCCATCGCGACGGGCGTCATTGAGGGCGCCTGCCGTTATCTGATCAAAGATCGCATGGACATCACAGGCGCCCGTTGGAGTTTGCTGGGAGCAGAGTCGGTTCTGCGTCTTCGTGCTTTGCACTCAAATGCGGACTTTGATGAATATTGGCGATTTCATGAAAAGCAGGAATACCAGCGCAATCACGCCGATTGCTATGCGGAGAAAAAAGCAGTGCCCATTCGCGACAGCGTGCGGCATCCCCGTATGAAACGAATCAAGTAAAGCAGGCATGAGAAAATACGTGTCCTTCACGGTAAACCCCGAAGGGAGGGAGCATTGACGTGCCGATGCAGAACCGGATGTGGTAACAAGCGTTGCGCCTGCGTCAAGGATGGACAACCTTGCGGCAATGACTGCCAATGCTCGAACTGTAATAATCCCCTGAATGGCCTCGACGTTACACGGATGTCGACTTGCGCGATTGAGAATGTTCAGCGCTTTAGAGCGCTCTCTCTGGCTGATCTCGAGGTGACGATGAATTTGCCCTGCGGATGCGAGCAGGTCCCTCTACAAAAGCTGATCAACACGTATAGATGTCGGAAGTGCGACGAGCGCTACTGGTACTCGTTCTGCATAGGAGAAATCGTCCAAGATTCCTGCACGTGGCATTGCACCAAGTGTGGGATGTGTAGGGACTGGCGGGAATGGCACTGCC
>JBBIMP010000071.1:0-14118 GCA_037444305.1 Acidobacteriota bacterium
AGTCTCAGAACTCAGTTAATGGGAAAGCTGGCGCCGCAATGGCTTGATAACCAAGCATTTATTTTTTACATAGCCTTTACACTATATAGTTTAACATTGCCGAAGATATGTGCTATCATTCTGGCCATGAAAAACCCAACATCGGCCGGCATCCATCCCGTCCTCGCGGTTCCGCCCGGCATCGACGTGACTCAAGCCGGCGATCATCAGGTCGTGCACATCGGAGCCACTCCGATCGCATGCTTTCCCGTATCCGATGTGAGTACCCGCCGGCATGTCATCGTGCAGCTGGCGGAAGCGGGCAGCTTGAAGGCCGTCGATATCGCCAGGGCCTTTGATGTGACTCCGATCTATGTCAGCCAGTTGCGCGGCCGCTATCGGGTCAGCGGATCCGCCGGTCTGGAGGCAGGCCGCCCTACTCAAACCACTGAAACTACTCGCACGCATTCACCACGACCGGCAAACACAGGCAGGGACCGCCGGCACTGAGGAGGGGCGCCAGGGCGGCCCAGACGTCCGGATACTTGGGCGCGAGGTGCCAGGTCCCGATCGCCCCCATCGAGTGGCCTGTCAGGTAGATCCTGTCGGAATCGATCGCGTAGTGCTTCTTCATGCGGGTGTCTTTCATTTGAAACCCTCTTCGAATTTAGGCACGGCCCGGTGAACGGCCTTCACTTCGGATAAAGGAAGTACTTCCTGCTTTCCTCGTCGAACCGCTTCGCGGCCGCGGCCCACGACGCGAGAATCTCTTCGACGCTCTTCCCCTGGTCGATCGCCAGCCGCAGCTCATCGGACCCGGACAGCCGATCGATGGAGCTTTCGCGCCAGGCAAACTGCTCCTCGTACTCCTGGCGGATCAGCCTGGGCGCGTGCAGCGCCACGGCCACCGGCCGGAACGTCTTCCGGTCGGTCAGGTGCACCTGGATCCACTGTGCCAGTTCGCCGGCGGGATCCCGTGCAGGAAGCAGCCGCCGGCCGGCAAGCGCCATGTAGGCAAATTATTCGGGTCCTTGTATCCGCACAGGCCGTAGCGCGCGACGGTCTCGGGGTCGGCGTCGACGATAACCGCATCTCGAACCTGTTTCATGAAATCTCCCCTACGCAGGGATCCGGGTTGGTGGTAGGCTACCGTTTTCCCGACGGAGATGAACCCGTGAAATACACATGCTTGCGCACATCTGCTGCCGTCATCCTTCTCAGCCTGAATGTCCTCGCCGCATCCGACTTCCAACGCCAGGCGCCGGACTCCCAAACCCTGACGGAAATCGCCAAGGGTTTCGGCGGCCGGATCTCGGTCGCGGCGCTGCACCTCGAGAGCGGGCGCACGCTCCAGTTCAATGAAACCGCGAAAGTGCCGACCGCCAGCGTGATCAAGGTCCCCATCATGGTGGAGGCTTTCTGCCAGGCACACGAGGCCCGGCTGAGCCTGGAGGACAGGGTGACGGCCACGGAAGCTGACCGCGTCCCGGGCTCCGGCATTCTCAAGGACCTTTCCGCCGGTCTGCAGCTGAAACTGATCGATGCCGTGCGGCTGATGATAGTGCTCAGTGATAATGAAGCTACCAACCTCGTGATCGACCGGGTCGGGGTGGAAAACGTCAATCAGCGCATGCGGAGCCTGGGACTGGAAAACACCCGGCTGTTCAGAAAGGTCTTCGCCACGCCCTCCGAACCGCAGAGCGAGGAAGCCAAGAGGTACGGCCTCGGCGTCACCACGCCCAAGGACATGGTCCGGCTGCTGCAGCTGCTGGCCGAAGGGAAGATCGTAAGCCGGGCGGCTTCCGATCAGATGCTGGCGGTCATGAAGCAGCAACGGGACCGCGATGGCATCCCGCGTTACCTCGGCAGGCTTACTCTCGGGGGAAAGCTCGAAATCGCCCACAAGACGGGCGCGCTCAACAGGGTGCGCAACGACGTCGGCATCGTCTTCACCCCCAAGGGCCGCGTGGTGATGGCGATCTTCTGCGAAGATTCGAAGGACGAGCAGTGGACGGCGGACAACGCCGCTACGCTGGCGGTTGCCAGGGCGTCCGAGTTCATCGTCCGTCGCCTGGTTCTTCCCTGAGCGAGTCCTGCGGCCGCACACCGGCCGCCGTCATTTGTCGGACACATCGCGCGGCCTTCCCTGCGCCCCTCTCCCGTAACGCCACCGGCTGCGGCGGAATGCGGCGGTCATCGGCGACGCTTCCAGGCGGGCGAGTTCTTCGCGCGTATAGGGGAACAGGTCCAAACCTACAGGAAAGGCTCCAGGCAGAAAATCGGGGATGCGGTCCCGCACAGCTTTCTCTGAGTTGCGCAGAACAATGAGAACATCGAGGTCGCTACCGGGCGCATAGGTGCCGTCCGCGAATGAGCCGAAAACGACCACCTCTTCTACTTCGGAATTCGCCGCCAGCAGGCTTTCAGCGAACTCCTTAATGCACCTGCGGACACGGGCTTCATCGACCAACTTGATCTCTACAGAACTCAAGGATCACCTCCGCATCCCGGATTGCGCGCTCGGCCTCTTCGTGAGTATAAAAATCTACGGGAGCACCCCGTTCAAATCCATTGGGATACCGTGTGGGGATGTAGTGCTTGTCCAGGGCCTTCCCGCGAACTATCAAATCCTCAGCTGCGGGGATCTCTGCCGCAAGTTCCCCAAGCAGTGCGCTGACGGTGTGGCCCCAGGCGTCGCGATGCAGCTTCTGATAGACGGCTTTGATCGCCTTTTCAGCGGCCTGGTGAGAGGCAAAGGCTGACCAGTCATAATCTCCATCATCCCGGGCGTTCCGCGCGTGCTTCAAATCGGATTCCGCCTGCCGGAGCCAGTCGCTTGATCGTTCCGCCAAGTTGCACCTCACAGTCGATTAGAAAAGACGACCTGCAGCACAGAACCTCGCGGTCGCAATCGCCGCGTCCGCGGTAATCATACCCTATCGCGCCGGAATCTTCCTATTTGCCTACTCCGGAGTTCCTGCGAATGCCGCATCCATCGTGCATGCGAGCCGGGTGCCGACGTCGCAGACCGGCGCTGTGTTTTCCCCTGTCTCCGTGGCGTGCAATATCCGATAATACCGGAGCCTGTGCAAATCCTAACTCTCTCTGGTGAGGTATCCTATGCCGAAAAGCCTCCTTAACCCCCTTTTCCGCTGTGCGGTTCCCTTTCTCCTGCTCGCGCTCATCGCCCCGGCCGCGGCGGATCGCTCGCTCGTGCCCGCGTCGATCCGCGACGCGATTCTCAATGAGTTTTCCGGTGAGTTGGCGCTCCGGCACGTCGAGATCCTGTCGGTGGACCGCAACCGCCAGGCCGGCGAATACGAGGACCGTTTCATGGAAACGGCCTACATGACACGTATGGCCGGCGAGTATGGCCTCTCCGACGTCAAGGTCGATTTCTTTCCCTCGGGGGAGATCTGGGACGCCGAGGAAGCCGAACTGTGGCTGGTCGAGCCTGTGAAAAAGAAGCTCGCCGGCCTGGAGATCATACCGGAGGCGCTGGCCTCCGGCAGCGCGAGCGCAGACGTCCAGGCCGAACTCGTCTACGTGGGGGCCGCGCGCGACCAGGACTTCGAGGGCAAGGAGGTGGCGGGAAAGATACTCCTCACCAGCGGTTCTCCCACCGGCGCATTCAACGCCGGCGTGCTGAAGCGCGGTGCGGCCGGCGTCCTGGGAACCGGGAGTCCGGGCGCAAGCCTGGACGCCCCGGGATATTCCCGCGAGCAGATCGGCTGGCACTCGGTGAGTCCGGGCGAGAGAAAGCAGGGATTCGGGTTCGTCCTCTCCAGGCGCCAGTTTGACGAGTTGCGAAATCTCCTGGACCGCGGGCAGAAGGTGGTCTTGCGGGCGGTCGTGAAAAGCAGGATGTACCCCTACAAGATGAACGTGGTCTCGGCGGCCATTCCGGGAAGCGATCCCGAGGCCGGCGAGCTGCTGTACGTGGCCCACCTGTTCGAACGCATCCCCACGCCGGGGGCCAACGACAACTGCTCGGGCGTGGCCAACGCCCTGGAGATCGGCCGGACCTTGGCGAAGCTGATCCGGAAAGGGGACCTGCCGCCGCCGCAGCGGACGATCCGCTTTCTCTGGGTACCGGAGATCAGCGGCTCGCGCGAGTTCATGTACAAGTATCCCGAGCTGGAAGACCGGCTGATGGCGGTGATCAACTTCGACATGACCGGCGCCGACCCCAAGACCACCGACACCTACCTGCGCATGAAGATGACCCCCGACTCGGTCCCCAGCTACCTCAACGACCTGATCGCCAACCTGCTGTTGACTGCGGACCAGACCAGCATCGCCACGCAGTGGGGCGGCAGCGGGCCGTTCAACTACCGGCTCTGCCCCTACATTGCCGGCAGCGACCACACGGTCTTTCTGCCGGCCGGAATCCCCGCCATGCAGTTCAACTACTGGCCGGACAATTTCTACCACAGCAGCGAGGACCGCTCTCGCCACGTGGATCCCACCGAGCTGAAACGGACCGGGTTCGTATCCGCAGCGGCCTTCTACTGGCTGGCCGTTGCCGGGGGCGCGGAGGCGAAGGCGCTGGCGTGGGAGTGCTCCGCCAACGGCGAGAAGTGGCTGGCGGAAGTTTCGAGGCAAAGCGCACGCCTGCTGACCGCTAAACCTGAGGTTTTGCACGAGCGGCACAAAGCGGCGCAGGTCAAGGTCGACGCCGCGTTCGAGCGCGCGCGGAGAACGGTGGAATCGGTCCGCGGCATCGCCGCCGGACCGGACGTGTCGGCGCTGGTCCGCCAGTTGATCGCAGGGCTGCAGCAGAGCCGCGACACGCACAAGGCTAATCTCGAATACCTCTACCGGGAGAAGTGTTCGGAGGCGGGCGTTGAGCCCAGGGCCGTGGCGTTGACGGAAGAGGAGCAGAAATACGCTCGGCTAGTTCCGCGGAGGCTGCACCGGATCTTTTCGCAGGATTACCGGGCGAAGAGCGCCAGGCTGAGCGAGCATCTGCCCCGGGAAGGGGCGCGGCTTCCCGCGCTCGCCGCTTCCGAGGTTGCCGGCTTTGTGGACGGCAAAAGAAGCATCCTGGACATCTACAACGCGGTCCGGGCGGAATACGGGCACGTGAACACGAGCAGCAATGACTTCAAGTTTGCCTACGTAGTGACGGCCGACACGCCCGACATCGAGCTGAAGCCGGTCGTGGACTACCTCACGGCGATGGAGAAGGCCGGCCTCATCGCCATCGACGGTGTCAGGTCTTGAAGATTTGGGTAGGGGAGCACACATTCCGCCGTGTCCGAAAGGATGAGAGCCTCGGCGAGCCGGTCATTTTTGAGATAGGTCCCGACGGCAAAGCGCTGCGCTACATCGTGCACAGCAATCCCTATGATCGTCAGCGTTAGAGAGCTGTTGCTGATTTGATGATTCGCCGCCGGTGCGCAAGTATCCGCGCACCCTTTGGCAATGGGGCGACCCCCATGGATTTGCCGCCCGAGATCCGTATCATCCGGGAAGGGTTCTCGTCCCCACGCGTGCCACCGACCTGAAGTGGTCGTCGTAGGTGAGGACGGTGGCGCCGGCGCGTGCCGCCGTAGCGGCTATCCAGATGTCATTTGTAGGGATCGGAGTGCCTGCCTTGCGCAACTCGGCCACGATCTCCCCATACACAAGCGCCACGTCGTGATCGACTGCCAGCAGTTCCACCACCGGATTCCCGAGGAAATCGAGAAGTTCGGATTCGTTCTCCTTCCGCCTCTGCCCCTGGATGAAACCCGTCCACAATTCGCCCAGCACGATCACGGGCACGCCGATCCATTCCGCGCTGTCCAGGAGCCCGACAACCTCGGGATCGCCCAGTTTGAAATGGCTGTACGCGGAGGTGTCGATGCAGTAGCGGCTCATCGCCACAACTCCTCGTCGATCTGTTCGGTCGATGCAGTGGCCGCTTCGAACTTGCTGTGCTCCTCCGCCGTCCAGGTCCCGGCAAGAGCGGCCAAGCCGTTTTTGCGCGGACCATAGGTGGGCACCCCCAGGCTCTTGCCGAGCAACTGGATCAGAGTCTGATTGAGCGACTGGCCGCGCCGCTTTTTTTCCTCCTCGATTGCCCGGGCCAGGTCCTGCGGCACATCGCGAATCGTAATATGTTTCAAGATAACGCTCCTATGCATTCAATGCATGCATTCTATGAATGCATGTGTGTAAAGTCAAGCATCTTCAACCAAGCATTTGCCAGCGGAAGGCATCGGCGGAGGCTTGTCCCTGCCAGTATTGCAGCTAGCGGTTGCCCGACATCCCGCCTTCACCACCTTCGGTCCGGATCTCGCATTCGTACAGACTGCCGCGCCGGAGGCGGCGGACGCTGAAGCGGATCCCATGCGCCTCGAACGTCGAACCGAGCTGGATCGGCCCTTCAATCTGCGCTTCGAAGACGATCCAGTCGATCGGGGTTTTGCCGTCCGTGCTGTATAGGCCTATCTCCTCCCCATCGGCGGCGAGCTTGAAATTTGTGTGCAGCGGTCCCTGCCCGGGGTCGTTGTCCGCCCAGAACACGAGGTAGCCCTTGGGCGGAACCGTGACGCCCTGCGGCACCTTCCACTTCGTCGGATTGGCCAGGTTGTCGGTCAGGTACATGCCGCTCATATCCACGGCCGCGGCGCCGGGATTGTGGATCTCAATCCAATCCTCAAAAGCGCCCGGCTGGTCCGGATCCTCGATCGTACTTTTGTTGTTGGCCATGAACTCGCTGATGAGGAGTACGGCCCCATCCGCGGCCGGATTGATTCCGACAGCCGGGTTGGCGCCGCCAGCCGTCGTTTCGTAGGAAACGAGCCACTTGGAGTTGAGGTTTCCTATCCGAATGAGCGACTTGCCGCTGCCGAGGCCGGGGTAGCTGACCGAGTCGATGAGTTTAGGCCCGCTGCCTCCGTTGAAGTAAAGGTAGAGGGTCCCGCCGCCGGGATTGAGCCGGAAGCCGGCATGGTTGTCGCCCTCTGCCGTCTCCCCATCGAGCCACAAAATCAGCCACTCGCCGTCGGCCAGCTTTCTGGCCGGCAACGCCCATTTTGCCGGTTGGGCGGCATCGTCGGTGAGGAAGAAACCCGCCAGGTTCACCGAGCCCGCGCCGAGATTGTGCAGCTCGACCCACGGATCATAGTCGCCGGCATTGTCTGCGACGGTTGCCGCATTGAGCGCCATCAATTCGTTGAGCTGCACATCGGAGGGTTCGGCGTAGGAGTCGAGGCGCGGGCGCAGGTATTTGTAGCGTTCCCGCACGAACTGGAGCAGTCCGTACACCGTGCGCTGGATGCCGGTAACTGCATAGCTCTGTGGGTTCGGCCCAAGATAGGCAAGATTGGATCCGAACACGCCGCCGCCCACCGCATCCGAGCGTTCCCCCTCGAACAGGTTGCCGTCTTCATCCTGGCCGAACCGGCTGCGGATGAAGTTCATGTCGATCATTTCGACCGTTGAGTAAAGTCCAAAGCACTTGTCGTTGACATAAAGCCGGACGAACGTAGCCCGAATCGCCGGGATGTAGCGCCCGATGAAATCCAGGAAAAGCGCCTCTCGAAGCAGCGTCGGGTCCGAGAAGCCGTTGTTGAGACTCAGCTTGGTCATGCCGAAAAAACTGAAGGGCTTCTGGTCCGTTCCTTCCTGGAATTCGTTGAAGTCGAATTTGAAGCCCTTCTTCACGCCGTTTGCGCGAAACGATGAATTGCCCTTGAACCGAACTCCGCTGGGATCCAGAACCAGGTCGCCATAGACGAAACGGGCGGGAAAATACGGATCGGCGGAATTGCTTTGATGGGATTGGTACAGCACGTTGTACCAGTTGGGATTGTCGAAGTAGAGACGAACCTCGTGAACCTTGCGCTCGCCAAAGAAGGCTGCGGCCTGATCGGAAGCAACAGCGGTGCCGGCGTACAGCGACATCCACAGCACAAGTGAAATGGTCGTCTTCATACCCACTCTCCTTTTGGCAGAGACCGGTTCCCGGGAGACCGTCCGGGACTTTCCGGACGGTCGAGACAGACCCGCGACAATCCTCATTGCGTGATGACCCTGCCCGTTGCCCGATCCAGCTCAATCTCCAGCCTGCGGCAATCCAATAGCTCGGAAAGGTAGCTCTGTTTTCGCTGCAGCCTCCGCGCTTCGGCCGTAAACAGGAGCAGCCGGTCTTCCTGTCCCAGGATCACGGCCTGCTCGGAAAGCTCAAGATTGCGATCGGCAAGCGTGTCCATCGTCAGCCGGAGGTGCTCGAGCGCTCCATAGCGGGCCCGCAATTGCTCCGCCAACTGCTCAACCTCCCGGAGGATCCTGTCCCTCAGGTTTTCCTGCTCCAGCCGGCGCCTCTCCATCTCGGCGAAGGCTCCGCGAACGCTGTCGCGGTTTCACCGGAAGATGGGAAGATCGATGCCGAACCGGAAACCCCAGGAGTCTGATGCGGAACCAAGTTCGAACCTTCGACCCACCTGGAAAAAGGAGAACCAGGGGTAGCGTTCCTTTTTCTTCAGGTTGAGGGCCGCCTGCGCTTGGGCATAGCGCGCCGCCTCGACCGTCAATTCGGCACGGTTCGCTAGCGCCTTGTCGATCAGGCTGGGCACATCCAGCGGACGGGGGTGCAGGACGAGGGGCTCTTCTTCCGGCTGCATCTTCATATCGACGGTGTGAGCGAGATTCAGTGCGCCGGCCAGGCGACTCAGGCAGAGCCGCCGTCCAGAAACAGCAGCTCGGATATGCCGGCAGGGATTCCTTCCACCCGGAGCAGGGTTTTCTTCCACAGCGCCAGCTCAGCTGCGGACAGGGAGCGGCGCTTGAAAAGCTGATCTGGTCCGTTGGACAAGGTAAAGCGCAAAAGGCCGTCGAAGTGATTTCTCGAGCCAAAGGCGACGTGCTTCAGATAGAACGATACCAGGCAGAACACGACCGTCCCCGCAATGCCGACCACATAGGCTCCTACACCCGCCGCGATTCCTGCGGCCAGGGCAGCGAATACGAAGACCATGTCGCGCGGATCGCGAAGGCTCGTTCTGAAGCGTACAATCGCCGGCGTGCCCACAATTCCAATACCCCATACGAGATTGTTGCCGATGGCCAGCATGCTCATCCAATCCGACGCCTTGCCCTTTTCGGATCCTGGGCCAGAGGGGATGCGCGAGAGGATAGCGACGTCGATGTACTGGTGGATGTCGACCCCTCGATTGGGATGGGTTTCATCGAGCTGGCCGAAGAGCTGGAACAGGCACTTGGCCGGCATGTGGACCTTGTTTCACGCCGCGCCATCAAACCTGCCTATTGGAAACGCATCGAACCGGAACTCATAGATGCCCAAGCGTGACCCTGGATTGCTTGTAGAAGACATGCTGGCCGCACTCCGGAAGATCGATTCCTACACTGCCGGCATGGACCATTCCGCCTTTCTGCAAGACGAAAAACAGTTGATGCGGTAGTCCGGAACCTCGAAGTGCTGGGTGAGATGAGATAGCCTCGAATAGAGACCACTCCATTATGAATCAGGAGGCTGTTCTCCCTTAAGGCTGGAGCGGCACCCACTGAGTGTTTGGGCACAGTCTGGGCACAATATCAACAGTTACAGCCACTGCCTGAAGAGCAGGATTTTGAATTTTCCAGCAGGGGGAATCCGGTAGCTCATTGAAAACATAGGTGGCGGAGGTGCATGGGAATCGAACCCACCGAGCCCACCTTCCGGTGAACCCCACTGGATTTGAAGTCCAGGCCAGCCACCAGGCCAGATTCACCTCCGCAGCCAGCCGTGATTCTATCAGAAGCCGGCTTTGAGCGAAAATCCTAGCCCTTTGATTTGCGATTGCCCGCCGGCTTGACTGTGCTGACCGCGGCGTGTAGAGTTATCGCCCGTGGGGCTGTAGCTCAGCTGGGAGAGTGCCTGACTGGCAGTCAGGAGGTCACGGGTTCGATCCCCGTCAGCTCCACCAATCGAATCAATAGTTTACGGCCTGCCTGAAATTTCAATTTCCTCTCCGGCAGCCTCCATTTGCAGATTGCTTGCATTTTTCTGTCGAGCACGGCCGTCGTGACGCGGCGCATGCCCGGCACCCAGTGCGAATAAACCCTCAACGTGATCGACGGGTTCGCGTGTCCCAGCTGATTTGAGACATAGGCCAGGTCGGCGCCCGACGCCAGCATGTGGGAGGCCCAGGAGTGCCTCAGATCGTGCGGAGTCCGCCTCCGGACCTGAGCCTGATCCTGGACCTTGTGCCAAACCCGCCGAAGGAAATTCGAACAGGAGATCGGCTTCCCGCGTTCGCCGGGAAACACCCACCCTTCCGCGTCGAAAGCCTTCCCGTCGGCCAGAGCCTGCTTCTTCTTTTCCGTCCGCAGCCGCCGCAATTCACCTGAGAGCTCGGGGCTCATGTCGATCTTCCGCTGCCCTGCCTCGGTCTTGGTCGTCTCCACCTGGCGGTGGTGCGGGATGTTCCGGCGGACGACGATGTAGTTGTTCGTGAAATCGATGTCGTGCCATTGAAGCGCGGTCGCCTCGCCGATCCTCATGCCGGTCCGCGCCATGCAGAGGATGAACCCATAGTGCTCCGGGAACCTCTCCCTGCACTTGTCCGCTATCAGGTGAAGCTCCTCGATCGTAAACGGGTCGATCTTCTCCTTGACCTTCCTGGCCGACCGGTAGAACTTGCCCAGCTTCATTACCGGGTTCACCGCGAGGATCCCTTCGTTCACGGCTTCCTGCAGCATCACACGCAGGACCGCGACGTCCAGCCGCACCGTGTCCTTCGCGAATTTTGCGGCCTGCACGATGACCCACGCCTTCAGCCGCAGATAATCGAGCGCAGCGAGCCTTTCCTTCCCGAAGGACGGTACGATGTGCTTCGTGAGGTGGTAGGCGTAGCACTCCTTCGTCGATCTTTTCAGATCCGTTCTCTCGAGTTCCGCGAGCCACTTGACGTGGTACTCGTCCACGGTCGGAATTGCCGGAACGGGTGCCGGCCTGACCGGCGGCTCCTCTGTGTTCTCGAACATCCTCAGGGCATCGAAACCGTAGAGTTCGAGCGCGGTAGTCAGCTTGCGGCCGACCTCGACCGCGCGCTCCTTCGATCCTATTTGCTTGGTCTTTCGGAAATGTTTGTAGACTACCCGGATGTACCAGCTGCCCGGGTACATTTCAACGACCTTGACGCTCATGCCGCACCGCTCCTTTTCCTGGCAAGGTCGCGCAGGATCTCGACCACGGGGTCGTCCTGCCTGATCTCAACGCGCAGCTTCCGCACCCACGACTGGAAATCGTTCCAGTCGATCCAGATTTTTCCCCGCGCCGAAGCGCGGTAATGAGGGATCTCGGACAGGTGCTTCCGGATGAACCTTGTGGACATGCTCGCCCGCGTCGCCACATCGTTGAGGCTCAGCAAACCCTGTATTGCCGCCTCAGCGCAGCCGCAGGATGCCGCCGGCCTTGCGCATCTCCACGATCTCTTCGTCCTTCATCCGTTTCATCAGCTGCCCGCACTCCTGATCAGGCATTCGATCGCCTGCACCGCCGCGCCGGACTTGACCGCGCGCGGGGTGAAGTGAAGCACGCGCCAGCCGGCCATCACCGCCGCGTTCCCCTTTTCCGCGTCGCGCTCGAAGCCGCCGCCTCTGACGTGGCGGCCCCGGCTGTATATCCCGCCGTCTACCTCCGCCGCGACCTTGCAGCGCGGCCAGGCGAAGTCGAACCGCCAGCGGCGCCGCGGGTGGAAGCGGTACTCCCGCTTTGGCGCCGGCAGGCCCGCCAGCCTGATGTGCCGTTCGAGAAGGTCCTCAAGCGCGCTCATCCCGGCTCCCTCGCGAATCAGAACGGGATCTCATCACCATCCGTATCGCCTCCTTCGGAGGCACCGCCGAAGAAGCGGGCGGCGCTCTGCGACAGGTTTGGGTCCGACCGCTTTCCGATCCAGACGACCTTCACGCTGTGCCTGCCGTTGTACTCCTCCTCCTTCGTCCCGAAGGAAACCTCGCGGCCCTCGATGTCGAGGCCGAGCTGGTACTCGATGTAGCCCGGGTCCTTGAGGAGCTCCGGGTCGACCCCGAGCACCTCGAAGTATCTGCGCGCGCGCTCGCGGTTCTTCTGCGTCAGCCAGATCACGAACGACGTGGACCCGTCCGCGCACTCGAGCATGACCTGGTAGTCGATGCTCTCCACGGCCTCCAGCGTCTCCATCAGGCTGCGCGTGATCAGCCGGTCGAAGTCGAACGCCTTAGGGTGGACGGTCCGTTCCGGGATGTCGATCGAGTAGAATTCCGACCCGCGCTCGGTGTCCACGAACGCGACGCGCTTCCCTTCCCGCGCCGCGAGCCCTTCGGCCCAGAGCAACGAAGTGAGTGTCTTGCCGCTCCCGGTCTTGCCGTACAGCGCGACCTTGAAAAACGCCTGCTCGCTTTTCGCTTTCACGAACTTCCCCATGGCTGCCTCCAGACTGTATTTTTTGAGATTGATGACTTGAGTCGCCTCGAATCAGTTTAATAATGATTGCAGATGGCGTCGGCAGGCCGCATGGTCGCGACCTCCCGGCCAGGTTGTTGATGTTCACTCGGTCCGCTGAACCGGCGCATTGGCCGGACGCAGCCGGGACCGCTTGCGGGGCCTGTTCTCCACCTTTAGAAGAAGGGTCCTCAGCGGGATCCCGGTATGGCCTCCAGGCGCGCCGCGACCTCCGGGGTCGGGCGGCGGGAGCCGTTCTTGATCATGTTCACGTGGGCCTGGGAGATGCAGGCCAGCCGGGCCAGCTCGGCTTCGGTCTTTCCGGTGCTTTTCAGATATTCCCTGATATTTTTAAATCTGGGTATGCACTTGATTCCCCTAACCGCTATTCATAGTGTTTTTTGAGCTGGCAAGCGCGCGGCCGCCAAGCAAATGCTTTGCCGGTACCGGTTTCAGGGTGACTGCTTGCTGGAAGCCGCAGGAGGAGCGGTATGCAGATCTTCCATTTTTCGACCAGTTCTGCATTCCCGCCGGAAAACCGGATGAGTTCCTTTCAGATCCGGCCTCGAGTGCCTATAAGGTCGTGCGCCATCTGGCGAAAGAGAACCGCTTCGTTATCCGCGTGCGAGGGGACTCCATGTCGCCGCGGATCGAGGATGGGGATCTGATCCTGGTCGACTATGCCAGGGAGCCCCGTCCCGGGAACACCGTCGTCGCAGCGGTCAACGGCGGGGTGGTGGTGAAGAAATATCTTCGTCGGGAAGGCCGCGTTGTCCTTAAGTCACTGAATCCGCAATACGCGGAAATCGAGGTCAAGGAAACCGACCAGTTCGAAATCAAGGGTGTGGTGCTCAGAATCGTCGAAGGGGCTCTTTGATTTAATCAAGGAACTTAGGCAAACAGCCGATAAGTTAAGTTTGTAGTTCACTTTGCACGCAAGCCAAATGCTGGATTCCAGATGGAAAAGAGGCTGGGAGGTTTCGTTTCTCGTTGAACAAAAGCAGCAGATCTCTTATTCTTTGGTCTGCTTTTGACACAGAGAGGCGCAAATATCTCTATTTTAACAACTTGACGAGGTTGGCATGCCATTCGTCGATCGCCAGGGGATCCTTGCGAATATCGAAGCCCTAAGGGGGGGCAGGACGGTGGTCTGCCTTTTCAACTTTGACAGGCAATGCTCTCCTCCAATACCGGGCGTTGCCACTAAGTTCCAGTCAGATATCAAGGAAGCTCTTTTCCGCGTTCTCAAGGAATCAACTCAAAGTCACCAGGGCATCGATCTTTGCCTGTACACCCGCGGCGGAGATGTCGATGCCGTTTGGCCGATTGTAAGCCTGCTTCGGGAGTTTGATAAGAACTTCGAAGTGCTTGTCCCGTTTCGCTGTCATAGCGGTGGGACTCTGGTCGCACTTGGCGCCAAGAAGATAATTCTCACGCCCATCCCTCCGTGCCAATAATAGTGAGACACCTACCCCATGTTAATTTAATGTAGAGGGTAGGGAGAGAATCTAAAATGCAAACCGCAGAATTGAGAAGAGAGATGGGGATGGATGCCCCTACGTTACGGGAAGTCTCGCTTCGCTCGCCTTCCCTCCACTTCGGGGCATCCATCCCCAGGGCCGCGGCCGCCCCCGCCGATCCAGAGGTATCCGCCAAGGCCGAACGCCGGAAATTCAGTGCCGCGTACAAGCGCAGCATTTTGGCGGAGGCCGACCGGGGCGGGC
>JBBIMP010000072.1:0-13489 GCA_037444305.1 Acidobacteriota bacterium
CCGATGTCGTACGCCAGGTGCGGCCGCAGGCGTCGCCAGTTCCCCTCCCCGAGGGACCGATCGACCTGCAGGAGTTCCTGGCCGAAACCGAGCGCAACCTCATATCTCGCGCGCTGGAGCGGTCGCGAGGGAACCAGACCGAGGCCGCGCGCGAACTCGGGCTCACCAGGCCGTCGTTGCGCCACCGGATCCAGGTTCTGGGCATCGATGCCTCGGCCTATCGAAGCAACGGCTCAGATTCCTGAAATCCCGCACCGCCTGGGCAAACTACCGCTGTATCCGGTAATGAATCTCATCAAGCGCGTTTGATGAAAATCGTCAAAAACGGTTCACCCTCAGGGATTCCATCGTTGGCGAGTCTGAGGACAGCCGGACGCGAAATAATATTAAGCGCTTTTATTTGTGTGGTTTATGGCTGCAACAAAAAACCTTCTAGCGAATGGAGGCAATTGGCACGCCGATTGCTACTCCCCCAGTGACCATTTTACCAATCCATGGAGAGGAGATTTGGAATGAAGAAAGAACAGGGTTTTTCGCTCGTAGAGCTGCTGATCGTCGTGGCGATCATCGCCATCATCGCCGCGATCGCGATCCCGAGCATGCTCACCGCCAGGAAGGCTTCCAACGAGGCGGGGGCCATTCAGGGATGCCGCACAGCGGGTTCGGCGCAGGTCGCTTTCGCTTCGACCAACAATCAGAACTACACCACCTTGCAGATCCTTGCGGAAACAGGTTTTTTGGATGGTCGCTATATAAGCGGCTTCAATGGCTATAACTACACAGACGAGACAGCCATTGCTTGCACCGATACAATATGTCCACCTATGTTGAACGCTGATGGTGGGTTTTCCGTTACAGCAACACCGGCTAGCGCGGGGGCAGCCCGATATACCTACGGGATTGCTGCTGACCAGGTCGTTCGGTATTTGGGCACGAACGACGGCACAGTTCCTACGGGTTTGAGTGAGGGAGATGCCATCGGCAAGGCGGGCGGCTCCGGCGGCGGTCCCTAAGAAAAGCTAACGCAGCACACAAAATCAACGAAAAAGGCGGGGCGAAAGCTCCGCCTTTTTCATTTTCCACCTTAGTCCTGCCCGCACAATCGACTACGCAAGATCCAGGCCCTTGCTCTGCAGGCCGTCCAGGCCGGCCAGGATGTCGGCTTCGAGGTCGCCCGTTTCCGGCTCCAGCGGCTCCTCGGGAATGAGCTCCTCGGTGAGCTTGATGTTCCTGTAGTGCTCCATCCCGGTGCCCGCCGGGATGAGCCGTCCCATGATGACGTTCTCCTTGAGCCCGCGCAGGTAGTCCACCTTGCCGCTGATGGCTGCCTCGGTGAGCACCCGGGTCGTCTCCTGGAAGGAGGCGGCCGAGATGAAGCTGTCGGTCGAAAGTGATGCCTTGGTGATCCCGAGCAGCAGCGGGCGCCCCTTGGCGGGCTGGCCGCCTTCGGCCTCCACGCGCTCGTTCTCGGCGTGGAAGCGGAACTTGTCCACCTGCTCCTCGAGCAGGAACTCGGTGTCGCCCACGTCCTCGATCTTGATCCAGCGCATCATCTGCCGGACGATGACCTCGATGTGCTTGTCGTTGATGTCGACGCCCTGCAGCCGGTAGACCTCCTGGATTTCGTTCACGAGGTAGCTCTGCAGCTCTTTCTCGCCCAGCACCCGGAGGATGTCGTGCGGGTTGCGCGGGCCGTCCATGAGCGCCTCGCCGGCGCGCACGTGCTCGCCCTCCTGGACGTTGATGTGCACGCCGCGCGGCAGCAGGTATTCCTTTACGATCGCGGCGTCGCTGTGGACCTCGATCTTGCGCTGCCCGCGGACCAGGCCGGCGTAGCGGACGAAGCCGTCGATCTCGGTGATGACGGCGGTCTCCTTCGGCTTGCGCGCCTCGAACAGCTCGACGATGCGCGGCAGCCCGCCGGTGATGTCCTTGGTCTTGCGCGTTTCGCGCGGGATCTTGGCCAGCGTGCTCCCGGGGTAGACCTGCTCTTTGTCGGCAACCCAGAGGTGGGCCTTGGACGGCAGGAGGTACTGCTTGGCGATCTTCCCCTTCTCGTCCCGGATGATGATCTGCGGCTGGAACTTCTCGTCGGGCGACTCGGTGATCACCTGGCGCACCAGCCCGGTGTTCTCGTCGCGTTCCTCCTTGACCGTCACGCCGTCGTGGATGTCCTTGAACTCGATGGCGCCGCCGAACTCGGTCAGGATGGCGAAGGAGTAGGGATCCCATTCGACGACGACCTGCCCGGGCTTGACCCGCTGCCCTTCCTTGACCTTCAGCGTGGCGCCGTAGGCCACCGAGTAGCGCTCGCGCTCCCGGCCGTGGTCGTCGGCGATTACGAGCGTGCCGTTGCGGTTCATCACCACCAGGTTGCCGTCGCGGTTGGTGACGGTCTGGATGTTGAGGAACTTTACGGTGCCTTCGTGCCGCGCCTCCTCCGTCGACTGCTCGTGCGTCCGGCTGGCGGTCCCGCCGATATGGAAGGTACGCATGGTGAGCTGGGTTCCGGGTTCGCCGATCGACTGGGCAGCGATGACACCCACGGCTTCGCCAAGGTCGATCATTCTGCCCGTGGCCAGGTTGCGGCCGTAGCAGCGGACGCAGACCCCGCGGTTGGCCTTGCAGGTGAGCACGGAGCGGATCTTGACCCTCTCGATGCCCGAGGCCTGGATCTCGGCCGCGAGCTTCTCGGTGATCTCCTCGTTGATCCCGACGATGGTCTCGCCCGTGAGCGGATCCTTGATGGTGTCGAGCGAGACGCGGCCCACGATGCGGTCGCGCAGCGACTCGATGATCTCGCCGCCTTCGACAATCGATGTGACATGAATGCCGTCAAGTGTTTTGCAGTCGTCGATCGTAATGATCACGTCCTGCGCCACATCGACAAGGCGACGCGTAAGGTAGCCGGAATCCGCGGTTTTGAGCGCGGTGTCGGCCAGGCCCTTGCGGGCGCCGTGGGTGGAGATGAAGTACTGCAGCACGGTCAGCCCTTCGCGGAAGTTCGCCGTGATGGGCGTCTCGATGATCTCGCCCGAGGGTTTGGCCATCAGGCCGCGCATTCCCGCCAGCTGGCGGATCTGCTGCTTGCTGCCGCGCGCTCCGGAGTCGGCCATGATGTAGATGGGGTTGAACTCATCGCCGCTGGCGTCCTGCTCGGCCATGATGCGGAACATCTCGTCGGAGACCCGCTCGGTGACGTCGGACCAGATGTCGATGATCTTGTTGTAGCGTTCGCCGTCGGTGATGGCGCCGTCCTGGTACTGCTTCTCGACCTCGATGACGCTCTGGCGCGCCGCCTCGACCATCTCGCCCTTGCTCTCCGGCACGATGAGGTCGTCGATGCCGATGGAGATCCCCGCCTTGGTGGCGTGCAGGAAGCCGAGGTCCTTCAGCGAGTCGAGCATCGACACGGTGACGTCGAGCCCGAAGTTCAGGTAGCAGTAGTTCACCAGCTGCTGCAGGCCCTTGCGCTTCAGCAGGCCGTTGATGAACGGCGTCCCCTTGGGCAGGATGGAATTGAAGATCAGGCGGCCCACTGTGGTGTTGACGAACTCGTTCTTCACCTCGCGCACCTCGGCGCGCATGATGGCCTGGTCGTCGTAGAGCGCACCCAGCTCCATGAGCAGGCCCGAGTAGCGGTAGCGTATGGGGGTCAGCCGCTCCACGAGGCCGTTTTCGAGTGCGAACATGACCTCGTCGTACGTGCCGAAGACCCGGCCCTCCCCCCTGGTCCCCTTCTTGGCCTTGGTCAGGTAGTAGCAGCCGAGCACGATGTCCTGGCTGGGGATGGCGATCGGCTGGCCGTTGGCCGGCGAGAGGATGTTGTGGCTGCTGAGCATCAGGACCGAGGCCTCGATCTGGGCCTCGGGCGAGAGCGGGATGTGGACCGCCATCTGGTCGCCGTCGAAGTCGGCGTTGAAGGCCGCGCAGACCAGCGGCGGGATCTTGATGGCCTTGCCTTCGACCAGGACCGGCTCGAAGGCCTGGATGCCCAGGCGGTGCAGCGTCGGCGCGCGGTTGAGCAGCACGGGGTGGTCCTGGATGACCCCTTCGAGGATGTCCCAGACCACTGCCTCCTGCCGCTCCACCATCTCCTTGGCGCCCTTGATGGTGGCGGCGTGCCCGTCCTTCTCCAGGCGGTTGTAGATGAACGGCTTGAACAGCTCCAGCGCCATCTTCTTGGGCAGCCCGCACTGGTGCAGCTTCAGTTCCGGGCCGACGACGATGACCGAGCGGCCCGAGTAGTCCACGCGCTTGCCGAGGAGGTTCTGCCGGAAGCGCCCGGACTTCCCTTTGAGCGTGTCGCTGAGCGACTTGAGCGGGCGGTTGTTGGCGCCCCGCAGGACGCGCCCGCGGCGCCCGTTGTCGAACATGGCGTCCACGGCCTCCTGCAGCATCCGCTTCTCGTTGCGGATGATCACGTCGGGCGCGCGCAGCTCCATGAGCTTCTTCAGGCGGTTGTTGCGGTTGATCACGCGACGGTAGAGGTCGTTCAGGTCCGAGGTCGCGAAGCGCCCGCCGTCGAGCGGCACGAGCGGCCGGAGCTCCGGCGGGATCACGGGGATGACGTCCAGGATCATCCACTCGGGCTTGTTGCCCGACTTGCGGAAGGCCTCGACCACTTTGAGGCGCTTGGCGAACTTGAGCTTCTTCAGCTGCGAGGTCTCGGTCTTCATGGAGGTCCGGAGCTCGTCGGCCAGCTGCTCGACGTCGACCTGGCGCAGCAGCTCCTTGATCGCCTCGGCGCCCATCATGGCCTTGAACCGGCCGGCGAACTCCAGGGCCAGAGCGCGGTAGCGCTCCTCGGACAGCAGCTCCTTCTCCTTCACCGGGGCGTCGCCCGCGTCGATGACGACGTAGGCCTCGAAGTACAGGACCCGCTCCAGGTCGCGCAGGCTGATGTCGAGCAGGTGGCCGATGCGGCTGGGCAGTCCCTTGAAGAACCAGACGTGCGAGCAGGGGGAGGCCAGCTCGATGTGCGCCAGGCGCTCGCGGCGGACCTTGGAGAGCGTCACTTCCACGCCGCACTTGTCGCAGGTGACCCCGCGGTACTTCATCCGCTTGAACTTGCCGCAGAGGCACTCCCAGTCGGTGACCGGGCCGAAGATCCTCGCGCAGAACAGGCCGTCCCGCTCGGGCTTGAACGTCCGGTAGTTGATGGTTTCGGGCTTGGTCACCTCTCCGTGCGACCAGGCGCGGATCTTCTCCGGCGAAGCCAGGCTGATCCGGATGCTGTCGAAATCGTTGCTCAGATCCGACTTTTCGATGCTGTGTC
Source organism: Acidobacteriota bacterium (assembly GCA_037444305.1). GTDB lineage: Bacteria > Acidobacteriota > UBA6911 > UBA6911 > UBA6911 > JBBIMP01. The sequence continues at coordinate 5,279 of JBBIMP010000072.1, forward strand.
TGAAACTACTCAATGGAACCCTCCCAATCCTAGAGGTTCACCGTCCTCGTGACCTTCCGTTCACTTCCCCGCGCGCCGGAGCGGCCTACTCGGCCAGCTCCAGCCGCCGCGTCTTCTGCCGCTGGATCAACTCCACGTCGAGGCAGAGGCTCTGCAACTCCCGGATGAGCACGTTGAACGATTCCGGGATTCCCGGCGTGAACTGCGATTCGCCCTTGACGATCGCTTCGTAAATCTTGGTCCTGCCCTGGATGTCGTCCGACTTGGCCGTAAGCAGCTCCTGCAGGATGTTGGCCGCGCCGTAGGCCTCCAGCGCCCAGACTTCCATCTCCCCGAAGCGCTGGCCGCCGAACTGCGCCTTGCCGCCCAGCGGCTGCTGGGTGATCAGCGAGTAGGGGCCGATGCTCCGGGCGTGGATCTTGTCGTCCACCAGGTGCGAGAGCTTGAGCATGTAGATGTAACCGACGGTCACCTTCTGGTCGAGCCTTTCCCCCGTCATGCCGTCGTACAGGTCGATCTTTCCGCTGCGGGGCAGGTCGGCCCGCTCCAGCATCTGCTTGATCTCCGACTCGGAGGCGCCGTCGAAGACCGGGCTGGAGAAGTAGAGGCCGAGCGACTTGGCCGCCCAGCCGAGGTGCGCCTCCAGGATCTGCCCCACGTTCATGCGCGAGGGGACGCCGAGCGGGTTGAGCACGATCTCCACCGGGGTGCCGTCCGGCAGGTAGGGCATGTCCTCTTCGGGCAGGATGCGCGCGATGACGCCCTTGTTGCCGTGCCGTCCCGCCATCTTGTCCCCGACGGAGAGCTTCCGCTTCATGGCCACGTAGACCTTGACCATCTTGATGACGCCGGGCGGGAGCTCGTCTCCCTTGCGCAGCTTGCCCAGCTGCTCCTCGTGCAGGGTTTTGAGGATCTGGATCTGTTTCTCGCTCTTTTCCTCGAGCCGCTTGATGCTCTCGTAGACCTTCCCCTCCTTCTCGGCCTTGAAGTCGTTTTTGATCTTGTTCAGCTCGGTGCTGCTGAGTCCGGCGAGCATCGAGCGGGTCAGCTTGGTCTTCTTCTTCAGCACGACCTCGCCCGCGCGGCTGGTCAGGTCTTCGGGGAGCGTTTCCCCGTTGAGGATGTCGATGTACTGCTTGTTGCGCTCCTCCTTGATGATCCGGCTCTCGTCGTTGAGGTCCTTCTCCATCTTCTCGACCTGCTCCTGCTCGATGGACTTGGCGCGCTCGTCCTTGGGCACGCCCTTGCGCGAGAAGATCATGACGTCCACGATCGTCCCCTCGATGCCCGGGGGGGTGACCAAGGAGGCGTCGCGCACCTCGCCCGCCTTCTCGCCGAAGATGGCGCGCAGCAGCTTCTCCTCGGGGGAGAGCTGCGTCTCGCCCTTGGGCGTGACCTTTCCGACCAGGACGTCGCCCGGGCGCACGGTCGCGCCGATGCGGATGATGCCGCTGTCGTCGAGGTCGCGCAGCGCGGACTCGCTGACGTTGGGGATGTCGCGCGTAATCTCCTCGGGCCCGAGCTTGGTGTCGCGGGCCTCGATCTCGAGCTCCTCGATGTGGATGGAGGTGTAGCTGTCCTCCTTGACGAGCCTTTCGCTCACCAGGATGGCGTCCTCGAAGTTGTAGCCGCGCCAGGGCATGAACGCCACCAGCACGTTGCGCCCGAGCGCCAGCTCGCCCAGGTGCGTGCAGGGCCCGTCGGCGAGCACCTGGCCGCGCAGGACGCGGTCGCCCTTGCGCACCAGCGGCATCTGGTTGATGCAGGTGTTCTGGTTGGAGCGCTTGAATTTCGTGAGCGTGTAGATGTCGACGGCGGCCTCGCGGGCCTTCTTGCCGTTGCCGCCCTCGCCCTCGACGCGCACGATGATGCGCATGGAGTCCACGCTGTCGACGACGCCGGTGCGCTTGCAGATGACCACCGCGCCCGAGTCCTTCGCCGTGATGTACTCCATCCCGGTCCCGATGTACGGCGCCTCCGCCTTGACCAGCGGCACCGCCTGCCGCTGCATGTTGGAGCCCATCAGCGCGCGGTTGGCGTCGTCGTGCTCCAGAAACGGGATCAGGCTGGCGGCGACGCTCACGAGCTGCTTGGGCGAGACATCGACGTAGTCGACCTGCTCGCTTTGCACGAGCGCGAAATTGCCGGCGATCCTGGCGTTGACGCGGTCGTGGATGATCCTGCCGCTCTCGTCGAGCTCGACGTTCGCCTGGGCGATGGTGTACTCCTCGGCCTCCCACGCGGTCAGAAAGAAGGGGTGCGGCTCGTACTGCGCCGGCCGCTTGCCGGCGGCGTCCACCCGCCTGTTCTCCTTCTCCACAGCCTCGCGCTCGACCTGCTCCCCGATGCCGAAGCGCGTGTCGCCCGGAAAGACGACCTGGACGTAGTCGAGCACGCGCCCCTCCAGGACCTTGCGGTAGGGCGACTCGATGAAGCCGTAGTCGTTGATGCGCGCGTAGCAGCTGAGCGAGGAGATCAGCCCGATGTTGGGCCCTTCCGGGGTCTCGATCGGGCAGATCCGGCCGTAGTGCGTCGGGTGCACGTCGCGCACCTCGAAGCCGGCGCGCTCCCGGCTGAGACCGCCGGGGCCGAGCGCCGAGAGCCGGCGCTTGTGCGTGATCTCGGACAGCGGGTTGGTCTGGTCCATGAACTGGGAGAGCTGGCTGCTGCCGAAAAACTCGCGGATCGACGCCATGACCGGCTTGGCGTTGATCAGGTCGTGCGGCATCGCCGTGGTCATCTCCTGGTGGACCGACATCTTCTCCTTGATGGCCCGCTCCATGCGCACCAGGCCGATGCGGAACTGGTTTTCGAGCAGCTCGCCGACGCCCCGCACGCGGCGGTTCCCCAGGTGATCGATGTCGTCCACCGTGCCGATGTTCTTGGGGAGCTTCAGCGCGTAGTTGATCACGGCGTAGAAGTCCTCGGGCGTCATCGTGCGCTGGTCCAGGGGCGTGTTCAGCCCGAGCTTGATGTTGAACTTGAGCCGCCCGACCCGGGCGAAGTCGTACTTGCGCGGGTCGTAGAACATGCCCTCGAAGAGCGCCGTGGCGGTCTGCACCGTCGGCGGGTCGCCCGGGCGCTGCTTCCGGTAAATCTCGATCAGCGCCTCCTCCTGGGTCTTGATGTGGTCCTTGCGCAGGGTCTGGGAAATGGTGACTCCGGTGTCGGCCTGTTCCGGGAAGAAAATCTCGATGGACCGGATGCCCGCCTCGCTCAGCTTGTTGATGGTCTGCGTGCTCACCTCGGAGTTGGACTCGACGAGGATCTCGCCCGTTTCGCCGTCGATGATTTCGTCGATCGCGAACGCGCCCTCGAGACCCTCGACGGCCATCTCGATCTCCTCGATCCCCGCCTTCAGCAGGGTGCTGAAGAGGTTTTCGGTGATCTTCTTCCCCTTGGGGGCGAGCACCTTCCCCTTGGCATCCTTGATCTCGTGCGCCGTCTTGCCGCCGATCAGGTCGCGTCCCAGCGTGCGGTTGAGGGTTTTGCCCTCCCAACGGACCGCGACCGGCGCGTAGAAGGTGCGCAGGATCTCCGCATCGGTCGTCAGGCCGAGTGCCCGCACGAAGGTCGTCGCCAGGAACTTCCGCTTCCGGTCGATCCGGATGTAGAGCAGGTTCTTCTGGTCGTATTCGAACTCCACCCACGAGCCCCGGTAGGGGATGATTTTTCCGAGGATGAACGTCCGCGCGGCGTTGGATTCGAAGAAGACGCCCGGCGAGCGGTGCAGCTGGCTGACGATCACCCGCTCGGTGCCGTTGATGATGAAGGTGCCGTTTTCGGTCATCAGCGGGATGTCGCCGAAGTAGACCTCCTGCTCCTTGATGTCGCGGATCGACTTGCCTTCGGTCTCGCTGTCCTTGTCCCAGACCACGAGCCGGATCGTCACCTTAAGCGGCACGGCGAAGGTCATCCCGCGCTCCTGGCACTCCTCGACGGTGTACTTCACGCTGAGGCCGACCGGATCGCCGCAGTACTCGCAGCGCACGTTCTCGATCTCGTTCCGCGCGCCGCAGTGGCGGCACGAGCCGGACTCGGGATTGTACGGGCTGTTGATGATGGTCTTGCCGCACTCGACGCAGTTGGCCCGGAGGTAGTCCAGGCCCTTGAGGTGGCCGCACTTGCACTGCCAGTTTCCGATCGAGTAGTCGACGAACTCGAGCGAGGAGGTGCCGCGGAAGTCGTTGATCGGGAACACCGAGCTCAGGACCGCGTGCAGGCCCACGTCCTCCCGGTCCACTGCCGGGACGTCCATCTGCAGGAAGCGGTGGTAGGACTTCCGCTGTACTTCGATCAGATTGGGGATGGGGATGCTCGCGTGGATCTTGGCGAAGTCCATGCGGTCCCGGTAAACGTTGGAAGTGCTGATATTGGTCATTTAAGGATTTCCCTCGACGCCTGTGTTGCCGGAGTCATGCTTGACTTGATACGGAAAAAGCCGTGAGGAAGGCGGACGAATGCCCGGAGCGCCCGGGGGCGCCCTGGGATCCGCATGCCGTAGTCCGCGCTCGTATCTTCAATTCGGTTAGATCCGAAGTGCCGCGGCACTTTAACCTCGTGTTTCGGTGGAGGCTCGCCCCCCATGTCGCTGCCCGGCGATCGGGGGAGCTCTGTCACTGCAGCGGGGCAACCCGCTCCGCCCGGCGCCCCGCGTGGCAGGGCCCGGAGCGGAACAACGGGATCGGGCAGGGTACTACTTGATTTCGACGCTGGCGCCGGCTTCTTCGAATTTCTTCTTGATCGACTGGGCCTCGTCCTTGGAGACGCCCTCCTTGACGGGCTTCGGGGCGCCTTCCACCAGGTCCTTGGCTTCCTTGAGCCCGAGGCTGGTGACTTCGCGGACGGCCTTGATCACGTTGATCTTCTTGTCGCCGACGGCGCTCAGGACGACGGTGAACTCGGTCTGTTCCTCCGCCGCAGCCTTGGCCTCGCCCGCACCCGCGCCCGCGGCTCCGCCCGCCATCACAGGCATGGCGGCCGCCGCGCTGACGCCGTATTTCTCCTCGAGGCTCTTGACCAGGTCCGAGATCTCCATCATCGTGGCCTGATCGATCCATTCCATCACTTCGTTCTTCGTAATCGCCATCTCTAACTCCCTGAAAGGTTTTTAAAATTGATGACCCTGATCCCGGCGGACTACTTTTCAATCTGCTTGACGACCATGGCCAGATCCCGGACCGGCGCCTTGAGCACCGTCGCCAGCCGCTGCATCGGCGCCTTGAGGACGTAGGCCAGGCGCCCGAGCAGAACCTCCCGCGACGGCATCGAAGCGATGCTCTGGATTTCCTCGGCGGCCACCACCTTGCCCTCGACCATGGCCGCCTTGAACCGGAGATTGGGATTGGCCTTGACGGCCTCGGAGAGCAGCTTGGCCAGCCCGACCACGTCCTTGGGGTGGCAGGCGATCGCCGTGGGGCCCTCGAAGTGCCCGCTGAGCTTGTCCAGGCTGGTGTCCTTCGCGGCCAGCTTGGCCAGGGTGTTCTTGACCACGAAGTAGCGGCCGTCGATCTCCCGGATCTTGCGGCGCAGCTCGGTCGCGTCCACGACTTTCAGCCCGACGTAGTTGATCAGAAACGCGCTGTGGATCTGCCGGAAGGTCTCGCCGAGCGTCTCCACCGTTTGCTGCTTCTCTGCTCTGTCCATGATTCCGTTGCCACCTCAAGTAACCGCGGGGCCCGGCGCCTTCCCGCGCCCTCTGCCGTCCGCCGCTGCGGCGGGCCGGCCCCGCTCGTTGATCCCCGATTCCCGCCGCCCGGCGGGGAACCCGCGCGCCGGTCCTACTGGGGCCGGGCCTCCAGGGTGCTTTCGTCCACGAATATTCCCGGGCTCATGGTCGAGGAGAGCGAAATGCTTCTCACGTACTTCCCCTTGCTGGAGGGGGGCTTGGCCCGGACGATCGCGTCGATGAGCGCCTTGGCGTTGTCGTAGAGGCTCTGCTGCTCGAACCGGATCTTGCCGCAGGGCGCGTGGACGATGCCGGTCTTGTCGACGCGGAACTCCACCTTGCCCGCCTTGATCTCCTTGATCGCCTTGCCGACGTCGAAGGTCACGGTCCCGGTCTTGGGATTGGGCATCAGGCCCCTCGGCCCCAGGACCTTTCCGAGCTTGCCGACGCTGCGCATCATGTCCGGCGTGGCCACCACCGCGTCGAAGTCCAGCCAGCCCTCGGCGATGCGCTCCACGATGTCGTCCCCGCCGACGTCGTCCGCCCCGGCGTCGCGCGCTTCCTTCACCTTGTCGCCGGAGGTGATGGCGATCACGCGCTTGGTCTTGCCGAGGCCGTGGGGCAGCAGCACCGTGCCGCGCACCATCTGGTCCGCGTGCTTCGGGTCCACCCCCAGCTTCATGGAGATCTCGACCGTCTCGTTGAACTTCGCGAAAGCGATCTTCTTCAGCAGCACGATCGCCTCCTCCAGCGGATAGAGCTTCTGCTCCACCGTGGCAGCCGCTTTCCTGTAGTTCTTTCCCGCTTTGGGCATTTCCACACCTCGAATTCCGCGCCGGCCTTCAGCCGCGGCCGGCGGCCTGTCTAATCCTCGACTTCCAGCCCCATGCTGCGGGCGGTTCCCAGGACGGTCTTGACCGCCGCCTCCAGGTTGGGCGCGTTCAGGTCCGGCATCTTGGTCTGGGCGATCTCCTTCACCTGCTTCATCGACACCTTTCCGACCTTGCTCTTGTTCGGCTCGCCCGAGCCCTTGGCGATGTTGGCGGCCTTTTTGAGCAGGATGGCCGCGGGCGGCGTCTTGGTGACGAACGAATACGTCCGGTCGCCGTACACGGTGACCACTACGGGGATGATCAGCCCCTCCTGCTTGGCGGTCTTCGCGTTGAAGGCCTTGCAGAAGTCCATGATGTTGAGCCCGTGGGGGCCGAGCGCGGAGCCGACCGGCGGCGCCGGCGTGGCCTTGCCTGCGGCCACCTGCAGTTTTATGTTTCCGATGATCTTCTTGGCCATTCGAACTCCATAAGTGCCGGCGCCGCGGGCGCTCGCCGCCCGGCGCGCCCGGGGTCTAAACCTTTTCCACCTGCTCGGACTCCAGCTCCACCGGGGTGGCGCGCCCGAGGATCGTCAGCATGACCCGCAGCGTGTTCCGGTCCGGGTTCACGTCCTCGACCATCCCGGTGAAGTCCTTGAAGGGCCCGTCGATGATCTTCACCGCGTCCCCGTGGTCGAAGGTGAACTTCGGCTTGGGCTGCTCCGCCGTTACCGAGACACGGTTGACCACCTCGTCGATCTCCTCCTCGGTCAGCGCCGTCGGCTTCTTGCCGGTGCTGATGAAGCGCGTGACCTTGGGCGTGCCCCGCACCACGTGCCAGGCCTCGTCGGTCATGTCCATCTCGACCAGGATGTAGCCGGGGAAGGTCAGCCGCTTGGTGATGACCTTCTTGCCCCCCTTGATCTCCACCACGTCCTCGGTGGGGATCAGGATCTGGCCGATGCAGTCCCCCAGGTCGTACGCCTGGATGCGGTTCATCAGGCTCTCGGCGACCTTGCGCTCGTAGCCGGAGTACGTGTGGATGATGTACCACTTCTTTGAGCTTTCCATACGTCCGTCTTCCCGATCAGCTTGACAGAGTGCGCAGCAGGAAGCCCATGGCGGGCCCGACGATCAAATCCACGATCCAGAGAAAAAAGCCGAAAAAGAACACCGCCACGATGACCACGATGGTCGTCCCGGTCAGCTCGCGCCGGGTCGGCCAGGAGACGTTGTTCAGTTCCTTGCGCGTGTCTTTCGTGAAATTCAGGAAGTTCCCGAAGGAATCCTTTATCTTTGCAAAAAATCCGTTCATCGGAATAAGACTCCACGAAAGTCGTTTGGTCCCGCCGCCTGCGCCCCGCGTTTCCGGGGAATAGCTCGCAGGTTGGTGGCAGGCCAGGAGGGACTCGAACCCCCAGCCCTCGGTTTTGGAGACCGATGCTCTGCCAATTGAGCTACTGGCCTGCAACAACCGCTGCGCCGCTCGGTCGGGAGCCCGCCTAGCGGGTCTCCTTGTGCGGCGTGTGCGCGCGGCAACGATGGCAAAACTTCTTGAGCTCGAGCCGCTCCGTCGTCGTCTTCTTGTTCTTGGTCGACGTGTAGTTGCGGCTCTTGCACTTGGTGCATTCAAACGTGATGATGTCTCGCATGCTTCCTTCCGGCCGTCCGGGCGCCTACTCGATGATGTCCGAAATGGTGCCGGCCCCGACCGTCCTGCCGCCCTCGCGGA
>JBBIMP010000073.1:0-13295 GCA_037444305.1 Acidobacteriota bacterium
AGGGCTTACGCCCTGGGCTTTCCTGTTGGACCCTTTCAGGGTTCTCGATTCCTCATTTAAGCGCCATTCGCGCCTGTCCCCGAAATTTCAGCGCGGCTTCGATCTCGGCGCGGAGCTTCTTCTCCCCACCCTCCCCGAATCCGGATGAATAGTGGCGTACCGCCCCGACGGCATCGATCACAAAGTTGGCAGGGATGCCGCTCACGCCGTAAGCAGCTTTGATCGCCTTCGCATCGGCACGCGCCAGCAGCATCAGAGCCGACGCGGGGTGCTTTTTCATGTAGAGAGGAACCAGAAAGTCCTCTTCATCGAGGCTGATCATGACAACGATCACGCCCTTGTCCCTGTACTCGTCCTGGATGGTTTGCAAGTGCGGATACTCCGCACGGCATGGCCCTCACCAGGTGGCCCAGAAGTTCAGGAGAACCACGTTGCCCCGCAGACCGGAGAGACGAGTGGTATCTCCCTTGACCGAAGCCAGTTTGAAGTCCGGCGCTTCCTTCCCATCCAGGATGCTTGTCTCAACCGGGCGCTCGCCCGAGCCGGACTCTGCGGCTGACTTTTTCCGCTTCGCCGCAGCCTCCTCCAGCAGGATCGCGACGGGTACGGTCTTCTCCCTGTCTCCGTAGATCCGGTCGAGTGCCGTCCTGGCCTCCTGCTTCCTGGGCCCTTCGAACGAAACGGCCATGGCCAGCATCTCGACCGCTTCATTCATGCTGCCGAGCTTTTCGTATGCCAGCCCAAGATCGAGAGCGACCGATTCCGCCTCCAATAGCTGTAACGACTCCTGGAGAGAGGGAACAGCCGCCTCCGTGCGATCCTTGGCTATCAGGATCCGACCCTGCACATGCAGGGAGGCGGCCAGCAAGCGCTTTGCCTGGAGGATTTCCCGTCCGGGGCTCTCAGAGGATTCCAGCCTGCCGAGTTCCCGTCGAAAGGCTTCTACGGCTTTATCGGCGTAGCTCTGCGCACGGTCCAGTCCGGTCCCTTTCGCGAGATAGGCTTCTGCCAATCCCTGACTGCTGCGAGCTGCCAGGATGGGGTCGACAACCTTTTCCATTTGCTCGGCCAGCCTCTCGGCGCTCTCCAGGTCGTCCGCCTTCAGATAGGCATTGAACAGGCGCGGATTTAGGAAATAGATCCTGAGGTTTTCATCCCGGGTCTCCTCTGCGATCTGCCGGTAGACCTCGATTTGCTCCCTGGGATCGGTGAGCTTTGCCGCATCCAGCGCCCTCGTTACCTCGGGCCCTGAAAACTCGAGCCGATTTCCCTCCGCTGTGACTATCATGAACCTCGGCGCTCCCGCCTGGCGTGCGAAATACTGGGGATCCAACGCCAGGATCCGCTTCCGAACGGCCGCCGCGGCTTCGTCGTCAAAGAAGCTCCTATATCCCTGCATTACGGCATCCAGCACCCTGGGATCGTCGGGATACTCCGTCTCCAAAACCGCGATGTTGCGAATCACCTCAGCCTGAGCCTCCTCCGAGGCCGATGAAAGACCCAGCTGAGCTTTCCAAAGAATGGGATAGACCTCGTATTGGGTGGGGTCAATCTGGAGTGCGCGCCGGGCTTCTGCAAGCGCCGATTCGTACGCCCGGACCGAACTCAAACGGCCGGCCAGCCTGAGGAGCAAGGGTGCATTTTCGCCGGCCTTCAGGCGGGCCTGCTCGAAGTACTCGGTTGCCTGGACACGATTGTCGTCCTTGAGCGCCTCGGACCCGAGTTCCATCAACGCCCAGCTGTAGCCGGCGTTGAGCTCCAGCGATTTCCGATACTGGGCCACGCCATCATGATTCCGGCCGGCGCTCGCATAGGCGCGGCCGAGAAGGTAGTGCATTGTGGCGCTGCCGGCGCGTTCCTTCAACCGTTCCTCGTACTCCTTCACCAGCGCGGCCGCCTTGTCGGGATCCGTCCGGAATCCTGTCCGCTGAGAAATGTAATCATGGTGGGCTTCGACGAATTCCGGGGCGAGACGGATCGCCTCCTGGAGTTCGGCGATGGCCTTGTCCCGCTCCCCTTTCTTCAGAAACTCCTTCGCGGAGGCGTAATGCTTCCGCGCCTCCGCCGGTTGCTCCTGTGCTGGCAGAGAGTGGACAGCGGCCAGCAACAACAAGGCCGCCGGCAAGATCAGAAAAACCATGGCTCGCAAGGCTCGGATCTTCATAGGCACGCTCCATGCTGTGTTCGTATTCGGTTCATTCTGGGAAATCTGCCCCACAGCATACCGAATTATTTTGGGGACACAATACGCATCTACAAGCCTGAAAGAGTATTGTGTCCCCCGGAGGGCGATGATAGGGTGCCGCCGTGAACTCGACGCGTGATCAAGCATGGGTCGCAATCGTCTTTGCACTTCTGATAGTTGTCCGCCTTCCCGCCCTTACCGGGCCTCCCAACCTCAGCCAGGACGCGACCGAGTACATCGATATCGCCCGGAACGTGGCGGCCGGCGACGGACTTATGCTCGGCATCCGGGGATACTTTCTTGGTGACGGCACCGAAATCCCCTATCCCGCACAGACCCTGCGCAGCCCCCTTTTTCCACTGCTGATGGGCTCCGTCTACGCCATTTTCCCCTCGCCGCTGGTTTTTCAATGGTTCAACCTGGGCCTCTTTGCGGCGAACTTCATCCTGCTGACACTCATACTCAGACCGCTGCTCCGACCGGCGATTCTGGCCTACGGCCTGCTGCTTGTGGGGTTGTCGGAGCCGATGTTTCTGACATCCATCTTCCCTTGGGCCGAGCAGACCGCATTTTTCTTCCTGCTGTTGACCGTTCTGATGGCGAGCCGTGAGCTGCATGTCCGCTGGGGTGCGGCCGGAGCGGCGCTGGAGGGCATGGCGGCTTCACTCGCGGGACTGAGCCGGCCGGAGTACCTGCTGGTCGGGATTCTCTTCCTTCTTTGGCTGGCGACCGTACGCAATGATCGAAAGGCTCTTATCCCCGCCTTTCTGGCAGGCTTGATGCTGGCCCCGGGAGCTATGGCGGTGTACAACCTCTTCGAATACGGGCGGATGTTTCTACCGGGGGAGTACCTGCTCAGAAGTCCCAGCTATGCATCTTATTTCACCTGGGAGGGGGATGCCGGCCGGGATCCGCGGAGTTTCATCGGCGGCAACTGGCCCTGGATCCTGCAGCGGATCGCGCGCAATTTCGTCAACTACATGGCCAAGCTGATCGGCTGGAAGAACCTCTTCCTGTTCACACTGGTTCTGCCCGCGGTGGTTCTAGGGGCCATCCGCAGAGAATGGGAATGGCGCCGGCGGCACCTGGTGTTCACCGCCGCGGCGTTCTTTCTCGTTTACTGCATGGTCTGGGCGGGCATCGACCGCGAGCGGTATCTCCTCCCGGTGACCACGTTCCTGCTGCCCATCTGTCTGTGGGAGGCCGACCGCTGGCGGTTAAAGACGCAGAATCCATGGTCCCGGCGCGCGGCGGTGGCGGTAATGTCGGTGAGCCTTCCGCTGCTGCTGGCGAATGTGCTCTCCGCCGGCTTGGCTGTACAGAGCCGAGCAGGCGGCGAGCGGTTCTATGCCGTGGAAAATCCCGCATGGGCGAATCCGGATTTCGATGAACTCGCGGCCTGGGTGCGGGCCAACGTGGCAGAAGAAGAGGTTGTCTGCCTGGAAAACCCATTTCTGTTGAACTACCTGACCGGGCGGCCCACGGTTGTTCTCCCGGAGCGGATCGATCCGGAACGCTTCGGGGATTTTCTCTCGAGCTTCCGCGTGGCCTACTGGGTCAACAACACCGTCTACACGAAACGTGCGCCGGAAACCCTGCGGGGATTGGAGGCAGCCGCGGGTAGCGGCGGTGCAGAGCCGGCCGGTGAGTGCGGCACATATCGGATCTGGCGCATTCCCCCCAATACGGGGACATAATACTTATCCTCAGCGCCAGGGGCAGGCTGGGATCATACTTGCCTTTTTCGACGGCTATAATGGCCTGGCGCGAAACGCCCAGTCGGCGGGCCAGCTCCTCCTGCGTCCAGTCGCGCTCCGCCCGGAGCACTTTGAGTCGGTAATATGTTGCAGAACCCAGGGCGGGCAGATTGCCCGTATTGCTATGCCTTCCCCTGAGCGAACATCCTCCATCGCGCCGAATCTCCTTCACTCGGAAGAGGCCCGCGAGTCTATTTCACGTCCGTTCAGGTTTGATCTGCCAAGCCACTTCTCAAAGCTCTGACCGGCCGGCTCCGGGCTGTCACCCACCGGAACCGGCCGGTCGAGATTTCAGCAGCGAATCAGTTCTGCCTCTGAGCCGGCTTGTGGTAGTTGGGATACGCCGGCCGCTTCGGTTTCTGCGGCGGATTCTTCTTCAGTTCTTCCATGAGAAGCTGAACCGCCTTTTCCAGTTGCGTGTCGCGGCCCTTGCGCCACTCCGCCGGGTCGAGATCGACCTCGATGTCCGGCGCCACGCCGTGATTCTCAACTTCCCACTGGCTCTCGGGGCTGTAGAACGCGAAATGGGGCGCCGTCACCGAGCCGCCGTCGACCAGCGTGGGGTAGCCGCCGATCCCGACCAGCCCGCCCCAGGTGCGCTTGCCGACCAAAGGCCCGATCTTCATCCGCCTGAACAGCCACGGCATCAAGTCGCCGCCCGATCCGGCGTTTTCATTGACGATCATGACCTTCGGCCCGGGAATCACGCCGAACGGGGTGGTCGCGTCCATCTCGTCGCGGCTCGCCCAGTAGTTCATGACCGGCTTGCGCAGGAAGTCGACGATGTAGTCGGCCGCGGATCCGCCGCCGTTGAAGCGCTCGTCCACGACGGCGCCTTGCTTGTCCAGCTGGGCGAAGTAATACCGGTTGAAGCTGGTGTAGCCGCCCGAAGCCGTGTCCGGCAGGTGCACATAGGCAAGGCGCCCGCCGCTCAGGCGGTCCACCTTCCGGCGGTTGTCCTCGATCCACGACAGGTAGCGGAGGTTGCCTTCGCTGGCCACCGGCACAACGGTCACTTCACGGGAACCCGACCCGTCAGCGTTGGGCCCGACGCGCAGCGAGACCGACTTTCCGGAGGTGTTCTGGAAGAAGCTGTAGATATTGTCGCCGGCTGTCACGTTTCGGCCGTTGACCGCCAGGAGATACTCTCCCTCCTGCACGTCCACGCCGGGCTGTGTAAGCGGCGCGCGCAGGCTCGGGTTCCAGTTTTCGCCGTTGAAAATCCGGGCGAAGCGGTAGCGGCCGTTTTCGATGGTGTAGTCGCAGCCCAGCAGGCCGCCCGGAACACGCTTCGGGTCGGGCAGGTCGCCGCCGCGAATGTAGAGATGCCCGACCGAGAGCTCGCCCAGCATCTCGCTGAACAGGTAGTTCAGATCGCCGCGGTGCGCCACGGCCTGGAGGTACGGCTCGTATTTTTTCTCCGCCGCCTTGAGGTCCAGTCCGTGGTGGTTGGGATCGTAGAAGAAATCCCGCTCGATCCGCCACACTTCCCGGTAGATCTGCTTCCACTCGGCGTGGGGATTCACGTAGACTTCCATGTCATCGGTTCTCAGCCTCCCCTCGCCGGGCCTCACCGGCTGGGTTGTCGAGGCGATGAACCAGTTCTGCCCCTGCCGGAAGAGCATCTTCTCGCCATTGGCGGAGATGTCGAAACCGCCGACACCCTCCAGCACCTTGTCGAGCTTCTGCTTCTCCAGGTCGTACTTGTGCACCGTGCCGGCCTGCGGCCCGGAGGAAGGCATCGCGCGGGTCACGGCCGGCGTTTCGACGATGAACAGGGTATTGGCCTTGCCGGCAACAAGACCGGCCAGGTTGCGCTCGGATACGGGGAGCCCCAGGATGCGCTGGCTGATTCCCTCGAAGTCGATTGTGACCGTCACCGCATCCCTTTTGGGCGCCGGCGCGGCCGGTTCAGGCTTCTTCTCCGGCTCGACCGGTTTTTCAGCCGGTTTCTCCTGCGCCACCTTTTCTTCGTCGCTCAGCGGCGCGAGCGGTGAGGGATCGCCCTTTTTCAGCACGGCCAGGTAAACGCTGCGCGTGGGAAGCTGCGGATAGCTCGACATGTCGAGCCCGCCGGCGGTCGGGCCCACGCTGGTGCTGGCGGTGAAATAAAGATACTTCCCGCTCCGGTCGAAGACCGAATGACGCGCGTCGCTCATGCCGTCGGTAAGCTGCCGGTTTTTCGCCTCCTCCAGGGAGTATACGAAGACGGCGCGCATCCAGGAGGGGAGCATCTTGGAGTAGGAGATCCAGCGGCTGTCGGGCGACCAGGAGGGCCGCAGGGTCTGGGCACCGCCGGTCGGCGAGGTGTCGACCTTCACAGGGGCGCCCTTGTCGATGTCGACATACCAGAGGATGAGGCGCTTGTCGACGAAGGCGATCTTCTTGCTGTCGGGCGACCAGGTGGGGGAATAGAAGAAAGAGGACGGATTGCCGAGGTCGATCTTCTTCACATCACCGCGCCCGGTCTGATCGCGCAGGTGCAGGGCGTACTCGCCCGATTCGTCCGAGAAATATGCGATCCACTTGCCGTCCGGAGACCACGCCGGATCCCTTTCCGCCGTGCCGGGCGTATTGGTCAGATTGCGCACATCGCCTTTTTCGGCCGGTACCGTCAGGATCTCGCCCCTGGCCTCGAAGACTGCGCGGACGCCGGTGGAGGAGATCCCCGCGTTGCTGAGAACGGTGTTCACCTTCTCATACCTGGGCCGGACCGATGCCAGGTCTCCGTTGAGGGTGACGTTCACTTTCTTCGATTGGCCCGACTTGAGGTCATAGAGATAGAGTGTGCCGAACTGCTCGTAGACGATCGCGTCCGGTCCTGCGGCAGCAGCCTTGATGTCGAGGCCCCTGTTCTGGATCAGCTGCTCGACCCTCTTGGTCGAGGTGTTGTAGGCGAAAAGGGTGACCGGCCCGTTCCGGTCGGAAAGGAAGAAGATCCGCCGGGAATCGGCCGCCGGCCACATGGGATTGAAGTCGTTGGAGTTTTCGCGGGGAATTCTCTCGACCGTCGAGTCCTTCAGGTCCGCGATCCAGATGGGCGTGGTGCGCCCGCCGCGATAACGCTTCCATGAGGTAAAGGCGCGGCCGAGGGGCAGGTAGGCGAGCCTGGCGCCGTCGGGCGAGTAGGCTCCCTCATAGGCTGCCGGCAGCGGCACCTTTTCCGGAAACACCCCGTCCGCGGCAATTGTGAACAACTGGCTGGTCCGGGAGGAGTCGCTCGACCGGCCCGAGCTGAACAGGATACGTTTGCCGTCCGGCGTCCACCCCTCGGCGCTGTCGGCGCCCGGATGGTAGGTCAGCCTGCGGGGCACGCCGCCCGCTGCGGGGACGACGTAGACATCCACGTTCCCGTCGTACTCGCCCGTGAAGGCGATGGTCGAGCCGTCGGGCGAGAAGTGCGGCTGTCTTTCCAGCCCGATTCCCGTCGTCAACCGGACGGCCTCGCCGCCGCCGCGCGGGACGGTCCAGATATCGCCGGCGTAGACGAAAGCAATATGGGTTTTGTTGAGCGTGGGGCTTTGCAGCAGCGTCGGTTTTTCCTGCGCCAGGCCGGTCGCCAGCCCGAGCGCGAATACAAGCGCTAGAAGCACTGCTCTTTTCATTAGATCTCTCCTTGATTGCGGATTGTATTTTCTTGGTGAGTCCTCATGCCTTGGCGCCTTCGTCGTTTTGCTTTTTCGGGCAAAGTTTTACCACGAACCCACCAGGGCATAAAGGTTCACCGGGACGGAGAACGGACCGGGCGCCGGACCGAATACACCATCAAATAGCTACCATTGACCAGGCGGACGACAGCCGGGCCCGAAGCAATCTCCCGATCCTGATCGCCGACGGGTCGAGGGCCTGACTGTCCGGGTCAAAGGCGATGCCCCGACGTTCGAAGCGAACGCCATCCGGACTATCGGAATAATACGTCCCGGGATGCATATTGTTCCCCGCAGCCGGTCAGGATTTGTCATAGGGACGTCCCGGGAGCCAGCGCCGGACGTGGCGGCAGTAGTCCTGGTAGGAGGCGCCGAACCGCCGGCGCAGAGTCGGTTCCTCATAGAAAACGATGAACAGGTGCACGAACAAGGCGGCGCCGATGGCATATAGAAGCACGCGAGCGGAGGTGAACAGGATCGCCCAGCCGGCCAGCACCAGGATGATCCCCACATACATCGGGTTGCGAACGCAGCGGAAAAGACCGGAGACGACCAGCGTCCTGGGCGGATCGATCGGTGCTGGGGTGCCCCTGCCCTTGACGGCAAAGTCCCACATGCAGTGAAAGTAGATCGCGGCGCCGAGCGCAAGCGGGACGAGGCCGAGCCAGGACCAGCAGGAGGGCGACCGGCCGGAGGCCAGCCACAGGGGAACGAGCACGATGAACGTTCCCGGCATGAATATGGTGAACAGCAGGTTCTTCACGAACAGCCGCATCCACTCCCCCGCTTCTTTAGACCGGCTGCGAGTATAGCAAAAACTCAAACGAGGAACGGATAGCAGGAATACCGCACCCAGCATACGTTTCCGGTGAAGCCCTGAGACCCTGCCGGGACCGCACAAGAGCAGGGCCCATGATTCGGACCTCTGTTCCTTCGCCCCTCAATGCGAGAGGCCTTCGGAAAAAAGCAGGCGGAGAAGTCCGTTAGCTGGAAATGAGCTCCAGCGCTTGGCGTCCGCCGCGCACCGCTTCGACTGGGATTCTTTGATCCAGCGTGGCGAGCTGCCCCCCCTTGTGTACGGCCAGACCGAGCAGATAGGCATCGGTGATCTGGGAGTGGGGGAGGATCGCCCCGGGTTCGAGAATGTCGAGGATGCTCAGGTCTTCGTTCCAGAATTGATGACCGGGTGATTCACAAATCTGTCGCAGGATCCATAGGACAGCGGGGAGATCTCCCGGACGGTTGGGGTAATTGGGATGGCCGGCAATGCGAACAAAGCCATTTTCGGTAATGGGACAGGTTGCCCAGGCCCGTCGCCCCTTCTGCGCGAACCACCGGTGGGAGCGCTCATGATGAACGTGCATCGGATCGGTCAGGGACAGAAGCAGGTTGATGTCGAGAAGATAGACCTTCAAGGCGATTCGTCGCGCAGCTGGTTGACCAGTTCCAGGGTAACGACTCCGGCGTCTGGCTGGACCGGGAAGAGCGGCAGGCCATGCTTGCTCGAAACAGAGAGCTTTCGAGTCAGCGCCTTGCGCGCCAAGTCCGAGAGCACCCGGCCGATTGTCGTCCTCTTTTGCCGGGCAATCTCCTTGGCAGCGCTGAGGACATCTTCTTCAATGTCGAGCGTGGTACGCATTGGCTCCTCCGAAAAGAATCCCTGTAGTGCTTCCGCCTCCCCTTGCGGGCCTGCGCACGCTGCATCTGATGCCTGATGTTACCGCATCAGATCCGGATTGTAAAGGTTCCGGGAGAAGAACAGGGTGCGCTGACGCGGGTGGGAATCGCACCGAACACTTCGGTCATCGGCGCGGTCAGCGCCATCGCCGTTTCGCGCATCCCGCTGTCGATCTGCTCGGGCTTCCGCAGCCTTCCCCGGCAGAACCTGATGCAGACGGTCATCTCCGGGGCCACCTTCGGCGGGGCCAACGCGCTTCTTCTCCCAATGGGCATCGTCTGGCTGTACGGCCAGCCGGGACTGATGCCGGTCATGTTTCTCGGCGCGCTCCTGGGGCTGCTCGTCGATGCCGCGGTCCTGTACTGCCTTTTCGACTCCAGGATCTATCCGGCCGGCGGGATCTGGCCGCCGGGCGTGGCCACCGCCGAGTGCCTGATCGCCGGGGACAGGGGCGGGCGGCGCGCGCTGCTGCTCGGCGCAGGCGCCGGCGTGGGGGGGCTCGGCCGGGTTTTCGGCATTCTGATGGATATCGTCGGAGTCTGCTGGATCGGCAACAGGTGGGCGCTGCTCATGTTTGGCATAGGTTTGCTGATCACCGGGTACTCGACTCAGCTCTTCGGCATCGACATCGGCGCGCGCTACATCTCGCACGGCGTCATGATTGGCGCCGGGACGGTTGCCATACTCCAGATCATCTTCGTCATCCGGCGGCGGATCCATTGCCATCGTCAGGCAATGCGCCGCAATCGCCGGTGGTCTTGTCGCCGTCGCACGAAATCCGGTGCGGACCGATTATGTGCGGTCGCACGGCGCTCCAGGAGCCATCTCCCAGGCCATGGAGCTGGGCAGGTGCATCCGCGGCGCCGGTTCATGCGGCGAGGCAGCGCGCCGGTTAGCGCACCGGCTTGGCGCCGTTCAGGTCGCGGAGGGCACTGTCGCCGGGATGAAACTGGAGACACGGGAGGGTCTCGACGTTGGCGATTGCGAGGTAGGCGCAGACTCGGGGAACTTCCTGTTGAGCTTCTGCAACGAATTCATCTGCATGGAAAGAACAGGCGGAAGGCTCGCAACATTTCCCGATCTCAGCGCAGTTCTCCACCAGGATTCCGGCCTGCCTTTGACCACGGCCGAGATTCGGGAGGGAATGCCCGTGGCGCTGCTCACCGTGCCCCGGGCGCGGCTCAACCTGGGCGCCGGAATGCGCGATCCCGCGCTTTTTGGGCCGGTCGAACGAATGACCGGGAAGGAAATCGTCAAGTACCTACTGGACTGCATCGGGTTCAACCGGAGGGTGAAGGAGATCTGCGGCCGCGTCACCGGCCTTTCCGTGCTGCAGGCCGGCACCCTGACGGCGAGGATCGCGCGCGAACTGGCTGGAGACTGGTGAACGCTTGAACAACTAACTCAAGTTCCACGACTGTCAGAGGGTCCGGCAGCCGTGTTGGTGGTCCTGGTAAACGGAGCCCGGAGCGACAGCGACGGGTCGCGTTACTTGACTGGGCAGTGGAGCTATCGCCTCGTCCGGTTTTGGATTGCAGCGGTTGAAGCATCCGCCATACAATCGCTATTCAGTCTGGCATGTTTATTGACGGACCCGACGATTCCCCTGGAGGCATCCAAATGAAACGATATCGCTCCCTATTATTTGCAGTTTCCGCGTTTGCACTGGCGTTTGCGGTGTTTGGTGCGAGGCTAAACGCGCAGAAGCTGCCCTACCCGAAAACGAACAAGATCGACCACGTCGACACCTACCACGGCGTCGCGGTGCCGGACCCGTACCGGTGGCTCGAGGACAGCAACTCGGCGGAAACCGCCCGGTGGGTCGAAGAACAGAACAAGGTGACCTTCGCCTACCTGGAGAAAATCCCTTTCCGCAAGCCCCTGAGAAAGCGGCTCGAGCAGCTCTTCAATTACCCCAGGTACTCCGCACCCTTCCGCCGGGGCGAGTATTTCATCTTCTCCAAGAACGACGGTCTCCAGAACCAGAGCGTCTACTACATTCAGAAGGGCCTGGACGGCGCAGCGGAAGTCCTGCTGGACCCGAACAAGTTTTCCGAGGATGGGACCTCACGGCTGGGCGCGTTTTCCGTGTCAAAGGATGGGAAGTTCCTGGTGTACGGCATTTCCGTCGGAGGATCCGACTGGCAGGACTACTTTGTGATGGAGGTGGGGTCCAGGAAGAAGCTGCCGGACCATCTGAAGTGGGTCAAGGTTTCGGGCGTGGCCTGGCAGGGGGACGGTTTCTACTACAGCCGCTATCCCGAACCCGAAAAGGGCAAGGAGCTGTCCTTCAAGAACGAAGATCACCGGGTCTACTATCACAAGATCGGAACGCCGCAGTCGCAGGACGAGCTTGTTTATCACGATCCGGCCAACCCGCAGCGCTTTCATGGAGTGCGCACGACCGAGGACCAGAGGTTCGCCATCCTGACGATCTCCGATCGCGGGAAGGGGAAGAAGGGGAATTCGGTCTTCTTCCGCGACCTGTCCAAGGGGGAGAAGGGCTTCTCTCCCCTGATTGCGGAGATCGGCGACGACAGCTTCGGCGTGATCGACAACGTCGGCGACAAGTTCCTCGTGCAGACCGACCAGGCCGCGCCGAATGGCCGCGTCGTGCTGATTGACCCGAAGAACCCGGACGGGAAGAACTGGAAGGAGATCCTGCCGGAGAGGGCCGAACCGCTCCAGGGTGCCGGCACGGCCGGCGGAAAGCTCTTCGCCTCGTATCTGAAGGACGTTGCCACGCGGGCCTACGTTTTCAGCCTCGACGGGAAGCCGGAAAACGAAGTCGCTCTTCCCGGGCTCGGGTCCGCCGGCGGCTTTGGCGGGATGAAGGACGACACGTTCGTCTTCTACTCGTTCACTTCCTTCAACTACCCGCCGACCATTTTCCGCTACGACATCGCCACGCAGAAGAGTTCCCTCTTCCGGGCGACCGAGATCCCCGGGTTCAAGCCGGAGGACTTTGAAACCAGACAGGTCTTCTATCCGAGCAAGGATGGGACGAAGATCCCGATGTTCCTGGTGCACAGGAAGGGACTGAAGCTCGACGGGAACAACCCGACCCTCCTATACGGCTACGGCGGCTTCAACATCACGACCTCGCCTTCATTCAACTCGCTGAGACTTGCTCTTCTCGAGCAGGGATTCGTCTATGCATCGGCCAACCTGCGCGGCGGCGGCGAGTACGGCGAGAAGTGGCACGAAGCGGGGATGAAGCTGAAGAAGCAGAATGTCTTCGATGACTTCATCGCGGCCGCCGAATGGCTTATTGCGAACAAGTACACCTCCTCGGAGAAACTTGCGATTCAGGGCGCATCGAACGGCGGCCTGCTGGTGGGCGCGGTCATGAACCAGAGGCCGGAACTTTTCAAGGTAGCGATTCCGCAGGTCGGGGTGATGGACATGCTGCGCTTCCACAAGTTCACGATCGGCTGGAACTGGATCGCGGACTACGGTTCGAGCGACAACCCGGAGGAGTTCAAGGCGCTGTATGCCTATTCGCCGCTGCACAACATCCGCGAGGGGGTGAAGTACCCCGCGACGCTGATCACGACGGCCGATCACGACGACCGCGTGGTGCCGGCGCACTCGTTCAAGTATGCGGCGGAGCTTCAGGCGAAGGCGGGGGGTGACAACCCGCTGCTCATCCGGATCGACACCAAGTCCGGGCACGGGGCCAGCAACACGGCCAAGATGATCGAGCAGACGGCGGACATCTTCGCCTTCATCTTCGCGAACCTGTCCCTGCAGCCCAAACTGTAGATCCCCAGAACGGTGTCAGGCCTGAATGGCGCGTAAATAAGGAATCGAGGACCCTGAAAGGGTCCAACAGGAAAGCAGACGGCGGACATCTTCGCCTTCATCTTCGCGAACATGTCCTTGAAGCCGACATTGTAGACTCGCAGATCGGAGAGCGGTGTCAGGCCTGAATGGCGCGTAAATAAGGAATCGAGGACCCTGAAAGGGTCCAACAGGAAAGCCCAGGGCGTAAGCCCTGGGTTGTCGGCGAATGCCGGGATTGAGCC
>JBBIMP010000074.1:0-13115 GCA_037444305.1 Acidobacteriota bacterium
GCCGCCCTTACAGGGCTCAATCCGGGCATTCACCGACAACCCAGGGCTTACGCCCTGGGCTTTCCCGCACCGCCCCTTTGGGGCTTAAGCCATTGATTTGGCGACGTTACCAGGTGATTTCGATCACCCTCAACTAGGCGCTATTCGGGACAGGCGCCATAATCTCGAAACTCAGCGGTGTCCATTGAGCCGTGGTCCGGTAATTTCGAGGATATGGCGCCTGTCCCCGAAATTAGAGGTCGAGTTCGACGCGCTGGACGCCGGGGTGGGGTTGGCCGACCACCTGGAAGCCCAGCCGCTCCGTCACGCGCAGCATGTTGGAGTTGTCCCCCAGGATGTTTCCGAAAATGCGCTTGATGCCCTCTTTCCTGCCCACGTCGACGAGCCGGCGGAGCATTTCGGTGCCGAGGCCGAATCCCTGGTAGGCGTCGCTCACCAGGATGGTGAACTCGGCGTCCTCCCCGCCGTACAGCTTGATCACCCTCCCCGCCGCAACGATCTGGGGCCCGCCGGTGAAGCGGTTCCTGATCACCGCCACGAGCGCCATCTCGTGGTCATAGTCGATGAAGGCGAGGCGGGAGAGCCGCTCGTGCTCGATGCGCTCGCTGAGGGCCAAGGGATAGAAATAGCGCAGCACGACGCTCCGCTCCGAGAGCGTCTCGTGGTACCTGGCCATCAGCGGCTCGTCCTCGGGCCGTATCGGGCGGATGAGCACCTCGCGGCCGTCGTTCATAGTCCACATGCCGGCGTATTGAGTGGGATAGGGGCGGATCGCCGGCCTGGGGATGTCCTCCTCGCGCACGGAGCTGTCGTAGAGCACCACCCTGGCATCCAGCGCAAGGATGCGTTCGGGGGAGGCGAGCAGCGGGTTGATTTCGATCTCCTTGATCCACTTCTGCTCGGTGACGATCTGGCTGAAGCGGATCAGTATCTGCTCGATCTCCGACAGGTCTACCGGCTTCCTCCCGCGCACCCCCTCCAGGGCCTTGTAGATCGTGGTTCGCTCCATGAGGCGCCGCGCCAGCGTTGTGTTCAGCGGTGGGAGCCCGAGCGCCGTGTCCTTGAAGACCTCCACCAGCGTTCCGCCTGCCCCGAAGAGCAGCACGGGGCCGAACTGCAGGTTGGGGCTGCAGCCGACGATCAATTCGTACCCGTCCAGCTTCGCCATTGGTTGAACGGAAACCCCTTGAAAATCTTCAGCGCGCGCCAATTCGCCGACCGATTGCCGGATGGTGCGGAAGGCCTCCCGTACGGCTTCCGGGTTTTGCAGGTTCAGCTTGACCCCGCCCACGTCCGTCTTGTGCGTGATCGTTTCCGAGTGGAGCTTGACCACGACCGGGTACCCGAACTGCTCCGCGGCCGCCACGGCCTCGTCCTCTGTCGAAACGGTCTGCATCGGGGTCGTGGGGATGCAGTAGGCCTGAAGGATCTTCTTGGATTCTCCCTCGGTCAGAAGGGTGCGCCCCGCCGCACGCGCCACCCGGATCATCTCCTCCACTTCCTGGCGTGCCTTTGCCTCGTCGCCGGAATCCTGCGGCAGGGCCGGAATCTCGTACAACGCGCGCAGTGTCCGGCTGAACCGCCACATGTAATTGAACAGCTTTGCGGCAACATCGGGATAGGGCAGCGTCGGGATGTTGGCGCGATTGAGAATCGCCTCTCCATCCGCGACCAGCTTTCCGCCCATCCAGCTGGCCAGGACCGGCTTGTTGGGTATGGAGGCATAGGGCTGCAGCTTCGCGGCCGTGGCCGTGGGATCGGTCATGTCCTGCGGGGTGAGTATGACGAGCAAGCCGTCGCTGTTCGGGTCGGCCGCCGCGATCTCCAGCGCCTTGGCATACTTGTCGGCCCCGGCATCCCCCAGCAGATCGATGGGATTGCGGTGGCTCCAGGCCGGGGGCAGAAACTCGCTCAGCCTGTCGATCGTCTCGGGCGTGATCTCCGCCAGCTCCCCCCCTCCCAGGATGAGCGCGTCCGTGGCCAGCACGCCGGGTCCGCCGGCGTTGGTCAGGATGGTCAGGCGTTTGCCCCGCGGCCGCGGCTGTTTCGCCAGCGCTTCGACCGTGTAGAAAACGTCGGCGATGCTGTCCACGCGCAGCACGCCGGCACGGCGGAAGGCAGCGTCCAGGACGTCGTCGCTGCCCGCCAGCGAGCCCGTGTGGCTGGCGGCCGCCTGCGCCGCCGCCTCGGTGCGCCCGGGCTTGATCACGATGATCGGCTTGTCGCGCGCCACCTCGCGCGCGGCGCTGAGGAACGACCGCGCGTTGCCCACGGTCTCCATGTAGATCACGATGCTCTGCGTCTGCGGGTCGTCGCCGAGATAGCTGATCAGGTCGCCCCAGCTGACGTCCAGCATGGACCCGATGCTCACGAAGGCGCTGAAGCCGACGCTCTCCTCCAGGCTCCAGTCCAGCACGCTCGTCAGCAGCGCGCCGCTCTGGCTGATGAAACCCACGTTCCCGGGCCGCGCCATGGCTCCCGCGAAGGTCGCGTTCAGGCCCCGGTGCGGCATCATGACCCCGAGGCAGTTTGGACCGACAATCCGCATCTTTCCCTGGGCGGCCTGGAGGATCCGGCGTTCCAGCTCGGCCCCCTCCGCGCCGATCTCCTTGAACCCCGCGGAGATGATGATGGCGCCGCGCACGCCCAGGTCCACGCAGTCCTGGATCAGCCCCGGGACGCTGCCCGAAGGCGTCACGATGACGGCCAGGTCGATGGGATCGGGCGCGTCGCCTATCGACGGATAGGCCTTCACGCCGAGAACCGACGGCCTCTTCGGGTTGATGGGGAAAACCGTACCCCCAAAGGGATTGGTGATGAGGTTCCACATCAGCGTCCTGCCCACGCTCCCCGGGTTTTCCGTCGCTCCTATCACCGCCACGTTTCTGGGCGCGAATATGGCGTCCAGCGCCTTGAATTGCCGCTGGATGTCATCGGGCGTCACGATCGGCTTTGTCTCTAACGTCATCTCGCTATGCCTTTCTGGGCGCGCATCGAACGAGCACCGGCCCTAGCTCCGCTGTTTCTTTTCCTCGGCAGCCCGGCGGATGCGCGCCATGAGGGTCTGGAGCTTTTCCCGCTGCTCTTCCTCCTGCCGGCTCTTGGGCTGCCTTTCCGGATGGAATTTTCGTTATTTCGGGCATGATTTCGTCTCCGCGCACAATTCTTCCACATTCAGCGTTGCGCAGGGAAGGGCGGAGCGCGCGACGGACATTCGATGGCCTGCCGGCGGATGCTCTGCCCGGCCAGCGTGGTCCGGGACGGCATCCGGCCGCGCACTCGCTTGACAAGAGCCCGGGCTCCCCTTAACTTTCGCTGAAACGATCCTCCAGGAAACACCGCCTATGTCAGATTTTCTCGCCGCACTGAGGTCGGGACCGCTGCTGGCGGACGGCGCCATGGGCTCCTACCTTTTCAAGAAAACGGGGCGGCTGTCGGAGCGGAACCATGTCTACGAATCGCTGAACCTCGACAGCCCGGAAACCGTGCGCGAGGTCCGCCTCGCCTGCCTGCGCGCGGGCGCACGGTGCTTCGCCACCAACAGTTTCGGCGCCAACGCGCAGACGCTCGCCGAATACGGCGAAAGGCGGCGTCTCGAGGAGATCAACAGGGAATCGATCCGCCTGGCCCGCTGGGCGGTCGAGGCCTATCAAGAGGTCGCGGCCGAGGTGGGGGGATTTTTCATCCTTGGTTCCCTCGGGCCGACCAGCTCCCCGTTGAAAGACCTCGGCTCGCTGAGGGAAGCCTACCTGCCGCAGTTCGAGGCCCTCCTCTCGGCAGGCGTGGACGCCCTGATATTCGAAACATTTTCCTCGTTCAGCCAGCTGCGGTAGCTGCTGGAGATCCTGGCGGAGCATTTTCCGCAGCATCCTCCGGTGATCGCCGGGATGGCGATTCACCGCTCCGAAACGCTGGGCTGGAGCCACGACCCGGCCGCTTTCATCGAGCAGGTCGTCGAGGCCGGGGCGGACGTTGCGGGCATCAACTGCTGCGCGCCCTGGGATGCGATCGCATTCGCGGGCGCGGCGTCACGGCTGGCTCCCGTGCGGGACGGGAAGCTGCTGCTGTCGGCGATGCCGAATGCGGGCGGCTTCCAGCGGATCGGCAACCGGTACATGACCCGTGTGAACGCCGAATACATGGGGCAGGTGGCGCGAAGCCTGGCCGAAATGGGTGTGCGCCTGGTGGGAGGGTGCTGCGAGGTGCACCCGGGCCACATCCGGGAGATGCACAACTACCTGCATGGACGCGTGGCGGGAGCAGCCGGCGTTGGCGTCGAGTCGACGGCCGCGCTCGAGCCGGCCGGCGATGGCCGGAAATCGGAGAACGGCCCCTTCTCGCGCAAGCTGAAGCGGGGGGAGTTCGCGGTGAGCGTCGAAGACCTGCCCTCGCGAGGCACCTCGCCCGGCGTGCTGGCACGGAAGATCGACCTCATTTCCCGGCTGGCCGAATCCGGCCGGGCGGACGCCGTCGACGTCACGGACGGGTCGCGGGGGATCCCGCTGATGCCGCCCGGTGATTTCATCGGCGTGGTGCGGTCGGCGCTGGGGCCGATTGTCGGTGTCCTGGCGGAAGGACTGGGCTGACCTTCGGACGGTCTCCGGCGTCAGGCCTTCCGATCGGCCTTCATCGCCTTCTCCAGTTCGCGGATCTCCTCCTCGAGTTCCTCGATCTCGGTCTCGCGACGGACGTCCATCTCCGAAGACACAACAGATGCGCACGTGGCCTTGGTCCGCGCGGCGGTGAGCTCCTTCAGCATCTTCTTCTTCTCGCTGATTATCTGTTTGAGGTTTGGCATGACGTCCTCCCTTGTGACGTGTGAAAAAGACTTTAAATTATATTTTACACGACAATCCTGCCGCACGGCAGGAGGAGGGCCGGCGGCGGGAGTGCTTCACGGGCTCTGGCAACCCGCGCCGCAAAAGGGTATCCTTCGGGCAAGGGTGGTGGGTCATGACAAGACAAGAGTTAGTGTCGGACTACAGGGTGAATGAACTTTTGAGCGCCCTGAACGAGGGCTTGCTCGAACTGGAATTCGTGAAGCGGAAACTGATGGAACTGACCGGGTCCGCGGCAGACCTGGTTCGATACTCGGATGGGCAGTACGGAATCCTGGAGATTTGATCCCGCAGGGCTGACTCAAAGGCGCCTTCCTTTCGGCTCGTTCCTGTAAAGCGGCAGACCTGGAGGTTTGAAGCCGGCGGGCGGCAGTGACAAGCTCCGTCCGCAATGGCGCTGAGCCTGGCCTTCCTGTTCGGCTTGAACCGAGTGGCGCCGCTGATCGGCGCGTTTGTCAACAATCCCTGGACGCTGGCGCCGATTTGCTCGGCCGCGGCGCCCAGCGAAAGGGCCGGAAAACTAGCTGTAGCGGAGGATTTGGAGATCCTGTATACTACACGTTTGATTTCAGGGCGCCCAGGGCGCTGGGTCCCCGCAAATAGAGGAAAACATGAAAGAAGGCATCCATCCCAAGTATCACAAAATCCAGGTCAGCTGCGCCTGCGGCAACAAGTTCGAGACCTACTCCACCAAACCGGAAGTCCGGCTGGAGATCTGCTCGGATTGCCATCCTTTCTTCACGGGCAAGCAGAAACTCATCGACACGGCCGGCCGAATCGAGCGCTTCCAGAAAAAATACGGTTTGCAGTAGCCTGTTCGCCACTCCCGGAGGAGAGGGTGCATGACGGGTAAAAACACCGGTTTGTCCCCGGAAGACATTCTGGTTGGAGGCCAGGCGGTCATCGAGGGCGTGATGATGCGGACGCCCCATGCCTACGCCGTAGCCGTCCGCCGCGCCGACGGGTCCCTGGCCGTCAAAAAGGAGTTCGTCCGGCGCCTGGCCGAAGTGTGGCGGCCGCTCGCCTGGCCGGTAATCAGAGGTTTTGCCGTGCTCCTGCAGGCGCTCGTGCTCGGCATTCGCACCCTGAACTACTCGTTCGCGATCGCCATGGAAGACGAGGAAGCCAAGAAGGGCGAAGGCAGCGCCGCCACAGCGAAGAAAAAGGGCAAGGGGGAGTTCTGGCCCATCCTGCTTTCCATGGTGTCCGCGGCCGGAGCCGCCGTGTTGCTTTTCATCCTCGCGCCGCTTTGGCTGACGACGCTGATGAAGGGATTCCTGCCCGCCGTGCACAACTGGGTGGTCTTCAACCTGGTGGACGGGCTGATCCGCGTCGCCTTTTTCGTCGGCTACATCCTCGCCATCAGCTCGATGAAGGACATCCGCAGAGTGTTCCAGTATCACGGTGCCGAACACAAGGTGGTGCACAGCTGGGAAGCGCGTCAGGAAGTGACCGTCGCGAACGCAGCTCTGCAGTCCCCGCTGCACCCTCGCTGCGGCACCAGCTTCCTGCTCTTCGTCATGGTGGTCAGCATCGTGGTGTTCTCCCTCTTCAAGTTCGAGGCTTTCTGGGCCATTTTTCTCTCGAGGGTACTGCTGATACCCATCATCGCCGGTATCTCCTATGAACTGATTCGCTGCTCGGCCCCTCGTTCCGGCGGCGGTTTCTTCCGCTTCGTGGTCATGCCCGGGCTCGCCCTCCAGAGACTCACCGCCCGTGAACCCGACCAGGCCCAGCTCGAGGTTGCGATCTTCGCGCTCAAAGAGGCTCTCGAGCTCGACGGCGTGAAGGCCAGGGAAGCCCAGGCTGCCGCTTAGCGGGCTCGCCCCGCGACCGCCTTCTCCTCAGCAGAAAAAGCGAGATTCCGCAGGGAGGACAACACCGATGATCGACAAACTCACGGCCCTCGAAAAGAAATTCGACGAACTGAACCAGCTGCTGGCGGACCCGTCCGTCCTGTCGGATCCGGGCACCTACCAGAAGCACGCGAAGGCCCACCGCGAACTGAGCACGGTCGTGGAGAAGTTCCGGGAGTACAAGCGGCTCGTCCAGGGATTGGAGGACACGCGGTCGCTTCTGCAGGCGGAGGAGGATCCCGAGATGAAGCGGCTCGCCGAAGAGGAGCTCAATCTTTTGCAGGCGCAGGCAGCGGCGTGCGAGCAGGATCTCCGGCTGCTCCTGATGCCGAAGGATCCTAACGATGAGAAGAACGTGCTTCTCGAAATCCGCGCGGGGACGGGCGGCGCCGAGGCGTCGCTCTTCGCGGGCGAGCTCTTCCGCATGTACTCGCGTTTCGCCGAGAAGGAGCGGTGGCGGGTGGAGATCATGGATGAGCACCCCTCGGAGGTCGGGGGCTACAAGGAAATCATCGCCATGATCGAAGGCGACAGGGTGTACAGCAAGCTCAAGTACGAAAGCGGTGTGCACAGGGTCCAGCGGGTCCCGGAAACGGAGGCGAGCGGCAGGATCCACACCTCGGCCGTCACCGTCGCGGTTCTGCCCGAGGCCGATGACGTCGAGATCGTGATCGACCCGAAGGATCTCAGGATCGACACCTTCTGCTCCTCGGGGCCGGGCGGACAGTCGGTCAACACCACCTACTCGGCGGTCCGGATCACCCACCTGCCGTCCGGCCTGGTCGTCTCCTGCCAGGACGAGAAATCGCAGATCAAGAACCGGGCGAAGGCGATGAGGGTGCTGCGCTCACGGCTCTACGACCTTGCCCTGCAGGAGCAGCAGCAGTCGATCGCGGCCAATCGCAAGAGCCAGGTCGGGTCGGGCGACCGCAGCGAGAAGATCCGGACCTACAACTTCCCGCAGAACCGCGTAACGGACCACCGCATCGGGTTGACTCTGTACAACCTGACGGACATCATGGATGGCAACATCATCCCGGTGGTCGATGCGCTGGTCACGCACTACCAGGCCGAGAAGTTGAAGGAAGCCGTCTGACCGTTTTCCCTTTGTTCCGCCTGCAGGATATTATTCTCCCGCCATGAAGGCACAACGGGGGAGGGCGCGTGGGATCTGACAGCCGCAGGGGCGCCGTGCCGCCGACGGTGGGGGCCGCCGCAGATCTGGCAGCGGGCGAGCTTCGCTGCGCCGGGGTGGACGCGCCCAGGCGCGCGGCGGAGCTTCTCCTCTGCCATGTGCTCGGCTGGGATCGGGTCCGGGTCCTGGCACACGACACCGATCCGCTGCCCGCGGAAGCATGGGAACTGCTGTCCGCACTGGTCCGGCGTATGGCCGCGGGCGAGCCGCTCCAGTACTTGACCACCCGGCAGGAGTTTTACGGCCTCCTCTTCCAAGTCAATCCCGCTGTCCTGATCCCCCGGCCCGAGACCGAGATCCTGGTGGAAAAAGCGCTGCAGCTGGCGGCGGCAATGCCAAAAGAGCACTGTCTGCGGATCGTGGACGTCGGCACCGGTTCAGGCTGTATTGCCGTGTCCGTGGCGGCCCACCTGGAAACCGCCCGGATATGGGCAGTGGACATTGCGGCGCCGGCGCTCGCCGTCGCCAGGGATAATGCCGCGGCGCACGGCGTTGCCGGCCGAATTCAGTTCCTCAGGGGCGACATGCTCAGCAGCTTTTCAACCGGCGGAATCTTCGACTTTGTTCTCGCAAATCCCCCCTATGTGTCCAGCCTGGACGCCGGCAACCTGTCCGCGACGGTCCGTGAGTACGAACCGCACACGGCGCTCTTTGCGGGCGAGTCGGGGCTTGAAGTCCACCGGAAACTCGCCCCGCAGGCGGCGGAACGGCTCGCGACGGGAGGCTACCTGCTGCTCGAAGTCGGGGCTGGACAGGCGCGCGAAGTCTCCGCAATACTGGAGGGCAACGGGCTCGAGGTCCTCGAGGTCGCGGCCGACCTGCAGGGAATCCCGCGCTGCGTAGTGGCGCGAAAGACGACGGGGGAATGAGTGGACAAGATCAGAGTCACCGGCGGCGTCGCGCTCTCCGGGCGCGTTGAAATCAGCGGGGCCAAGAATGCCGCTCTGCCCATCCTCCTGGCGTCCCTGCTGACCACCGAGCCGCTGGAAATCGAAAATGTTCCCTACGTGCGCGACATCCTCACGACGCGGAAGCTGCTCTCGGAACTCGGCGTCGAAGCTGCCGTCGATCCCGCCGGAACCGCCACGCTCGCCGCTGCCGATCTGCGGTCCCAGGAAGCGCCCTATGACCTGGTGAAAACGATGCGGGCATCCATCCTGGTGCTGGGCCCGCTGGTGGCCAGGATGGGGCGCGCGCGCGTGTCCCTCCCCGGCGGGTGCGCCATCGGCGCCCGCCCGGTCAACATCCACCTCATGGGCCTGGAAAAGCTGGGCGCCCGGTGCGCTGTAGTGCATGGGTATGTGGAAGCAACGACCAGAGGCCTGAAGGGCGCGCGCATCCTGATGGACACCGTGACCGTGACCGGCACCGAGAACCTCATGATGGCGGCCTGCCTGGCGAACGGAGAGACCATCCTGGACAACGCCGCGTGCGAGCCGGAAGTGGTGGATCTCGCGGAGCTGCTGCGCAAGATGGGCGCGCGGATCGAGGGAGACGGCACGCGAACCATCCGGATTCAGGGGGTGAAGGAACTCGGCGGCTGCCGCCACAGCGTCATCCCCGATCGGATCGAGGCCGGGACGTTTGCCGCCGCGGCGGCGATCACGCGCGGCGAAGTGGAGATCGCCCGGTGTGTGCCGGAGCACCTCGCCTGCGTGCTCGAGCAGCTCGAACGCGCCGGGGCCGGGGTCGAGGTGACGGGACCGGGCACGGTGCGGGTGAAGGGCAGGGACCCGGTGCACTCGGTGGATGTCGCGACCCAGCCGTATCCCGGGTTTGCCACGGATATGCAGGCCCAGTACATGGCGCTGATGACGCTGGGGGATGGAACAGCGGTGATCACGGAAAACATCTTCGAGAACCGTTTCATGCACGCGCTGGAACTGGTGCGCATGGGGGCCGACATTACCATCGACGGGAGACGCGCGGTTGTCAAAGGGGGGAAGCCTTTGTCGGGCGCAGCCGTCCTCGCGTCCGACCTCCGGGCGAGCGCGTCCCTGATCCTTGCCGGACTCGTCGCGGAGGGGGAGACGGTGATCGACCGGGTCTATCACCTGGACCGTGGGTACCAGAGGATCGAGGAAAAACTGGCGGGATTGGGCGCGAGGATCGAGCGGATCCGCTGAGCGAAAAGGGGCAGATGATGAGAGGTTGTGTATTCTGCGGGATTGTGGCCGGGGAGGTGGCGGCACGAATCATCCACGAGGACGAGCAGTGCCTGGCCTTCCGGGACATCAACCCGCAGGCGCCGGTCCATGTGCTCGTCATCCCCCGAGAACACATAGCCTCGCTCAACGAAGGGACGCCGGAAAACGAGCAATTGCTGGGCCGCCTGCTGACGGCGGCCGCCAAGGTTGCAAAAGCGGAGGGGATCGACGGAACCGGCTACCGGACGGTCATCAACACCAATGCCGGGGCCGGCCAGACGGTCTTTCACATACACGTGCACCTGCTCGGCGGGCGCATCATGCGCTGGCCGCCGGGCTAGAACCTGAAACAAATGAACAAGGAGCGGAGACAAACATGAGCTCAGAGGAAAGACCGGTCCAGATCGTCGCCGACGCGACACTCACGTCGGCAAGGGTCTACGCCAACTTCGTGCAGGTGAGCATCTCGCCGATTGACTGCACCCTCACGTTCTGCGATGTCATGGGTCCGCAGAGCGAGGAGGAGGCCCTGAGGATGCAGAAGACGGGTCTTCTGCCGTCGCCCGTCAAGGCGGTCCTCGTCATTCCTACCCAGATCGTGGACGGACTGATCCAGGCGCTGAAAGCGCAGCGCGACAAGCAGTCGGGCATTGACAGCACGGCCGCAGGCCCCGCCGTACACTGACCGCCGCCGTTTTTGGCGGTATTGGTGAACCTTTTCGATCCGGGCGACTGGATCGCGCTGCTGGGCCAGGAAGCGCGGGGGCGCGGATATCCCACCGACATCAACGCCTACCTGAAGATAGACGAGGATGGGAAGGTCACCATTTACACCGGAAAGGTCGAGATGGGCCAGGGAGTCGAGACCTCCCTTGCCCAGATGGCGGTCGAAGAACTCGGCGTGCCGTTCGAGTCGGTGAAGATGATCATGGGAGACACCGACCTGTGCCCGTGGGACATGGGGACCTTCGGCTCGATGTCGACCCGCTTTTTCGGACCGGCGCTGCGCGCGGCCGCCGCCGAAGCCAGGGAGGTGCTGATGGAACTGGCGGCTGAACATCTGGGGAGCCCGAAAGAGGGCCTGCGCGCCGAGAACGGCGTGATCTTTGCCGCGTCCCAGCCGGGCAGACGAGTCACCTACGGTCAGTTGGCCAAGGGCCAGAAGATCGTCCGCAAGCTCGAGCAGAAGCCCGAGGCCAAGCCGCCCGCGGCATTCACTCTGATGGGAAAACCCGTGAAGCGGGTGGATGCCGTCGCAAAGGTCACCGGAAGGGCGGTCTATGCCGGGGACGTACGTCTGCCGGGTATGCTCTATGCGAAGGTGCTCAGACCGCCGGCACACGGCGCCCGGCTGCTCGAGACTGACACCGCCAACGCGGAAAAGCTGCCGGGCGTCGTGGTTGTCAAGGAAGAGGGCCTCGTCGCCGTGCTGCACGCGGATCCGGAAGAGGCGGAAAAGGCTCTGCAGAGCATCAAGGCGAAATACGACGTGCCCGAAGCAAAGGTGGACAACGCCACCATCTTCGACCACCTGCTCAAGTCGGCCCCGCAAGCCCAGGAGCGGGAGAAGAAGGGAGACCTGGCAGACGGGGAAAAGGCTGCCTCCACCCTGGTCGAAGAGAAATACACCGACGGCTACGTGGCGCACGCGCCAATGGAAACGCACACGGCGGTAGCGAAAATGGAGGGGGGAAAGGCAACAATCTGGACCTCCACGCAGACCCCGTTCACCGACCAGCAGCAGATTGCCCGGGCGCTGGGATTCACCCCTGAAAACGTCCGGATCATCACTCCCTACGTCGGGGGCGGCTTCGGTGGAAAAACCAGCGGGCTGCAGGCAGTGGAGGCCGCCCGTCTGGCGAAGTACACGGGGAAGGCGGTACAGGTTTGCTGGAGCCGCGAGGAGGAGTTCTTTT
Source organism: Acidobacteriota bacterium (assembly GCA_037444305.1). GTDB lineage: Bacteria > Acidobacteriota > UBA6911 > UBA6911 > UBA6911 > JBBIMP01. The sequence continues at coordinate 11,953 of JBBIMP010000074.1, forward strand.
ACGACAACTTCCGACCGGCCGCCGTCGTGAAGATCCGGTCGGGCATGGATGATCGAGGAAAGATCTGCCTGTGGGATTACAGCGTCTTCTTCGCCGGAGCCCGCGGTTCCGACCAGTACTACGATGTTCCGCACAATCTCATCCGGGTGCATGGCGAGTGGAGCCGCGACATCGCGAGGGCGCACCCGTTCGGAACCGGGCCGTGGCGCGCGCCCGGGGCCAACACCAACACGTTCGCCAAGGAGTCGCAGATCGACATCATGGCGAGCCGGGCGAAGGCGGATCCGCTGGAATTCCGGCTGGCCAACATGACGGACAAACGTATGCGCCGCGTGCTGGAAGCAGCGGCCGAGAGGTTCGGCTGGAAAAAGGGGGTTGCGCCCGGCGGCCGCGGCTGGGGGATCGCCTGCGGGATCGATGCCGGCACCTACGTGGCCGGGATCGGGGAGGTTGCGGTCGACAAGGCTAGCGGAGCCGTGAAGGTCAAGAGGATCGTCTGCGCGCAGGACATGGGCATAGTCGTCAACCCCGACGGGGCGAAGATGCAGATGGAGGGCTGCGCCACGATGGGCCTCGGGTATGCGCTCTCGGAGACGATCCGGTTCAGGGGCGGGGAGATCCTCGACAAGAACTTCGATACGTACGAGCTGCCGAGGTTCTCCTGGCTGCCGCAGATCGAGAGCGTCCTCGTGGAGAACAACGAGCTGGCGCCGCAGGGCGGAGGGGAACCCGTGATCGTGTTGATGGGCGGGATCATCGCCAACGCAATCTTCGATGCCACCGGGGCAAGGATGTTCCAGCTCCCGATGACGCCGGAACGCGTCAAGGCAGCGCTCGCGAAGTGAGGAGTTTGTTCGTAAGCGCAGCGGCGGAGGAAGGCCGTATTGAAGATAGGCGGTCGGGTGACCAGATCAAGCCACGCGACCCGTCGCTATCGCTCCGGGCTCCGTGGGCTCCCGGCCGGCAAGCTGGATGGAGTCGCCTCGCACCTCGTGGGTGGTTTGCGTAAACGGAAGCCGCGAACGCCAGTGAGCGGTCATGCAACCCAATCAAGCGACACAACCCGTCGCTATCGCTCCGGGCTCCGTTGACTCCCGGCCGGCAAGCAGGATGGAGTCGCCTCGCACCTCGTGGGTGGTTTGCGTAAACGGAAGCCGCGAACG
>JBBIMP010000075.1:0-13078 GCA_037444305.1 Acidobacteriota bacterium
GGGCGTAAGCCCTGGGTTGCCCGCCCAAATACCGCCCAAGCCCTGTAAGGGCGGCACACCCTCCTCACCTTACGGTTTTTTTTCGATCTCCCCGCGCCGATAGGCTAGAATTTCCCCCATGACAGTACTCGAAAAAACGAAAAAACCCGCGCGCGAATTCACCACCGTCTCCGGCCACCCGGTCAAGGAGGTCTACACCCCGGCCGACCTTTCCGGCTTCGACCCGGACACCGACCTCGGCCGCCCGGGCGAACACCCCTACACGCGGGGCGTCTACTCGAACATGTACCGCGGCCGCCTCTGGACGATGCGCCAGTTCGCCGGCTTCGGCACGGCCGAGGACACGAATAAACGCTTCCACTACCTGCTCGGCCACGGCCAGACCGGCCTCTCGGTCGCCTTCGACTTCCCGACGCTCTACGGCTACAACTCCGACCACCCGTTCGCCTACGGCGAGGTCGGCCGCTGCGGCGTCGCGATCGACTCGCTGGCCGACATGGAGACGCTCTTGGACGGCATCCGGCTCGACCAGGTGACGACCTCAATGACCACCAACGCCCCCGCGGCCATGATCTGGGCCATGTACCTGGTGACCGCCGAAAAGCAGGGGAGCTCGTGGAAGGACATCTCCGGGACGATCCAGAACGACATCCTCAAGGAATACATCGCGCAGAAGACCTTCATCTACCCGCCGCGGCCGTCGATGCGGATCATCACCGACATCATGGCCTTCGCCTCGAAGAGCGTCCCGCGGTGGAACACGATCTCGATCAGCGGCTACCACATCCGCGAGGCCGGCTCGACCGCGATCCAGGAGCTGGCCTTCACGCTGCGCGACGGGATCGAGTACGTGGAACACGGCATCGCCGCCGGGATGGACGTGGACGAGTTCGCGCCTAGGCTCAGCTTCTTCTTCGACGTGCACAACGACTTCTTCGAGGAGGTCGCCAAGCTGCGCGCGGCGCGGCGCATCTGGGCGCGCGTGATGAAGGACCGGTTCAAGGCGAAGGACCCGCGGTCGCTGCTCTGCCGGATCCACTGCCAGACGGCGGGCGTGTCGCTGACGGCGCAGCAGCCCTACAACAACGTCGTGCGCGTGGCGCTGCAGGCGCTCGCCGCGGTCCTGGGCGGGACGCAGTCGCTGCACACCAACTCGCTCGACGAGACGCTGGCGCTGCCGAGCGAGAAGGCGGTCATGATCGCCCTGCGGACACAGCAGATCATCGCGCACGAAAGCGGCGCCGCCGGCACGATCGACCCGCTGGGGGGCTCGTACTTCGTCGAGAAGCTGACGAACGAGATGGAGGAGGCCTGCCTGGAGTACTTCGCGCGGATCGACGCCCTGGGCGGGATGATCCCGGCGCTGGAGCAGGGCTACCCGCAGCGGGAGATCCAGGAGGCGAGCTACCGCTACTTCCGGGCGGTGGAGAGCGGCGAGAAGACGGTCGTCGGCGTGAACCGGTTCGCGACGGAGGAGGCGACGCCGGTGGAGACGCTGGCGGTCGGCGACGAGGTCTTCGAAGTGCAGTGCGCCAAATTGAAAAAACTGCGCGCCGAGCGCGACGGCGCGCGCGTGGAGGCGGGGCTGGCGGCGATGAAGCGGGCCGCGGAGGGCGGGGAGAACCTGCTGCCGCCGATCCTCGAGTCGGTGCGGGCGTACGCGACGCTGGGCGAGATGTGTGACGCTCTCCGGGAGGTCTTCGGGGAGTACCGGGAACCCAACATTTTCTGAGAGCGGCGATGGAGAAAAAGATACGGATACTGGTGGCGAAGCCGGGGCTGGACGGGCACGACCGCGGGGCGAAGGTGATCGCGCGGGCGCTGCGGGACGCGGGGATGGAGGTGATCTACACGGGGCTGCGGCAGACGCCGGAGCAGATCATCAACGCGGCGCTGCAGGAGGACGTGGACGCGATCGGGCTGTCGATTCTTTCGGGCGCGCACATGCATCTTTTCCCGCGGGTGATGGAGCTGCGGAAGGAGAAGAGGCTGGAGGATGTGCCGGTGTTCGCCGGGGGGATCATCCCGGACGCGGACATCCCGAAGCTGAAGGAGATCGGCCTGGCGGAGATCTTCCCGCCGGGGAGCTCGCTGGACGAGATCGTGAAGTTCGTGAAAGAGAACGCCCGCCGCGACTAGCTATTTGATCCAGGCGAGGCCGCCTTTGCGGCTGTTGTCGTAGACCATCCTCCGGTACTGCGGCTCCGGGCCGAAGTTGAACAGCAACCCCACCTCGAAGCGGCTGGCCTTGAGGTAGTTCAGCAGCTGCGCCTCGTGTTCCGGCGCGATTCCCCTGCAGGCCTTGAGTTCGGCGATGACGGCGTTATTGACCACGAGGTCGGCCTGGTACTCGCCGATGACGGATCCCTCGTAGTGGATGCGGATGGGGTATTCCCGGACGATCTCGAGCCCGAGCTTCCCTGCTCCCAGGGTCATGGCGTTGCCGTAGACCCTTTCCAGGAACCCGTACCCCAGTTTGCGGTAGACCTCGTAGAAGACTCCGATGAGCGTCTTCGTGACCTCGGCATGCTTCAGTTCCACACCGGTGAAGTTTCGCGAGCAGGGCGGGTATTTCATTGGGCCGCGGAACAACGCGGACCAGACCGTTTTGTCGGCGTTTTTCCGTGTTTTTCGGCGTTCTTCCGCGTGCTATTCAAGGGGGACGCGGATGAACGCGGACCCACGCGGATTGCAGGGGCTAAAGGATCCAGACGGTTTCGCGCTTCAGCATCTCCGCGAACCTGCCGCCCTTTTCCATCATCCCCTCCCACTCGCCGGCCGTATAGACGAGAATCTCCGCCGGCACGGGCAGTCCGGTAAGATCCCAGGCCGCCGCCCTGCGTTCGAACGGGGTATCGCTTGCGCCGACGACCGCGACGAGGTCGAGGTCGCTTCCCACGCCCCAGTCTCCGCGGACGAAGGACCCGAAGCAACCGAGCCGCACCAGTCCCGGGTGGAGCTCCGCCTGCCGCGCGCTCCAGGCCTTCAGGGCTTTTTCAACCTCGTTCTTCCCCGGCCAGACCAGCACGGGCGAATTCAAGGATCTCACCGGCATAGCGTATGGCCTCGCTGCTCTGAAGTTTGCCGTAGTGTTCGAAAGGCGCCCCTTCGGGATGCCCGTTGGGGTATCGGGTGGGGATGTAATGGCTGTCGAGCACCCGTCCTTTGTCGACGAGTTCTTCCCCGACCTGGACAGGGAGGTCTGTCAGCAGGCTTGCGATCATGTGCCCCCAGGCCTCCTGTCCAAGGGACAGGTGAAGCGCCTTGATGCCTTTTTCCGCTGCCTGGTGGGCGGCAAAGCAGGCCCACTCGTGCCTTCCGGCTTCCATGGATTCACGGGCATGGACCAGGTCGCGTTCTGCCTGGGCAAGCCAATCCCCTGCGCGATTTGGCATGGGCGTCCTCCATACTCGGCAGTGAATAAGGGCTTATTCTGTCAGACGTGTCCAACGCTGCGCAAATGATTTCATTGATCCTGCCTGCCGTCGTTGAGTCAGCGTCCTTCCGCGTACTGATGAAGGGGCCGCGGATGGACGCGGACCCGCGCGGATCGGCTTCCTTCGAAGTGGCTAGTGTCTTCCGTTGGAGAAATACCGCTCGACCACGTTGGTGAGTGCGTTCAGTCGCTCATCGGTGCGTCGCTGCCATTCGGCGAGGGTGTTCAGCGATTCGGTCAGACGGGAGAAGTCCAGATCCGTTCGGCTCGCCTGCTATTCACTGAAAAACAGGTTCCGGGTTCAGATCAAAATGTGGCTATGGATTGAGGATCAGAATGGCACTTTCGGCATCATCGCCGAATTCCTTCAATCGGATGTATCGATTGCGCAGGATCTTTTCCGCAGCCCGCGTCGGGTAATCGCAGCCGCGGAGCCAGATCACTTTGGGCGGATGACCAAGGGTGGTTGCCAGTTCATAAAAATCGGCATCCGCGGTGACAATGACAAAACCCTGCTCCCGGGCATATTCCCAGATTTCAAGGTCCGACCTTGTCAAAAGCCCCGCATGGGCAACGTGCGTCGATTCCGGAAAAAGATCGGCCAGGGCTGATACCAGCCTTTTCGAGAGGTTCTCGTCAAACAAAAGCCTCACAGGGCCACCCGCCGCCCCATGCGGGCCGCGAACTCGTAGACCGCCTTGAAATCATCCTTCTCGAGTTCGGGATAATCCTCGAGAATCTCGTCCTCCCCCATTCCCGCCGCAAGCCAACCCAATACGTCCCAGACCGTTATGCGCAGACCTCGAATGCAGGGCTGACCTGAACGCTTCCCGGATTCTATGGTGATGCGATCCAGCTCCATGTCGTTTAGCTCCGATTGGCTTCTGATCTGAGAGTATAACTCATAATGCAGACGAATGTGGATCGGGGCTATAGGCGCAAAAACAGAGGTTCCAGGTTCGCAGGTTCCAGGGGGGACGCGGAAAAACGCGGAACAACGCGGACTGACTATGGCAGGAGCGTGCGCAGGGCGGTGGTTACCGCGGTGCGGTCCGTGTTGGCGGATGCCGGCGGATTTCGGCGGGGATGGTCGCCTGGCATTTCGCGGTCAATTTCGTCACGATCGTTACCCTTACGGTATTACCGCAATAGCCCCCGTCAATCCCTGTTGCAGCGCATGGAATCGGCGTTTTTCCGCGGCCCGATATTTCGAGCCGCTTAACTTCTCTCGTGGATCGACTCACGGGCAGCCGGGGCGCCGCGCAGCAGGCCTTCCGTGCTCAGGTCTTCATCGAGGTCCGGCCAGTGGATGCCGAAACGGTCATGCCATTTCTCCAGGAGCAACTCCTTAAACATCAGTAGCAATAACCCGGTTGACAGGTGCACAGGCAGATGCCAGACTGTAATTACATAAATGTAACTACACTCACACGGTTTGTCTGGGATGAGCGGAAGAGCCGGCTGGACGCCGATGTGCTTGCCTGGCTGCGGGGCCAGGGGAAGGGCTACCAATCCCGCATAAACGCCATCCTCCGCGCCGCAATGAAAGCTCACACGCGCCGACGCACACAGACCTGGTAGGTTTTATCCGTGTTTTCCGCGTTCTTCCGCGTGCTATTCAGGGGGGCCGCTGAAAAACGCGGACCCACGCGGATCGGCTTCCTTCGAAGTGGCTAGCGTCTTCCGTTGGAGAAATACCGCTCGACCGCATTGATGAGAGCGTTCAGGCGCTCATCGGTGCGCGCCTGCGATTCGGCGAGGGCCTTCTGCGATTCGGCGAGTGCCTTCTGCGATTCGGCAAGGGTCTCCAGCGCTTCGGTCAGGCGAGCGTGGCCCTGATCCGTTCGGCTCGCCTGTTCGTCGAAGGTTTGGGCGATCCTGAGGCTTACGTCGGCAAGGTTTCCGATCTGCTTGGAGTGCTCGGCGATTTGAGCGTCGTGGCTTTGGATCGAGGCGAAGAGCTGCGCCTGGCCGGCGGCAAGAAACTCCAGCTGTTGCTCGATGCGTTCGAATCTTTCTTCGGGCGTCATTATTCGCATTATACGGCGGCACTCCCCAAATTCAATGTTTCGCTGAACCCCCGGTCATTTCGCGAGTCCGCATTCTTCCGCGGCCCCGCTGAATGGCACACGGAACAACGCGGACAAACACGGATCGGGAGCCCGGTGCCGTCAGTAGATGCAGGCGTCCAGGATGGAGAGCACTTCCTCCAGCAGGGCGGCCGATGCCTTTACAATCCTCCTGGCGTTCCGCGCCCGATAATCTACGGATTTGACCTGGTCCGCCATGACGAATCCGTCAACGCGCGGATTGTCCCTGATGGCCACATGGAACGGGTACCGGCGATCGGTGCCGGTGACGGGGCAGACCAGGGCAAGGCCGGTGCGTTCATTGAAGAGCGAATTGCTGACAACCAGGGCGGGGCGCCGGCCCTTCTGCTCGTGCCCGGACTGGGGGTCGAAATCGAGGGCGATGAAATCGCCCTTCTGCGGAATGGAGCGACTCATCTACCACGCTTCATTTCCGACCGGTTTTCCCCAGTCGACTTCTGAGCCGTCATAATCCTCGGGGATACGGGCTACCAGGTCTTCGAGGTTTATCCGGCCGCGAACCCGTCGAAGCGGGGTTATGACGAGGACCCCATCCCGGGCGCTTACGTGGACTTCGTCTCCGACGGAGATGCGGGCTTCCTCCAGCAGCTCTTTGGCCAGCCGGAGCCCCTGGCTGTTGCCCCATTTCTGGACTTTCGTAACCATGCTTGCACCCCCCAAAGCTATACATTGTATAGCCCAGCAGCCAGCCCCCCGTCAATCCTTCTCGAACACCGGGGAAGTTTCATGGAAGGGCCTTGCATTTCAGAGGGACGCGGACTGACGCGGAGCTGGCAGGTATTGATCCGTGTTTTCCGCGTTATTCCGCGTGCTCTGCAGTTGTGAAGATCTCGGACACCGGCAGGTTCAGTTCCGGCAGAAGCGGTGACGAGAGCCGTTCCGGGCAGCCGTAAACTCCGGCCGAGATGTAGCCCGGCTCGCCCCGGACGAGGACTTCCACGGTAGCGGCATCCGGATCCACGATCCAATACTCGCGCACGCCGTATTTGGCGTACAGTTTCCTCTTGAGGTGCAGGTCCCGTTGCCTGGTGGCCTCCGACAGGATTTCGATCGCCAGATCCGGGGGTCCCTGGATGTTGGCCTCCGTCAGGATCCCCTGCCGCTCTTTGGTCACGAAAAGCAGATCGGGCTGAACCACGTTCTCGGCGGAAAGAACCACATCGCAGGGGGCAAAAAAGACCTGGCCGGAGTCCCGTTCTTTGACATGGGCGCACAGGGCCGTTGCGAGTTCCCTCAGGATGCGCTGGTGCCGCAGGTACGGGGCCGGAACCACGAGGAGCTCTCCGTCGATGATTTCGTAGCGTTTGTCATCGGGGAGCTGGAGGTAGTCGTGGTAATTGAATCTGACGTTGGCGTGCGTCATGGCTTTCTTCAAGTTAGCACCAGCGGCGCATCGAGGCAATGAGGTCTTCGCGCTCCAAGGCTCTCCCGCACCCGTTATGTTTCGCAGGCCCGCCTTTTCTTTCGTCTGTTTTGCCGGCGCTCTCTGCCTTCGGCGTTTTTCCGTGTGCTATTCAAGGGGGACGCGGATGAACGCGGACGGACGCGGAGCTGGCAGGTTTTGATCCGTGTTTTCCGCGTTTTTCCGCGTGCTATTCAAGGGTTGATAACGCTACATGGCCATGTCCACATTGCAGCGCAGGAGGACATCCACGATGCGCTGCGCCGCCTTGCCGTCCCATTTCTCAGGGACGCGGCCCCTTGGAACCCCGTTATCCATCGCCTTCCGCGCCGCCGCCAGGATTCTGTCCGGATCGGTCCCGACGATCACGAGATCCGGTTTCCCGGCCAGGCAGAGCTTCTCGAACTCGACCATCACCCTGGCGGTCTGCTCCGCGTGCGAGCCCGAGCCGACGCCGAGGTCGATGTCCGGCCGGGGCATGCCGAGGTCGGCGAAGAAGCTCCGGCTCATCTTCTCGTCGTAGTGCTGGCCCGTGTGGACCAGCCGGTGCTTCAGCCGCTCCGGATGCCGGTTCATGGCCTCGATGATCGGCGCCATTTTCATGAAGTTGGGCCGGGCCCCAACGACATTTAGCCTTCTCTGGCAAAAAAGCAGAAAACCGCTTGGCGGGGCTGGACAAATCCCGGCGTTTCTGCTGCCGTAAGGTGGATGGATGTCGCTAACGCCGCTGCCAAACCAGGAACCCGGCCATTCGGGATGCCTCGCCCCAGCTGGGGATGTGGTCGTCGTTGTTCCGCCCTTTTCGAGAGGCTCCGGAAATACATCGACCGTCTGGAACGCCATAATGAGCGACTGCGGCGCGAACTCGACGACGCGCGGAGAAATCTTGGCAAGGCCACGAAAAAGCTCGCCGAGGACGAGAAGAAGCTCGCCGAGTTGGAGAAGGAGAACTGCCAGCTCAAGCGAGACCTCGAAGCCAAGGCGCTTCCCCAAGACAAGCCGTGCTCACTATCGACTCCGTCGGCCATGCAACCGGCATACACTAAGCCTCCGGGCCGGAAGCGTTGCCGTAAACCGGGTCGCAAGAACGGGCATCCCGGCGCCTGTCGCCCCGCTCCGGTGCGAATCGACCGGACGGTGGAGCACAAACTCTCCGAATGCCCCAAGTGCCACAATCCGGTAGGCGAGCCCTGCGGCGCACATACCTGCATCACGGAGGACATTCCTCCCGTGCAGCCCACGGTCACCAAGCATGTCATCTACGAATACGCCTGTTCTCCCTGCGGCACCAAGGTAGAGGCTCCGATGACTGAGGCGCTGCCCAAGGCGACCTTGGGCTTGCGCCTGACCTTGCTTTCCGCCTTCCTTCATTACGCCCTGGGCATGACGACCCGCAACATCTGCACCTGGCTCCGCACTTTCTGCCAGTTTCAGGTCACCCCGGGAGGATTGGTGCTGAATTGGCAGCGCCTGGCCGAGCTTCTCAAGCCCGTCTATGACGATCTCGGCAAGGCCGCGAGGCTTTCGGCTGTGCTCAACGTCAATGAGAGCGGCTGGCGCATCTTCGGGCGCATAGCCTGGCTCTGGTGCTTCACGAGCAGGAAATTGGCCTACTACGTCCTGACGCCCTCCAGGGCCGGCCCTGTTGTTAAGAGCGTCTTGGGCAGCTTCTTCAAGGGGATCCTGATCACCGATTTCTTTGGCGCCTACAATCGGATCAAGGCGTTCGCGAAGCAGAGGTGTGTTGTTCACCTGCTCCGTGAGATCAAGCAGGTATCTCTGCGCAACAACTCCGAAGAGTGGAAGCGCTTTGCTCGGCGCCTCAAGCGTCTGTTCCAAGATGCCCTGAAGCTGGTTATCGACCGGGACAAACTTGGAATGCAGGCGTATGAGAGCCGCGTCGCTGCCCTGCACGTGCGGTTGGCAACGGTCTTTGGCCGCTCCTACCGGGATCGGGATTGCGCGCGCTTGGCGAAGCGACTGGACAAACATAGCGAGGAGCTGCTGACCTTCCTCTTACACCCGGGTGTCCCGGCAGACAACAATCACGCCGAAAGACAGATAAGATTTGCGGTGGTCATGCGGAAGAACTCCTATGGCAATCGATCCATGCGCGGGGCGCAAGCGCAGGCTATTCTGATGTCAATCTTCCGCACGTGCCAACTTCGAGGCATGGATCCCATCGTGTTCCTGGCAGAGTCGGTCGCCGCCGCCATTCGCTCTGGAACCCCCATTTCGATCCCAGATTCGCCCGAAATCTCCCAAGCGGCCTAAACAGTTACGCGTCTCGCGCCGCGTCAGGTCGAATCCGTTGGTGCGCTTCTCCGCCTGCTCGGCCAGCACGGCGGCGCGGAAGCACTCGACGAGATCGGCAATCCCCTTCCGCCCGATCCAGTACTCCCCGTCCGCCACCGTCCGGACGCACTTGAACAGCAGCTCCGCCGGCGCGCCCTTCGGCAGGACGCCGCGCGCGCCCGCCTTCAGCGCGTCGATCACGTGGAACCGGTCGACCTGCTCCGCCAGAATGACCGACCGCACCTGCAGCGGCTCGCACGCCAGCCGCCCGGCGACCTCCAGCCCGCCGGGCCGCTCCAGCGGCAGTCCCAGCAGCAGGACGTCCGGCTTCAGCTCCGCGGCCTTCTCCAGCGCCTCCCTGCCCGTGACCGCCTGGCCCACGACGCGGAAGCCGGGCTCCTCCTCCAGCAGGTGGCGCAGCGCCTCGCAGAACATAGCCTGGCTGTCGGCCACCAGGATGCGGATTTCGCGCGCAGGCTTCACGGCGGCTCCCCCTATGGCCCGGCCACCAGGCCGTGGTGGATGGCGAAGAGCACCAGCTCGAGGCGGTTGTACACCCCGGTCTTGTCGAAGATGCTCGTCATGTGGTGCTTCACCGTGTCTTCGCTTATCGAGAATTTCTGCGCGATCTCCCGGTTGGACCGGCCCGAGACCGCGGCGGCCACGACCTCCAGCTCGCGCTTCGTCAGGCCGAAGGTCCTCGCCGGTGCGGCTACCTCCGGCACGCGCGCGATCTTCCGCACCTTCTTGCCGCTGGGCGCCAGCGCCGCGTCCCCGAACCAGCGCATCCCGTCCATCACGGAGCGGATCCCCGCCACGAGTGCGGCACAGCCGGACTCCTTCAGGACCACGCCTCTCACGCCCAGGCTGAAGAAGTCCGCCGGCTCGCCGGCCGCCTCGGCCGGGGCCAGCAGGACGATGCGCGCCCCGCTGCACGACTTCGCCAGGCGCCGCAGCAACTTGCACTCGGAGGGGTCGTTCGCCGGAAAATCGACGAGGAGGACGTCGGGCTTCAACTCGCCGGCCAGCCGGAGGGCTTCCTCGCCGCCGTCGGAGTCGGCCACGACCTCAACGCCCGGCTCCTTGCCCAGAAGCTTCCGCAGCCCGGCGCGGAAGATCGGCTTGCCGCCGGCCAGGAGAATTCGAATCGGTTCGTCGCCGTTTTTTGAGGCCAATGCCAAAGCCAGTCCAGGGCTGCACTCCGCGAGCCCTGCAAAAAACGAAACTGTTAACGGATCGCCCTCCGGCCCAAGGCCGGGCACTCTGGGGGATGAGTGCCGGCGACTTTTTATATACGGACTAACTTATAGCTTTGAATATCGACCCAGTAAAGAGAAATCGGGAGCGACAGAACGCGAAAGCCTCCACGTATGTCAGATTTTATTAATCAGCTGGATCAGATCGCAGGAGGTGAAATCCGGCGGGTGGACGGGATATACCGGGATGCGCGCCAGCGCCCTCATGATGGGCGGCGGCCAGGGGGACGCTGCCGGATTGTAACCGCTTGCGGCGGCCGCGTGCGCCCGCTCCAGGAGCCTCTCGGCGCTCTCCTTGAATTCGGAAAGGTCGTAGCGCAGCACGGCGAGGCAGAGGTCCGGCTCGACGAGGCCGGCGGCGCGGTTCCCTTCCAGGATCACGTTGCGGTTTTCCGCCTGCAGCCGCAGGAGCGCCTCCCGCACCTCGGCTTCTTCCCGGCCGCCCGTGCGCACGAGGTACGCGCGCGCGGCGCCGGCGGCAAGATATCTCTGCGTATCGCTGCTCCCTTCGGGGTCCGTCTCTTCCGTAACCAGCGCCGCCGCGCCGTGCGCGTGCGGCGTGAGCTTCACCGCCGTCCACTGGAAATCGCGCAGAGCGGCGATGATCCCCGCAATCACCGAGGTCTTGCCCGTGCGGCGCGCGTGCCCGCCGACGACGATCACCGGCATGGCGTCACCGGGCGCAGGTCTGGTGGCGCCCGCCGTCGACCGCGTGGCATGCGCCGGTGATCCAGGAGGACTTATCCGAGGCGAGGAAGACGATCATGTTCGCGATGTCCTCCGGCACGCCGACGCGGCCGAGCGGGTGCGTCGACTCGCTGTGCTCCAGAAAGGCGGCGTACTTCGCCTCGTCCATGCCGCTGCGGCGGTGCAGGTTGCTGACGACGACGCCCGGGTTGACGGCGTTCACCCTTATGCCCTTCGGGGCCAGCTCCAGCGCGGCGCAGCGCGTCAGCTGGTCCACCGCCGCCTTGCTCACGCAGTAGGCGAGCACGCCGGGGAAGGCGCGCGTCCCGGTCACGCTGCTCACGTTCACGATGCTCCCGCCGTCCCTCATGTGGGGCACGGCCAGCTGCATCAGGCGAAAGACCGAGTCGAGGTTGATCTCGAGCAGCGCGCGCCAGTCGGCCATCGAGGTGCTCTCCAGCGTGCCGCTGCCGATGATCCCGGCGCAGTTCACGAGGATGTCCAGGCCGCCGAAGACCCCGACGGTTTCGGCCACGAGGCGTTCGCGGTCGGCGTCCGAGCGCAGGTCGGCGATGAACGAGACCGCTTCGCCGCCGGCTTCGCCGATGTGCTCCGCGACCTGCTGCAGCTCCGCCGCCGACCTTCCCGTGAGCGCCACGCGCGCGCGCCCCTCCGCCAGCATCAGGGCCGCGGCCCTGCCGATCCCGCTGCTCGCGCCCGTGACGAGCGCGACCTTCCCGTTGAGCATGCGATCCTCCTTTGACGAGTGACGGGTATAATACCGCATTTGGGAGTGAGGCGATGAACGGGTTCCAGGAATTCAGGCCTCCCTTGTGGCTGCGCAACGCGCACCTGCAGACCGTCTACGCCTCCCACAAGCCGAGGCGGTGGGACTACGGCTGGCGATCGGCCGAGCCGGTGAAGATCAGCATCGGCGACGAAGGGGAGCTGCTGGGCGAAATGTCGTGGCAGCCGGGGCCGAGCGCGGCCTCGCCCGCGCTCTTCCTCCTGCACGGCCTCGAGGGGAGCGTGAACTCCGGGTACATGATCGGCATCGGCCGCAAGGCGTACGCGCGCGGGTTTCACACGCTGCGCGTCAACCTGCGCAACTGCGGCGGCACGGAGCGCCTGACGCCGACGCTCTACTGCGCCGCGCTGTCGCGCGACGTGGGGAGCATCGCGCGGCACCTGCGGGAGAAGTGCGGGCTGGAGCGGGTGTACGCCGCGGGGGTCTCGCTCGGCGGGAGCCTCCTGCTGAAGCACCTCGGGGAGGAGGGGGAGAAAGCCGCGGAGTGGATCCGGGGGGCGGCGGTCATGAGCGTCCCGCTCGACCTCGCGGCCGGCGTGGCGAAGATGGAGCAGGGGTGGAACGTTCTGTACGGCCGGCATTTTGTCCGCCGGCTGGTGGAGACGCTGCGGCGCAAGGCGGAGTTCTTCCCCGGGATCGCGGATATGGAGCGGGTGGGAAGGATACGGTCGCTGCGCGAGTTCGACGACGTGGTGACGGCGCCACATTTCGGCTTTCGCGACGCGGAGGAGTATTACCGGCTGTCGAGCGCGGGGCCGAAGCTGGGCGGCATCGCCGTCCCGACGCTGATCGTGCAGGCGCAGGACGACCCGATCGTGCCGTTCGAGTCGTACGGGCAGTTCGATGTCGAGGGGAATCCGAAGCTGCGGCTGCTGGCGACGGCGCGCGGCGGGCACGCGGGGTTCTATGCGGCGTCGGCGGACGGGGACCCGGACCGCTACTGGGCCGAATCCCGCCTTGTCGACTTCCTCTGCGGCGGATAAAAAAAACAGCCACGAATTCCACGAATTCCACGAAATATTTTTTTGATTCGTGGAATTCGTGGCTGCGATTTAAATCCGGCGACGACCTACTCTCCCACAT
>JBBIMP010000076.1:0-357 GCA_037444305.1 Acidobacteriota bacterium
CACCGTGACCTTCCGTCCCGTGACCGACGAGGGCAACCTGATCTATCTCGACTGGGTGCTGCGCAACCGGAAGAAAGTGGAGGAGTCGTCGGGCGGAAGGATCGGCTATCTGCATGTCCCGGACATGGGAGCCGGCGGCATCCGCGAGTTCATCAAGTGGTTTTACGGCCAGATCCGCAAGGAGGGGCTCATTGTGGATGTGCGTGCAAACGGAGGCGGCAACGTCTCGCGCATGCTGATCGAACGCCTGCGGCGCGAGGTGCTTGCGCTGGGTTACGCGCGCACCAACGACGAGGCCACGACCTACCCCGACGGCGTCTTCTTCGGCCCGATGGCTGCCATCCTGGATCAGAACTC
>JBBIMP010000076.1:433-11370 GCA_037444305.1 Acidobacteriota bacterium
GGGCGGCGTCATCGGCATCACCAACCGTGGAACGCTGGTGGACGGCGGCGTGGTAAACGTCCCCGAGTTCGGCTTTGCCAGCGCCAAAGGGGAGTGGATCATCGAAGGCTACGGTGTGGACCCGGACATCGAGGTGGAGAACGACCCCAAGTCGGTGGCCGAAGGGCGCGATCCCCAGCTGGAACGTGCAGTGGCCGAAGTGATGAAGAAGCTTCAGGCCGGCGCGGTCAAGCTGCCGCCGCGGCCGGCGGCTCCGGTGAAGATCAAATAGCGCTGCAGCAGGCAGGGGAAGCCGGCGCATTTTTTGACACTTTCCTGCAGGCGGCTTTGCGGTCGGGCAGACGCTCCACGGCAAATGCGTCGCCTGCCTCTCGGATTTCATGGCGGAATAGCCGTCAGCAATCATGGGGGAACGGAACGGATAAGAAAAACAAGCTGCCGTTTTGGCTCCGATCCCTCCGCGGGCGGCATCGCTGCCGCTTCCGATAAGGGGATCTTATGTCGCCTTCGGCCCCTGTGCCCCCATCTGCCGAAACGCCCATTCAAGCTCAGAGGGGATTGCAGCCAAAAGCGAGCCTGCGGGGAAGGTATTCCTGCACACCTCTCCCTAACCAGCGTGGAAGGGGGCGTTACCAAGCGCATCACCCGGACCCCGGAACAGGAGCGGGGCGTGAGCTTTTCGCCCGACGGCAAGACTTTGCTTTATGCCTCCGAGAGAGGCGACAGCTGGAAGATCTACGAAACGAGGATGGCCAGAGAGGAGGAGCCCTACTTCTACGCATCGACTGTCCTGAAGGAAACGGCCCTCATCGAAAGCGAAAAGGATGCTTACCAGCCCGCCTACTCCCCCGACGGCAAGGAGGTCGCCTACGTCGAAGACCGGATGACTCTGAAGGTGCTCAACCTGGAATCAAGGGAAACCCGCACGCTGCTGACGGACAAGGAGCTCTTTTCGATGCGCGATGCGGACCAGTACTTCCAGTGGAGCCCCGACGGCAAGTGGATCCTGTTCGACTACTCCGTGCCCGGCATCTCCCCGGGCGAGGTGGGCCTGGTCCGCGCCGACGGCAAGGACAGGATCGTCAACCTCACCGAGAGCGGTTTTCACGACCGGAGAGCCAGGTGGGTTCTGGGCGGAAAGGCCATGCTCTGGTTCAGCAACCGCGACGGGCTGAAGTCGGTCGCGCAGAGCGGCGCGGCACAGAGCGACGTCTACGCCCTGTTCTTCGAGCAGGCGGCCTGGGACCGCTTCAGCCTGACCAAGGAGGAGGCCGACCTGCTGAAGGAAATCGAAGCCAAAAAGGAGAAAGCCGAGGCCGCGAAGGAGAAGAAGGATCCGCCCAAACCCGAGGACATCGTCATCGACTGGGACGGCCTGAGACTGCGCCGCGCGAAGCTGACCATCCACTCGTCGTCGCTGGGCGACGCCCTCGTCAACAAGGACGGCGACACGCTCTATTACCTGGCGCGCTTCGAAAGGGGAATGAATCTCTGGACGACCAACCTCCGCACCAGGGAGACGAAGATGCTCGTGACGCTGAACGCCAACGGCGGCAGCCTCGAGTGGGACAAGGAACAGAAGAGCATCTTCCTCCTGGCCGACGGCGGCATCTCCAAGATCGATCCCGCAAGCGGCAAGCGGGACACGGTCAGGATCAGCGGCGAAATGGTCCTGGACACGGCGGCGGAGCGCCGCCTCATGTTCGAGCGCGTCTGGCGGAGAACGAAGAACACTTTCTACACGGCGGGATTCCACGGCGCCGACTGGGACGGCCAGAGGGCCATTCACGAGAAGTATCTGCCGCACATCGGCAACAACGAGGAATTCGCGGAAATGCTCAGCGAAATGCTGGGCGAACTGAACGTCAGCCACAGCGGCGCACGCTATTCGAGCTCCGATCCGGGCAATGACGCCACCGCCGCCCTGGGTGCTTTCTACGACCTGTCCCACCGGGGCGTTGGCATGAAGATCGAGGAAGTGGTCAAGGGCGGACCGCTGGACAAGGCCGGAATGAACATCGCCGCCGGGATGATCATCGAGGCGATCGACGGCGTTCCCATCGCTGCCGATCACGATCCGGCGCAGCACCTCAACCGCAAGGCCGGCAAAACGACCCTGCTGACCATTCTGGAAGGGGAAAACCGGAGGGAGATCACCGTCAAACCCATTTCCACCGGCGAGGAGAACCGCCTGCTGTACGACCGCTGGGTGCGCCGCAACCAGGAAGAGGTGGAGCGGCTCAGCAACGGCCGGCTGGGGTACATCCACGTCCCCGGAATGAACGACAGCGCCTACCGCAACACCTACGAAGAGGTCATGGGCAAATATGCCGACCGCGAGGGAATTGTCGTCGACACCCGCTTCAACGGCGGTGGCGACCTCGTCGCCGACCTGGCCATGTTTCTGAGCGGGAGGAAGTTCTTCGACTACACGACCGACACCCGCAGCAACGGCTTCGAACCCAATTTCCGCTGGACCAAGCCGAGCATCTCGCTGGCCAACGAAGCCAACTACAGCGACGGGCACTGCTATGCCTTCACGTACCAGGAATTGAAGCTGGGGAAACTGGTCGGTATGCCGGTTCCGGGCACCTGCACCTTCGCCGGCTGGGAAACGCTGCAGGAAGGCGGCATCCGCTGGGGGGTGCCGCCGCTGGGCGTCAAGAACACGCGCGGCGAGTACCTCGAAAACCGACAGACCGAACCCGACCTGAAGGTGATGAACGAGTACGAAGCCATGAGCCGCGGGCAGGACCAGCAGCTGGAAGCCGCGGTCGCTGCGCTGCTGCGGGAACTGCGTTAGGGGGCGGCCACAAGGCTACGCAGGAAAACCCGACCGAGATTTGCCAGCCACCCGGACTCGAAGAGATCCCGAAATTAATGATAGCAGCCCTCTGGGGCAACGACATCCGCCATGAAAGAGTATAAGAAACACCTAAGCTTCGGCAAGTACGTCGCCGGCGAGGCGGAGGCCAAAGGAGCGCCCAAGGTCATGTACACGCAGTTCGAGCTGGACATCGAGGGATACCTGGCGCGCTCCAAGTCCCGGGCCACCGTAATGGACCACCTTAGCCGACGACATCTCACCGCAGCTCGTCAGGACCGGAATCTGTCCCTCGTCATCCTGCAGGACCAGAGTTCGAAGCACCCCGGCTCCCCGGACCCGGGTGCCTTTCTCATAGATGTTGTAGACGTGACGACGGCTGGTCACGTCGGTCACGGGGTAGGTGGCAATTGGGGTGGCGCCCACGTGAACGACCTGATGATCGCCGGCGCGCACCACATCCAGTGCGGGAGGAACCGTCAGAAAGCTTCCAGTACCGGCCAAAGCTGTGGTTTTCATGGCCAGAAGCATAGCAGGGACCGACGAAATAATAATAAACTAAATAATATGTCAGAGAGGACGAATTATCTACTTTTTGCTAAAGAACTTGCAGCTTGTTGATTTCCATTAACCGAGTTCTGAGTCTGTTCCGGTTTTGAGGAGTGCGCATGTCGAAGCGGCCAATTTCTGCGCGAACAGTGATAATCCAGGGGGTCTTGCTGCTCTCCCTGTGGCTGGTGCTGAGCGGCGTCTACGACGCATTTCATGTCACAGTGGGGGTAGGATCCGTCCTGTTCGTTCTGTGGTTCAATCTCGCGGTTCGTCGGATTCCTTTGGCGGCCGATGATCATACCCTCGAGGAACGGATCAGGATTCTCCCACTCCTGAGCTATTGCCTCTGGCTGTTTTGGGAGATCGTCGTGAGCAGTATTCAGGTTGCCATGATCGTGCTTCGGCCCAGTCTTCCGATTGATCCACACCTGCTTCGGTTTCGCACGCGTCTTCCGAATCTGACCGCAAGGATCATTCTCGGGAACTCCATTACATTGACACCAGGCACCGTCACGCTTGAAATCAAGAACGATGAATTTTTTGTCCATGTGCTGACAGAACAGGCTGCAGAGAGTCTGGTGGACGGGACAATGCCCGCCCAGGTGTCAAAAATCTTCAGTGGAAAGGAGAGAGAAATCCTGTACGGTCTCAAACACATTCGTTCGGCAAAGGACCTCTGAATGGAATACCTCTCCACACACCTGACCGCCGTCGTGACGGCAATCATTCTCATTCCGTTTTATCGGGTCCTCAAAGGTCCGACGGTATTCGACCGGCTGCTCGGCGCCGGGGCGATCGCGGCCAAGACAACGGTTATCATCTGTCTGATCGGATTCATCTACCGGAGAATCGATCTGTTTGTCGATATCACGCTGGCATATGCGCTCCTGAATTTTATCGGCATCATCGCCGTGTCCAAATACTTCGAGTCCCAGGAGGTCCGGGAAGAATGACGATTCAGGAGATTATCGCAGTGGCCCTCCTCTTGGCAGGGGCGTTCTTCATGTTTGTCGGAAGCCTTGGCCTTATTCGCCTTCCGGATTTCTTTTCGCGCACCCACGCTGCCGGCATGACGGACACCCTGGGCATCATGCTGATGCTCGGAGGTCTCGCCGTGTACGAAGGCTGGAGTCTGATCAGCGCCAAACTGGTTGCGATCATCATCTTTGTGGCGATCGTCAATCCCGTCACCGTGCATGCCCTGGCCAAGGCCGCGCTGGAGTACGGCATCAAACCGCAGCTGCGGAACGACGATCGGAAAGGAGAGACAAAGGACGATGTTCATTGAACTTGAACTGACGTTATTCATCTTGTTGCTCGCCTCGGCAATTGTCGCGCTGGAAGTTCGTGACCTGGTAGCAGCGGTTGCGTCAATCAGCGTCTTCAGCCTGGTGTCCGCGTTGCTGTTCGTCGCGATGGGGGCTGTTGACGTTGGCTTTACGGAGGCGGTGGTGGGTGCCGGAATCAGTGCCGTCTTGTTCATGGTTGCGCTGTATCACACTCCTCGAAAGAGCGTCGATTGAAAATTCTCAACGCCATCCTGCTGCTCGTGTTCGGAGGACTCATGATCTCTGTGTCCTTCCATCTTCCGTTCCACGGGGACGTCCATGCGCCGTCACACCGGGAGATCAGCCGAACCGGGTCGCGCGGGGCCGCGGCGTATTATATCCGCAATGCAGAGCGCGATGCCAAGACGATCAATATGGTGACCGTGACCCTGGCTGACTATCGGGGATTCGACACCCTTGGAGAAACCGTCGTGGTCTTTACGGCCGGCATCGTCTGCTATCTTGTCCTGAGACGGAGACGGGAATGATTGCGCCAACGGATAGTCCGATTATCGCAGTGGTCAGCAGGGGGCTGGCGCCGTTCATCCAGCTCTTTGCCCTCTATGTGGTGTTTCACGGGCATTACGGTCCGGGTGGAGGATTCCAGGGTGGCGCGATGTTTGCCGCCAGTCTGATCTTGTTGCGTCTGTCACTGGGAGGAGAGGTGGCGGCATACCAGTTCAAGAACGGGTGGGCAACCCCGCTCGGGGCTGCCGGTGTCGCTGTCTTCGCCGGGGTCGGGATCCTCACGATGATGCGGCGAGGCGAATACCTGAACTATGCGTTTCTCCCACTCGGCCTGGAAGCCGCGAGCCTGCGCTCGTTTGGAATCCTCTTTATCGAAATCGGCGTCGCCATGGCCTTGATCGGTACACTTGTTGCGATTTTCGACGATCTGGTGAAGGGTCACGAAAGTGATTGAAACACTCCAAGGGTTGTACGCCTACTGGTTCATCACGGCCCTGCTCTTGCTCGGGTTGTACGGGATGCTGTTCAAACGGAGCCTGATGAAGAAGTTGATTGCGATGACCATTCTGCAGTCGTCGGTGATTCTGTTCTTTGTCGTCAGCGGGACAAAGTGGGGAGGGACCGTTCCGATTGTGGATCCGATCATCGGGACCGATGATCCCACGAAATATATCAGCCCGCTGCCGCATACGCTGATGTTGACCGCGATCGTTGTGGGGGTGGCAACGGTCGGCGTGGCATTTTCTCTCCTGATTATTATCTACCGAAGGTTCCATACCCTCGACGAAGAACTTTTGCTCGAACGGATGAAGGAATGAATGATCATATTCCCGTGCTTATTCCGGTGACGCTGCTGGTTGCCGCGCTTATCATTCCGCTGGCGGGCATCCGGGGGAAGGGATGGGCCCATACCGTGGCCTTTGCGGGAGTACTGCTCTCCCTGGCGTTGGCAGTGGAGGGGATGTGGCTGGTGCTGGCAACCGGTACCATGCGGTATGCGCTTGGCGGCTGGACACCGCCGATTGGGATCGAACTGGTGCTCGATCCTCTCTCGGCCTTTATGACGGTCCTGATTCTCGCGGTGGGCACTCTCGTACTGCTCCATGCCCGGACGAGCGTGGCGGGGGAGCTTCCGCATAAATCGGTTCCGTTCTTCAGCCTGTGTCTGCTCCTCCTGACGGGATTTGTCGGCATTGTCCTGACCGGCGATCTGTTCAACCTGTTCGTTTTTCTGGAAATCGGTTCGCTTGCGGGCTACGGGCTGGCCGCAATTGGCGATCGGCGGGCTCCGGTCGCAGCGTTCCGCTATCTGCTGTTGGGCACCGTCGGCGCGACCTTCTATCTCCTCGGCGTGGGACTTGTCTTCATGATGACGGGATCCCTGAACATGGCCGATTTGACCACATTGCTTCCCTTTTCCACGTCTGAACCTCCGGTGATGGTGGGCTTCGTTTTGATGGCAATGGGCATCGGCCTGAAGATGGCCCTCTTTCCGCTGCATCTGTGGCTTCCGGATACCTACACCTTTGCGTCCTCCCCGAGCAGCGCCTTGCTCGCTCCGCTGGGCACCAAGGTCGCAGCCTATGTGCTGATTCGATTGATGGTGTTCGTCTTTGAGCCGGGCTTTTCCCGTGACCAGCTGTTTGTCTCAGACGCGATGGTCTGGATGGCGCTTGCAGGTATTGTGTTCGGCTCCGTTCTGGCGGTCGCGCAGACGGAGTTGAAGCGCATGCTTGCCTACAGCAGCGTTGCCCAGATCGGCTATATCGCGCTGGGCGTGGGACTCGGGTCCGCACTGGGATTGGTGGGAGCGTTGTTGCACATACTCAATCACGCGGTGATGAAGGGTGCGCTGTTTCTCGTAGCGGGAAACCTCCGGCTGAAACTCGGTCACACGGAACTCTTCAAACTGGATGATCGTCTCCGTACAACAATGCCCTGGTCGATGGCCGCGTTCGTCGTTGCCGCACTCTCGATGGTCGGCATCCCGCCTCTCGCCGGATTCTTCAGCAAATGGTATCTGGTCCTCGCCAGTATCGAGCAGGATGCGTGGGCAGCCGTGGCGGTCATCCTGGTAGGTTCCCTGCTGAGTGCAGCGTACTTCTTCCGGATTCTTGAACGCGTGTATCTCCGGCCTCAGGGGGATAGCACAGGGGATACGGTTGCTGTTGAACCCGCCGGAGGATCGGCAGAGGTGCGGTGGCCGATGCTGGCTCCCACACTGATCCTCTCGGTCAGCCTGTTGGTACTCGGGATTCTGAACACCGTGATTGTCGACGGAGTGCTTGTCCGCATCGTACCGAATACGCTGGAGGGCGGGCAATGACCGAGGTCTATCAGTCTGCTGTTCCGCTCTACGCCGTGCTTGTTTCACTGGCAGCGCTTCCGCTGATCCTCATCAGCTCGCGCTGGGCGAACATCCGGGAATTCTGGACGATTCTGGCGGCGGCGACAAAGTTGCTGCTGGTTGTTTCGCTCCTTCCGGGAGCCCTGGAGCAGCGCACGGCTGAAATCAATCTTGTGGAGCTTTCCCCGGGCATCGGCCTCTCGCTCCGGGCCGATCCCCTCGGGGTGTTCTTTGCGTTGATCGCTTCCAGTCTCTGGATGCTCACGTCCTTCTATTCCATCGGCTATGTTCGGGGACTTCAAGAGCACAAGCAAACTCGATACTTTGCATCTTTTGCCGTGTGCCTCTCAGCGACGATCGGTATCGCATTTTCGGCGAACCTTCTCACCTTCCTGATGTTCTATGAAATTCTGACGGTCGCAACCTATCCGCTTGTGGTGCACAAGGAATCGAAGGAGGCGATCCAGGCCGGGAGAAAGTATCTTGTGTACACCCTGGGAGCCGGAGTTATTCTCATTGCCGCGCTCGGATGGACACATCATCTCGCCGGAAGTCTGGACTTTGAGCCGGGAGGACTTCTGAGCGGCGCCCAGGCATCGTCCGGAACGTTGAAGGGCCTCTTTGCCCTTTTCCTCGCAGGCGTGGGAGTGAAAGCGGCGGTCATGCCGTTGCACAGCTGGCTCCCGACGGCAATGGCGGCTCCCACACCGGTGAGCGCCCTCCTGCATGCTGTCGCTGTGGTCAAGTCGGGGGTCTTTGGGGTGATGCGCGTCGTGGGATTTGTCTTTGGCCCGGACCTGCTGCGCCAGGAAGGCTTGAACACGCTGTTGGCTGTCGTCGCTGCCGTCACGATTCTCCTTGCGTCCATCCTCGCTCTCAAACAGGATAACCTGAAACGGATGCTGGCGTACTCCACCGTCGGCCACCTGTCGTACATCGTTCTGGGAGCCTCGCTCCTGACGCCCGCCGGTTTGAGCGGCGGCTTAATGCATATCGCAACCCACGCAACAATGAAGATCACACTCTTCTTCTGTGCCGGCGCTATTTATGTGCATATGCACAAAGAGAACATCAGCGAAATCGACGGAATCGGGCGTGTCATGCCGTGGACCATGGGCGCGTTCGCTGTCGGAGCCTTAGGCCTGGTCGGAGTGCCTCCGATCAACGGGTTTGTCAGCAAATGGTTTCTGGGGATCGGAGCGGTCGAAGCCCAGGAACATTGGATTCTTGCGGTACTGCTGCTCAGCGGCCTGCTGAATGCAGGCTACTTCTTTCCGGTGATCTATCGGGCATTCTTTCGCGCGGCTGCCGGGAAACGCTATTCTGAGGCGCCGGCCCTGATGGTGGTCCCGCTCGTCGTGACCGCGATCGCGTCGGTGTTCTTTGGAATTCTCCCGAATGGGATGGTCCATCTCCATGATCTCGCCCTGCTGGTGACCACAAGCGTACTGGGGACCCCATGATGACCTCTCGAACGTGGATAGCGCTTGCAGCCCTGGTCCTGCTTTCGGTGGTTGCGGAGGTGACCATTGTCGAAGATCATGGACACTGGTGGAACGCGATTCCTGCGTTCTACGCTCTGTTCGGCCTGGTCGGGTGTATCGCGATCATTCTGATTTCCAAATGGCTCGGAAAGGTTCTGCTGCAACGGCGGGAGGAGTATTATGATTGAACAGGGACTCATACTTCCGCCCGCGCTCCTCCTCCTTGCCGGTGCCTTCGTCCTTCCTCTTGTACCGCAAAAGGCGCGCTCACCGGTCTTTCTCCTGTTCCCCGCCTCTGCCCTGGCGGCGATCATACCGCTTCCGGATGGCTCACTCCTGCGTGTCACCGTCCTTCACATGGACCTTGTCCTTGTCCACGCAGACGCGCTCAGCCGTTTGTTCGGAATGATCTTCGCGTTTATTACGCTTGCCGGAGGCGTGTTTGCCTATCACGAACGGGATCTTGGACAGCAGATGGCAGGCCTCGCCTACGGAGCCGGAGCAGTAGGGGTGACCTTTGCCGGTGACTGGATCACGCTTTTTGTGTTCTGGGAGTTGATGGCGATTTCCTCGACGGTCCTGGTCTGGGCCCGGCAAACACCGGAGAGTCATCGCGCAGGGACTCGATACCTGCTGGTTCATTTGTTTGGCGGGAGCCTTTTGCTGGCGGGGATTCTCCTGTCAGCCGGCAGCGGGATTCCTCTGACACTCGGGGCTCTCACGGATCGAGCTTCCGCTCTGGCGTGGTTGATGCTGGGGGGAGTGGCCTTGAATGCGGCAATTCCACCTCTGCACGCGTGGCTTGCTGATGCCTACCCGAAGGCCACGGTGACAGGCGCGGTCTTTATGAGCGCGCTCACAACAAAGTCGGCTGTGTACGTCCTTGCGCGCGTGTTTGCCGGCTGGGAAATCCTGATAATCCTCGGAGTGATCATGGCGCTCTACGGCGTCGTGTATGCGGTCCTGGCAAACGATATCCGGGAAATCCTCGCCTATCACATCATCAGCCAGGTTGGATATATGGTGGCCGGAGTCGGAATCGGAACTCAACTGGCCCTGAATGGAGCCGCGGCGCACGCGTTCAGTCATATCCTCTACAAGGCCCTCCTCTTCATGGGAGCGGGCGTTGTGCTCTATACGACAGGAAGAAGCAAACTCACCGAACTGGGGGGGCTGTACCGCCGCATGAGGCTCACGTTCTGGCTTTACATGATCGGAGCGTTTTCAATATCAGGATTTCCCCTCTTCAACGGTTTCATCAGCAAATCAATGGTGGTAAGCGCGGCGGGGGAATCCCATCTGGATTCTGTGTATCTTCTCCTGACGCTTGCCTCGGTAGGAACATTTTTGCATACGGGCTTGAAGCTCCCGTACTTCACCTGGTTGGGACGCGAATCAGGCTCCAATCCCGCCAGAGTGCCGGTGAACATGCATGTGGCGATGGGAATGGTTGCCCTTCTTTGCACGCTCTTTGGAGTGATCCCGGGCCTCCTGTACCGGCACTTGCCTTTTCCGGCGGATTATGAACCGTATACTGTCTCTCATCTGGTCGAGGCAGTTCAGATTCTCGTTTTGACGTTTGTCGGATTCTGGCTCCTGCGCTCAAAACTCGCTGGTGAGCCCCTCCTGGCCCTCGATACTGACTGGTTCTATCGGAGGCCGGCCGGGTTTCTGCAGCGCACGCTTGTTTCGGGAATCACTCGCCTGTTTGATTCCGCAGACCGCTTTGTGGTTCAGGGGGTGAGGCAACTGTCGGTATTCTCCAAGAACCCGTCAGTCATTATTCACAGAAGGAAGCAGGGAGAGCGGTTCGACCCGCACCGCTCAAGGCCGCCGTTGGGGATCGCCCTGAGCCTCGTCCTGATTGCCCTGCTCCTTGTCGCGCTCCTCAGCGTTCAATAAGAAACGTGCCGAACCGTCGGGTGATGAATCAG
>JBBIMP010000077.1:0-2353 GCA_037444305.1 Acidobacteriota bacterium
CCGGCCGGGAGTTCACGGAGCCCGGAGCGATAGCGACGGGTTGCGTCGCTTGATTGGGTTGCATGACCGCTCACTGGCGTTCGCGGCTCCGTTTACGACATTCCTTCAACACGGCCTTCCTCGGTGGCGCCACACTGCTGTTTATGCCAGTCGTGCTTGCCGGCCGGGAGTCAACGGCGCCCGGAGCGATAGCGACGGGTCGAGCCAGACTCTTTGCTTCTCCGTGCACCTCCGTGAAACGCTTTTAGATTGTTTCCTGTCATACGGATCGAAGAAATTCGCAGACGGCGGCGCCGACCTCCGCTGTGCTCGCGGCAGTGCCCGCGGGTGAAAGGTCGGCCGTCCTCAGGCCGCTCTCGAGCACGGCATCGATGGCCGCCCGAACAGCCGCCGCTTCCTTTTCCAGGCCAAAGGTGTAGTCCAGCATCGCCGCTGCGGAGGCGATGGCTCCCAGCGGGTTGGCCATGTCCCGGCCGGCGATGTCCGGGGCGGAGCCGTGTATGGGCTCGTAGAGGCCGGGGCGCAGCCCGGACCGCGTCTCCGCGCCGAGCGAGGCCGAGGGGAGCATGCCGATGGAGCCTGCCAGCACGGCCGCCTCGTCGCTCAGAATATCGCCGAACATGTTTTCGGTAAGGAGGATGTCGAACCGGCGCGGGCTGAGGACCAGCTGCATGGCGCAGTTGTCCACCAGGAGATGGTCCAGCTGCACGTCCGGAAACTCCTCCGCAACGTCGCATACCACGCGGCGCCAGAGCTGGGAATTTTCCAGCACGTTCGCCTTATCCACGCTCGTGACTTTTTTCCTTCGCCCCTGCGCCAGCTGAAAGGCCAGGCGCGCGATCCGTTCGATCTCAGGCCGGCTGTAGCTCATGGTGTTGGTCGCCCGCTCCTCGGATCCTTCGCCTGAAATGCCGCGGGGCATCCCGTAGTAGAGGCCCGCCGTGAGCTCCCGTACGATGATCATGTCGGTTCCTTCCACGATGGCGCTCCGGACGGGGCCGGATTCCAGCAGCGCCGGGAACGCCCGGACGGGCCGGAGGTTGGCGTAGACTCCCATGGCGGCTCGCAGCTCCAGCAGGCCCTTTTCGGGGCGTTGCGCGGGCGGGACACGGTCGAATTCCGGCAGGCCCACGGCCCCAAGGAGGACGGCGTCGGCCCTGCGGACCTTTTCCAGGGTTTCAGCGGGAAGCGGTGTGCCGGCTGCATGAATGGCGGCGCCGCCGATCAGGCCTTCGCTGAGCTCGAACGAGTGCCCGCGCTGCGAGCAGACCAGGCGCAGGATGCGGACGGCTTCGCGCGTGACCTCCACGCCGATGCCGTCGCCGGGGAGCGCGACTACCTTGAGTTCCAGGGCATACCTCCGGAGCGGTGTCCGCTACTCGTTCGCCGCCTTGGAGAAGCGGGAAACGCAATCACGGATGATGACTATGATCTCCTCGTCGAGCAGGCCCTTCTTCCGGTCGGCCAGGGCCGTGAAGCGCTGGTAGACCGTGTCGAGCTCCGCCCTCGTAAGAGGATAGCCCAAGTGGGCGCAGCGGTCACCCAGCGCGTGCCTGCCGCTGTGTTTTCCGAGGACGAGCCGGCTCTCGGGCACGCCCACGCTCCGGGGATCGATGATCTCGTAGGTGGTGCGCTCCTTCAGGAAGCCGTCCTGGTGAATGCCCGCCTCGTGCGCGAAGGCGTTGCGTCCGACGATGGCCTTGTTGGGCTGGGGCCCGAAGGTGATGAGGGAGGAAAGCAGCCGGCTGGCCGGAAAGAGCTGCTCGGTCACGATGCCGGTTTGAAAAGGGAAGCGGTCCCGGCGGGTATTCATCGCCATTACGACCTCCTCGAGGGCGGAATTCCCGGCCCGCTCCCCTATCCCGTTCACCGTGCACTCGACCTGGCGCGCTCCCGCCTGGACCGCCGCGAGGGCGTTGGCGGTGGCCAGACCGAGGTCGTTGTGGCAGTGGACGCTCACTATGGCCCTGCCGTTGAGGGCCTTCACAATCCGCCCGACGAGGAAGGAGAACTCGTCGGGGGTGGAGTAGCCGACCGTATCCGGGATATTCACGGTCGTGGCGCCGGCTTCGACCACGGCCTGAAACACCTGCTCGAGGTATTCCGGATCGGTTCGCGTCGCGTCTTCTGCCGAAAACTCAATGTCGTCCACAAAGGTCCGCGCCAGGGCGACGGCTGCCGCGGCTTCTTCGAGCACCTGCGGGCGCGACTTGTTCAGCTTGTGCTTGAGATGGATGTCGCTCGTGGCGATGAAGGTGTGCAGCCGGGGCCGGGAGGCCGGTTCGAGCGCGCGGACGGCGCGTTCAATGTCCATGCGGCAGGCCCGCGCCAGCCCGGCTACGCGCATGCCGGG
>JBBIMP010000077.1:2453-11225 GCA_037444305.1 Acidobacteriota bacterium
TCATCAGCGGGTGGAACCATCACGCAATCGAGGTCTTTTACGCCGTTGCCACGGAAGGAAGTTTCTCGCGCGCCGCCGAGAAACTCTACCGGACGCAGCCTGCGGTCTCCATGGTGGTGCGCAAGCTCGAGGAGGAACTCGGGGAGAAGCTGATCGACCGCTCCGGCAGGGATCTCCTGCTGACGGACGCGGGCCGGCTGGTGCTGGATTATGCGCGCAGGCTGCAGAACCTCCGGAGGGAGATGGAGAACTCGCTCGCGGAACTGAAGGATAATACCGCGGGTCGGCTGGTCATCGGGGCCAACGAGTCGACGACCCTCTACCTGCTGAAGCACATCCGGAGCTACCGTGGTCTCTATCCCCGGGTGACGGTGCAGGTGCGGCGCAGCCTTTCGAGTCTCGTCCCCGGGCAGATCGCCGACGGGGATCTCGAGTTGGGGGTGATCAGCTACAAACCGGCGGACAAGCGCCTGGCCTCCCGCGTGATCTACAACGACAGCCTGGCCTTCGTAGTGTCGCCCGAACACCGTCTGGCAGACCGTGACCGCGTCCCCATCAGCGAACTGGGAATCGAAACCTTCATCGCCCACAACGTCCACTCGCCGTATCGCGAGATCGTGCTGCGGGAGTTCGAGAGCCGGCAGGTGACTCTCAACATGGATGTGGAGATGCCGACAGTGGAGTCGATCCGCAAGCTGGTTCAGCGTAACGAGGGGGTGGCGTTTCTGCCGCGGATGTGTGTGGAATCAGAGCTGGATCAGGGAACGCTGCGCGAGGTCCGGGTCGAGGAACTGCACGTCGAAAGGAAGATACATCTGGTCTACCCGGCTCGGCGTGTGCTGAGCCATGCCGCCAATGCGTTCCTCGAGCTGGTGGGCAAGAATGTCAAGTGAACCTATGCGTCAGTCCAGTCGACAAAGCGGGAAAGTCAAAGGGTATAGGGATCAGGTCGATTATTCTGCATCTTTGTGTTGAGTGCGGCTCACGGCGATAGCAGCAAGGATTCGCAGGTAGAACCCAGATGCTCCGGACAGAGCTGCCTTAGGAGCCTCAGGTCGAGTTTCCCTTTCTGGGCCCGAATAATGCCGCGAGCGTCCTCGAAATCCCGGGCGGCGCCACCCAGCATTTTCAAGACGATCATATCTTCCGGCGAAGCAACGGGAACCACCAGGTCATCCAGCGACACATCGCGGGCGCGGTCGAATATGCCTGCCGGGGTTCCCCGGATGCCTGCCAGAAAATCGACCTCGTAAGGTGTTTCGGGCGTGCCCGTGCGAAGGCAAATCACATCGGCGATCGGGTCGTCGGCATCGCCTCTCCGGTGCTCGAACTGGAATTCGGCATCGGCAAGCGCCGATTTCAGTTTCTCCAGGTCCCCGGCGTTGAGCATCAGGTCGATATCGCGCGTTGCCCGGATTTTCCCCCAGGCGGCTACGGCGTACCCTCCGATGACGGCGTACCGGATCCCATGCTTTGTCAACAGCGCGTTGATAGGAGTTAGAATCTCGCGAAGTGTCATTGGGATCGGCAGCCGGGATCGAATGGATCATTGGTCGTTGGCGGCGAAGTTTCCATGGCAGCCTTGTGCAGCTTCAATGCGTCGAGGCTCAGGATAAACGCCATCTCCATCCGCCTGCCCGGAGTTTCGGAGCAATCGGCTTCACGACTTGCCTGGCGTGTTTTGGCCAATATCCGGGAGGGATTCGGCCTTTCGAGGAGATCTGCCGGTTTGATGTTCACAAATCCTGCCCCTGTTTATGTTGCCAGTATAGGAGAAGCGCAATCGACGCATCAAGTAACGGCGATGATCGCGCGAAATTCCCTTGCCGCTTGTTTTCCCCTCTCCCGCGTCCATTCGCGGCCGGCTCCGCATTTGCTGCGGCTTGCTGGGGCGCGCAACCACAGCCATGCGAAGCCAATCGATGGCGTCCTGAGGCCGATCCTGCATGTAAAGCTTCAACAGCTCGACCCTTGCCTCCAGATCAGGCGGACCAACAAACATTTTCTAGCAGGCGAAGTGCAGCGCTTCCATGACCACCGGCTGGAAGTCGATCCAGTTGCGGTTGCCAGGATATGGAACTCTGTTCACGCGATGTCCTTTTTTCGCTCATCTCTATCCACGGGGCCTGGGTGATAGGTTTTATTTCGCGAATCCGCTGTCCTGCTTACGAGGTTTGAGGTCTTTGGCAATCTCCTCCAGCAGGTTTCCGATTTTTTCGACCGCCTCGCTTGATTCAGGCTTCGCTTCCAGTTCAACCTTCAGCGTGAACTTGATATCCAAGCCGACCGAGGCTTTGGCTATAGCCGGAATCTGTTCCGCCAGGTCCTGAATCTGACTGGGACGCAGCTCGGCCTCGCCGAGCAAAACGCCCGGGCGCTTAGAAGGAGGCTGAGGAGGCGAAGGCGGCTGCGGGATCGGCTCTGCCTTGGGCACGCGCAATCTTACGTTTGCGGCGCCCGCAAAGTCGCACGGCCATCCCCCCGAATCGATCGTCCGCTCCAGGAGTCTCGCCCTGAATGCGCCGTCGATCGCCTCGCGCACCACCGGCCATGGCAGCGTTTTACCCGCTTTCTTGGACAGCGCCGCCGAGACGGCGAGCGCCGTCGTCACTTCTTCGCCCCATGCCTCAGGTAACTTGCCGGGGAGGATATCGCTGACAGGCAGAGGTTGCGGCGGCGCCTGCAGAACGGCATCTTCGGTCAAAATCCCGGCCGGGATCTCCTCCGCCAGTATGCTTGCCGGCCCCGACGTCAACCATAGCTTCCCCTCCTTCACAACCGCCCGCACCGCTTGGCCGACAACCGACTTGTCTGCGGCTGGAATCGTCACCGGTTCGTCGTATCCCTCTTTCCGGATTTTGACCGTCTTCCCGCCGGCAAAGTAGGCATAAACCTCCCCGACGGTCAATTCCGCGCCGCTCCATAGCTCCGGCAGGGCCCCGGGCAGGAGCAGGCCGCTCTGTAGCTCCGTCAGCTTTGCCGCCTCCGGCAGGACCACCTCGAGGCCGGGATCCTTCAGATCCGCCTCGTCGGGCTGCCGGCGCCACAGCGTCCGCTCCGTTCTGTCCGGCCGGATTGAGCGTAGAACGAACTGACCCGAGGCACAGCCGAGGACGATCGTGTCCAGGATGGCTTTCCGGCTCAGCATCTTCGGCAGGTGAGGAAACTGGGCGAAGGCGCCGACCAGGTCTTTGACCCGCCGCGAAGTCTCCCCCTCGCGCCACAAATCATACGGGCCGCCGGGCAGAAGCGCCTCGGCGCTGATGGCGGTATCCTGAATCCTGGAACGGGCGTCTTCCTTGATCTGCAGGAAGAGGGGCCTGTCGCTGACCGTGATCTTGAACGCCTGGTTCTCGTTCTTCTCCGAAACCGTAATCACAATGCAGTATGCCTGCTGTAAAGCCCCTGGAACCTTTTTCCTGGATTCATCCAGGTAAGCGATCAGATTGGCCTGCCGTATCGGATCGATCTCCTGGTCCTTCAGCTGCGCCCGCACCTCTTCCCATGCCAGGTAATCGCGGATCTGATTTCGGACCACATCCAATCCATCCCGCGACGGCGCCGCCAGTACGACCGAGTTGCGATAAACGCGCGGACGGTCCGATGCGGTGGTCTCGTCCAGGAACCGTCTGGCTTCGGCGCCGGGTTTGCCCGACTCCGATGCCGCGCCGGGACCGAGAACCGCATAATGAAACTCCCCGTCGTCGTCGACGTCCCGCGGCCTGGCGGGCAGATTGTGCACCTTGGCGCCGGCCGCAGAAGCGCCGGCGATGAGCGGCTTCAGTTTGCCGATCTCGTCCAGCATCCTGGCTTCGACCAGCTCCGGCGAGATCCGCCTGCGGGCGTCGTCGTGCATCTGGCGCAGGTTCGGTTTCGATCCCAGCCGCCAGGCCTTCGGCAGGAGTTTTCTCCCATCGGGATCGACCTCGACGTCGCCGATCACGCCCTCGTCGAGAAACCACGACACCTCCGACCACCGGCGCAGCGCCTTCTCGATTTCGATCTTGTCGGGCCGCGTATGCCCCAGCAGCGCCATCAGCTCGCGCGTCAACGCCCTTTGCCCTATCGGCTGAGAGTGCAGGAACGTCGCGAACACTCCCTGCTCCGCCTCTCGGAACTTGAGTCCCGGCAGATTGGACTGGATCTCCCGCGCCTTCGAGATTTCCCCCTCGAGAATCCCGGTCCACTCCTGCTTCTTGCCTTCGTACTCCTCGGTTCCGGCGACCGTCGTCAGCTCGCGCGCGGCCTCCGATATCCCCGGATTCTCCGGCTTCCCCAGGAACACATTCACGCCCACAAGAGGACACTTGTCCCACTGCTCCGCATCCCGCAGCGCCAACGCAAACGTTCTCAGAACGCCGCGGGTGCGCTGGAAGCCCTCCAGGTTGGTCCACTTGGTGTAAAAGACCTCGGTCAGATCGGGGTGGAACGGGTAGCTCTTCAAAAAGCGCTCTTCCGCCATCTTGCCGTCTTTTCGCGTCTGCTCGTCCAACTCGGCGATGCCCTTGAGCGCCGCGACCACGTGCGGGCGGAAAGCCTCCCGGTCCCGGATCGATTCCGGCGAGAAGAAGCGCCGGCGCAGGACCTCCGCGACGTCTTCTTTCACAACGGGCTGGACGCCTTCCTCCCGTTCGCGCCGGAAGATCGCGTACAGCTCCTGCGTGATCTCCTTCCCCAACTGGTCGCTCTTGCCGGGATCGGTGGCCAGAAGCGAGGCGACGACGGCGCAGCGGTCGACCTTCGTCGCCGCCTGGGTGAGGTACTGAAAGAAATTGACCAGCCGGCTGCGCCAGACCGGATCCAGCCCGATTATTTCCCGGGCGTACATCAATACTTCATCCAGCAGAATCAAGGTCGAAAGATCGTCTTTCTGCGGCAGCGCCAGCAGATCGACCATGAGATTTTCGGCGGGAGCGCTCTCCCGCTCCTCGTCTTTCCCGTCGGCGTGCAGCAGCTTCAAGCCGTCCGGCCCGGCGATCTGAAAAGCCAGGACGCTCCACGGCTTCTTCAGCCACCGCGTCCCGCCGTCGGGACTGCGAACCTCCATCCCCTTCTCGACATCAAGCTTGTCGAAGACCAGGGCCGCGACGCGGGCGCCGGGCACGGCGATCCCAACGTGGTTCAAGAATTCATCGACCGCCGGCAGCTTCGGCAACCGGCCCGGATCCTGCACCAGGTGGAGGAGCGTAATGAGCGTATGGGTCTTGCCCCCGCCGTAGGTCAGTTCCAGTTGGCGCACGGCCTTTTCGTTTTTCCGGGCGAGGCGGTGGACCACGTCCTTGGCCAGCTCGCGGAGATTGAAGGTCGGGTAGGTGAGGGCGAAGAATTGCGCCGGATCCTGGTACACTGGCCGCGCCTTGCCCATCGTCACGTCGTAGAGATCCGCGGCGAAGACGGCCAGTGAAAGCTCTCCGGACTTCAGATCCTCTCTGATTTCCACCACCTCATGCCATGGTTTCCACGCCGGTTTTGTCATTTCGGCTTCCTCGCAATCCCGCTCCCGCTCAAAGGGGAAATCTTTACAACTGCCGGAAAATAAACTTTTTATATGGACTTCACCAAACGCGCGACTGCGGGCGATATAGGTACTATGAGGGTCAGAGTACCTATTTATTAGGTATTGTACCTATTCTCTTCCAGCGAGCCGCCGGCCCTCGACCCAGAGGCTGGATTCGGCCTGCCGTCTTTTCATTGCGAAGGATGCGCCGGATCAGGTCGATGCCCACATTGGGGCATCGGCCCTGGATGTCCTTGATGGAGAATTCCCGCCGGAAGCTGCGGATGGACTCGAGCACCATTTCCGTTTTCGCGCCCTTCGCCTGGATCAGGATTCCCATGCGCTCTTCAAAGGCCCTGTAGGCGGCAACCAGAATCCCGAGGAAGTACTCGTTCCAGGGCAGCAGGTCATGCCGGCCTTCGTGCCACTCTTGAGAAGAAGCGTTCAGCGTCTCGTAATAGCTTTCCCTGCTGTCCTCGATGATCTTTTCCAGACTGATGAATCGGCCGACCGAATACCCGGCCTGGTGCAGGAGCAGAAGACCCAGCAGCCGGGCCATGCGGCCGTTGCCGTCCAGGAAGGGATGGATGCACAAGAAATCGAGGACATAGGCGGAGATGAGGATGAGTCGCTCGACCTCGCGCGAATCCCAAAGGGTATTGAATCGCAGATGAAGCTGCTCCATCGCTTCCGGCGTCGCCGCGGCCGAAACGGGCCGGAATCGCAAAACGCGCGAGCCGTCGGCCCTGAACTCCGCGATCTCGTTGTCGACCGCCTTCCACTTGCCTCCCGAGCCTTCGCTGTAGCGGTACAGGTCGCGATGGAACTGGAGGACGACGCCGGGAGTCAACGGGATGTGTTCGTGGTCGGCATGGATTGTGTTCAGAACATCGCGGTAGCCGGCGATCTCCTGTTCGGACCGGTCCCTCGGCCTGGCCTTCCGGTCTACGATCGCGCGGATCCGTTCCAGCGGCGCCGTCACCCCTTCGATCCGGTTGGACGATTCCGCGCTTTGAATCATCGCCGCCTGCCGCAGGGTCTCGAGCGCTTGCGGGGCCTGCTGCTGAAACAGCTCCTCCTTCCCCTTGAATTCGCCGAGCAGACGCACCGTCTGCAGGAGCTTCGGGGTGATGGTTGTGTTTTCGAGGAAGCCCGGCTCAAAGGATTTCATCGCTTTTGCTGTGAGTGAGTTATAGGCTCCTAGTGTACAGGCGTACCGCCCTCGTCGGGCAGGGCAATCTGGCGTTTCGCCGCTTCCGGCGCTCGCGCCGCGATGTGGTTGCTGATGCTCTCCAGCACCGATCGTTCTTCGGTATGCTCTTTCGCCAGCTCGATCAGGGCCTGCAGCAGCTGATGAAACAGCGCGTTCTTCCTTAGGGCCCTGGAATCCAGATAGTCGTCGACTTTGGCCTGGTCGCCCGACTTCCAGAGGTGCATCAGCCTGTGCGCCTGGTCGATGAGCGGCGGGACGCGCCCCCCGGCCGCTTCGTACCCCATGCCCCTGGCTTTGCGGGCTTGCCAGGGCTTGAGGCGCACCCTGCTTCCTGTGCCCTCTTCTATAGCAGATTCATCCTCTTCTTCGGAAGAATCCTCCTCGTCGATCTCCTCGACGGTCTGCCCTCCGGTTCGCGCCAGGATGTCGAACTGATCCGTCAGTGCCTTGTCCGAGAGGCCGCACGAGACGGCGTAGAGGATGCAGGCGCCGCTCGGCGCGTCGTCCATGCCGAAGTCGTGGCGATGAAGCAGGTAGTAGGTCGTGACGTCGTCCAGGCCGCTGACGGCGTCCGATCCGCCGTTGCCGGAGAGGACGCGGCCGACGACGAAATCGACCACGATCCGGCGCACGTGCCGCAGGAACTCCGGCACGAGCATCAGTTCGCCCGGATCGTTGGCTTTTTTGACGGCCGGGTGCTTGCTGTAGGCTTCCAGCGCCGGCCCCGTCGCCGCCCAGACGAAGTCGGGGCCGCGGATCCCCGCGTCCCAGAAGTCGCGCAGCCGCGTGTAGATGTTCTCGCGCATCTCCTCCAGGACACGGTTGTCCCATCCGACGCGCGCCGATTCGGGTCGCTTCTTGCAGACGAGCCAGACCGAAGATGCAAGAGCCGCCGTTCCCAGCGCATTGGAACGGTTTCCCATCTCGGTCTGAATCGGCCAACTGCCATCGACTATGAAACCGCTGCGAATAATAGCGCTGACGAGAGTCTCCCAAGCATTCGGGTCCTTGTGCGCGAACACGATTACGAATCTTCCGTTTTCGATCAGCGCCCGGTGAATCTGGCCAAAGGCCTCCGCCATGCCAGACTCATAGATCTCCTTGGTTCTAGGCTGCACGAGGGACTCGTGCAAGCGGTCCATGACGAGCTCCTCGCTATAAGGTATGAGCTCCTCTGCGAAATGCTCGGGAAACTGATCCCCGATCACACGCTTCAACCAGACGTAAAAGAAGTTGCTGATGTCGCTGTATGGGATTGCGTCATAGTATGGCGGGTCTGTGATTATCAAATCGTATTTTGAATCGACCGCTTCCTTTGCAGATTGTTGAATGGCTTGTGGTTCTGGGCGTTCCCCGATGGTGCCTAACTGGTCACAGATCTTGGAGACCCAGTCAATCCCACCCCAGAAGTTGCCGGAAGTGTCGGAGATGGGATTGACCTCGCAATAGTCCCACACCATCGGTAGTGCGAACCGAGCAAAAGTGTTTCTAAGCTTCTCTCCTGAGTTATGCCAGGTACAGATGGCGCTGCAGTAGTCCGCCTGTCGATCATTTACCAAGGATAGATAGGCGAGAAGCGCTTGATTCCAATCCTTCGAATACCCAAAAAGATCCATCTCATTGGAAACAGCTCGGATTGACTTAGCCAGTGTCCCAAGAGCGAACTGCTGTCGGGGGCGGAAGAGTGACTCGAATGTCCTCATGCCATAGAGGGGCGTGGCAAACCGTCGTGGATTGTTGGGGATCAACTCCTGCAGCCTGCCACCCGGGAGAGCATCGAACGCTTCATTCAGTATTTCATTTGGAATCTGCACATTCTCCACTTCCAGCGGCAGACGATATTCCTTTCCGTCCGGGCCATCGACAACTACCGCGGTCATTATTTCCCCAAGACGAAGCCCCTGCCCCTCGAGCCGGAGGTCTTCCATAGTCGAGATCGCGGCGCAGCACGGGCATGAAACCCCTGAAGCGGACATCGTGCCGGCGCCGATCCGCTTGTCGTGCTCCCGGCGCTGGGCGGCGTTGCCGCCGACTACGGGCACGTCGTTCTGAATCCCGAAGC
>JBBIMP010000078.1:0-107 GCA_037444305.1 Acidobacteriota bacterium
CGGTGTCGCCCTTGCAGGGCTCCTCTCTCCCCTTATCCCGCCTTACCCAGGGCTTTCTTGCTGAACCCTTTCAGGGTTCGTTATGTAAGCGCCATTCGCGCCTGTCC
>JBBIMP010000078.1:207-11213 GCA_037444305.1 Acidobacteriota bacterium
GGAATCCGCGCTGCGCCGGTCGTTGACGCCGTAGGCTTTCTTTGTCCGCGGGTCTTTCTTGCTGAACCCTTTCAGGGTTCGTTATGTAAGCGCCATTCGCGCCTGTCCCCATACTTCATCGCAACCTCAGGGTTTGGATGCCTTGGAATCCGCGCTGCGCCGGTCGTTGACGCCGTAGGCTTTCTTTGTCCGCGGGTCTACGTAGATCGTGTGCGCATCCCCCTGCCGCCCCTGCATTTTCGCCCGGTGCCCCATCTCGCCCAGGCCGGCGAGCGTCTCGGCCGGCACGGCCCCCTCCTCGAGCGTAACGCTGTCGGGGAGCCACTGGTGGTGCATGCGCGCCGAATCGACCGCCTCGCGGCCGTTCATGCCGAACTCCGTCACCCCGAGGACCACGCTCAGGACAGTGTTGATGATCGTCCGCCCTCCCGGCGAGCCCGTGATCAGGACCAGCTTCCCGCCGCGCGTCACGATCGTGGGAGTCATGGAACTGAGCATCCTCTTTCCCGGCACGATCAGGTTGGCTGCAGTGCCGATGTCGCCCGTAAGGTTGGTTTCGCCGGGCTTCTTGTTGAAGTCGCCCATCTCGTTGTTGAGAATGAAGCCCGCCCCCTTGACCACGACCCTGGAGCCGTAGCTCCCTTCCAGCGTGTAAGTGCTGGCTACGGCCATGCCGTCGCGGTCGAGCACCGAGAAATGCGTCGTTTCATCGCTTTCGCTGTCGGCGACGGTGATGATGTCCTTGCCGAGCTCGGTGCTCGGCGTGGCCGCCTTGGGATGGATGCCTGCGGCGAGGTTTTTTGCGCGTTTCTTGGATGTGAGGTCCGAGACCGGGACCTTCACAAAGTCCGGGTCCCCGAGAAACCGCGCCCGGTCCAGGTAGGCGCGGCGCATCGCTTCGATCATGTAGTGAAGCGTCTGCGGGGAGTAACGTCCCGATCTTCGGAGATCGAAGCGCTCGAGGATGTTCAGCATTTCGATCAGCGCCACCCCGCCCGAACTGGGCGGCGGCATGGAGATGATCTCGTATCCCCTGTACTTGCCCTTCAGCGGAACGCGGACCCGTGCCTGGTAAGCTGCCAGGTCTTCCTTAGTGATCAATCCGCCGTTGGCCTGCATGTCCTGCTCGATGAGATCGGCGATGCGTCCTTTGTAAAAGACGTCCGCACCCTGCTCCGCGATGATCGCGAGCGTTGCGCCCAGGTCGCCGAGCACGAGCCGGTCGCCTGCGTTCCACTTCCCTCCGTCCGGCTTGCCGTAGGCCGCCACCGATGCCGGGTACCGCCCCATGACGCCTTCGAGCTGCCGGTTGAGGCTCTGCGCCAGGCTTTCGCTGATCAGGAAGCCTTCCTGTGCAAGCCTTACCGCCGGCATGACAACGTCCTTCCACGGAAGCTTGCCGAAGGTCCGGTGCGCCAGTTCCAGTCCCCGCACGGTCCCCGGAACACCCGGCGCAAGATATCCGGCGGCCGTCAGGCTGCGGTCGATCTTGCCTTCCGCATCCAGGTACATGTCCTGAGTGGCCTTCAGAGGGGCCCTTTCCCGGTAGTCGAAAGCGGTGGTGCGGCCGTTCGGCAGCCGGACGATCATGAATCCCCCTCCCCCGATGTTCCCGGCCGCGGGGTAGGTCACCGCCAGGGCGAAGGCGGTGGCCACGGCGGCGTCCACGGCGTTGCCGCCCTTCCCGAGGATGGCCGCACCGGCATCCGAGGCTATTCCCGAGGTGGAGACCACCAGCCCGGTCGTTGACTCCACGCCCAGGTCTGCCGCAGGCGTCCTGCCCTGGCCCGCCGCGTCGAGGGTGGATGATTGAGAAAAAACGAAAACCGCAACAATCGTCGCAGAGAAAAGCGCCGCAATTCGCTTCAATGCCATATCAGACCTCAGCTGCATAAGAATTGGGAATAGCCTATTCTCAGGGCTTGAAGGCGAGAAACACCCTCTCTCCCCCACGGAGCACAGAGGATCCCGGGCTTGAAGCCTGCTTCCCGAAGGAGCCGCATCCAGGTCTCCCGCTCAAACAAGCCCAACATGTGCCGGTCATGTTCCACGCGCATACTGCCATCCGGCAGGCGCAGTAGGAAAGCAAAATCACTCAAAAAGTCCGGGCTCTGGCGTTGATTTCCGCCCCTTGCGCCTGTACCACGCCTATCATATCGAATGCGCTTTGCACAGCCATTTGGCAATTATCCCATCAAAATGTTCCGAGGCTTCAAAATCTGCCACCTTGCCGGAAATAAAAGCGGTCGGCATGAAACTACACGACCACAGGGTGCGCATCAGCCGGTCGATGTTGCGATTCGGTTCGGTGCCCCCGCCATCAACGAAGGAGAAACGAAGATGAAACGCAAACTGTTTGCCCTGGCCTTCATCCTGGCCAACGCGCTCGCCTTCAGCCTGCTCACGGTCTCTGAACGCGTGCTGGCATATGGCTATGCGTTCGCCAAGATCGGCGCCAGCGCAGAAGACACCCTCTTGTATAGCGCAGGTGCTGCGGCTGTGGGCATCCTGTTCGGCCCGCCCGGACTGCTGTTTACAGTGACATACACTGCAGCGTGCCTGCTCTAGACGAAACCCGGGCCAGGGTACAGCCTTCACGGGCTTTGTACCCTGGTCCGGCTCCGGCAACCACATGATCAGCCTCTTTATTTTCCAACCCGCGGACTTTTTCCGAAGAACATGGCACCTCCCGGCGGCAAGGGCTTTTGGAGTAGCGGCGCCCTTGAGCTGCATTTTGATCCATGGAACCGCCCTTGCCATCATCCACAGAAAAATGCTGGCGGCGCTTCTCCCGGCCCTTCCCAGCACGGGATCCAACGCACTGGCAGTGGGATCCCATTTCGGAGTCATTTTCGGCGCCCTGTTTTACGCCTCGCTGTGGGTGGTGGGCACCGGGATTCTAGTCAGCACAAACATCCTGGCCTGCAAACCTGAGGCTTCCTATACCAGGCTGCTCGAGGCGACGGGGCTCGCATTTTATTCCCAGGTCCCCTACCTGCTGATCCTGCTTGCTTACGCCTTCTGGTTCCAGGCTCCGGCGCTCGCCGCCGGGAGCAGCCTTCCCAGTGCAGAGGAACTCGTGAGGCAATTGAGAGGTGCCCTTCAGGAGTCCTTCCTTTACCACTTTGTGCGCAACCTCGGTCACGCATTCGGCGCATACCTGGTTCTGCTGTTCGTGATCGCCAATCATTCTCACTCAGGCGGTTCTCTCACGAGGAGCATTCTGGCCGGCGCCTTCATATATACGTCCTTTTACCTTGGCCCGCAGATGCTGAAATGACAAGCGTAACCCAGGGCCGCCTTTTCAGGTTGAACTGCTTCATTTTGCTCGGCAGCGCCGCCGTTGGCGCCGTTGTGGCTGTGGCACTGGAGGTCCGGTACCCTATCGATCCGCCCGGATCGGGGTCGAACTTCCAGGGCGACGTGGCGGCGATCCTCACTGCCAACCTCGGCGTTTTTGGGTTGCTGGCGCTCGGAATCCTCACTTTCGGTGTGTTCACGATCGCAGTTCTCGGCTACAATGGCTTGCGTGTCGGGTTCGATGTCACTGCTCTCCTTCTGACCTCGCCGCGCGAAATAGGCTATGCCGCCCCATATATTTTCATCGAATTTGCTGCCTTCTGCCAGGCTGCGGCCGGCAGCGAAGCTCTGGGCCTCGCGCTGTTCGAGCTTCTCTTTAAAAATCGCGTTTCGAAAGCCGCGACCGGCGCCGGCTGGTCCATCGCCTGCTCGCTGATTCTAATCAGCAGCGCCGCAGCCATAGAAGCCGCAATGAGGTCTTTGAGAGACAAAGGAGGCCTGCCGTGAAACTGCATTCGCTCGGCGTCCGGGATTTGGTCAAGCGATATGAGGGCTTTCATCTCGGCCCGCTGGCCTTCGATCTGGCCCCGGGCAGGGCATGCGGTCTCCTGGGCCCGAACGGCTCCGGCAAAACCACGCTTCTCAACTGCCTCGCCGGCCAGGTACGACCCGACGCAGGAGAAATCCTCTGGAATGGCCGGGATATTCCCTGGGGGGACTGGCGCTATCGGGAGGAAATCTCCTTTACCCTCGAGACTCCAATTCTGTACGAGGACCTGAGCATCGGGCAGACACTGCGGTTCGCCTCCAGCATATACGCAACCTGGGACGGCCCATTTGCGCTGGACTGGCTGGCAAAAATGAAGCTTGACCCTAAGAAGAGGGTGCGCGCGCTCTCCAAGGGCATGAGGGTGAAGCTTTCTCTGATTGCCGGGCTGGCGCACGGGGCAAAGCTCCTGCTCCTGGACGAACCAACGGCCGGTCTTGATCCCGACGCACGGGCGGACATCCAGGAACTCTTGCGGAACCTCGTAAGGGAGAGACAGGCCTGCCTGATGATATCCTCCCATCTCTTTGAAGACATCGAGTCGGTCTGCGACGATCTGATAATCCTGCGCCAGGGCAGGATCACCCTGACCTCCGCAATCCGCACTCACGATCTGCAGGTTCCGGCGTCCGGGATCCGTAACCTTTATTTCAGCGTAAGCGAGTGACCCCGATGAACATGGAATGGAAGGCGCACGCAAAGAAGACTCTCGCCCTCTGCTTCAAGGATTTCTACCTTCACAGGCTTGAGATCTTGGGCGCCTGGGCCGGGCTCTGCCTGTTCATCGGCCTTCTCTTTTACGCCATCCCTCCGAAGTCAGTCCAGCAGCAGGTCGTTGCGCTCGTCCAGGCGAATCTGTTCATGAACCTGGTCTATTCCGAGTACCTGATTTACAGGGAAAAGACCAAAGGGACGTTCGTCTGGCTCCGCAGTATGCCGCTGGGCGACGCGCACATTGTTACAGCCAAGTTTGCAGTCCTGGCGGCCTGCCAGATCGGAGGATATACGCTTTCGCTGGGATTGTTCGCCCCGCTCTTCGTCCTCCAGCTGCCGGCAAGCGCTCTCGTGATCCTGCTCGCCATGATCTGCGTCGGATGCATGATGCTGAACACACGCTGGTTCTTCAATCAGAGGATGGGAATGGTGATTCCCGTGGGCGTCATCGTCCTGCTCCTCGGCGCATATGTGAAGCTGAAGGAACACTGTCCATGGATTGCCGAAAAACTGTCGGAGGGATGGCACGCGGGAGGCCTCAAGGTTGCCGTGGCTGCTGTCGAAATCGCTTGGATCCTGCTGATGTGGCACCTGATGGTCCGACTCCTCGGCCGACGCGACACACCCCGATTGGTCAA
This sequence comes from Acidobacteriota bacterium, assembly GCA_037444305.1. Lineage (GTDB taxonomy): Bacteria > Acidobacteriota > UBA6911 > UBA6911 > UBA6911 > JBBIMP01. The sequence goes on from JBBIMP010000078.1 coordinate 5,407, forward strand.
CTGAACCGTTTTGCTCACGGGTACCCCTGTCGACACCTTTGAGGCTTCGCGGGCCAATGGCTGCCCCGGGAGCGTGCAGGGGAGCCGTCCAGATTGCCGGCAACCTCCACTTCCTATCTGCAAAACCCTGCGTCGGCAGCTTCCGGGAACCACGCCTCGTGGAGTTGTCGCTCCAGTCTGTTCCAACCTGAACCCCGCATGGCAGCGGTTCCAATGCTCTGTGTGTGAATTTACCACTTCGGAGCGGAGGCTGTTCAATTTATCGGAGCGCAAGATTTTGTTATTGGGCCGGTTGGGATAGAATGGGTCGCGATTTTTCATATCACGGAGAACCATCATGAAATTCAGCATCAAGACCGATCCGAAAACCGGAGAGAAATACGTCGCCGTCCTGCTCAAGGGAATGTCCCTCCTTCTGAACCCGGTCACCAACAAGAGCACCGCCTTCCCCGATGACGAGCGGGAGAGCCTGGAGCTGCACGGGCTCCTGCCCCCCGTGGTCAGCACGCTGGAGCAGCAACTGGAGCGCACTTATGAGAACTACCGGGCAAAGTCCTCAAATCTCGAAAAATACATCTACCTGTCCAGTCTCCACGACCGGAACCAGGTGTTGTTCTACCGCCTGCTGCTCGAGCACATCGACGAGATGATGCCCATCGTCTACACCCCGGTGGTCGGCGAGGCCTGCCAGAAGTTCTCGCACATATACCGGCGCCAGCGGGGCCTTTTTATCAGCTATGAACACAGGGACCAGATCCCGGGGCTGCTGCGCAACTCGGGCATCCGCAACGCCTCCGTGATCGTCGTGACCGACGGCGAGCGCATCCTCGGACTCGGGGACCAGGGGGCCGGCGGCATGGGCATTCCGATCGGCAAACTCTGCCTCTACACGCTGTGCGCCGGCGTCTCGCCCTACGGCACTCTGCCGATCCTGCTGGACGTCGGCACGGACAACGAAGAGCGCCTTGCCGATCCCCTGTACCTCGGCCTGCGCCAGCGGCGGATCCGCGGCGAGGCCTACCAGGATTTCATCGACCGGTTCGTCGACGCGGTGAAGGAGGTGTTCCCGAACGTCCTGCTGCAGTGGGAGGACTTTCTCAAGGGGAACGCCATCCATCAGCTCAACCGCTTCCGGGACCAGCTCTGCACCTTCAACGACGACATCCAGGGGACGGCCGGCGTGGTGGTCGCCGGCATTTACGGAGCCCTGCGCATCACCGGCGGCGATATGCGCGACCAGCGCGTTCTGATCGCGGGAGCCGGAGCATCGGCGCAGGGAATCTCGGACCTGATCGTGTCGGCACTCAAGGAAAGCGGGTTAGCACACCAGGAAGCGGTGCGCCGGATCTGGACCACCGACAGCCGGGGGCTGGTGGTCAACGACCGGGAGGGACTGGAAGACTTCAAGGCGGCCTACGCCCGGCCCGCTGAGGAGATTGCACATTACAAATGCGGCGACCGCGCGCGAATCACCCTCGCGGAAGCCATTGAGAATGCCAAGCCCACGATTCTGATCGGCACCTCGGGCACGCCCGGGACGTTCACCCAGGAAGTGGTCGAGCTGATGGCGCGGCACAATCCCCGCCCGGTGATCTTCCCGATTTCCAACCCGACTTCCAAGTCGGAGTGCCGGGCCGAGGACGCGATCCGCTGGTCCGGGGGGCGCGCCATCGTGGCCACGGGGAGCCCGTTCGATCCCGTGGACTACAATGGGAGGCGTTATCGCATCGGCCAGTGCAACAACTCCTACATCTTCCCGGGCGTCGGCCTGGGAGTGACCGTTTCGCGCGCCCGGCGCGTCACCGACGGCATGTTCCTCGACGCGGCCAAGGCCCTGGCGGCAGAGGTGAGTCCCGCGGATCTGGCGGAGTGCGCCGTGTTCCCCGGCCTGACGAAGATCCGGGATTGTTCGCACGCCGTGGCCTGCGCAGTCATCCGCAGGGCTGTCGGCGCGGGGCATGCAGCGCCTGAGGTGCTGGAAGGGCTGGAGGATCGGGTGCGCAACAAAATGTGGTATCCGGACTACCTCCCGATGCGCTACGAACCCTGATCCTGGCGTCGGACCCGTGAAGGTCATCGGGAGTGAGGAACGCAACCCAAAGCGCACGGCTCGATACAGGCCAAGACTATCATGGGGCGCGGAATCTCGCAGTAGAACACAGCGCAGCGTAGCTACAATCAAGGAAAGCGAATTTGGGGATACGCGGGAAACGGAAGCCGCGAACGCCGGTGAGCGGTCAGCAAACCCAGTCAAGTAAATCGACCCGTCGCTGCCGCTCCGGGCTCCGTGGATTCCCCGCCTGCAATCATAGCCAGCGGATATGGTAGCGTAGAGCCGTTGCCGTGGAGTTCTTTTCGCGCGCGGGAAGGATTTTGCAACTTAGCAGCACAGATCAGATGAAAGGATGCGGCACGCCGGCATCGCTGCCCCCAAAAGCGAAGGAGACACATGATGAAAAACACTATTGTGCGATTGCTGGTGGTCCTGATGATGGTGTGGCTGGGGAAGACACTGCCGGCATCCCAAGCCCCCTCCCAGCCGGGCCAGGCGCCGGCGGCAACTTCGCAGATCCCGGCAAAGATCGACAAGATCTTCGAGGCCTGGGACCGTCCGGGGTCGCCCGGCTGTGCCGTGGGTGTGGCGCATCGCGGATTCGTCGTATACGAGCAGGGCTACGGGATGGCCAACCTGGAATATGGCGTGCGCATACGTCCCGACACCATCTTCGAATCCGGGTCTGTCGCGAAGCAGTTCACGGCCGCAGCCGTCGTTCTGCTGGCGTTGGACGGCAAATTGTCGCTCGATGATCCGGTGCGAAAATATGTTCCGGAACTGCCCGATTTCGGCAAGCCGATCCTGATCCGCCACTTCCTGAATCACACGAGCGGCCTCCGCAGCCAGTGGCCGATGCTGACGCTCGCCGGCCGGCCGCCCACGCAGGCGGTCCACACGGTGAGCGAAATCCTCGAGCTGGTAAACGGGTACAAGGAACTGAATTTCCAGCCCGGCGACGAGTACCTGTACAACAACACCGCCTATACCCTGCTGAGCGTCGTGGTGGAGCGCGTGTCGGGCCGGAAGTTCGACGACTTCTGCCAGGAGCGCCTCTTCAAGCCGCTGGGCATGACGCGCACGCAGTGGCGCGACGATTTCACCGAGATCGTCGAAGACCGCGCGACGGCGTATCGCCGGCGTCCGGACGGCCGCTTCGGCGCCAACATGTCGTTCACCAACGTCATCGGCAACGGCGGCCTGCTTTCCACGGTGGGCGATTTCCTCCTCTGGAATGCCAATCTCGACAATCCGAAGGTCGGGGGCCGGGCCATGGTCGACATGCTGCAGGCGCGCGGCAGGCTGAATGACGGCTTCGAGCTCGAATACGCTCTCGGGCTGACTGTGACCGACTACCGCGGTGTCCGGGAGGTCAGTCACGGCGGCTCGACGGCGGGCTACCAGACGTTTTTGGCGCGGTGGCCCGACGAGCAGCTGTCGGTCGCAGTGCTGTGCAACACGACGGGAACCAATCCGAGGGGCTATGCGCACCAGGTCGCGGACCTTTTCCTGGCCGGAAAGCTGAAGGACCCTCCGGCAGTGAAGGCCGTCGAGGTGCCGGCCGACACGCTCAGAAGTCTTGCGGGCCTCTACCGCGAGAAGTTGACCGACGCCGTGGTCCGCGTCACCTATGACGCCGAAGGAAAGGCCCTTCGCTTCGGGGGTCAGACCGTAGTCCCCACTGCGGCAGGCGTGTTCTCCAGCTCGACCGGCGGGAGGACCTACACGGTAGACACCGGCACTCCGGCGGGTGCGGTTCGGATCACGGAGAGCGACGGAGGAAGATCGAAGCCGCGGATTTTGGAGCGCGAACAGCCCTTTGCGCCCACGCCGCAGCAGCTCTCGGCGTATGCGGGCGAATACGTCTGCGAAGAACTCGGCGGGCTTCTCTACACGGTTTACGTGGAGGACAACAGCCTGAGGGTACGCTTCCGGCCGGCGCAGCGGCAGACGCTGGTTCCGGTTTTCCCGGACGCATTCACGGCCGACGGCAACACGATCCGTTTCACACGGGACGCCGACGGCAGGGTCGAGGGTTTCCGGGTCTATGCCGGCCGTGTGCGCAACCTGCGCTTCGCCAAACGGTGACAAGCGTCGGACGGACCTCGAAAATACCTGTCTCATTAGTCCCGCCGATCTCTCTGCCGGAACAATGCACGCCCGGCAAGCTGGGATTGCCAGCTTCGCCGATCGCGCCAGTGGGAAAGCTCGGTGGCATTCCTTCATCCGGTTTCGGCGGGGCCGAACAGGATCCAGTCCGGCACGGACCAGAGTCCGGGTCCCAGTTCCGCCACGCGTGCGGCTCGCGACACTACAATGCCGAGGCGCACGGCGTCGTCGCGCATGCCGGGAATCCGGATATTGTGAAGCGCCGCCGCAAGAGACCGGGCATCGGTGGGGCCAATCCTGCGGCCTGCGCGCGCCTCGATGGCCAGAACCTTGCGGGCCGAGTGCAGGACAAAGTCGATCTCGAGGCCCGCATGGGTGCGATAAAAATGAATGCGGGGCGCCTCGGCCTGCCAGGAAGCCCACCGGAGAAGCTCGCACAGGACGAAGGTCTCGTAGATGGCGCCGTCGTCTGCACCCATCCTTTCAGAGAGGGCACGAGCCAGGCCGGGGTCGGTCCAGTAGAGCTTGGGGCTTTTGACCAGGCGGGCTGTCGTCGTGGGAAGAAGCGGCCGGAGCAGCACGACCTGATACGAGATCTCCAGAAAACGGACATACCGCTTCACGGTGTTCACTGCGACTCCCAGCTCCCGTGCAATCTCAGAGTAGGAGAGCAACCGGCCCGTGCGGGCGGCCAGCAGGTTTTGCGCAAGGGCGAACTGATCGAGGTCAGCAACCTGCCCGAGGTCGCCAAGGTCTCGCTCCAGGTAGGTCCGCCTGAAGTCCCGCAGCCACACCATGCGGTCTTCCGCCTCGAGCAGTTCGAGGCCCGGGTAGCCTCCCCAGAGCAGGTGCTCATCGCGTGCATGCCGCCATCGGCGTTCGGCCTCGGCCGTGTGGCGTACCGCAAGTTCGGAGAGGGCGCTCGCGCCATGGCGCCAGAGGTGATCCAACCCGGAAGGGGGCGCGTCCCGATGGTCGACCCGCTCAACCAGGGCAAGCGGCCAGAGGTCGAGCAAAGTAGCGCGTCCGGCCAGTGTCTCCCGGATTTGCCGCAGCAGAAGAATCTGGGATGATCCGAGCAGCAGAAACTTGTGTCCCGCCTTCCGGTCTGCGAGCAGCTTGACGGCGTCGAGCAGGCCCGGCTGTTTCTGGATCTCGTCAAGCACGACCAGCGCGCCGGGGCGGTCGAGGAGGCGCACCGGCGCCGCGGCCAGGCGCAAACGCTCATCGGGATCATCGAGCGAGATATAGGCGATCTCGCGCGCTCCGGAATGCGGAAGAAGGTCGCATACGAGGGTTGTCTTTCCGGACTGGCGCGATCCCGTAAGGACGGTGACGGGCCATCGCTCGATGCGGTGTTGCAGCAGCGGCAGAAGAGCGCGGGGATGATAGTCGGTCATGCGTAAAATATTGCAGACATATTGCAAAATTTCAATGAATTTATGCAATTGCTAAGCAAGTCACTGCCCGATGATGACCTGATGGTGTCTGGTGTTCTGGGAATTTCTGGGACAGTGAGCGACTCTCCCCGTCCGCATCATCCGATGCATATGAACTGCGCTGGGTGACCCACGGTTTCGCGCTTTGTCCATTATGCTTGCCGGACGGCGGTCAACGGAGCCCGGAGCGGCAGCGACGGGTCGCG
>JBBIMP010000079.1:0-10776 GCA_037444305.1 Acidobacteriota bacterium
CCGTTTCTGCTGAAAGTGGACAACGGAGATGGCGAGCAGCCAGGGTATCCCGGCGGGGTCTTCCGGGTTTCTAGTGGGTAATACTTGAAGGCGTCAGCATGGCAACAAATGAATATCGAAGCCTCCAACCTTCAGAAATTCATGCAATTACCGCCACAGCGGCCAATATTCGGCCTCGGGATTGGGACCAAAGCGATAAATCCCGGGGGTGCCGGGGGCTGGCCCCCGGCGTTTGTACCCACTTAAAACCCGGAATTCCCTCCCGGCGTACCACGACGCGCCCATCCCCGGAAGGAAGGCCATGGTGACCAGGACGGCGAACAGGGTGCCGAAACCGATCACCGAACCGACAGGTAGGCGGGACGACCTGCGGAAGCGGATGTGTGATGCCAGGATGACCAGCCAGCAGAAGATGGCGCCGAAGAGCGATACGCCCAGCAGGTGAACGTAGGCCGTGTCGGCAAAGAAACGGTGGACCAGGGCCGCCAGGCCAAGGCCGGCGCCCGAGACGAGCACCGCGTTGCGCGGCACGCCTCTGGAAGACAGGCGCCCGAGAAACCCGGGCGCCTGGCGTGAGCGGGCCAGGGAGAACAGCATGCGGGAAGAGGTGTAGAGGTTGGCGTTGATGCTGGTGAGCGCCGCCGTCAGGACCACCAGGTTCATGATGCCGGCGGAGCCGGGTATGCCGATCGTGCGGTAGACGAGGACGAAGGGGCTTTCGCCGATCCCGGCCTGGTTCCAGGGGACGATCCCCACCAGGATCGTCATCGAACCGATGTAAAAGAGCGCGAGCCGTGCCATGATCCTGCGCAATGCTCTGGGCACGGACGTCCGGGGATCTTTCGTTTCGCCCGATCCCACGGCGGCCGCCTCGAGACCATAAAAACTGAAGATCGATATGGTGACGGCGGCCCACACGCCGAAAAAACCGCGGGGCAGGAATCCGCCGTGGGCGGTGTAGGCGTCCAAGCCCCAGCGGGGCACGCCGATGCCGGCAAAGAGCGCTGCGCCGAACACCAGCAGGAAACAGATCGCCAGGACCTTGATCAGGGAAAACCAGTACTCGTACTCCCCGAACCGCCCGACGTTGAGGACGTTCACAACCAGGAGAACCGCCGAGAATCCCACGATCCAGATCCATGAAGGCGTTTCCGGCAGCCAGTACCTGCAGTAAATGGCCACGGCGACGATCTGGCCGCCGATGGCGATGATCTGGGCGATGCTGTAGGTGTAGCGGGTCACCAAGCCGGCCCACGGTCCGAGATACTGCTCCGCGTAAACGCCGAACGAGCCGGCCATCGGGTGGGCCGCCGTCATCTCCGACAGGGCGAGCATCACGGCGTACGCGATCAGGCCGCCGATGATGTAGGAAAGGATGACGCCCGGCCCGGCCAGCTGGACGGCGATCCCACTCCCGAGGAAGAGCCCCGTGCCGATCGACTGGCCGATCGCGATCATTCCGAGGAGCCGGACCGACAGCTCGCGTTTGAGCCCGGTTTCTCTGTCTTCGAACCGGATTTGCGTCACAGAGCTTCCTCGTGAGCCGGCAGCGGACGCCCGCCACGAATTCCACGGGCCGTGCGGACCATTCTATTCCCAGCCCTTTTCCCGGTAGTAGTCCCCGACCAGCCTTCCGATATCGACCATCGCGCCCTTCGAAGGACCGTCCGGGATCGGCTGGTGCAGGAACCGGCGGGGCAGTGTATCCTCCTCCGGGCGGAGGCCTTCGCGAAGGTTGAATTCGCGTTCGACGCGGCTGGTGCGCGCGCAGGCTTCGAGCAGCTCTTCGGGGGGCACATCTTTCCCCAGGAGACCGGAGTAGGCGTCGGCTGCCAGTTCGAAATCGACGGCATCCATGCAGCAGGAGATGTTCTTGCAGATCGTGAGACTGTCCGAGAGCAGGCCCAGGTGCTCGGCATAGCTCACCAGCGCGCCCTTGCCCTCCTCGCGCAGGCGGTGCGCCGCGTTCCTGTTCCCCACGCGCTTCAGCGCCAGCTCTTCGTCTCCGGTGAGCTCGATCATCGGCTCCCCACGGTAGTGGTCGCCGCCGCGGGAGTTCACGGCGTTCATCAGGGCATAGCCCTTGATGCCGCGCGGGTCGGCGGAGAACATCTCCAGGCCTTTGACCTCCGCCGTCAGCGCGCGCGCCGCGTCGCCGAACTGAAGGGCGGCGCGCCGCGTGCCTTCAGCGAGAAGATCCCCGATGCCCCGCCGGCGCGCGATCATTTCGGGCAGCTGCTGCAGGGCTTCGCGGGAGCCCCAGGAGAGATCGATGCCGTCTACGTCGGATTCTGAGAGCAATCCCTCGTGACGGCACTCCATGAGCCAGGCGATGACCTCCCCGGTGCTGATGCAGTCGAGGCCGAGGCGGTTGACCGCGTTGGAGACACCGACGGCGAGTTCCAGGTCGGAGCTGCCGCATTTGACGGTGAACGCCGCCTGGGCTTCGTACTCGGGGCCTTCGCCCTCGCTGTAGCTCGTGTAGTTGTAGCGGGAACACGGGATATTGCAGTTGTAGCAGGCCTTGGACCTGACGATGTGCCCGCGCCGGAGTGCCTCCGCGTTGACCTTCTCCAGTTCCTCGAAGACCGTGCTGCGGTAGTGGTAGGCGGGCAGGACTCCCATATTGGCCAGGGAGTCCATGATGCGGGTTGTGCCGTAGCGGCAGCGCGCCTCGAACTCGGGGTGCCCCTCGATGTTGGCCTGCAACTGCCTGCAGGCCTTTTCGAATCGTGCCGGGTCTCCAGGACGGACCGCCCTGTCTCCGCGCACGACGATGGCCTTCAGCTTCTTGGAACCCATCACCGCGCCCATGCCGGTGCGGCCGGCGGCGCGGGCGAGGTTGCAGGAGATGATCGAGTAACGGACGAGGTTTTCCCCTGCCGGGCCAATGGCGGCGACCTGCAGGTCCGGGTCGCGGAGTTCTTCGCGCAGCCGGACGGTCGTCTGAGTGATGTCCAGGCCTTCGAGGTGGGATGCGTCCCTCAGTTCGACGCGGTCGTTGTCGATCCAGAGATAAAGCCAGCGGTCGGACGCGCCGGTGAAGATCAACTGGTCGTGGCCTGCCCAACGGAGTTCCGGCGCGAAGAAGCCGCGTGCGCCCGAATCCCCCAGGTAACCGGTCAGGGGGCTCCTGGCGCTGGCGATGAAGCGGCAGGTGGCGATCAGGCCGCTCCCGGTGAGCGGACCCACTGCCAGGCACAGTATGTTTTCCGGCCCGAGGGGATCGACCCCGGGTTTCAGTTCGCGCATGAGCGTGTGGCTGTTCCACGTTCGCGCGCCGATTCCGTCTTCGGCGGTCCGGCCGCGGAGAATTTCCCGGCGGGTCAGATCCACGCGCAGGCAGTTGCCGACATAGACCGTCATGAGTCGATCCTCGCACCGTTTTGCCAGGCGGCGCGCAGTGGTTCGCCGTGGAATCGGGCGTATCGCGCGCGCCGCTGGGCGGGATGAGACCCGGGCCAGACGAAGCCATCGAGCCGAACGTCCCGGAAATCCTCCCGGAACGACAAGGCCGAAGTCGGGCAGACCGCCACGCATGACGGCGTGCCGTCGCACAGGCCGCAGAACAGCGGGCGACCTTCATGAAAACCGGCGGCGCCGATGGGGCAGGCCGCGACGCACTCCATGCAGGCGTCGCATTTCCCGTCGTCGAGGAGGATCTGCCCCGAACCGCCAACCGCAAGCGCCTGGTTGGGGCACGCGAGGCAGGGCTTTTCCAGGCAGCTGACGCAGACTACCGCCAGCTCGATGCCGACCTCCTCGAGCTTGGCTACGCGGATGCGCGACAGCGAGGGGGAGACAGCGCCGAAGTGACGACTGCTGCAGGCCACCTCGCACATGCGGCAACCCGTACAGGCTTTGATGTCACACCGGATCATTTTCCTCCCCTTCGAGAACTTCAATCCGCAGGATCACGTTGCCCGCTGGATCGGGACAAATCACCCGACAGTCGTCCTTCAGCCAATCCCCTTCCCGAAGAGCGCGCTGCTTGGCCGGGAGCAGAGGGAGGGCCGCATGCAGGGCGTAAAGGCAGATATGGCGGCCGGAGGGGAGATAAAGCCGGCCGTCGCGCAGCGTGAAGTAATCGCCCGGCTTCATCCGGGAGGTGCAGCGGCCGCCGGCCGACTCCACGCGTATGCGCAGGGCCTTCAAACCCTGCCCGGGTGGTCCCTCGGCGCAGAGCTCAGCTTCTCCGTCGGTCGTCGGCGGTGTTTCGGGCTCGCTCCCGTTTCTTCTATCCAGCTTCCCCGTGCGTTCGAGCTTGAAGATCACCCGTCCTTTCGGGTCGGGGCATTGGGCATGATGCACGCGCCACATCCAATCCTCGTCAGGGTGTTCGCTGATTTCACGCTCCTTGGGGGTGATCAGCGGCAACAGGCTCTGCAGCGCCCAGAGGCAGATGAAGCCGCCGTCGGGAATCTGGAGGTCGCCGTCGCTCACGGTGAAGAAGTCGCCCGGCTTCATGGGAGGGTTTGCGGTGCAGGCGCCCAGGACCTTGCTGACCTTTACCTTGAGCTCGTACACCGGATGCTCCCCAAAAGCAAAAAACGGGCGCCGACAATCAGGCCCGCAGTTTTGCGCCGATCCGGGCAAATGTCAATCACTCGAATCCGAAGACCTGCCGTGCGAGCGTTATTTTGTCCGGGCCATGGACTCGAGCAGCGAAAGGCGAGCCGCCTCGGGGGCGGGGAGCGGGTCGACGAGGAGGCATTGCCCGGCGCGAATCGCCAGGGCGCGGGCCGCCCTGAACATGAAGGGCTCGATCTCGTGTGTGGAGACCACCACCGCCGATCCGTGCGCCAGCATCCGGTCGATCCAGGCGAGTACCTCCTCGCGGATCGCCCGGTCCAGCGTTTCCAGGGGTTCGTCGAGGAGGATGACGTGCGAAAGGCCGATCCACGCCGCTCCAAGGACCGCGCGGCGTCGCTGTCCCATCGAGAGCTCGCGGATTGAGCGATCTTCCAGGCCGGCAAGGCCGACCGCATTCAGCACTTCGCGCACGCGCTGCAGCGGTTCCCTGCGTAGTCTGGCGACCAGGCTGACGAACCGCGCCCCGGGAGACAGCGAGACACTGCGGGGAGAGCCGACAAGACGGCCATCACGGTCTCCCAGTTCGATGGTGAGGTCCGTTTGCAGGGTCAGCATTTCGTTCGGATTGGCGATCGCATAGCCGGTGAAATAAGCCGCATCGTTGATGACAAAGGGCATGGTTGCGGCGGCGGGGGAAGCCGGCAGGATCGGATAGAGCATGGCTGCGACATTGTCCCCGCTCGTGATGTTGATGTCGCCTGCCGCCTGGAACACCCGCCCGTCCACCGACCGGATTCGAATATACCCGTCAAGCATCGGAGGCGGGAATACCGCGGGGACGACTACGCGGAAGAGGCTGAGCACATCCTCGCGAAACGCCTGCCCCGGGCTCAAAGTGCGGGCGGCCGGCTGGCCGATTCTTGCCCCGCGATTGTCCTGCGTCTCCAGGATGATGTAGTTGCCGATCGCGGACCTGAGATCCGGCCGTCTGATGTTGAATGTCAGCCCGTTCTTGAGGAGAACGGCGAGGTCTTTGACCAGGTGAACCGGATCGCGCTCCTGCCAGCCATCCCCGCAGTCGACAACCGTGCCGCAGGCGGAAGCGAAGATTGGCTGGCCCCAGCCATAACATGCCGTCAGGGGGACGCCGAGAACTGCGTATCGGAGCAGGCTCGACCTGTAGAAGCGCATGCCCCTGGCGGAGGCATCCGTCCGGACAAAGTCGAAGGCGTACCGCCGGCCAAGCATGTCGGTTCCGTGGCTTGGAACTTTCGTTCCAGGCGTGTTCGGGGAAATCCATTCCCCTCTCAGAGGGAAGTCGACAACGACGGGGGACATCAATCCGAGTAACTACCGGGCCCCCATGACGTCCTGGAGCTTCGCCGTGTCGACGTACTGCTGGAACCTGGTCACCTTGCCGGCCATCATTTCCATGTGCGCCGGGTCCATGGTGTCGTGCCGCGCACCAATCACCAGGGTCGGCACAGCGATCTTCGCAAGGTCACCGGTGCGGTCCCAGTTCAGCAGCTTGCCGCCGGCGCCGAGCTCGCTTGGTCCCTGCATCGGCACATAGATCTTCCTGTTCAGGTTCTTGAAGGCTCGGTTGACCGGGTCCGGCCACTCGCCCGCCGGCATCCGCAGCAGGTGCCGCTCGTAGTGATGCGGTATCAGCAGGTCCATATACCGGGGTTCTTCGGTCTTCCCGGCAGCTTCGAGCCGCCGGATCTCCGCCGCCATTGCATCCATGCAGATCGGCGATCGCTGTTCACTGGCGCCTGGCAAACGGCGGGTACATCGCCGGCGGGCGGTCGAAGTCGACCTGCTCGATGTCGGTCCAGGGTACGTATTCGGGGTGCTGACGGCCATCGACGAAGATCAGCATGCCGGCATTCCCCTTGCCGAGGTCGCCGGCGGGTTCGAGCTGCAGCTCCTCGCCGCTGTGGAGGGTCACCCTGGCATGTTGGGCTCCGCGCTCTTCGCGGCCGGGTGTCACGATCGAAGCGATGAGGCCGAAGGGGATGGTGTAGTCCACGCCCTTGGATGGGGCGTCGAGCGTCTCGGTGGTCTCGCTCTCGTCGAGGTCGTAGACCAGCCGTCCGGCGAGGCGGCGGCCGTCGCGGGTGGTGACGCTGCCGGTGAGCGGCCCTCCCGGCGGGAAGTCGTCGTAGCCGGGGCCGCTGCCGCCGGCGCTGAAGTCAACGCGCTCGAAAGCGTCCCAGGAGATCAGCGCCCGGCCGTACCGCCGGTCGTCGATGTAGATGCCGCGGTTGCCGGAGCCGACTTTGCGGGTGCCGGAGAGCACGATCTCGCGGCCGTCGATCAACGTCACCAGCGAACTGTCGCGCGAGCGGCGCGCGATGGAACGGATGGTGTCGAAACGCAGGCTGAGATCACCGCCGGCTGTGCGGCCGTTGAGCGCGTCGGAGCCGACGCACTCCTCGCGATCCCACTGGACGAAGCCGGTGAAGTCGCCCTGCGGCGTGCGCACGGTACCGTGCAGCCGGACGGGAGCGGCGCCGCGTGAGGGCGTGGGGAGAAGCTGGATCGAGTGGATCTTCAGACTGTCGAGGTCGACGAGGCCTTGCGAGCCGTCCCACACACGAACGCCGTCGTCGAAGTCGCTGGCTTCGAAGCGATTGAGGTCGAAGACGGCGCCGCTCTTGAGAGTGACGCGCACGTCGCGGCCTCGTGCCTCGATGCGCGCGATGTCGCCGAAGCGCGCCATGAAAAACCGGCCGAGGTCGATCGGCCGTTCCCGGCCGACGACCCTGATCCGGAAGATTTCGATCGGGGCGCTCTCCTTGGGCAGCCGCTCGGATGGCATGTATGCGGCCCAGGGATTCCCGTCCTTGCGGCCGTTGAAGTAGTCGCCCCAGAACGCTTCCTCGCCGCTTCCCCAGCGCAGCCGCCCTTCATAGGCGGCGCCTCCATGGGTGGTAATGCGGCCATAGAGGAAGCCCTGGTAGTCCTCCGACACATCCTCCGCGATCGCGTGGGTGATCTCGGGCGAAGTTGCCGGGGCCGGGTCGACGTCCTGCTGGAGGGCCCAATAGCCGATGGCGACGGCGAGGAGGACGAACACGATGGCGACCGCACCGCCGGCGATGGTGGCTCTCGTCATGGTAGTCTCTCCGCAGCGGCGCGAATGCGCACGTGATCGCCGGCCTGTGGCTACTGTACGTTCTCGCCTGCGCTTCTGGCCTAACGTGCTGCGATTCAGCCGCGCCGGCCACAGATCGCACCGGCCGCCGTCGGCTGCAAACGCTTGCCAAGCAGCCACGCCTCTCCCCTGAGTCGGCAAGTTCAGAGCCAAAAGCCGCCGGTTCAGAGCTAAAGGTGAGGCCAGCCTGGAGCAGGTAGCTCTCGTGCGTACCGCGGGCGACCCAGTCTGACGCGCGGAACTCACCGAGCATTGAGCGGCTTGGGCCGATCAAGCCAGCAATAAAGCCGACCTCGCTAATTTTCGTCTCTTTGAGCCTTGTCCGGCAAACAAAAAAGTTTCTTTCCGGAGGCTCTCGCCGGGTGCTCTCATGGCAGAGCGCATCCGGAAATTCCGGAAAGAAACCTTTGAACAAACCGCTTCGGCAAATTATGGCGGTTCCATCAGAGATTGCCTGAGTCAACCGCAAGCATAAGATGGACGAGATTCGGGTGTCGGTGTGCGCAGGCTGCGCGCCCAGATTTCGGGCAGGATTCTGCCGCCGTCCACACGAGAAACCGCGGCCTGCGGTAACGTTCTCTTTCTTCCAATTCCGGACCGCTCGTTCGGGATCTGCCCACCGGAGCATTCTCTGCGTCTTTCGAGAGCAGCAGCCTGCCTCAGAGTGCTGTCATCTCTTTTCCACCGAGTTCGCCGGCGGCCGGCTCTGTCTTTGAGCTCCTCCTCAGAACGCACCGAGACTGCAAAGAGGCTGAAATGGTTCAGACCATTCCCGGATTATTAACCGTCTCATAATAATATGAGCTATGCGGCATATCGTGTGGTTTCATTTTGGAAATACGCACGTACACGATCAGGCGATTTCTGAATAGACCGAAGATCACCAATGACTTCACGTTTGAGGTCTTCAGGGCCCGTGACCACTTTGCGGCCTATGGAGTTGTTCTTCAGGTCGTTCCACACCCGCTCATCGGGATTGAGCTCCGATGTGATTTCGATAACGTAAAAGGGGACCACCTAGGGGCGGAGTGATCACGCAAAAGGGACCCACCCCAATCACCTGTCTGATACCTTTCACGGGTTTGGTCATAACTCAGAAAGGATCGGACGAGAGGATGATTGGGATGGATCAGTATGAGCTTATCAGAACTGCGAACCGGGTCTACGGGAAAAGCATCCGGGCGATCGCAAGAGAGTATGGACATTCCCGCAAAACGATCCGCAAGGCGTTGAAGGGCTTGGAACCGCAATACCGCCGAAAGGAACAACCCAAGGCCCCTGTTATGGATCCAGTCGCCGGCATGGTTGAGAGCTGGCTCGAAAGCGATCAAAACCGGCCAAGGAAACAGCGCCATACCGCGCGCAGGGTTTTCACGCGACTGGCTGCCGAGCATGGTTTCCAAGGCTCGGAAGGGACGGTGCGCCGATGGGTGCGGGAATGCAAGGCACGGATGGGCCTGGGAGGGGCCCAGGCCGTCATCCCGCTGGATCCAGAGGTGGCCCGGGAAGCAGAGGTGGACTGGGGGAGTGCCTGGGTCCGCATCGATGGCCAGGAACAGGCGGTCAGGCTTTTCTGCATGCGCTCCCGTTACTCCGGGAAGGCTTTCGTCTGTGCCTATCCGTGGGAACGTCAGGAGATGTTCTTCGACGGGCACATCCGGGCCTTCGCTTTCTACGATGGGGTCTTTCCCGTTGTGGTTTATGACAATCTGAAGCCGGCGGTGCGGGTTATCCTGCGCGGCAAGGGTAGGATTGAGCAGGAGCGTTTCACGTCCTTTCGCAGTTACTACACCTTCGAGGCGCGGTTCTGTAATCCCGGGGCAGGCCACGAAAAGGGAGGCATTGAGGGACTTGTCGGTTATGCCCGAAGGAACTTCCTGGTTCCCATGCCGGAGGTGAAGGACTTTACGGAGCTTAATGAGCTGCTCTTGGAGCGTTGCCTGGCGCACGGAGAGCGGGTGATCGCAGGCCGAGAAGACAACCGGACCATCGAGCAGCGCCATGAGACGGAACAACTGCGCCTGCTGGGGCTGCCGGCACAGCCTTTCGAGAACAGCAAACCCATCCGTGTCCGGATCAGCAACTACCAGACGGCCCAGATCGACCGGAACCGCTACTCGGTGCCGACCGCCTACGTTGGCCGATGGCTGTGGGCCCATGTCGGCTGCGACCGGGTTTGTTTCTACGCCGGGCAAAGGAAGGTGGCGGAGCATCCACGGCTGTTTGGCAACAGCAAATGGCAGATCAACCCTCATCATTATCTCGACCTGGTGGCCGAACGCATTGCCGCTTTTGACAGTGCCCGGCCAATCCGCCAGTGGCGGTCGCAGTGGCCGCCACAATATGAAACCATGCTCGAGATCCTCCGGAAGCGTCAGGGGCATGGAAAAGGAACCCGGCATTTTGTGCAGATTTTGCAGCTGCATCAGAATCATCCGGCGCACAAAGTGGAGCAGGCCGTCGTCGAAGCACTCCAATGCCATAGCTACAGTTATGAGGCGGTCAGGCAGCTGATGCTGAACGGGGATACTCCCTGCCAGGAATCACCGCCCTTGGCCCCAGGATTGATTCCCGGCATCACGGACCGGTTTGTGGCCTACAGCGACATCAGCCGCTATGACGCTCTGCTCGAAGGGAGCAGGCTATGACTACGGCTGCGGAACAGGTACTGCTGCAAGATCATCTGAGACGGCTGAAACTGCCAACGATGCTGAGTCAGTACGGGGAGTGCGTACGTCAGGCGCGAGAGACGGGCGAGAGCTACGAAAGCTTCCTTCTGGCGCTGCCACACCAGCGTCGCTTCGCTCCGCGGGGTGGACAACATCCCTGGATTAGGTGGACAACTTCACCGGAATACGCAAAAAGCTGCAAATCGCGCAGTGGCTGCCACTGCGGCCCCTGGCGGGGCCTTGAAAAGGTGAGAAATCAAGAGGGGGCCCCAAACCCCTCTTGATTTCTTTCTTCTCTTAACTGGGGGTGGGTCCCTTTTGCTCGATCACAACGGGTCCCTTTTGCGTTGACACTACGACGGTGAGTATGGTGGCAGAAAGAAGAGGCGGAGCTTTCCCTCAACAGAGGCAAGG
>JBBIMP010000080.1:0-10428 GCA_037444305.1 Acidobacteriota bacterium
ATGTTATATCGACTTATTATATGAATATGCAATACTGCACAATCATAGGGGCGGCACCGGCTGTGCCGCCCTTTCAGGGCTCAATCCCGGCATTCGCCGACAACCCAGGGCTTACGCCCCCTGGGCTTTCCCGCGCCGCCCCTTCGGGGCTTAAGCAATTGATTTGGCGACGTTACCAGGTGATTTCGACCGCCCTTCACTAAGCGCCCTTCGCGACTGTCCACCGAGACTGCTGGTGCCGAGGGCGGGGATCGAACCCGCACGCCCCTTGCGGGGCCCAGGATTTTAAGTCCTGTGCGTCTGCCAGTTCCGCCACCCCGGCAACAAGTGCGCGCTTCAAGTTAAGAGCCCGGTCCACGCCGCGTCAAGCCCTTTCCTGTCCGCTGCCCGCCGGCGACATACTCCAGCAGGTCCCCGGGCTGGCACTCCAACTCCCGGCAAATTGCAGCCAGCGTCGTAAAACGGATCGCCCTGGCCTTGCCCTGCTTCAGGATCGAGAGGTTCGCCAGCGTGATCCCCACGCGCTCCGACAATTCCGTCAGCGTCATCTTGCGCTTCACCAGCTGAAGATCCAGGTTCACCATGATGCCCATGCATCCCCCTCAGACCGTCAGTTCCTGCTCGCGGCGCAGATTCTCGTAACCCTCGCTCATCACTACGCCCAGTCTGACAACCTCAGCAATCACCAGGATCACGAGACCGAGAAAGACCAGGGGAAGGGATTCCCTGGGGAAAATGGCGGTCACGAGCGGTTCGCCCAATACGGAGAACCTGCCCCGCACTACCGTCACATCCAGGAGCCACGACAGCGGAGGCACAAGGCACACGGCCAGCCCCACGCGGCGCAATCTCGAAGCGTTCCCGAGCACGAAAGGATTCCCCTGCCGCAACGTCAGGAACACCCTGCGCAGGTTGAAGAGAATGTACAGATACGCCAAACACCGAGATCGACGCCAGGCAGAGGTAGAGCCCCAGGTGAAGCCGGTCGTGCGTCCGGAAGCCTACCACGCGATATCCAAAACAGCCTTCAGAAACGAAGCCATGGATGATGCGCCCAGCATCTTCATAGAAACACCTCCCAAGTTTCCGGCAGCAACCGTTCTATGACTTCAACACCGGGACTTTACATTACAGGAAATAATATCGAATATCAATAATTCATTGTTGTTAATCAAAATATATTTATCGATTTTTGAGACATGCTCGACGGCATTCCACCGACTCCGGACCCGCCCGCGCCGCCAATCAGACCGTTGCTTTCCGCTTCCGCGCGGTGTAGCCTCCTTGTTTTGCGGAGCGATCTGGGATCCATGCGAGCATCCAACAAGACATTCACGAGCGACGACGGGGCCCTGCTTTTTGCCTACCGCTGGGAACCCGATTCCCCTCCCCGGGCCCTCGTGCACATTGCACACGGCCTCGCCGAACACGCGCACAGGTACGAAAGGCTCGCGCTGGCACTGGCCCGGAGCGGATACCTGGTTTGCGCGAACGACCACCGAGGCCATGGCCGCACCGCCTTTTCCAGGGATGACCTGGGATTTTTCGCCGCCGACGGCGGATGGAACCGCGTGGTCGAGGACCTCTGCTGGCTGATACGACTGGAGAAGAACGAATTTCCCGGCATCCCGGCCGTCGTCCTGGGACACAGCATGGGCTCCTTCATGGCGCGGCATTTACTGGCCGCTCACCCCGGCCTGGTTGACGGGTGTGTCCTCTCCGGATCCGGGCACGGCCGCCGCATCCTCTCCCTTTTTCTCAGGTCGTTCGCCCGCATCGAAAGAAAGCGGCTGCGAAAGCGCGGCCGCAGCGGTGCGTTGCAGGAGTTCATGCTCAACTCCGCCAACCG
Source organism: Acidobacteriota bacterium (assembly GCA_037444305.1). GTDB lineage: Bacteria > Acidobacteriota > UBA6911 > UBA6911 > UBA6911 > JBBIMP01. Next base: position 1,850 of record JBBIMP010000080.1, read on the forward strand.
GCCGTTCCGCCCGACCCGCACCGACTTCGACTGGCTCTCGCGGGATGCTATCGAGGTCAGCCGGTACGTCGCGGACCCGCTCTGCGGCTTCACCTGCACCACGCAGCTCATGCTGGATATACTTGAGGGATTTGCCTTCGTGGAGGACCTCGAAGCCCGGTCCACCATCCCCGCGGATATGCCGATCTACTTCGTGGCGGGGACCAAGGATCCGCTCAGCAAAGGCGGCAGGCACCTGAAAAAGCTCATGGCGAAATACAAGGCGAGGGGGCTCCAGAGGGTGAGCCACCGCTTCTACACCGGGGGCCGCCACGAGATGTTCAACGAGATCAACCGGGACGAGGTCACAGCGGATCTCATCACCTGGCTGGATGGCATAACGGGGACGGCAACAGAATGACCGACCGCTCCCGCTTGCCCCGTCCGGCGCAAACAGGTTCGCGCAACTGGTCATCCAGGCTCTTCTGCCCTGGCGCCCCCGGGAACTCCACAATGAAATCCGCCGCCGGAACGATTTGTCGGTCATGGTTCACGTGGACCTCGATCGCCGTCTGCCTCCTCATCCTTTCGGGTGCCGCCGCTTCCGGCGTGCCCGCGCAGGTTCCGGGCAATCAGACCGCCGAACTCGATCTCGCCTCATTCGACCATGTCTGGAAAACAATCCGCGACAAGCATTGGGATCCCAGCCTGGGAGGCCTGGACTGGAACGCCGTTTATGCCGAGCTCCGTCCCCGTGCGGCGCAGGCCACATCCTCCAGCGAGGCCAGGAGGGTGATCCGGGAAATGCTCGCACGCCTGGGGCTGTCGCACTTCGCCATCATCCCAGCCGCCGTTTACGGCGAGATGGGAATCGATGGCGGGGATTCGGCGCCCGGAGGAGGGGGAACCACGGGGTTGGATCTGCGGGTTATCGGCGACGAGGTAGTGGTAACTTCCGTGGATCCGGACTCTCCCGGGGCAGCCGCGGGCGTACGTCCGGGATGGAGGATAGACCGGATCCAGGACCGCGATCTGAAGCCGATGCTCGTCCAGGTTCGCTCCCTGTACGCATCCTCCACGCAACAGCAGCTCCAGCTGCGCCAGGCGATCCAATCCAGGCTGTCCGGCCCGCCCGGCGCGAAGCTCCGCGTCACGTTTACCGACGGCGCGGGCAGGATTCGGGACCTGGACCTTTTCCTGGCGAAGCCGCGGGGACATTTGGCCCGTTTCGGCAATGTTGCCCCATTCCACGTCTGGTTCGAATCCAGGCGCCTGGACCAGCGCTTCGGTTACTTGGCCTTCAATGCATTCATGGATCCGGAGAACCTGATGCGGGAGTTCGAGGACGCGGTCAGGGAATGCTTCACATGCGACGGGATACTGCTGGATCTTCGCGGCAATCCCGGCGGAATCGGCGGCATGGGCCTCGGCATGGCAGGCTGGTTCATCGACACACCCGGCCGGAGCCTCGGGACTATGATCACCCGGCAGGTGCCGCTCAACTTCGCCGTCAATCCCCGCGCCCGCACCTTCGACGGCCCCCTGGCTATCCTGGTGGATGGATGCTCGGCCTCGACGGCCGAGGTGCTGGCCGGCGGGCTGAGGGACCTGGGAAGGGCGAAGGTTTTCGGCTCGCGAACGGCGGGCGCGGCCCTTCCATCAGTTTTCGAAAAGCTGCCGAATGGGGACGGGTTTCAGTACGCCATCGCAAACTACGTATCCGCGGACGGGAAACCCCTGGAAGGAGCGGGCGTGCAGCCGGACGTGGAGGTGCCCCTGACACGCGCAGGGCTGCTCGCAGGGCGGGATCCCGTCATCGAAGCCGCGCTCGAATGGATGAAGACGTTGACGATCCCTCGCTAGGGTAAAATGGGCTGCCCCGCCGGCAGCAGGAGCTCCACATGAAAAGCATGATGTGTGCAGCGAAGTTCTTGATCCGTCTGGCTGCTTTCACGGCCGCCTTGGGATACGCAACCGCGCAGGAACCCGCCGCACCCCCAACGCGACAGGAGCTCCCCAAGGCTGAGGATGTCCTGAACCGGTACATCGAAGCCACGGGCGGGAGGGCCGCCCAGAAAAACATCCGAAGCCAGCATTCCACCGGGGTCGTGACCGTGGCCGGAAGCGGCATTTCCGGGACCATTGCCATCTTTCAGAGCGCGCCGGACAAGGCCTACAGCGTCATCAGCCTCCAGGGGGGCATAAAGATCGAGGAGGGCTCCGACGGTCAGACCGCGTGGGAGATCAGCACCCTGCAGGGGCCCCGCATAAAGACCGGCGACGAGCGCGCCTGGGCGCTGCGCGACGCCGCCTTCAATCCGCATCTGCGCTGGGCCGAGCTCTACGAGTCGGCGGAATGTACCGCGCTCGATACCGCGCAGGGACGTGAATGCTACCGCGTGGTTCTCACGCCGAGGGAAGGGAAACCCGTCCACCACTGCTACGACCGGGAATCCGGACTGCTGCTCATGGTTTCCACGATCCTCGTGAGCCCGATGGGGGAAATCCCCACCGAGACCACCCTGCAGGACTACCGGCCCGTGGACGGCGTGGTCGCTCCGCACGCGCTCACCCACCGGGTGCTCACGCAGGAGATTCTCGTGCGCATCGAGAGGATACTGTTCAACGCAGAGATTCCGGCAGGCCGCTACGACCTGCCCCAAGCCGTGCGGGAACTGCTGAAAAATCCCCCGGGACGCAATCCCTGAGCCGCACCTGCCGGGACGGGGAATTTTCCCCGGTCCGGAAGGGCCCGGAGCGTCGCTCTGCCGAGCCTGGCCTGTAACAGCGCATCAACGCGCCTGAATTTTTCCATCCACAATTGGCAAACAAATTGCAAATAGGAATTGAGTTTCGTCGGCTGACCGGGTTGCATGACCGCTCACTGGCGTTCGCGGCTCTGTTTACATCATTCCTTCAATACGGCTTTCCCCGGTTGCAGCTGTGCTGCGCCGTGAGCCTCGGCGCCTTCGCCCCCGCGGCGAGGGAATCTCCGATCCTTCCTTCCCCGGGTCCACAACACCCCTCAGGGTTCGGGTATACTAGCGGAAGCATGATTCACGCGGAGATGCCACACCGATGAAAGGGCGCAAGACACGCATCCTTCTGGTCGATGACGAACCGGCCATGCGGGAAGTCCTCGACATGCGCCTCTCGGAGTGGGGCTACGATGTCCGCCTCGCCGGGGAGGGCGCGGAAGCGCGGCAGAGGATCGAAGAGGCGCCCCCGGACATCGTGATCTCGGATGTCATCATGCCCGAGATTTCGGGCCTCGATCTCCTCAGGGAGCTCAAGGCGGACGATCCCGACCGCCCCGTCGTCCTCATCACCGCCCAGGGCAGCATCGACCTCGCAGTGGAGGCGATGAAGCACGGAGCCCTGGACTTCCTCACCAAACCCCTCGACTATCCCAAGCTGAAAGCCATCCTGGAATCGGCCGAGAGCGATCTGCGCCTGCGGCGGAATTCGAAGAAGCTGACGGCTCAACTGGAGGGACCGGCTTCGTTCGGGGATTTCATCGGGAAGAGCCGGCCGATGCGGGAGGTCTACGATTTCATCCGGCGACTGGCGGCCACGGAATCCGCGGTGCTCATAACGGGGGAGAGCGGAACCGGCAAGGAACTGGCCGCCCGCATGATCCACCGGCTCAGCGGCCGTTCGCAAGGTCCCTTCATCGCCGTGAACGCCGCGGCCATTCCGGAAACCCTCATGGAGAGCGAGATCCTGGGGCACGAAAAGGGCGCCTTCACCGGCGCCACCGGGCTCCGGCCGGGGTGCTTCGAGCTGGCGGACCGGGGCACGCTTCTGCTGGATGAAATCGCGGAAATGCCGATCGCCCTCCAGCCCAAGCTGCTGCGTGTCCTGGAGGACCGGAGCGTGAGGCGTCTGGGGGGCAGCCGGGAGATTACGGTGGACGTACGGGTCATCGCCGCCACGAACCACAATCCCCGCGAGGCCATGGAGGAGGGGAGGCTCCGCGAGGATTTATTCTACAGGCTGAATGTCTTCGCGCTGCCGATGCCCTCCCTGCGCGACCGCCAGGGAGACATCCCCCTGCTCGTACAGCACTTCATCCGGGAGTTCAACGAAAGACACGCCACCGTAGTGGACGCAATCCGGGAGGACGCCCTGGAATGCCTGCGGTCCTACCCCTGGCCGGGCAATGTCAGGGAGCTCAGGAACGTTCTGGAACGCGCCGTCATACTCGCGAAGGGCCGGTGGATCGAGCGCAGCCACCTGCCGGCCTACGTGCTCAAGCCGCCCGACAGAGCCGCCGACAGGATCATCCTGCCCGTGGGCGTCACCGCGGCAGAGGCTGAAAAGGAGCTCATCCTCCGCACTCTCGGGAACGTGGACAACAACAAGGCGGAAGCAGCCCGGCAACTCGGGTTGGACGTAAAGACCATCCGGAACAAGCTGAAGGCTTACGGACTCGAATAACAGTCAATCCGCCCGCCCCGGCGGGTAACGGTCTCATCTATGAAAATCTCGACGAAGATCATCCTCGGATTCGGCATCCTCATCGCAATGATGGCGGTCCTGGCGGTCTACCAGGTGATCATGATCGGCCGCCTGCAGCAGACCGTTCAGGATCTCACCAGTGTCAACTTCCAGGCCGCGCGCGAGGCCGCCGAACTGCGGCACGATCTCGACATGATCCAGGAGTACACCAGGAAATACTTCGCCTCGGCCGATACCGGGTACGCAGCCTGGATCGAAGAGTTCCGGCCGGACTATGAGGCCAAGCTGGAGCGGTTGGCCGGGGACGGCCGCTCCGAAAACGAGGCCGCCGAAGCGGCGCGGCTGAAAGGCTTCTGGACCGAATACCTGGAGAGGTACATGGAATGGATGCAGCGCCCCCCGCAGGGCGGGGACGCGGACCTCCCGGCGGAGCTCGCCGCCGGGCTCGAGCAACTGAGGATCCAGTCCGACAACGTCTATCTCGCCATCACGGCCGAAATAGAACGGAAGGGGAAGAAGGCGCTCGAGACCGGCCGCGGCGCAAAGATACTCTCGCTGTCCGCCGCAGGCCTGGCGCTCATTACCAGCGTGGTGATTTCCTTCGTCATCGTCCAGTCCATCTCGATCCCCCTCAGGCACCTGACGCAGGGGACGCGGGCCATCGCTGAGGGCAAGTTCTTCTACCGGCTCGACACCTCCCACCGGGACGAGTTCTCGCAACTCGCAAAGGACTTCAACACCATGACGCAGCGACTGAACGAACTCGACCAGATGAAGAAGGACTTCGTTTCGCACGTCTCGCACGAGCTCAAGGCCCCGCTGGCCTCGATCCAGGAGACCATCCAGTTGCTGCTGGACGGGGTCCCGGGCGGATTGACGGAAAAGCAGCGCCGCCTGCTGGAGCTCAACACGCAGAGCGCCAGCCGTCTTTCGGCAATGATCGGAAACCTGCTCGACATCTCCCGGCTCGAAGCCGGCGTGATCGAGTACGAACTCCGGAGCCTCGACCTTGCACGCCTGGTCCGCACAACGGCCGATGAACTGAAAGGGGCGGCGGAAGAGCGCGGGATCGGCCTCGATGTGCAGATCCCAGGCGGCGCTATTCTGGTAAAATGCGACGGCGAACGGATCGCGCAGGTGTTGAGAAACCTCCTGGGGAACGCGGTGAAATTCTCGCCCAAGGGGGGGAAGATCGGCATCCGGCTGGCTGCTGACGCCCGGCCGCCGGACGCGCTGCCGGAAGCTGTGCAGCAACGGATCGCCGTCAGCCCCGGCGCCGGACTGGCCCTGTTGTCGGTGAGCGACAATGGACCCGGCGTCCCGGACGCCCACAAGGAGAAGATCTTCGAGAAGTTCCACCAGGTAAAACAGGGGAAAAAGGTTCCCGGGCAGGGGGCCGGCCTGGGCCTGTCGATTTCCCGCAGGATCACCGAGGCCCATGGCGGAGCGATATGGGTGGAGGACAACCCCGGGGGAGGCAGCGTCTTCCGCCTGCTGCTGCCCTGCGGGGAGAACGACGGCGACGTCACCTACCGGAAATCACAACCCATTTGAGCGGCACCAGGCCCTCCCGTGGACGGCCGGTCAAAGCCTGAAATACGAAATGAGGGGAACATCCACAACGATCGCCACGGCCCTTCTTGCCGTGCTGCTGACCATTGCGCCCGCCGGCTGCGGAAAAAAACAGCCGGTGGCGATCCCCCTCCCGGCAAAGGCCCCGGTCTACGTTCCCCCGCCGCCGCAGACGAGCCCGGTGATCGTCCTGCCCATTCCCGCCCCGCCGGAAGCGCCGCCGGCAGAGCCGGCGCCGCCGGTTCACTACTCGGAGGGGGAGCGGCGGTTCGAGGCAGGCGAATACGATGCCGCCTGCCGCCACTACGAGACCTTTCTTCGCGAGGAGCCCTTCGCCCCCAGCCGCGACCGCGCCCTCTTCCGGCTGGGGCTCTCCTACGCGCTGTCTTACGCTCACTCGCAATCCCGGAGGCGCTCGGCGGATCAGTTCCGGGAACTCGTCAGGCTCCACCCCCAGAGCCCCTACAGGGCGCCGGCGGAAATGATCCTCCGGCTCCAGGAAGAGATCGCGGGATTGCAGGGAGAATCCGAAAGAATGAGGAAGGACGCCAAGGCGGCAGAGGAGAAGATCAAAAACCTGAACGAGGAACTCGAACGGCTGAAACAGATCGACATGACCCGCAAGCCGACCAAGCCCCCGCGCTAAGCGGGAACCCCGGCGCATCGGGTTCCGTGCCAGCTCTGCCGGAAAAACACCCAGCCACGAACTGCACAGATCTGTGAAATCCGTGCACTCCGTGGCCTGGGATTCACTCGATCGCCCGTATTATCACTTGACCTGGGATGCCGGGACGAGCACCTGGACCAGCGCGCAGCGGTTCTTGGCGCGCCCATCGGAAGTCTCGTTGGCCACGAGCGGCTGCGCCTCGCCGAAGCTCATCTTGTGCACCTTCTGCATCGGCACGCGCTGCTCCACCACCAGGTAACGGATGACGGCGTTCATCCGGCGCTCACCAAGCTGGACGTTGTACTCTGCGTCCCCCGTATTGTCGGTCCGGCCCTCCACGGCAACGATCGCATCCGGGTTGTCCCTGAGAAGGCCGGCCACCTCGGTCAAATCAGCATGGTAGGCGCTCTCGAGCGTGGCGCTGTTGAATTTGAAAGGAATGGTCTTTTCCGCCATCACACCCAGCCGGTTTCGATTCGTAAACCTCTCATCGACCGAAGCCGCTTTCGTCGCCGCCCCGTCCGCGCTCGCCTGCGCGCGTTCGGCCGTGGTCAGCGCCTTCCCGGCCTTCCCGTCGACCTGTACGACATCCCCCTGCAGGGTGCCGATCTTGGCGGTGTTCTGGCGGTTCAGGCTGGAAAGCTCAGAAATCTGGCTCGACGCCTGCTGAATCTGCTCGTCATGCGATTTGATCGTGGCTTCGTTGGCGTCGATCCTCGTCGACAGCTGTCCCGCGGAAGCCTGCACTTCTTTGCGGACATAGCCCTTGGTGGCACAACCGGCGGTCAAAACGGCCAGCGCCGGCACCAGGACAAGTCCGGGGATCACTAAACCTCCGGCTCTTTTCATCTCTTCCTCCCTTTGCATCGTTTTCTACCCGGCCGCCGTCCCAATACTCGGGACGCAGGGACCAGACCATGAGTCGAACGCAAATATCCAACACAATTACGCTGCTAGATTAGGCAATTCTCATGCCAATGCCGGCAATTTAATCATGTTGTTGCAGTTTATAGACTTACGTCGCTTCTACCTGCCAAACACATGAAAAACCCCCTTCAAAACAGGGAAATTTTCCCTGCTCCAAAAGGGGTTTTTCTGATTTGGTGCGAACTTTGACCGGGAGGGGAGGATCAGCCCTTTTTCACCAGCTCGAGGTCTATGATAATGGAAACCTCCTCGCCGACGACCAAGCCGCCGCCGTCGAGCGTTCGATCCCAGAGTATGCCGAAATCCTTCCGGTTGATCTTCGTCGTCGCCGAGGCGCCGACGCGGATCGTTCCGCGCTGATCCTTGATTTCAGGGGTGGGGCCCTCCACGTTCAGGACCACCTCCCGCGTCACCCCATGCATGGTGAGGTCGCCCACGAGCCGGAATGCCCCGTTTCCGATTGCTTCGGCCCGCTTGGACTTGAAGTTAATCGTCGGGTACTTGGCCACGTCGAAGAAGTCGGCCGACTTGAGGTGGTTGTCCCGGCTTTCGTTCCGCGTGCTGATGGTCGTAGCGTCTATGGTTTCTTCGAGGCGCGCGGCTCGCCTTCACGGAGGGAGACGACGCCGAATCCGCCGAGCGCCGCGAGCAACGCAACGCCGGCGAAAACACATAGAACCACGCTCCACTGTTCGACCATCACTCCTCTTCACACCTGCCTGAATTCCGGCCGCAGCCCGCTCCCGGACCGCTGCCGCTGCAGGCAAGGCGGACGCACGACGGGCCATCGCGATGATACACAGCGCCGCCCAAGGCCGCAAAACAATGAAGCCTTGCGGCAACGGCTGAAACATTGGGAAGAAAATGCCGCGCCACGAATTCCACGCATTACACGAATTATCATAGGCTTCGTGAAATTCGTGGAATTCGTGGCAAAACAAATAGTCTCAAATGCAGAGCGCGGTTTTTTCTT
>JBBIMP010000081.1:0-10292 GCA_037444305.1 Acidobacteriota bacterium
CCCAGCAACCGCTCGAAGACGTCGCGGGGGAAGTCGGCCGGCAGGAGCGAAGCCAGGACGGCGGCCCGTGAAGCTACCAGCGGCCGCCGCGCCCACCAGACGTGCAGGTAGGTATGCGGGGCCAAAGCACTGGCGCTGCCCCTCTCTCTCATGCACTCCACGCCGATCGCCGCGGCCGGAAGCCACTCCTCGATCAGCAGCCTCGGCGGCTTGCGTTGTGGCATTTTTTCTCTCTCCTCAGTCGTGAAAACGATTGGCTGAAGATTACCTCTTTTTTCGATTGCGATCCCGACTGCGACCCCGATTCGGATCCCGACCCCGATTTTTCTTGGCCCCGGTTTTCCTCGGCGTCGGAATCGGAATCGGGGTCGGGGTCGCTATCGGCAATCAACAATGCCCGCTGCCCATTCTGAGCTCGAGAAGCAAAAAGTCAGGCCGGGACTTTGGAGATCTGGTATATCACCGGCCGGAAAGAAGGAGGAGGAACCGGCTTGCCCTCGGCTTTGGCTGCCTCGATCCAGGCCTCCTTGGCCTTAAGGACTTCCGCAAGCGCCTGTTCCGGCGTCTTGCCGAAAGCTGAGCAATACTGAAGATCGGGGATGTCGGCGATGTAGCCGCGGTCCTCGTCGCTGAAAAAAATGTTGATATGGTAGTCTTTCATTCCTCACCGCCAAGAGACAGGTTATGCCGCTCCGCGAGCTGAAGCAATTGTTTGACCTGGTATGGCTTGGCCTTCCCTACCCTCTGCACCCGGTCGCTGACGCCCATGATCAGCCGGCCGCCGCCGGCATTGCCGATTCCGACGGCATACTCCGCTATCTCGCGTCGGCTCGGAATCCCGGGTTTGCATTCCACGACTTCGTTTTCGGGGGATGCCGGCAAGTCCCGGAGTTCCTGTTCCGTCACTTGACCGCCTCCACGAGGATGCGCAGGGCACGGACGGCGCGTTTTCCGCCCGGGCGCGTCATGAGCCCGAACCACCAGGCGGCCTCCGTTTCGTCGGCGTGCCGCAGGTTTTCGGCGGCGCGGTGGAGGCGGTCGGCGTTTCGAAGCCCCTGCGCTATCAGAGAGTAGCAGGCGACGCGGGCGCCCCAGTTGGGGTCCAGCGAATGAAACGGGCCGCAGGTCAGCTTCGCGCTTCGTCCTTCCATGGCCTTCACGGCCGCCCGCAGCAGGGGCGCGCCTGCCGAAAATGCCAGCGCGGAAATGGCTGCGATCCGGGCGAGCCGCTCTTCGTGCCGCGCGTCGAGCGATCGCCGGTACACGATGGCCGCGTCCCCCTGTTTTCTGCGTACGATTCGAAGCGCGAACGGCGCCTGGCGGATTTTCACGGCTCACCTCCCCGCCGGCTTGTCGAACAGCGCCAAAGGGGAGACATCCTCGGGCGCCGATTCGCTGAGGCTTTCCAACTGGCTCTCGAGGCCGGTGCGTCCGGCGGCCCCAAATCCCATCTCGAGAACCGCTTCGTATTGCGACCCATCTGCGAGCGCGTTAAAGATCGTCTGGGCGACGATCAGCGGCTTGGTCGGGTGATTCGGCTTCACCCCTGTTGCGGCATAATTCATCGATCCTCCATCCTTCAGTTGACCCGTGACCGAAAGGGACAGGGCAATCGAATCGGCGCCGAGAGGCTGGACCAGGGCGATCAGCGCTCCGGCTGCCGCCGGCGTTCGCGCAGTCAGCTTCAGATCGAGCAACGGACGCTCCTGGGCGAGTTCCAGTACTCGCTCCCAGGTGCTCGCGCTCTGTCGAGGGGTCGGCGGCGGAGGAGCAGGAAGTTCTTTTTCCTTCTTGCGATCGTAGGGATCCTTGTCTTCCTTGACCCAAAGCAGTCCGTACTCGCTGCCCGCGGAGGTCACTTGAACCGTATCGTCCAGGGCGAAGCTGGTCAGGGATCCAGATAGCCGTCTTCTCTTTCCTTCGGCGCCCTCCACACATCCCTTCGAGTCGTAGGCTCGGCCATCGGCGATTCTGACCACAAGCTTTCCATTCTCCACAGATTTGAGAATCGTCTTTCGCACGATGCTGCCGTCGGGGATAAGCCGCAGTTTGGGCGCCCCCAGGAACCGCTCGTGAATGGCTTTGGCCGTGTAGACTTCGGGCATCTTCGGAATGGGGGTGGTCCCCGGCAGGATGTCTTTTACGAACCGGTCGACGTCGAGGGCGTCTTCCGGCTGATACATCAGTCCTTTGCTGTCGAGGAACTTCTTGACGCAGGCCTGGCCGTGGGCCTTCTGCAGCATCTGCTCTTCCGGCACCTGGAACTGCTCTTCGAGCGAATAGACCATTCCGCCGGCCAGAACGATCCTGTCGAAAGCGCGGCAGGTCTGAATCCGGAACTGCTTCTGCAGCTCGGGTTTGATCCGCTGAAGCTGTTCGCGGACGAGCTTTCCCGCATCGCCGGTCCTGTAGTCGCGCTCGATGGCTTCGGCCGCCAGCAGGCGCTGAGCGCGGTCGATGGCGTTGTTGAAGGCCGTGCTGCTTGCGGTCACGGCGAGGATGGCATTCTGGAAGCGCCGCGGGATCGGCGCTGCGGGATCGGAATCATCCGCATAGGCGCAGACCGAGCGGGCGGTCTTTTCCTCCTCGCAAAGCGCCAGCTGAAGCTCGGCCGATTCCGGCACCTGCCGCGCATTGGAGGGCCAGGCTGCTGGTTTGAAGGTCGGCCCCTTGAAATACTCCTGCGCCTCGGCCACCACGCGGCTCCTGGCGTCTTCGATGGGGATGCTCCCCTTTCTTTCTTCGATCTGCTTGATGATGTTGGCGTCATAGCGGAATTGCCAGCCCCGGCCGCCGGGCATCGGATAGGTGTGCCAGCAGACGCCCGCGAGCCGATCGAGCGCTTCCGAGGGTTCCGGACCCGCTTCATCGGGGCGGAGCGTTGCCAGCGTGAGATCGGCCGGGTCCATGCCGCTGTTCGGCTGCATGGGGAGGCTCTCGAGCAGCAGTGCCGAGGCTGCGCGGCGGTGAACTCCCCGAGGCGCATCCCCGTCCAGCTCTGCCGCGTGTTTTTCGACATCGGCCGAGACCGCAGCCTTGAAATTGTCTCGGTTCAGGCGTTGCAGCAGATCGGCCTGGATGCGATCGCTGGACCAGTCGATCTCGCCGGCGGTGATCAGTTCATGATCCTCTTTGGCCCCCCAGACATCCCGCAGGATGCGGGCGAAGAGGCGGAGAACGCCGCGGCTCTTCTGGAAGTCCTGCAGGGCGCCGAGACGATCCCGGGCCGTCTCCAAAAGGCGCGGATGTATGGGGTAGCAGGTGACGATCTGTTTGGCATAATCGGCTGCAGCAGCGGCAGGCGGGATTATTCCCGGCGTCTCCTGCGCCACCCGTTTATAGAGATTGTGGTAGGTTGCAGACGCCGCTTGCGCCGCTGCCGGGTCGATCTTTTCGAACAGCCGCCGAACGATGACCCGGGCCGACTCGTCGCCGATCGGATCGAAATCGGTCATTTTCCGGCCGAAGATCTCATCGAGTTTTTCTGCGCCCCCCGAAACCTCCGTCGCGATCTTTGCAGCCTCCTTCGCGTAGGCGGCCTGGCCGGCGGGGTCCGTTACGATGAGCACGGCCTGGCGTTTCTTGCCTACGACCGCCGCCAGATTCCCGATGAAGCCCATCAGATTGCCCTGGCCGCGCTCGTTGAGCTTGGCCATGTAAATGACCAGCTCATCCAGGAGGATCAGCACGGGGCCGGCGGGAAAGGCGGATTCGATCCGGCTCTCGCTCGGGGATGCTTCCGGGTCGTCGGCCTTGCCCAGCGCCTTCAGGGCCTTTTCCCCGCCGAATTGAAAGAACAGCTCACCCCAAAGGCTGCGAATTCTCGTCTTGCCGTGAGACATGAATTCGGGGACGCCGGCTTTGCCGGCATCGATGGCGATGACCTTGACGTTCTTGGGGCGGCCTGCGGCCGGCAGCAGCTCTGTTCCCAGTGAAAGGTCGCCGATGTTTTTGCCGAGATGCCAGAGGGCCATAAGGGTGTGCGTCTTGCCGCCGCCGAATCCCGTGCTCAGGCGGATCGTCGCGCCCCCTTCCTTTGGATTCGCGAGCCGCTCAAAGACGACGGTTGCCACCTTGCGCAGGTTTGCGGCCGGGTGCGTATTCTGGAAAAAGATCTTGGAGTCCTTGTAGACTTTCGGGGCTTTGCCGGCGATCAGGCCGCCGAAGTCGGCGGCAAAGATGGCGTCGTCGAGATCGCCTTTAAGAACTTCTTTGCGGGGAATACAGCCTTTGAGTACGCCCATAATCCACCCTGACGAAGATTCTTGTTCGAGTTTTGGGCGAACGGCTTAGGAAAAATCGAATATGCCGTTTGCTCAGATAGCCGCTTGATCCAAGAAAGATGCAGTTGTCTTGCTGCGGCGCGGCCGAAGGAGCATTTCCGTCGCGGAATAAATCCCATCGCGGGGGATGCGAGACCGAGACCGCATGCGGAGTCTAACACAGGATCACATTTGGCTTAACGCGAAACAGCTTCCAGACTTGAAATGAAAACGACTTCAGTTCATATCTTTTCTGGAGCGCTTCAAGGCAATGGCGCCAGGACAAAAGGAGATGCTCCAGCCCTCGGCGTTTCCTCTTTTGGGCGCCGGACATGGGAGAAGCGGAAGCATGCCGACGCAATCTCTTCTCCTTTATTACAGATCCCCGCGTCGGCCATGCGGCAAACCGGCCAGGCATGCTGCCGGCCAAAGTGTGCCTTCTCTCCAGGCCGAACGCACTCGGGATACGAAGGACCGGGGTCAGAAACCGGATTTTCAGTTTTTGGGGGCGGATGACTGAGGGCGAGAATTGTGGCAAGATGGCACAACCATCATGGCGACGATAAAGACAAGAATCAACCCGAGAACGGCGGAATTCAGGGAAAATGCGGCTGCGATGGCCGCTTTGGCAGCGGACCTGCGCGCGAAGGTTGCCGCAGTTTCGGACGGGGGCGGCAAGAAGGCGCGCGAGAAACACCTGGAGCGCGGGAAACTCCTGCCGCGCGACCGGGTGCGCGCCCTGCTGGATCCCGGTTCCCCTTTTCTCGAGTTTTCGCAGCTCGCTGCGTGGAACATGTACGAAGGGGAGGCGCCCGGCGCGGGCATCATCACCGGCATCGGCCGGATCTCGGGCCATGAGTGCATCATCGTGGCCAACGACGCCACCGTCAAGGGAGGCAGCTACTTCCCGCTAACCGTCAAAAAACACATCCGTGCGCAGGAGATCGCGCTGCAAAACCGTCTTCCCTGCATCTATCTCGTAGACTCTGGCGGGGCCAATCTTCCCATGCAGGACGAAGTGTTTCCGGACCGGGATCATTTCGGAAGGATCTTCTACAATCAGGCCGTGCTCTCCGCGGCCGGCGTGCCGCAGATCGCCGTGGTGATGGGTTCCTGCACGGCAGGAGGCGCCTATGTGCCGGCCATGGCAGACGAAAACATCATTGTCCGGCAGCAGGGAACGATCTTCCTGGGCGGCCCGCCGCTGGTGAAGGCGGCGACGGGGGAGGTGGTGACGGCGGAGGAGCTGGGCGGAGCCGAGGTTCACGCGCGCGTTTCGGGAGTGTCGGACCACTACGCGACGAACGACACCCATGCCCTGGCGCTGGCGCGTCGCATTGTGGCCAACCTGAACCGCCGGAAGGAGGTGGGTCTGGCCGTCGCCGAACGGCGGGACCCTCTCTACGATCCGGCGGAAATCCGCGGCATCATCCCTGCCGACATCAGAAAGCCATACGACGTGCGCGAGGTGCTGGCGCGGGTTCTGGATGCGAGCGAGCTGCACGAGTTCAAGCAGAGCTACGGCATGACCCTCGTCTGCGGATTCGGCCATATCTACGGCTACCCGGTGGGCGTGGTCGCGAACAACGGCATTCTGTTCTCCGAATCGGCTCTGAAGGGCGCTCACTTCGTCGAGCTTTGCTGCCAGCGAGGCATCCCGCTGGTCTTCTTCCAGAACATTTCGGGATTTATGGTTGGAAGAAGATACGAGGCGAGCGGCATCGCCAAAGACGGCGCCAAAATGGTAACGGCGGTGGCGTGTGCCGAGGTGCCCAAATTCACCGTCATCATCGGAGGGAGCTTCGGCGCGGGAAATTACGGCATGTGCGGCCGCGCATACGCGCCGCGCCTGCTGTGGATGTGGGTGAACGGCCGGATCTCCGTCATGGGGGGCGAGCAGGCGGCGGAGGTGCTGGCGACCGTGAGGCGCGACAATATCGAAGATCGAGGCGGAACCTGGAGCCAGGAAGAGGAGGAGGCCTTCAAGCTCCCCATCCGAGAGCAATACGAGGTCCAGGGGCACCCGTATTACGCCAGTGCGCGCCTGTGGGACGACGGCGTGATCGACCCGATCGACACCCGCCGTGTCCTGGGGCTCGGCATTTCGGCGGCGCTCAACGCTCCGATCAAAAAGACGCAGTTCGGCGTTTTTCGCATGTAACCCGCAGGATTCCGAGGGAACAGATCTCATGTACCAGACTATTCGATACCTTGTCCGGAAACGTGTCGCGCATATCGTGCTGGCCCGTCCGGAACTGCGCAACGCTTTCGATGACACGATGATCTCGGAACTGAGCGACGCGCTGGCCCGGATCGGGCAGGACCCTTCGGTGCGCGCGGTGCTGCTGACGGCCGAAGGCAGGAGCTTTTGCGCAGGGGCGGACGTAGGCTGGATGCGGCGTATGGCAGAATACGATCCCGCAGCCAATCTGGCGGACGCCATGGGCCTCGCGACGATGCTCTCCGCCCTGGCCGGACTGCCCAAGCCCACGGTGGCGCGGGTGCAGGGGCACGTTTTCGGCGGCGGGCTCGGCCTGGTCGCATGCTGCGATATCGCTGTGGCGTCCGAGGAGGCGGAGTTTTGCGCCTCCGAGGTCAAGCTGGGGCTGACCCCCGCCACGATCAGCCCCTATGTCGTGGCCGCCATGGGAGAGCGGGCCGCGCGGCGCTACTTTCTTACGGCGGAACGCTTCCGCGCCGCCGAGGCTTTGAGATTAAACCTGGTTCACGCCGTCGTGCCGGCCGCGGCGCTCGATGCCGCCATCGAAGAAATCCTCGGGCACTTGCTGCAGGGCGGGCCGTCGGCGCAGGCGGCAGCCAAGGAATTGGTGCGGGACGTCGCGAGGCGTCCACTCGACCGGGAGTTGATCCATGACACGGCCTCCCGCATCGCGTCCATTCGGTCCTCGACGGAGGGCAGGGAGGGGATCGCCTCTTTCCTGGAAAAGAGGCGCCCTGTCTGGGCCACCGAGTTGGACAATGATTGAAACGGCGGGGCGGGCCGGCCGAGATTCAAGGAGGCGCAGGAAAGGAGCGCCAAGCGGCTCCTTTCCGATTCCATGTTCACCAAAATACTGATTGCCAATCGGGGCGAAATCGCGTGCCGAGTCATTCGGACGGCGCGCCGGATGGGGATCCGGACAGTTGCCGTCTATTCCGAGGCCGACTCCGCCGCCCTCCACCTGACGCAGGCCGACGAGGCGCGCCTGATCGGGCCGCCGGCTCCCGCCGAAAGCTACCTGCGCGGCGACAAGATGCTCGAGGCAGCCGCGGCGACCGGGGCCCAGGCCATTCATCCCGGATATGGTTTTTTGTCCGAGAACGACCGTTTCGCGGAGGCCTGCGCCCACGCCGGCATCGAGTTCATCGGCCCGCCTCCCGCTGCGATCCGCAGCATGGGAAACAAGAGCGGCGCCAAAGCGATCATGGAACAGGCCGGCGTGCCGGTGGTGCCGGGTTTTCACGGAGAGAACCAGGACGCCGACCATTTGGCGCAACAGGCGCGGAAGATCGGCTTCCCGGTTCTCATCAAGGCCTCGGCGGGCGGGGGCGGGAAGGGAATGCGCGTGGTCGAGAGTGCCGCGGATTTCGCGCGGGCGCTGGAATCCTGTCGGAGAGAGTCGCTGTCGGCATTCGGCGACGATCGTGTCATTCTCGAGCGGTACATTGAAAAGCCGCGGCACATCGAGGTGCAAATCTTCGGCGACCGGCACGGCGACGTTCTGCACCTTTTTGAGCGCGACTGCTCGATCCAGCGGCGGTACCAGAAGGTGATCGAGGAGGCGCCCTCGCCGAGGATGACCCCGGAACTCCGCGCCCACATGGGCGCGACCGCCGTTTCAGCCGCCCGGGCGATCGGGTATTTCGGCGCCGGCACCGTGGAGTTCATCGTCGATCCGGACGGGCATTTCTATTTTATGGAAATGAACACCCGGCTGCAGGTCGAACACCCGGTCACCGAAATGATCACCGGCCTCGATCTCGTCGAGTGGCAGTTGCGGGTCGCCGCCGGCGAACGGTTGCCTCTGGCGCAGGAGGAGATCCCGCTCAACGGCCATGCGATCGAGGCGCGTGTGTATGCGGAGGACCCCGCGAAAGATTTCCTGCCCTCCACGGGCAGGCTCGCGCACCTGGTTCTGCCTGCCGACACGCCGCACGTGCGGGTGGACCCCGGCGTGCGCCAGGGCGACATAGTCTCTCCCCACTACGATCCCCTGATTGCGAAAATCATTGCCTGGGGGCTGGACCGCCCGGCTGCCATTCGGCGCCTGCAGGCCGCGCTCGACAGTTGCCAAGTTGTAGGACTGGAGACCAACGCATCGTTCCTGCGAAGGCTCGTGGGTTGCGCAGCCTTTATCGGGGGGGCCACCGACACCGGACTGATCCCCAGGAACCGGGCGGAATTGATCCCGGGGACGACGGAGCCGGGCGGGGAAGTGCTGGCGCTGGCCACGCTGGCCGAGCTTTTGACGATCGGCGCGGATGCGCGCAGGCAGGCCGCCGGCACCGGAGATCCGCACTCCCCCTGGGGAGCGCATGACGGCTGGAGGTTGAACGAAGACAACCACCACACCTTTCTCTTCCATCACGGCGAGCGCCAGTTCTCGACCACCGTCCATTACCGGGCTGCCGGGTTCGAAATTGAGATCGGGGCCGAGCGGTATCCGCTGAACGGCGAACAGGAACCCGATGGCGCCATCACCGCCTGGTTGGGAGATCGCACCCTGACGGCGCGGGTCGTGCGCAACGGCGTCTTCAGAGAGGTGTTCTCCGGCGGGGAGCATTTCAGGCTGCGGCGCTCCGGGCTCTTCGAGGAACTCGATTACGGCATGGAGCCGGGCGGGCTGACGGCGCCGATGCCGGGGAAAATCGTG
The DNA here is from genome assembly GCA_037444305.1 of Acidobacteriota bacterium. Classification (GTDB taxonomy): domain Bacteria; phylum Acidobacteriota; class UBA6911; order UBA6911; family UBA6911; genus JBBIMP01. Next base: position 9,137 of record JBBIMP010000081.1, read on the forward strand.
GCCTTGCTCGTAGATGCCGGCGAAAGGGTGGAAAAGGGCGCGCCCCTCCTGATCCTGGAAGCGATGAAGATGGAGCATCATATCAATGCGCCCGGAAGCGGGAGCGTGCGGGAGTTCTTCTACCAGGTGGGAGACCAGGTGCGCGAAGGGGTGGAATTGCTGGACTTCGACGGGGAAGCGGAATGAGCCTGCCGGCGCGCGTCCGCATCGTGGAAGTGGGCGCCCGGGACGGGCTGCAGAACGAGCCGGAGCCGGTGCCCGTTTCCGTGAGGATCGAGTTGATCCGGATGCTGGCCGACGCGGGTCTCACGACGATCGAGGCGGCGGCGTTCGTCTCCCCCAAGTGGATTCCCCAAATGGCGGGGGCGTCGGAGGTTCTCGCGGGCCTGGGGAAGCGGTCCAGTGTCTCCTACCCGGTGCTGGTGCCCAACCTGAAGGGGCTCGAGGCCGCCTTGGCAGCCGGGGCGGAGGAGATCGCCGTCTTCGGCGCGGCGTCCGAGACCTTCAGCCAAAAGAACATCAACTGCAGCATCGCGGAGAGCCTGGAAAGGTTTGCCCCCGTGGTCGAGATCGCCAACCGGCAGGGTGTAAGGGTGCGCGGCTACGTTTCCTGCGTCGCCGGCTGCCCTTACGAAGGGGAGGTGGCGGCCGATGCGCCGGCCGCCATCGCAAAAAGCCTGTATGAGATGGGTTGTGCGGAGATTTCCCTGGGCGACACGACCGGCGTGGGTACGGAGAGGAAGATCCGAGAGGTGATCGAGGCGGTCACGCGGCACGTGCCGGTGGAACGGGTGGCGGGGCACTACCACGACACCTACGGGCGGGCGCTGGACAACGTTGTGGTTTCGCTTGAAATGGGGGTTGCGGTGTTCGACAGCTCGGTCGCAGGATTGGGAGGTTGCCCCTATGCCCCCGGCGCCGCCGGCAACCTCGCCACGGAAGTCCTGGTGGATAAGCTCGATCGCCTGGGGATCGAGACCGGGATCGACCCGGAGGCGCTGGGCCGCGCCGGCCGCTTGATTTGCGAACACCTCGGACGGAACTACCCATTTCGCGAACGGCGGCCATAGCCTGGAAGCCTCGATATCAAAGGAGGAGGTGATTTAAGAACTCCTTCTGACATTTCTTCTATGATTTGCACCGATCGAAAACCTTC
>JBBIMP010000082.1:0-9943 GCA_037444305.1 Acidobacteriota bacterium
TCATGGTTTTCGTGAGGGTACGTAGCCGGTCTCCTGGACGATCGCTTGACCGTCGGCCGCAAGCGCGAAATCCACGAAGGCCTTGGCCAATCCGGTGGGTTGGCCGTTGGAATAAAGAAAGAGAGGCCGAGCCAGGGGATAGCGGCCATCCTGAATGCTGGCCACAGAAGGTGCAATCCCGGCCGCCGCTGCATCCGTTTTGACTGCCAGAGTTTTTACCGGGGCGCCCTCGGCGTAGCCCAGACCGACATAGCCGATGCTCCACCGGTCCTGGCTGGCCGACTGCACGATGGCGGCATTGGAGGGCATGAGCCGGACTTCGCGCCCGAAATCGTCGCGCTCCAGTACGTGCTCTGCAAAGAACATGTAGGTTCCGGAGTTAGATTCGCGGGAGAGTACCTGGATCTCCTGATCGGGCCCCCCCACCTGGCGCCAATTTCTCAGCGTGCCGTTGAAGATTTGCCGAAGCTGATCCATGGTCAGCTCCGATAGGGGATTCTCTGGGTGTACGACCAGGGCGATGCCGTCCAAAGCGACTGGAATCTCATGAAAGGAGTGTCCCTGGCCGGCAGCCAGTTCGCGCTCCTTTTCGGTGACATCGCGGGAGGCCATGGCCAGATCCGTGGTGCCGTTGATCATGGCGGCGATCCCGGTGCCGGAGCCGCCGCCGGTGACGGAGATCTGGGCTTCCGGATGGGCCTTCATGTAGGCTTCCGCCCACGCCGTCACCAGGTGGACCATGGTGTCGGAGCCCTTGATGGTTACCCGTTGCCCGGCGCTCGCTTCATCGGCGGTATCCGGGCCACGGCCGCAGGCCATTATTGCCGGCGCGCCCAGCAGCAACGCCAGAGAAAGGACCCGGATGGCTGGAAATCTGATAGTTATTTGGTGCGTCAAACGATGCATGTTTCTCTGTCTCCTTTTCCTTCTTCAGCAGTGCTGACACTAAAACGCCAGCTGAAGCCGGACCTGAAATACATGGGCAATGCCTGTATGCGATAGGTCGCCCCGGATGTAGTTGAAAAGAACACGGGCGTGGCGGTCAAGGTACCAGTTCAGACCGGCACTGAAATCAGTCAATTTTCCCCCCGCAATAAGACGGTCATTGAAATCGAGCACCGAATAGCGCAACAGTGCCTCCCAGGCGCCCGGTCCGCTGCCAGTGAGCACACTCCGTTTCGGCTCCACCCCCTCGAATGTACCGGCGGAAGTCCGGTAGTTTCGGTGTTCGCCTGTCAGCACGTAGCCGGCCTGGATATAAAAGCTGTTCAGGGTGGGGTCAGCGGCTTCCGAGGATTGCGCGCGCGCCTGGATAAACTCGGATTGCACGAAGAGTGCGCTTCGCAACATGGCGCCCTCAAAACCCAACAGGTGAATCCTAGCAGCCCGGAAATTCCGAGTGTCCACGAAGCGTCCGGCCAGATGAGCCTCCGGCCGTTCGCGAAATCTCACCGCCGTTCCCGGAAAGCGCAGACTGTAGGCGGCTCCTAAATGCAGGAGTGCCGGTTGGCGAGTCCGGACTGGGTTAAAGCAAGGCACATGAAGTACTCCTCGAAGCTGGTATCGCTGATGTCTCCGGAGCCAACATACAAAAAGATTGTAAAGCGAATATAAAGAAAGGAGCGGACCGGCTGCAGGTGTCCGAGCGGGAGCAGGATAGGGTCGCGGTCTGCCGCGGCGTGCGCCCCGCGTCGACCGCAGGGACTCGATTACGAGAGGGTGGAGTTGTCCTGTGCTTCGGCCAGCGGCAAAACTACCCGAAAAGTGCTGCCCAACCCTGGCGCGCTCTCCACCGAAACCTGTCCGCCATGCCGCAAGACCACATGCCGGACAATAGAAAGCCCCAGCCCGGTACCGCCCAGTTCTCGGGAACGTGCGGCATCGACCCGATAGAAGCGTTCAAAGATGCGTGCCTGGTGGCGCGGCTCAATGCCCAGGCCGGTGTCCTGCACTTCCAGCGTGGCGTACCCCGATTGTGCGCCGAGGCGGATATAGATGAGCCCACCGCGGGGCGTGTACTTGATGGCGTTGTCGATCAGGTTGCCGGCTGCCTGTCCCAGCGCTTCCTGCTCACCTAGAACCCAAACCGGGGTGGCGGATAGTTGCACATCGATCTTTACTGCGCCCTGGTCGGCTGCTGCCAGCAGCGGCTGGAGCGCCGACTGGAGCACCCGACGGAGATCGCAGAGGCGCCGCTCGGGGGCCACGCTATCCGATTCCATGCGTGCCAGGGTCAGTAAATCGTTCAAAAGAGCGGAGAGGCGCAGGCATTGGCTGTGAATCTTGCCGACGAATCGCTTCCACTCTTCCTCGGTTAGGTGGGGATCCTCCTGCAGCGTTTCCACCGCTCCGCGAATGGCAGTCACCGGCGTTTTCAATTCATGAGAGACATTGGCCACAAAGTCCCGCCGCACTTTCTCCAAACGCCGCAATTCAGTCATATCATGCATCACGCACACGGCCCCGCCCAGCTGGCCATCCCCGTCCCATAGGGGCGCAGTATGCAGACTCACATGCCGGTCGCCGCGCCGCCCGACCAGCGTCACTTCCGCCCTCATTTCGGTCTCCTCGCCGATGACCCGGCTCAATGTTTCACAGATCTCCCGCACGCGAATGATCTCTCGCAAGGGTCGACTGCTGACCTCCTCGGGCGGCGTGTTGAGTATTTTGAAAGCGGCCTCATTCATGTGCACCAATCGCTCGCTGCGGTCGACGGCGATGACTCCCTCCACCATTCCCGCCAGGATGGTCCGCAGCTTATTGCGGTCCGCCTGCAGAGCTTCCAGACGTTGGCGAGAGCTGCGTGCGACGCGATTGATGGCTCGGGCCAACGTGCCGATCTCGTCCCTGGCGGTGGTCGCCAGGCCCTGCTCGAAACGGCCTTCGGCCAGAGATTCCACCTGTGCGGTCATGGAAATCAGGGGGCGGGTGAGCCGACGTGCCACCACGAAGCCCAGAACCAGGGCCACAAAGAGGCTGATCCCGCAGGCGACCATTACCTCGCCGCGCAAGTGCCGCAGACGCCGATCCACATCGGCTAGGGGAAGGGCAGTCCGGACGTAGCCCCAGGTGCTTCCCTGCTGTTGCAGGGCGAGTGCCATGTACATCATGCGCCGGCCGACGGTGCTGCTCATGCGGGTGGCGGCGCCGTAACCTTCTGCCGCGGCTGCCAGAATTTCGGGCCGATTGCTGTGATCGCCCATACGCGCGGGGTCTTGATGGGAATCGGCCAACACACGGCCGTCCGAGCGCACCACCGTAATCCGGGTCTGAGTCTCAACCCCCAATTCGCGCACCCGATCGGGTAAAGCGCTGGAGGAAATCTCTGACAGATAGTGTCGAACCAGTTCCCGCGCCATGAGGGCCCGCACGTGTAAAGACTCGCGTATCTCCTCCAGGGCATCTCTCTCGATTTGTCGGGCGATCAGGAGAGCGACTAGCGTTGTCGAGGCCAGCACCAGGATGGCGTACCCAGCGTACAGCTTCCAGAGCATTTTGGATCGAATCATCTGACCCCTTCTCGATCTCGGAAGCGATAACCAATGCCGCGAACCGTTTCTATGAGATCCCGCCTAGTGCTCAGCTTGGCTCGCACGGCGCGAATGTGCACGTCGATGTTGCGGTCCAAAACAGCGGCATCCTCGCCGACGATCCGGCTGAGCAAATGCGCTCGAGTAAACGCCTGCCCAGGATGGGAAGCCAAAAAGTGAAGCAGTCGAAACTCGGTGGCGGTAAACTCCACCACCCTACCGTTGACACGCACCTCATGACGGGTGGAGTCGACGACCAGGCCACCGCGGGAGATCCGTCCCGAAGCGGGGACTTCGGTCCTGGGCGGTCCCCGGCGCATTACGGCCTTCACGCGCGCTTGTAGCTCCCGCAGACCGAAGGGCTTGGGCAGGTAGTCATCGGCCCCCAGCCCCAAGCCGCGAACGACGTCGCTTTCTTCTCCCCGGGCGGTAACCATAATAATCGGAATGTGCGAGGTGTGAACATCCTTGCGCAGCAGGCGACAGACCTCCAGGCCGCTCAATCCCGGGAGCATCAGATCCAGCAAGATTAGATCGGGTGCGCTCTGGCGTGCCTGCCTCAAGCCTTCCTCGCCGTTGCGCGTCGAAAGAACTCGAAACCCCTCGCGCCGCAGGTTGTGCTCCAGCACCTCCAGGATATCGATCTCGTCTTCGATAATTAAGATGGTTTTCGGACTCATGATTAGCGGAGCACTCCTCGGGCCTTCTAATTTCAGTGTAAGGAGATGCGTCATCTCCTGCAAATCCTTTCTGCGCACCCATGCCTTTGCGGCCGTGCCGGGCGTGAGACAGGTAGATTGTGTTGCCTCAAGGGGCTGCAGGCAACACCCACGTCCCCACACCGCGGCTCGACGGCAAGCATGCCGTTTTCGGCAAGGTCGAAGCCGGCATGGATGTGCTGCTCTCGATCCCGTCGCGGGATCCCGGGAGCGCGCGCGGTGAGGGCGTGCGGATCAGCAAGATCGAGATCCTCGAAGGGTAGGGACGGGTCCCCGCATATGAAGCTTGCGCTGGGAGTCATAATCCTTGCCGGGCTGGGCTACAGGCTCCTGTTCCTTGGAGCGCGCCAGCTTTGGACGGAGGAGTTGATGCAGGCGATCATCGTCCGCTCCTCCTCCCTCTCCGACATGTTCCAGCGGCTCCGAGGGGGCATCCTGATGCCGGAGCCGCTGGACTACCTGGTCCAGAAGGCATTCGTCTTCCTTCTCGGGGACGCCCAGTGGATTCTGCGGCTGCATGCGGCTCTGTTCGGCACAATGTCGAGGGGACGGCGGTATGGCTCCCCATGGTGCATCCTTTGCTCCAGTACCACGCACCCGGATTGGCGGGATTCCGGGTTGATGACATGGCTCCCGGTGCGGGCGCGCCCGGGGGCGGAAACGTGCTCCGCGTCTGTCTCCAGGGCGCAGGCGCAGGCATGAAACTCGGCAGGGGTCAGCAGCCCTTCCCGCGACAGGCGGACAAGGTTCCGGTACGTTGCAAGAACCAGTAGAGCGCTTGAAAGCAACTGAGCGCCGGCCAACTCCCGCTGCAGGGCTTTGTATCCAGAAAATCAATCTAACTCAAGTCAGTGCCGGCCGTGCACTTTTCATTTTCTACCGCCTCCCAGCGGCCAATCCCTCAGCTCTTCGAAAACCTATTTTGGACAAGAGTGATGCGGGTCGCCCAATCCAATCGAGGATCCGGCTGGTTGTCGTTGATTCATCCTTCAGCAACTTCTCATGTCATGTACAGAACGGCAGTATACGCTATGTACCATCCAACCATGATCGCGCCATAAACCCGCCCGATTCTCCTTGCCACTGCCAAGAGGGCGAGGAAGCACAAGGAAATTCCCCCCATGAGGGGGACATCGAAGTCGCGGAAACGTCCGCTGACTTCAATCGGGGTGATCAACGCCGTTGTGCCCAGGACGCCGAGCACGTTGAAGATGTTGCTCCCGATCACGTTCCCAAGTACCACGTCTGTGTGCTTCCGCACCGCAGCCACAATGGCGGTCGCCAGTTCCGGTAAGGACGTTCCGACCGCCACCACTGTAAGACCGATCACTGCCTCTGGAACTCCGACGCTGCGCGCAGTCGCCACGGCGCCGGACACCAGGAGTTCCGCGCCAAGGATAACAAGAGCCGTACCGGCGACCGTCGCCAGTCCGGCAATCCAGGGACGACGTAGCCGAATGTCCAGGAATTCCTCGGCTTCTTGTTCATGGACGGTCGGTTTGTCATTCCGCCTCAGCTCCAGCCAATAGGAACCCACTACATAGACCACCAGCAGGAACAGCATCGTCGCGCCCGCTATGCGGCCGACGGTCTCGGCCCGAACAAGCCCAAAGAGAAGCGCTGCGACCAGCGTCATGGTCAGGGTATCCCGGATCGCCGCCCGTCGCACCTCTTGGATCGGGGCCATCACACTCGCAAGACCGATGATCAGCAGAACGTTGGCGATGCAGCTGCCGACCACATTGCCAAGGGCGATGTCAGATGAGCCGCGCAACGCAGCCTTCGCGGAGACCGCGAGCTCGGGCAGGGACGTACCGAAGCCGACGATGACAATCCCGACGAACAACGACGACAGGCCGAAATGCCGCGCGAGGCATACGCTTCCGCGTACCAGGCCCTCGCCCCCGAAGAAGAGAAGCGCCAGTCCAGCGACGATCAGCCCGAGATCCCAGAACAAGCCTAAACACCCTCCCGATCCGCTGGCACCCCTGGCGCGTCCGCGCCAAGCCGATCGAGCAACAGGGGGTCGTCGAACCTGCCGACGAGCGCCTCTCCGAGCGGGAAAGCACAGGCGTTCGCCGCCGGGTCCAAGAAGCGGAACTTCAATCCCAAGGGAATGCCGGCCAGTGCCAGCATCCGTGCCGACTGTCCCCCTCCCAGGATGCCTACGATCATGGGCTATCCTTCCTCGGGTCCGGTTCTTCCAGCACCGCCTTGGTTTGGTTTCGACGATACCCTTCCAATGCCGCGCGGAGCTCCGGGTACTTGTTGCCCAAGATGGAAGCCGCAAGAAGGGCTGCATTCACCGCGCCCGACCGACCGATGGCGAGGGTCCCCACAGGGACACCCGCAGGCATTTGAACGATCGAAAGGAGGGAATCCAGACCCTGAAAGGCCTTGGACTGGACGGGCACGCCCAATACCGGCACCACCGTCTGGGCCGCCATCATGCCCGGCAGATGCGCCGCGCCGCCCGCGCCGGCGATGATGACTTCCAATCCCCTGGCCGCCGCCGCTTCAGCGTACCCAAACAACTTATCCGGCGTACGGTGGGCTGAAACGACTTCGACTTCGTAGGGGATCGCCGGCGTTTCGAGGGTATCGGCCGCGTGGCTAATGGTATCCCAGTCCGATGTCGAGCCCATGATGATGCCCACGACAGGCTTCATGGAGTCGTTCCCCTTTCGCGCGTGAACTTCTCAGGCCGCAGGACATCCACGTCGGTCACAAAAAGGATCATGGCGTAGTTCTCGTAGTAGCGTTCTTTGAGACAATCGGCGACCGTCCTCGCCAGACTGTCCTCACAGACCACCTCGACGCGAATATTGGCCCCATGTTCCCATCCGGTGTTTCGAACCCCCCGATGCCCTTTGCCACGCGCGTCCGCAATGGTGTATCCGGATACGCCCAGCTTCTCGAGCGTCGCGATGAGTTCCTTTTCAATCACCGCTTCGGTGATGATGGTCACGAGCTTTCGGGAATGCTGTTGCATGCTAGACCTCACGTTTGGCGATGAATCCACTTCGCCATTTCTAGGTAGAGCGGAATCCCCAGCGTGACGTTGAAGGGAAACGTTACGCCCAAGGACGCAGCCAGGGAGAGCGAGGGATTCGCCTCCGGCACGGAAATCCGCATAGCGGCCGGGGCAGCGATATAAGATGCGCTTGCCGCGAGAACCGCCAGGAGGGCTGTTCCTCCGGGCGACAGGCCCAACAGGTGCCCGAGCCCACAGCCCAACACCGCGGCAAAGAGCGGCATGAGAACTCCGAACACGATCAGAAACAGTCCATATCGGCGCAGGGCGCTCATCTGTGCCGCACACAACAGCCCCATCTCCAGAAGAAACAAAGCGAGCATCCCCCGGAAGAGGTCAAAAAAGAACTCATTGATCGACGTTAGTCCGTCTCCTCCCGCGATCCATCCGATGACCAGTCCGCCGAGAAGGCACACGATCGCTTTTCCGGCGAACACCTCGTGCAGGAGCCGGCCCCACTGCGTTTGGGCCGTAACCCCGCGGGCCAGCACCACGCCGACGATGATCGCCGGCATTTCCAGAAGAACGAGAAACAGAGTCATGTAGGATTCGAACTCGACCTTTTGGCTGCCGAGATAGGCCAGAGCCACGGCATACGTTCCCACGCTCACCGAACCGTAGTGGGCGGCGATCGAAGCGGCGTCGGCGCGCTTGAACCTCCCGGCCCTCCGGAGAATGGGGTAGGCGGTTGCCGCCAAGACAACCCCCAGAAGAACAACCGCGACCATCTTCGGTAGCAGCGCAACGAGCGAGTATTGGGCCAGCTCGACGCCGCCCTTCAGGCCGATGGCCAGTAAGAGATAAATGCTCAGGAAATCATAGATGGCCGACGGGATCCGGAGATCCGAACGTGCGAGGCCCGCAGCTGCGCCAACAAGAAAGAAGAGGATAACCGGATCAAGCGCTGTCATTCCCTGATGAGCTCCTCATGCCGCGGCTTGACGGTATTCGTGCTTTGGTGTCCCCGCATGCGCCGGGGGAGGAGCGCGCGGACAATCTCGTCCATCTCCATGCATCGAGATCCTTTCACCAGAACCGTGCACCCTGGCCGTAGACTCTGCTGCAACGCAGCGATCAACAGCCGCTGATTCCGAAAGTGACGGGCCCTTGCCCCGAAAGCCTGCACCGCGAGGCGCGAGAGCCGACCAACTGCGTAGAGGCCATCGATGCCGCCTTGCCGCGCTTTTTCTCCTACCCACGTATGCCAGGAGGCTGCGGCGTCACCCAGTTCCGCCATGTCACCCATGACGAGGACTTTCTCGCCTTCGGTTGCGGCCAGGACTTCGAAGGCGGCAGCGAAAGACGACGGGTTCGCGTTGTAGCTGTCGTCGATGATGCGAAGGGCGCTCACCCCTCGTCTCAGCCGCATCCGTCCCGTCGGCGCCTTCAACCGGGCGAGAGCATGGGCAATGACCCGAGGGGACACTCCCAGCGCCAGGGCGGCAGAGGCCGCCGCCAGAGCGTTCCGGCCGTTGTGCTGCCCGAGGAGCGGAATCGCGGCGACGAACTTTCCCCATGGCGAGACGATCTCGAGGGATCCACCGGCGCCTTTGGCGTGCCACGTCGCTCGAACGTCGCTGCCGTATCCGCAACCAAAGGCCCTGCGAAGGATTGTGGCCGGCATGTCCTTGACCGTCGTTTTCCCGTTACTCCCAACGACAGCGATCGCTTGGAGGCAATACCGCCCGCGCCATGCGCGGGCCACGGCGCCCAAGCCCGTAACCGTATCCGTCACCAAAAGCTGGGGAAGTTCCGTTGCGACCCGGCACTCGACCATGAGAGCGGCAGCACCCCTTGCCGCGGCCTCGGCAGCGAACGCATGACCATCGTGTCGGGTGCCTCGCAGGGCCACAAACACGGATCCCGGCCTCAGATCCCGCGTATCCGTACTCACTCCGCGGATCATCGCATCCTCACACGGCGATTGGTTCATCAAGCATGACCCGACGCAGCGGGGCCAGTGGCCCGCTCGTGTGCTCCAGGACTTCCGTTCGGTCGGTCATGGTTTGTGCCTCACTTGTGTCGCTTGTGCGAAGGACCCATCCCTTACTTACCTTTGGGGGGAGTCTCCGGAAGCGCGGTTCCGATCGACGCGGTGACGACCGCGCCTGCGCGGAGCCCTCAGGATTTCCCGTGCACGAGCCGAATGAGATCCCTTATGGGCCGATGCTTTTCGATAGGGTGGCGTAGAGGAAGCGCTCCGTGAACGCGATAGGCGTTCCGCCTTCCTTTACGAACACGCTCGACGTATCCGGCCCCTTCCAACTCCGATATGATGCGCTGGACGGCCCGTTCCGTGATTCCCACCTCTGCCGCGATGTCGCGCATCCGCATCGCAGCGCCTCTGGCCAGACACAAGAGGACATGAGCGTGGTTCGTCAGGAAGGTCCACTCGCGGGCGTCAGCCTTGCCTTTGCTCATCGCCGAGCCTCCTCATCAGTCGTCGCCAAGCGAGTCCTCATGATGAGCCCAATCTGCTTCCCGCCAGTCGAAGTCGAACATCTCACCGAGGAAGCCCCTCTTTTCCTGCTACGACCGCGCTCACCGTAGTCATCGTCATCCTTGTCTCGGTGGCGCGGATGCGATACACGGCGCTCAGACACTCCTCCGGCCGCAACCGAACGCTCGATGAGTTTGTCGAGTTCGCCGCGGTCCAGCCA
>JBBIMP010000083.1:0-9880 GCA_037444305.1 Acidobacteriota bacterium
CGTCGATCGCCGCGCTGCTGCTCACCACCGAGGCGCTGGTGAGCGAGATCAAGGAGGAGAAGAAGGCGCCTGCCATGCCTCCGGGCGGCGGCGGCATGGACTACTGAGTTTGCGATTCCGCTAATCCGAGGGCCCTGGTTCAGTCCCCAGGGCCCTTTTCCCTTCGTCGGCAATGAAAAGCGTTACACAGCGCAGCGAGGCTGCAACCGAGGAAAGCCGTATTGAAGGGATACGGCAAACGGCGCCGCGAACGCCAGTGAGCGGTCAGCAAGCCCGTTCAGGTGAAGCAACCCGTCGCTGCCGCTCCGGGCTCCGTGGACTCCCGGCCGGCAATCAGAGACGGCAGAAGGAGTAGCCTTCAACCATTCCCGCGAAATTTCTCTACGTATAGGAAAATACCTCTACCTATCAGCACAGAGAAGCACGGCGAGCCACCGAGGAATCTCCACGCTTCCCCCTCTGACCTCCGCATGGCACTTTTGGTTGACGGATGGGGTATGCTAGGGGCTCAGTGTCCGGAGGCGGCTGCGACACCGCATCCCCCTCTTTCAGCAAGGCTCTCATTTTCCAGAGAAGGAGCAACAGACATGCCAATCAACGTCATGCATTTCGGCCTCGGCCCTATCGGAGTCGGCGTGTTGAAGCAGGTGGCCGCCCGCAATGGGCTGAAGCCCGTCGGCGGCATCGACATCGACCCCGCCAAGGTCGGCAAGGACCTGGGCGAGATTGCCGGCCTGGGGCGCAAATTGGGCATCAAGGTATCCGATGACCCGGTCAAGGCCATCAAGGCCGCCAAGCCCGATGTAGTCGTCCTCTGCACCAGCTCGTCGCTTAAAAAGGTCCTCCCCCAGATAGAAGCCATCGTCAAGCTCAAGGTCCCCATCGTCTCCACCACCGAGGAACTGGCCTATCCTTTTTACTCCAACAAGGGGCTGGCCCGGCAGATCGACGAGATGGCCAGGAAAGCCAAGGTCGCCGTAGTGGGCACGGGCGTAAATCCCGGCTTTGTGATGGACGCCCTCCCGATCGCGCTCACCGGCGTGTGCGAGCGCGTCGACGCGGTCCGGATCGAACGCATCCAGGACGCGCGCAGCCGCCGGCTGCCGTTCCAGCAGAAGATCGGCTCGGGCCTCACTGCCAGGGAATTCCAGGCCAGAGTCGAGCAGAAAACCGTGCGCCACGTCGGACTGACCGAGTCCATCGCCATGATCGCCGACGCCTTCGGGTGGAAGCTGGACAGAATCACCGATGAAATCCGCCCCAAGATCGCCGACAAGAAGGTCTCCAGCCAGTTCCTGACGGTGGAAAAGGGACTCGTTTGCGGGATTATCCAGGACGGCATCGGCTACCGCGAGGGAAAGGCGCTCATCACGCTGCACATGGAAGCCTACCTCGGGGCGCCCGAGTCCTACGACGCCACGATCATCGAGGGCTCGCCGCGCCTGCACATGAAGATAGCGGGCGGGGTACACGGTGACATCGCCACCGCCTCCATCACGGTCAATACCATACCGAAGATCCTCACGGCCCCGGCAGGCCTGAGAACCATGCGCGACATGGTTCTGCCTTCCATCTTCGGCGGCAAATAGCCAGCCTCTGGCGCTTTGTGCCCCTTCGTGTCTTTGTGCCTTTGTGGTTGGCTCTTTCACCACGAAGGCACGAAGACACAGAGGCTCACCAACAGAGCATTTACGGGATCTTCTCCGAGGCGTAAATCTCGCGGTACCAGAGGTCATCCATGATGTCGCGGCGCGCTGCGGCCGCGCCGCCGATCTGCTTGAGGGTGAAGGAGTCTTTCAGCCCGGCAAACCGTCCCTCTCCTGCGTTCAGCTCTTCGCGCACCGACCGGAAGCCGTATCTCACGAGAGTTTTCTGGGCCTCGTCGCTCCAGAGATAGCCGACGAACGCATCGACCACCCGCCGGTGCTCCTCCGGGATATTGCGATCGATCTTCATCACGATGGATTCCGTCATCACCGTGCGCGAGGGATAGACCGTTTCGTATTCGGCCAGGCCGGCCCGAAACCGGTCGGCCTCGTACGTGAGCAGCGCATCGCCCGCGCCTGCCTCGAACAGGGTCCGCGCCTCTCCGGCCGAGGCCGGCCGGGTGCCCGCATTCACCCAGATTCCGCGCAGCAGCTGCAGCGCCCTCGTGCGGTCCGCCCCTCCAAGCGTGGCAAAGCCGTAAGCGGCCAGCACTCCCCACTCGCCTGAGCCGGACGTGCGCGGATCGGGATGTACCATCCGGATGCCCGGCTGCGCGACATCATGAAGATCCTCAATCCGGCGCGGGTTCCCCGGGCGCGTGAGAATCACCATCGGTGTGCGGGCGATCACGGCGGAGTGGGGCAAGCCCTTCCACCTTGGCGAGTGGTCAGGATTTCACGACGGCCAGCTTCTGCTCGGCGGCCTCGACCAGCCGTTCCAGGCCTTTGCGTTGCAGCGCGCTGACGGCTATTCCCTCGTACCTCCTGGAGAATGCCTCGATTTCGTAGTCCGCGACCAGGTCGGCCTTGTTCAGAACCGTCAGGCGCGGGATCTCCGCCAACCCAAGTTCGCCGAGCAGCTTCGCCACCGCCTCGAGTTTGCGCTCCAGGCCGGGATCGGAGGCGTCCACTACATGCAGCAGAAGATCCGCGTCGTCGAGCTCTTCGAGCGTCGCCCGGAAAGCGGTCACCAGGTCGGGAGGCAGATCGCAGATAAAACCGACCGTGTCGGTGATGATCACCTCCCCTTCGCGCGGAAAGCGGAGCCGCCGGGAGGTGGGATCCAGCGTGACGAACAGCTGGTCGGCGGTCCTGATTTCGCTTTCGGTCATCGCGTTCAGCAGCGTGCTTTTGCCCGCGTTGGTGTAACCGACGATGGAGAGCGTGGGGATGCCCCCGCGGACGCGCCGGCGCCGCTGCAGGCTGCGCTGCGTCGACAGGTGGGCGATGCCCTTCTCGAGGCTGCGGATCCGGTCGCGGATGCGACGGCGGCCTATCTCCATGACGGTCTCGCCGGGCCCGCGGCCGCCGATGCCGCCCGTCAGCCGCGATAACCCGGCATCCTTCTCGGTAAGGCGCGGCAGCGAGTACTTGAGCTGCGCCAGCTCGACCTGGAGTTTCCCCGCCCTGCTGCGGGCGCGCTGCGCGAAGATATCCAGGATCAGCTGGGTCCTGTCCACAGCGCGCATGCCGGTGGCGTCCTCGAATTCCCTCGCCTGCGCCGGTTTCAGGTCGATGTCGAATATGGCGACCTCGACGTCGAGCCTCATCGCCTCCAGGACGATCTCCTGGAGCTTGCCCCGCCCCACGACCGTCTTGGGGTGGATCTGCCGGCGCTTCTGCCTTGTCACTCCGGCGACTTCAACGCCCGCGGACCGGGCAAGCTCCACCGTCTCGGCAAAATGATGTTCGTCCTGCGTAATGCCCACGATCAGCACCCGCTCCTTGCCAGATCCGCGGCTGCCGTCGCCGCCGAGTTTGGAGAATTCGCTTTCCAGCGCTCTGATCTCGGCTTCGAAATCGAAATCCAGCCGGTGGACATCCCGGGCCTGAACGCGGCGGAACGGCTCCCCGTCGCTGCCGCCGGGGAGAATCTGCGCCAGCTCGACGGTCGCAGGATCTCCATCCTGGCCGACATTCACCACGGCCATCAGGTCGAGCCGCAGGAGCGCGAGGTCGTTGAGGTCGTCCTGGGTCAGAGCTTCACCGCGCAGGTGCGTGTGGATGAGCCGCAGTCCGCGGAACCTGCCCGTGCCGCCGCGCAACCGGCCGATCTCCGGGATCATCAACTGGGTGGCGTCCCCGACGATGACCTTCTGAATGCCACCGTCCCGGGAAATCAGCACCCCCACCTGGCGTTCGATTTCCCTGGAGATCGACGCGAGGTGACGTGCCAGTTCCGGCGAGACGACCTGGTGGGGAGGCACCCTGCGGCGGTAGGTTCTCTCCAGCGTCCTCATCTGCGAGGGTTTGATGCCGTTTACATTTCCAAAAATGCGTGAAATGGCTTTACTCCGTTATAGGCAATGAGCGTCCGCAACGGTTGGACGGGGATTTGTGGAAATCGTTCGGAGGCTGTTCATCGGTAAAAAAGTGGAAAGCGAATCGGGTCGGCTTCGTGCATCATGCCATAGACGGCTTCGAATATCGTCTCCCGGTTCGGCTTGGAGAAATAGTCGCCGTCGGAGCCGTAGGCCGGACGGTGCTCCGTTCCCGTGACGGTCCGCGGCGGGCTGTCCAGCCAGCGGAATCCTCCCTGCTTTTCGAGCACCTGCTGGAGCATGTAGGCCGATGCGCCGCCCGGCACGTCTTCGTCCACGAAGAGAATCCGCCCTGTCTTCTTCAGGCTTTCGAGCAGCATCCCGTGCCGGTCGAAGGGGAGCAGCGTGCGCACGTCGACGACCTCGATTTCGATCCCCGCCCGCGCCAGAAGCGCAGCCGCCTCGAGCGCGATCAGGCAGCAGGCGCCGTAGGTCGCCACCGTCACGTCCGTTCCTTCCCGGATCACCTCCGGCACCCCCAGCGGGATGGTGAACTCCGCGAGGTTGTCCGGCACGCGCTCCTTGCGGCGGTACCCGTTCAAAACCTCCACCACGATTCCGGGATCATCCGAGAGCAGGAGCGTGTTGTAGAAGCCGGCGGCCTGCGTGCAGTCCCGCGGAACGCAGACGTAGACGCCCCGCAGCAGGTGAATCAGCCCCGCCATCTGCGAGCCCGAGTGCCAGATCCCCTCCAGCCGGTGCCCACGCGTGCGGATGACCAGGGGGGCCATCTGCCCTCCCCGGGTGCGCCAGCGCATGGTCGCCAGGTCGTCCGACATGATCTGCAGCGCGTAGAGGATGTAGTCGAGGTACTGGATCTCGGCGATCGGCTTCAATCCCCGCATGGCCATGCCGATGGCCTGTCCCAGGATGGTGGCTTCCCTTATGCCGGTGTCGGTCACCCTGAGGGCTCCGTACTTGTTCTGCAGGTTGGCGAAACCCTGGTTGACGCCCCCGAGCTGGCCGACGTCCTCGCCCATCGCCACGAGCCGCGGAAAGCGGGCGAAGGCGGCATCGAAGTAGGAGTTGAGCATGTCGTAGCCGCCGACGGTGGGCGCATCGGGGGAGTAGACGGCCGGGATTTCCGGCACTGCCAGGGCCGAACGTCCGTTCTCGCAGTACAAGTCCGAGCTGTAGCGGCCGGAGCAGGCTTGCAGCACCCTGCCCTTCCATTTGATTATCCGGCGACGCACCGGGGTGTCGGTTTCTCTCAGCTCCAGCAGGATTTCCTCTGCCGCCGCCAGCAACTCGCGCCGGAAGGGATGCGGCGCCTCGGCGATGCGCCCCCGGATCCGGCCGATTTCCTCCTCCGCGTCCGGGCTTGGGGCGGTCTCCGCAGGGATTGCCAGAAGATCGGTCCTTTCCCGGTCGATTTCCTCCCTGAAGGCATCCCAGGCGCGGTCTCTTGCCGCGATGACTCCGGTTTTCTCCTCCTCTTCGAGCCGGTCGAGTTCGTCGACCGAAGCGAGGCTTTGGGCCAGGATCCAGGTCCGCATCTTGAGCAGGCAGTCGTTATCCTTCTCCCACTGGAGTCTCTCGGCCGTCTTGTAGCGCTGGTGGCTCCCGGAGGTCGAGTGTCCGAAGGGCTGGGTCAGCTCGGTGACGTGGATCACGGCGGGGGTGTGGTTCCGGCGCGCCTTGTCGGCCGCTTCCAGGTAGATTTCGCAGAGTCTCGGGTAGTCCCATCCGCGCACGCTGTAGATGTCTATGCCCGATTGCTCCCCGGCGCGCCGCTGAAAGCCTTCCAGCACCCTCGAGATATCCCCCTTGGTCATCTGGAACTGGTTGGGGACGGAGATGCCGTAGCCGTCGTCCCAGATGGAGAGCACCAGCGGCGCCTGCAGCACGCCCGCCGCGTTTACCGACTCCCAGAAAATGCCCTCGGCGCAGCTGGCGTTGCCGATGGTGCCGAAGGCGATTTCGTTGCCGTTGTTCGAGAAGCCGCGGGAAAATTCCCTCAAGGCCTCGAGGTTCCGGTAGAGCACCGACGCGTAGGCGAGGCCGACGAGGCGGGGCATCTGTGCGCCGGTGGGAGAGATGTCGGAGGAGGAGTTGTGTTCGGCCAGGAGGTCCTTCCAGGAGCCGTCGTCGTTGAGCAGGCGGGTGCCGAAGTGGCCGGTCATGGCGCGCCCGGCGGATGCGGGTTCTGCCTCGAGGTCCGCATGGGCATAGAGCTGGGCAAAGAACGCCTCGACGGTGAGCATCCCCTTGGCGAACATGAAGGTCTGGTCGCGGTAGTATCCGGCCCGGAAATCCCCCTTCCGGAAGGCTGCCGCCATGGCGAGCTGCGGCACCTCCTTGCCGTCGCCGAAGATGCCGAACTTCGCCTTCCCCGCAAAAACCTCCGCCCTGCCCAGGATGCTCGCCTGCCGGCTGCGGCAGACGATCCTGTAGTCGCGGAGCGCATTCTCGCGCGGGATCTGGGGCGCGCTATTCTCCGATCCGATCATCGTCCTCCTTGCCATCCCTGGAGGTAATTGTCACGGCGGCGGAGGTCCGTGTCAAACCCGAAGACCCGGCCATTTTTTCTCAGGAACAGGCAGCGGAGCTGCAACCGAGGAAAGCCGTGTTGTGGGGATACCGCAAACGGAGCCGCAAACGCCAGTGAGCGGTCGGGTTGCCCAATCAAGTAACACAACCCGTCGCTATCGCTCCGGGCTCCGTGCATTTCCGGCCTCCAAACATTATTGGCAATCAAAGCAGCACAGAGAAATAGGGAACGCGACAATGGTGTGCTACGTGAATCTTCGTGCTGATCCGTGAACCTCCGTGTAAGGCTTTTCTCAGAAGACGTGTTATTGCCGGCCTTTGGTATAATTCAATAAAAAAGCCCTTATGATGCCGCAGCCCTTTGCGCAGGTAATTGCCTTGAAACAGCCGGTCGAGCAGTTCCTGCGCCGCCACGAAGACAAGCTCTGGTGGCTGCACAGCGCTTATGCCCTGCTGCTCGGCGTGTTCGTGATGTGGCTGGGATCGAGGGACTTCAACTACCTGCGCATCATCATATTTCACATCGCCTTCATCTGGGTGACGAGCCTGCTGGTGCCGGTGCTGGTGAACCTTCGGAGGCTCCCCCCGAAGTGGCGGCGCTGGGTTCGCCCGGTGGTGAACTATTTCAACAAGAACTTCTACCAGCAGCTGTTGTTTTTTGTCCTCCCCATCTACTATGCGAGCACCACCCCGGGATCGCGCAACGTCCTGTTTATCGTGCTGCTCGCGGTTTCGGCGGTGCTTTCGACGCTGGACATCGTCTACGACCGCTACCTGTCGGTGCGCTGGCCGCTGACGGCGCTCTTTTTCGCCTTCAACCTCTTTGCCTGCATCAACGTGATGCTGCCCGTGCTCTGGGGCATCGGCAACTCGAGGTCTCTCATCATCAGCGGGATCCTGGCCTTCGCCGGATTTGCCACGATGATCTACCGCCTCTCCGGCCTGCGCCGCCCCTGGGCGAGGCTGGCGCTGATCCCGGCGAGCATCGGAATGCTGCTGATGGTCTACCTGCTGCGCTCTTTCATTCCACCCGCACCTCTGAGCCTGGTCGGCGCCGAGTTCGGCCGATCGGTCCGCAACCTGCAGGCGGTCGATGCCCTGTCGGCGCTGCCGCCCCCGGGAACGGGGAGGATCGCGGTGCTGACGGCAATCAAGGCGCCGCTGGGTCTGGAGGAGATGGTTTGCCACCGCTGGTATCTCGACGGCCGCCAGATTTTCGTCTCGCCCTATTACTCGATGACCGGGGGCAGGGAAGAAGGGTACCGTCTCTGGACGGGCATCGTATGGTCGAAGGAATATGGCGGCCGCGAACTGACGGTCGACGTGGAGACGCAGTTCGGCCAGCTGATCGGCCGGGCGAAGCTCAGGCAGTAATCCCGGGCTGGATCCCCGCAATCTCCCGCGGCCTGCAAGGCTCGCCCGTGCAGGCCTTCGGCAGACCGCAGATGTTCGGCGGGCCGGCGGCCGGCGCGCTGTTGATCGATCCCGGCCTGAGCCTGTCAAGCGCCGGACTGCGCGAGAGGGAAGACGGTCCGGAGTCCGGGGATTGAGACGAATCCGAGGTCGTGCGTCCAGAGTTCCCGGGCTCCCGACTCAAACGCAGTGAGAGCGATGGCCAGGTCGAAGATGCGCGGGCCGCTTATGTGCAGATCGCTTCCTGCCTGGATCAACCTTTGGCCGAAATCCGCCCCCGGCAGCCAGATTTGAGCACCCGCGTCCAAGACGAGCGCCTCCATGAATGCGGAAGCCTCTTCGGGCGCCGAAGGTCTTGGCGGCGCGGCCGCGTGCGTGACGACGCTCCAAAACTCGAGCACATTGGCGAGGGTGAAACCCCAGCCGGCGGGATTCACGGCCGCGTTTTCGATTGCCTTCCTCGCCGTCCGGTGCTCTGCGCACTGCGTTCTATGGGCAAAGACCAGGATGTTGGTGTCGATAGCGATCATTTCCGGCTCCGAATCCAGCCGTGCATTTTCGCGCGGTCTGTGATTTCGAGCCCCGGAGGCAATCCTCCCTCTACCAGCACCCAACGAATCTTTTTCCCGGGCTTGGCGGGCTTTTCCGGCCGCGCAAGACGAGCCCGCAGACCCTCCTCGATGAGAGCCCTGAGCGGCCGCCGCAGTTCTGCGGCTCGTTTTTTTGCGGCAATCAACAGGTCATCAGGCAGTTCGATGGTCGTCTTCATGCGATGCATATTACCATATTTATGGGAAAATGGCCCTGTAATGCACGGCCTTGTTTGGAAATGGCATGCGAGGAAGGTCGTTTCCACAGGGCCACTCAGCGCTTCCGTGTGCTTTGGGGGATGGAGGCGCTGCGTGAGGTCTTCGCGTCGAATCATTGGAGGCAAATCAGCCGTTTTTGGTTGCCATTCAATCATCATTCGGCTGTTTTTTCCTGTGTTTATCTGCGGTTAAAGCCTTCCGGTCTCGAAGATCGTTTCTGCTGCGGCCGGCCGTCGAAGGCCGGCATCTTGACATCAGCTCAAGGAAGCATCATGATGTCGCCATGCGAACGACACTGACTCTGGACGACGAGCTGGCTGAAAGGCTGAAGGAACTCGCTCACCGAAGACGGCTGTCGTTCAAGCAGGTGGTGAACGAGACCCTGAGGGCAGGGCTGGCCTCCGGGAGGAAGCCCGCGGGCGGCTCGCGGGCCTTCCGCGTCGACGCCGTTCATTGCGGCTTCGTTGCGGGCGTCGACACCGGGAAACTCAATCAGCTGGTCGACGAACTCGAGGCCGCCGAGCATGTGGCCGAGGAGTCGCGTTGATGCTGCTCCCGGACATCAACCTGCTGGTGTACGCCTACAATGCCGACGCGCCGCGGCATCGCGCCGCCAGGGGGTGGTGGGAGAACGTCATGTCCGGCCGCCGCGTGGTGGCCATGCCCTGGATCGTGTGCCACGGCTACATCCGGCTCATGACCCACCCGCGTGTCCTGGAGCGGCCTCTCCGGGTGGAGGCGGCGCTCGGGCATGTTCGCAGCTGGCTCGAGTGGCCGAGCGTCCAGGTGATCGAGCCCGGGCGCCGGCATCTGGACATACTGGACGGCTTGCTGCGGCAGACCGGCGTTGCCGGCAACCTCACGACGGATGCCATCCTGGCCGCCCTGGCCATAGAGTACCAGTGCGAGCTGCACTCGAACGACGTGGACTTCGCGCGCTTCAGCGGGCTGCGATGGGTAGATCCGCTTCGCGCCGTCGAGTGACGCCCGCCGCCTTTGTCGGCGCGCACTGCCCTTCATCGGCCGGAAAACGAAAAGGCCCCCGACAAGGGGGATTCGGTTGTGTTCGGTGACATCAAAATGGCACGCGGTTTCCCACAGATTGGCGCCGATTGCCGCCTTTGAGAAACAGCAGGGACGT
>JBBIMP010000084.1:0-9245 GCA_037444305.1 Acidobacteriota bacterium
ACCAGCCCTATGTCGAGAAACGCCATTCCCTGCTGAAGAGCGAACTGGAGGTGGCTCCGGTCTACCTGAAAAAGCCGCGCCGGGCTGCAGGCCTGGTGCATGCGGCCTTCCTGGCGATGATGCTTGACGCTTTGATCGAGCGGGCACTGCGCAAGGGCATGCAACGAGAGCGTCTGAAGACCCTTCCCATTCTGCCCGAGGGCAGGCCCTCCAAGACGCCGACGACTGCCCGCCTTCTGGAGATGTTCAGCGGCGTTTGCTGGTATGAGTTCGAGCGAGCCGAGGAGGTCGTGACCTTTCCCATCGAGCTGAACCCGCTACAGCGGCAAGTGCTCAAACTGTTGGAGGTGGATCCGGACGCCTACGTCTAATTCGAATCTGCTGAGAACGTGGAGAAATTCCTCAGACCCCCCTGTCGAAACTGCGGAATGTAGGTGCCACTATTCGATGAAATCGAGTTCATTGTCAATTCGCCATGAACAGGATGGAAACAGGGAACAGCCGCGGGATGGGAATTCCGGTGTAGATCTCTATCGGCCTTCGACCGGATCATCTTTGCGCAACATTTCTATGATCGATTCAAGGACCCGATGAGTTAAGGACGGTTTGAGCATGCCGACTTCGCCAACGACGAGGCCTGAACTTGCGGTAAACAGCTTCCCTGGTCTGGCAAAACTGGCGACACGGAGCGAACCGGACATAAAGCTCTCGTCTATGATGCTGATGGCACGCGGATCCCCGTACGGTTTGCTGGTGATCTGACACAGCACCCAGTCGCCGCGTCCTGCGTCTGCCAGGATGAGTGCCGGCCGAAGCTTCGATTCCGAGAGATCGGAAAATGGGAAAGGCACGAGAATCACTTTGCCGACTGAAGGTGTGACCACGCAGCATCCTCCTCGGGTTTCTTCCAGTCGGAAAGTGCCGCTTCACTCAGGAGCGTTGTCCCGTTGTCGTGATCTGCCGGTTCGTCCAGAATCAGGACGAATGCCCGGCGGCCGGACTTGAGATTGACCGGCTCGAGCAGCTTCACATTGCCTCGGTCGTCAACCACGGCCTCAAAAGTTTTGATCATGACTTTTGTTCTCCCAAAGCATTGTACACGAAGCCGGGCGCAACAATGAATGCCCTCTGCGTCGCTGCTTTGAAGTTCCTCGCCTTGCTCCTCGGCGGCCAATAGCACCTTGATTGAGGCTGGCAGGAGATGAAGCAGTTCCCCGATCTCGTGCATGTTTAGAGAGGGAAGAGGATGGGCAACTCTCCTTTGAAGCGGAAGGGATTGCCCAACTCTCGAGGATGATCAGTAGAGAGCGCCCCTGGGCAATTTCACTGTGTCAGTTTTTGTGTCAGTAAATTTTCCGAAAATGGCCAGCAACCACGGCCATCAGCACAATTGGCATAATCCTCACAATCACGCCAACCTGTTGATTCAGATGGGCATGCGGCGCAAGTGATTGAAAACAAAGAGCCGGCCCCGGGGCAATCGGGGCCGGTTCGTAATCAGTAGGTCCCCGGTTCAAGTCCGGGCGCCGGCTCCATAGAATCATTAGTTTAGATCAACATCCCACCCCCCGATCGCAGTCAGTAGGTTGCCGGCCCAATCGAAACAAAATCCGCCGTGAAATGAATAACATGTGGGGATCCGCACGTAGCCTTAATCCCGACTGGAGTCGGTTTTTGTGTCAGTAAAAAGTACGGGAGCGAGAACCGGAGGATGCCACTCCAGGACGGCCGTGGATGAAACAATGGTCTTCTGCGAAACAGCAATTGACCGATTCCAGATCCAAACACTCAGATTGTCGCCCGGTATCAGACGGCGGCGCCAGCCGATCCGATGCGTGTTTGGGTCAGGCGACGCTTAAGGGCTTGATGCGCTCTAGGCTGGTCCCGATTGCCTGAGCGGTATCCCAGAGGTCCACTGCGCGCTGCGCGTTGAGCCAGAATTCGGCCGAGTTGCCGAGCAGACGCGAGAGCCGCAGAGCCATTTCCGGACTCACAGCCCGACGCTCGCGAAGCAGCTCGTTGACCGTCTGCCGTGAGACGTCCAGCGCATCAGCCAGACCTGAGACAGTCAGCCCGTAGTCGGGCAGGAAGTCCTCCCGAAGCATTTCGCCGGGATGAGTTGGACGAACCCGCCTTTTCCCAGTGTTCGCTATGCTCATTTCACACCTCGACTCAGTGATAGTCGGTGATCTCGACATCGCAGGCATCACCATCGACGTACCGGAAGCAGATGCGCCACTGGTCGTTGACAGAGATGGCGTGCTGTCCCGCCCGATCCCCCCGCAGCTCGTGGAGGCGATTGCCGGGAGGAACCCTGAGGTCATCTAAGCCCGTTGCCAGGTCGATGTACTCCAGCTTCCGTCTCGCCCGTCGCGCGATGTCTGGCGGAAACCGTTTGGACCTTCCGGTCGCGTACAGTATCTGGGTGTGCCTGTCGGCAAACGTCCGGATCACGCGTATAATGTAACGCGTCACGTGACACCTGTCAACATGAGAGATTGAAGGTGCCTGCCCGGCGGTTGCCCAGCCGCGAAAAGCAGCACCTGCCAACGGTGACGTGAGGAGCGTAGACCGTGTTTGCGAAAACCTGGTCCTGACTGATTCCATTGGATTTTTCACTTCCATAAATCCATGCTTCATACTCAGTCGGCAGTCGAATGCGACGACGCGCATCTTGGCCGCGGCGACAGTCTATGAGAATCACTATCAACGAGCAGGAACAAAGCCATGAGCGAATACCAGTACTATGAGTTCTCGGCCATCGATCGGCCGCTCAGTGCCCGGGAGATGAACGAGCTGCGGTCCTACTCGACACGAGCACACATCACGCCGACGAGCTTCGTCAACGACTACTCCTGGGGCAGCTTCAAAGGCGACGAGCACGCGTGGATGGAGAGGTACTTCGACGCGTATCTCTACTTCGCCAACTGGGGCACGCACGTCGTGAAGTTTCGCCTGCCATCGAATCTGCTCGACCCGGCGATCGCCGCGGAATATTGCAGCGGCGACCTTGCATTCGTCCACGAGAAAGGCGGCAAGATAATCCTTACCTTTGTGTCCGAGAGCGAGGAAGGCAGCGATTGGGTCGAGAGCGAAGGTCGGCTCTCCTCAATCATTTCAGTGCGGGCCGAGCTGGCGCGCGGAGACCTGCGGGCGCTGTACCTGGGCTGGCTCCTTGGAGCCCAGGCCGGGGAATTTGATGATGAGGAAGTCGAGCCGCCCGTGCCGCCGGGCCTGGGCGAGCTCAGCGCGTCTCTGGAGAGCCTGGCTGAGTTCCTGCGCATTGACCGAGACCTGCTGCATGTTGCCGCCGGGACCAGCCCGTCGATTGGAGATGCCGGATTGGATCGCAATGAGGTCCGGACATGGATCAGCGAGCTCGCAACAAAAGAGAAAGACGAACTGATCACCAGTCTCGTTGTGGAAGGCGATCACTCCCTGGTCACGGGATTGGTGCGGCGATTCCTGAAGCGGCGTGCGTCTAAAACCGCAGGCCTTGAGACAAGTCGAAGAACGGTAGGATTGCTCCTCGGGGCAGCGGAGTCCTGCGCGACGGAGAGAAAACGCATCGAGGCCGAGGAGCGTGCCCGGGAGAAGGCTCGGTGCGAACAAGAAGCGGCGATGGCCAGGGATAAACACCTGGACAGCCTTGTTGGCCGCGAGTCCAGGCTTTGGGGCGAGATCGACCGACTCATCGCCACCAGGCAGCCGAAGGGCTACGATCAGGCTGTTAGACTTCTCATAGATCTTCGGGACCTCGACGTACGCCGGCAGGGCGGCGAATTCCGGCGGCGCTTGGATGCGCTGCGACAGGAGAACATGGGGAAGCCATCGCTCATCAAGAGACTCAATAAGGCAGGATTGTAGTGGCTGCAGACAGCTGGGCCAGGAAGCCGGCACAGACATCGGCAGGCGGGCAGGGAATAAGCATTGCGGGATTTACTTCGGGATAGCCTCGGACAGACCGACACTGGGCTCGCTTGCAGGCCCGGATGATTTCGCGTGAAGGATATCCCCTGTGATGAGACAGAGAAAACAGGGACAGAATACTCGTATATATAGCAGGGGATGGGAATTCCGGGGTAGATCTCTATCGGCCTTCGACCGGATCATCTCTGCGCAGCATTTCTATGATCGATTCAAGGACCCGATGAGTTAAGGGCGGTTTGAGCATGCCGATTACAGACACAATTTTCGGAGGTGCGACACCATTTCTGCTGGTGTGAAAGGGGTGATATGCTGCGCGGGCAACCCCGGTCCTTTCAAGAGGAGGAATCCATGAAGCGCACCGCCTGTCTTCCTTCCATCGCCGCCCTGCTCATCGGAGCTGCGGTCTACCTTTTCATTCCCGCACGCGCAGAGCAGACGCACGCCGGGACCCAGGCCGGCGCAACTCCGCAGGCTGGCTCGGAACTGAATGCCATCGCGGGCCCCGACCGGATCGTCGTCATGCCGGGGAAGACCTACCTGAACGGATGGGTCGGCTACGGCAGCCCGCCCCGGCGGGAGCGCCGGCGGAACGAACCTGCGACGCCGCCTCCGCCTCCGCCGGGTCCCCCGCCGACGGCAACCTGGACCGGGGAGTCGGGACCCGGCACGGTATCCATCGCCGATGCGAAAAGCGCCGTCACCAGCGCGACGTTTTCCGCGCCCGGAGCCTATGTCCTGAGGCTGACCGCGGACAACGGAACGGCCAAAGCGAGTGCCACGCTGAAGGTCGACGTCCAGGCGCCTGCACCCGCAACCCGGCTGGACGCGGTCTACACCAAAAGGTACCGGATAGACAGCCCGCTCTGGAGCCAGAGGGCCAAGGTTCTGATGGTGAACTGGATTCCGCACTGCATCGACCAGATCAATCGCACCGATCTCACGCTCGGCCCGGGCGGGATCGACAACTTCGTCGAGGCGGCGAACGCGCTGCTGGGAAAGCCCCGCGGCGACCACAAGGGGTATGTGTTTTCCAACGCCTGGGTGCACCAGACCGTGGAGGCCATGAGCATCGCGCTCATGATCGATCCGCAGGGCGACCCGGAAATCATCCGGGCGCACGAAAAGATGCGGGCCACGCTCGAAGACTGGATCCCCAAGATCCTGGCCGCGCAGGAGCCGGACGGTTACCTGCAGACGGCCTTCACGCTGCGCAACCCGGATCGCTGGCTGGAGCGCTGGTCGGCGCAGGGAAGAGCCCATCACGAAGGCTACGTGGCCGGCTATTTCCTGGAGTCCGCGCTGAACCACTACCTGATGACGGAAAGGAAGGACGCAAGGCTTTACAATGCCGCCAAGAAGCTGGCCGACTGCTGGGTCGCCAACATCGGCCCGCCCCCCAAAAAAGAATGGTACGACGGCCACCAGGAGATGGAGCAGGCGCTGGTGCGCTTCGGCCGCTTCGTCAACGACATGGAAGGCGGGGACAAGGGCCAGAAGTACATCCAACTGGCCAAATTCCTGCTCGACTGCCGCAGGAACGGGAGCGAATACGACCAGAGCCACCTGCCCGCGGTGCAGCAGTACGAGGCGGTCGGCCATGCCGTGCGCGCCGTCTACAGCTATTCGGGCATGGCGGACGTGGCCGCGGAAACACGCGACATCGACTACCAGAGCGCCGTCCGTTCGCTCTGGAACAATATCGTTCACAAGAAGTACTACGTCACCGGCGGGGTGGGGAGCGGCGAGACCTCCGAGGGCTTCGGCCCCGACTACTCCCTGCGCAACAACGCCTACTGCGAGGCCTGCTCCAGCTGCGGCCTGATTTTCTTCCAGTGGAAGATGAACCTGGCCTACCAGGACGCCAGGTACGCGGATCTGTACGAAGAGACGATGTACAACGCGCTGCTGGGCTCGATCGACCTCGAGGGGAAGAATTTCTACTACCAGAACCCGCTCGATTCCGGGCCCCCGCGCTACCCGTGGCACGGCTGCCCGTGCTGCGTCGGCAACATCCCGCGGACCCTGCTCATGCTCCCGACCTGGATGTACACCAAGAGCGCGGACAGCGTCTACGTCAACCTGTTCATCGGCAGCACGGCGACGGTGGAAAACGTCGCCGGCACCGACGTCGAACTGGTCCAGGCCACCGATTACCCCTGGAACGGGAAGGTCTCCATCACGGTCAACCCGAAAGCGAGCAGGAACTTCGGCGTGCGGATCCGCGTGCCGAACCGCAGCGTCAGCAGCCTCTACCAGGCTTTTCCCGCAGCGAACGGGATCACGTCGCTGGCGGTGAACGGCGCGGCGGTCAAGCCGGCCGTCGAAAACGGGTATGCGGTCCTCAGGCGGACATGGAAGGCCGGGGACAGGGTCGATCTGGTCCTTCCCCTTGCGGCCCAGCGCGTCCGGGCGAGCGACAAGATACTCGCGACACAGGGGCGCGTGGCGCTGAAATACGGTCCGCTGGTGTACAACATCGAGCAGGTCGACCAGGACATCACCCAGGCGCTGGGCGCCGGATCGCCGCTGACGGCCCAGTGGAAAGCGGATCTGCTGGGCGGCGTGATGATTCTCAGGGGTGTTTTCACCAGCGGCGCGGAACTGACGGCGATTCCGAATTATGCGCGGAACAACCGCGGGCCCGTCCCCGTGGAGCAGCCGCCTGCAGCGGCGGGCACACGGCCGCCGCCCCGGCCGCCGACCTCGATCGTCTGGATCCGCGAGGACAGGTAGAAAGCGGCTGTGACAGGGAGAGCCTCTTCAGCGGCCGCTCCCGCCGGCCGAGATGCAGTGGAGGTGGCGCTCGCCCCGGATGAAGAGCATGCCGCCGGAAATCGCCGGCGAAGCGTAGACCGGCTCGCCCAGCGAGTTCGTGCCCAGGATCTCGTGTTTCGGGCCGGCCCGGACGACGAATGTATCCCCGTCCTCCTGGTCGCACAGGAGAATGACGAAGTTCTCGAACAACACCGGGGAGGTCCCGGGCCCCATGCCCATCTTGGCGATCTTCCCCGGGAAGGACTTCCAGAGCAGGTTCCCGTCGAGGTCATAGCAGTAGAGCCCCTCGGCTTCGAAGAACGCGATCACGCGCCTCCCGTCGGTCGCCGGCGTACCCGAGGCGTAGGTGTTCTTCCTGTGCCGCTGATCGTGGACGGTCCCCTCGTAAGCGGTGCGCTGCCACAGGATTTCCCCGGTGTCCCGGTCGAGGCAGATCACTTCCAGCCGGTACATGCGGTCGGCCCGGTACACAAGAGCCGGCTCAAGGCCAGAATCGGCCGCTTATCCAGGGCGGACCTGCAAAAGATCGAAGAGGGGCTCAAGCGTGTCCTGGGCCTCCCCTGAGTCACTGCATCTGGAGCAGCAAGCATCTTGAGCCGCTGTGATAAGATGGCGCATCTTTCCCCAGGGAGGTGACCGCTATGAGGCGTCTTGTCCCTTTGCTCGTACTGTTGCTCTGTGCTTTGAACCTACATCCTCAGGAGGCGGCCTGGCATCCTGGCAGCACCTATGATTCCGCCGTGCCGACGCCAAAATCGGTGCTGGGCTATGAAATCGGCGACTGGTACACCGAGCACCTGCAGGTGCTGGACTACATGCGCCGGCTGGAAGCGGCTTCCGGGCGCGTCAAGGTCTTCAGCATCGGCCGGTCTGCAGAGCGGCGCGAGATGATATTGGTGGTGATCAGCGATCCGGCCAACATCCAGCGGCTGGAGCAGATCCGGACGGCGATCGAGGAACTGCGCGACCCGCGCAAGACTCCCGAAGCGCGCGCTCGCGACATAGCACGCCGCACCCCGGCCATCGGGTGGATGAACTTCGCCAATGACGGCAACGAAAGCGCGGCGCTGGAAACCGCCGTTCAATTGGCCTATCAGCTGGCTGCAGGCCAGGACGCCAACACGCTGAAGATCCTCAAGGAGGTCGTCACGGTGATCTGTCCGCTGCACAACCCGGACAGCCATGCCCGCCATGTCGCCTGGATGAAGGCATCCGCCATGCGCAATCCCAATCCCGCTGCCCAGGAGCACCGCGGCGACTGGCGCATGGACAACAACAACACGCATTATCAGATCGATCCGAACCGCGACGCCGTGTTCCAGAGCCAGGTCGAAAGCCAGATCATCGTGCGCGAGCTGCATCGCTGGAATCCGGTGGTCTTCGTCGACCATCACGGCAATCCCGACCGGTTTTTTTTCCCGCCCTGGGCTATTCCCGTGAACACGCAGCTCGATGACAACGCGCGCAAGTGGGTGGAGGTTTACGGAAGAAACATCGCCGCCGCATTCGACAAAAACAGTTGGATCTACTTCACGCGCGAGGTCTACGACCTTCACTATCCGGGCTATTACGACAGTTACCCGACGCTCAACGGCGCGACCGGCATGACATTCGAGACCGACGGCGGCGGCAACAAGGGTCTGGCCTACCGGCTGCCGGACGGGCGCGTCACGACCCTGCGCGACGGCGCGCTGCATCACTTCACGGGCGCCATGGCCTCGCTGCTGACGACGGCCGAGCACCGCGAGGCCCGGCTCGTGGACCTGTACGGCTTCAGGGCTCGGGCCATGAAAGAGGCAGCGGCGGAGCCGGTCAAGCAGTATGTCCTGCTTCCCGGCAAGGATCCGGCGCGGACCGCCGATCTGGTCGAGCTTTTGCTCAAACACAGGATCGAAGTGCATCGGGCCAAGGCGCCGGTTGCGTCCGCCGCGGCGCGCGACTACTTCTCGGACAAAGCGGAAAAAAGAACCTTCCCCGCGGGTTCATACCTGGTCTTCGCCGCCCAGCCGCAGAAGCGCCTCTTGCGCACGCTGCTGGACCGGGACACGCCGCTCGAAGAGGCCTTCGTCGACCAGGTCATGAAGGCCAAGGCCTACAACGATCAGACCGGCGAGTCGGCGCCCAAGAAAAGCTACGGTTTTTATGACATCAATGCCTGGTCGCTGCCGCTGGCCTACGGCGTGGAGGCCTACTGGACTGAAGATCGCTTCGATGGCGCCGCAGATCCCGTGACCTCGCGTCCGAAACTCGCTCCTCCGGCGCCGGCCAAAGCCGGCATGGCCTACCTGTTCCCCTGGGACAGCAAGGGCGCAACCCGGCTGATCAGCGGGCTGTGGAAGGAGGGCTATCAAGTGGCCCTGGCGCGCGAGGAATTCACCATTGCCGGAAAGCCTTTTCCCAAGGGCACGGCCGTGGTGATGATCCAGCCCAATCCCGAGTCGCTGCACACGAGAATTGTGAAACTGGCCGCGGCCAACGAGGTTGAGGTCTTCGCCGCCGACACGGCCTTTGCCGACCAGGGGAAAGACCTGGGCGACCGG
>JBBIMP010000085.1:0-9109 GCA_037444305.1 Acidobacteriota bacterium
TTTCACCAGAACGCGATCGTGCAAAGGTCTGACTTTCATGGATTTCCTCTCCTTTCAACAATGGGAATGAGTCCCGCAAAGCTATATTCTGCTTTTCTTTACCGGAGGCAGTCCAAGCTTCCGGCGCCCGCGGCAAACGGGTGCGTGGAAATATAAGGCTGATTTTTTCAATGTCAAACGCGCCCGGGAAAAAAAGATGGCGCGGCCCTTCAGGCTGGAATCAGGGCGGCGGCGCTGTTCTCCACCTCGCCCCGGATTTCATCCAGGCGCTCGGGGCTGGAGGCCTCAAAGCGCAGCACCAGCACCGGCTGGGTGTTGGAGGCCCGCACGAGCCCCCAGCCGCCGTCGAAGAGAATCCGGGCGCCGTCGATGTCGATGACCTCATGAGTCTTCTTGTATTTTTCAGTCAGCGCGCGCACCACATCGAACTTGGCCTCGTCGGGGCAATCCAGGCGGATTTCGGGCGTAAAGTGGGTCCGTGGAAGACCGGCCAGCAAGCTGGACAGCGGACCCTCGTGGTGGGAGAGAATCTCCAGCAGGCGGGCGCCGGCATAGACGGCATCGTCGTAGCCGAAATACCTGTCTGCAAAGAACATGTGGCCGCTCATCTCGCCCGCCAGGACCGCTCCGGTTTCCTGCATCCGTGCTTTGATCAGGGAGTGACCGACCTTGGACATGACCGGATTGCCGCCGTGGCGGCGGATGTCGTCGAACAGGGTCTGGGAACACTTTACCTCGCCGATAAAGGAGGCTCCCGGCAGGTTCTTCAGGATGGCGCGGGAGAAAATCACCATCAACTGGTCCCCCCAGATGATGCGCCCGGCTTCGTCGATCACTCCGATCCTGTCGCCGTCGCCGTCGAAGGCAATAGCCAGGTCGGCCTTTTGTTCGCGCACGGTCTGGATGGCCGCTTCCATGTTTTCGACCACCGTCGGGTCGGGGTGGTGGTTGGGAAACCGCGGATCCGGCTCGCAGAAGAGCTCGGTCACCTGGCAGCCGAGCGCCTGGTAAATGGGGGCCGCAACGAATCCGCCCATGCCGTTTCCGCCGTCCACGACCACCCTGAGTTTCCGCCTGCCGAGTTTCACATCGGAGAGGATCCTGCTCGAGTAGCGAAGCACCACCTCGCGTTCCTTGGAGGCTCCGGCGCCGGAAGCGAAACTGCCGGCGAGAGCGATGTCCCGCAGCTCGCGGATGCGGGGGCCGTAGATGGTGGTTTTGCCCAGGCAGATCTTGAACCCGTTGTTGTCGGGGGGATTATGGCTGCCCGTGATCATGACTCCCGCGTCGACCTTCTCATTGAAGAGCGTGAAGTAAAGGACCGGCGTGGGGATCATGCCGACATCCAGGACATCGCAGCCGGTCTGGGTGAGGCCGCGCACCAGCAGGTCGCGGAACCGGGGGGAACTCTCGCGGGCGTCGCGGCCGAGGCTGACACGGCGGGCGCCGTTTGCCAAGTAGAAGGTGCCCAGGGCACGAGCAAGAGTGTGCACGGTTTCGTCGGTCAGGTCGCTGCCGACCACGCCGCGGACGTCGTATTCCCGAAAGATGTGAGGGTTCATTTGCCTGCCTTTCTGCGGGCCTGCAGCCGCAAGTTGCCCCCGATTGTAGCAATTTTGGGCAGACAATGGTCATTCTTCCCCAGCCGCCTTGCCGATTGCCCTGGGATTCGCGCTGCCGATGGGCATCTGGTCCACGAAATTTCGCGCAAGCAGGATATTGCATGCCCGGATCGGGCCGATAAGTTCCTAAGGCCCACTGTGCAATCCGGGCCCGGAAGGAGCCTTGTGTCCAAGGGGAGCGTTCTGGTTGTCGAAGATGAAAGCCTGGTGGCGGCGTACGCCTCGCGCTGCCTGGAATCGCTCGGATACCGGGTGGCGGGAGTTGCGTCCAACGGGGCGCAGGCCTTTTCGTGCGCTGAAGAGGCCAAGCCGGATCTGGTTCTCATGGACATCAACCTCGAAGGCGGCATGGACGGCATCGAGGCGGCGAAAAAAATACGCTTCGGCCTCAATATCCCGGTTGTCTACGTGACCGGTTCCGCCGACGACACGACCGTGGAAAAGGCGAAGGCGGCGGAACCCCTGGGATATTTGCTGAAGCCCTATGGACATCGGGATCTGAGTTCCACCATCGAAACCGCCCTCAATCAGTTCCGCGCGCTCCACTCGCGGACCAAAAGGGCCGCTCAGGCCGTTGAAGAAAAGTACAAGGTATTTTTCGAATGCTCGGCAATCGGCGTCTCACAGTCGACGGTTTCCGGGCAGTTGCTTTCAGCCAATCCCGCCCTGGCCCGCATCCTCGGCTATGAATCCCCTGAGGAACTGCTCGCCCTGGTAACCGACCTGGGGAGGCAGCTCTATGTAGATTCGGATTTCCGGCGGGCGCTCATGCGGGAGTTGGATCAAAGGCGGCTGGTGCGGCAGGTGGAGGCCGAGGTGTTCCGCAAGGACGGCAGCCGGATCTGGGTCTCGCTCAACGCGTGTCGCGTGGACGATGGCACCGGGGAGGAGCCTTACAACCTCTTCGCCGTGGAGGACATCACCGAACGCAGACAGGCCGAACAGGAGCGGCAGATCATGGAGGTGATGCTGCGCCAGGCGCAGAAACTGGAGGCAGTTGGGCAGCTCGCCGCCGGGATCGCCCACGAAATCAACACGCCGACGCAATACGTCGCGGACAATGTCCGCTTCCTCCAGGATGGTTTTGGGGACCTGGGAAAGGTCCTGAAAGTTTACGAGAAAACCCTCGCGGCCTGCAGCATGGGAGAACCCACGCACGAACTTCTGCAGGAACTTCAGGATGTGGTCAAGGCCGCGGACCTGGAATATCTCGAAGAGGAGATTCCAAAAGCGATCGAGCAGACCCTCGAGGGAGTGGGGCGGGTGTCCACCATCGTGAGAGCAATGAAGGAATTCTCCCACCCCGGCACAGGCGAAAAGACAATTACGGATATCCACAAGGCCATCGAGAGCACGCTCATCGTCTGCCGGAATGAATACAAGTATGTCGCGGACGTCGTGACCGACTTTGATCCTGCGCTCCCCTCGCTGCGCCTGCTCGCCGGCGACTTCAACCAGGTTATCCTCAACCTTGTCGTAAACGCGGCCCACGCAATCGTGGACGCGGTCAAAGAGACGCCGGATGCCAGGGGGACGATCTCCATCTCGACCCGCAGGGACGGCAATACGGCCGAAATCCGTGTCTCGGACACCGGGACGGGAATCCCGGAGGCGGTGCGCAGCCGGATCTTCGACCCGTTCTTCACGACGAAGGAAGTCGGAAAGGGGACCGGCCAAGGACTCGCGCTGGCGCGCGCGGTCATTGTCGGAAAGCACCAGGGCGAAATCACGTTCGAAACAGAGGCAGGCAAGGGCACGACTTTCGTGGTGCGGCTGCCGATCGAGTGAGGGGCGCAAAGGGTGAAGAAACGAATCCTTTTCGTCGATGATGAGCAGAATATCCTCGACGGTCTGCGGCGCATGCTCAGAAGTCGGCGGGACGAATGGGATATTGTGTTCGCATCCGGGGCACGCGAAGCACTGGACATGATCAGCCGCGAGCCCGTCGATGTGGTGGTCTCCGATATGCGGATGCCGGTAATGAATGGCGTGGAGTTTCTGACCGAAGTCATGCGGCGGCATCCCCACATTATCCGGATTATCCTGTCCGGGCATGCGGACAAGGAGTTGATCAAGCGCTCCACCGGTGTGGCCCACCAATATCTCTCCAAGCCCTGCCAGGCGGCCCTGCTGCTGGAAACGATTACGAAGACCGCCGCAGTGAACGAAACCCTGGCCGATGATCGACTCAAGCACCTGATCTCCCAACTCGGCACCCTCCCGAGCCTCCCATCCGCCTGTGCGCAGATCGTGGAGGAACTGAAGTCGCCCGAGGCCTCGATTCGAAGGGTCAGTGCGATAATCTCCCGGGACCCGGGCATGACGGCCAAGATCCTCCAGGTGGTCAACTCGGCCTTTTTCGGCATCCGCCGGACGATTACCAGCCCCGCCGAGGCTGCCACCTACCTGGGCCTGGAGACCATTCAGTCGCTTGTTCTCTCCGTGCAGGTTTTTTCGGCCTTCGATTCCACCATGGTTTCGAGGCTTTCCATGGAAACCATCTGGTCGCACTCGCTGCAGACAGGCCGCCTGGCCAAGCGCATTGCGCAGCTGGAAGATGCACCTAAGCAGGTGACCGAGGCCGCTTTTACAGCAGGATTACTGCACGATGTCGGCATCCTGGTGCTGGCCTCCTGCATACCCCAGAGCTATGAGGAGGTGATGGCGCGTGCCGAACAGCAGGGTGCGTCTTTGTGCGTGGTGGAGAGGGAATTTCTCGGCGCGTCGCATGAAGAGGTGGGGGCGTATTTGCTGGGGCTATGGGCCCTTCCCGAGGACATTGTGGAGACGGCTGCGTTTCACCACAGGCCTCGCATCCGCCCCGCGGCCCCGTTCAATGTGCTCACCGCGGTGCATGCCGCGGCGGCGCTGAACGCCGAGGCCCGCGGCGGCCGCGGGGCGCACACGCGGCCGGGACTCGACATGGAGTACTTTGGGGAATCTTTCCTGATGAAGCGTCTCGAGACCTGGCGGTCTGACATTCTGGCACACGCCGGAACCGGAGGGAGTGCCTGATGGATGCCAGGATTCTCTGCGTGGACGACGACCGGAATGTGCTTTCGGCCTACCAGCGGCACCTGCGCAAGGACTTCCGGATCGAGGCCGCGCTGGGACCGGAGGAGGGGCTGGAAGCCGTTGAGAAAACGGGCCCCTACGCGGTCGTGGTCTCCGACCTCAAGATGCCGGGGATGAACGGCATCGAGTTTCTCTCCAGGGTGAAGGAGATCGCCCCGGATACCGTCCGCATCATGCTCACCGGGTTCGCGGATATGGGCTCGGCGATCGAAGCGGTGAACCAGGGCAACATCTTCCGCTTCCTGTCCAAACCCTGCCCGCCGGCCGCCATGTCACAGGCCCTGAACGAGGGCGTCCGCCAGTACCGCCTCGTCACCGCCGAACATGAACTCCTGGAGAAGACTCTCAGGGGCAGCATTGCGGTTCTCACGGAGATCCTGTCCCTGGCCGATCCGCAGTCGTTCGGCCGGGGCCGGAAGCTGGCAGAGGAGGTGCGCGGCCTCGCGGGCATCCTCGAAGTGCCGGCCCCGTGGGAGCTGGAGATGGCGGCCATGCTTTCGCAGGTCGGCTATGTGGCGATCCCGCAGGCGATCATCATCAAGGAGCTATCGGGCGGAGGGCTCAACGAGCCGGAGCGGGACATGCTGCGACGCGTGCCGGAGATCGGACATAACCTGCTGAACCGGATTCCCCGGCTGGAGCCCGTGGCCCGGGCCGTGCTCTACCAGCAGAAAAATTACGACGGGACGGGCTTTCCGGAGGACCCGGTCGCCGGCGAGCGGATCCCGCTGGTGGCCCGGATCCTGCGGATCCTGGCGGACAAGGTCGCGCTCCAATCCGAGGGGAAATCCAAGGCCGCAGTCCGCAGCGCTCTCAGGGATCGCACAGGATCCTATGACCCGGCAATCCTCGAGGCGGTCTTCTCGTCCATGGACCGCCCGGCGAGGTTCATCGAGGCTGAACGGCGGATCCTGAGCCTGCCCGTTCGCGAGCTTGAGGTGGGGCAGATTCTGGCGTCCGATGTCGTGACCCGCGGCGGATCGCTCCTCATCGCCTCGGGCCACGGGATCTCCGAAACGGTGCTGGAGCGCATCCGGAACTTCGCCCGGGTCACGGGAATCATGGAACCCATCCGCGTGGAGGTGCTCGAACCGCTCGGGCCGCCGCCCGGGAGCATCGCCGCAAACCCACTCCTTGAAAGACAGGTGTAGCATCGTGAAATGGACGGTTCTTCTCGTCGATGACGATCAAAACCTCCTGGAAGGGCTCGTCCGCGCCCTGCGCCGGGAACCCTGGCAGCTGCTGAAGGCCAACTCCGCGGCCGAAGCGCTCGCGATTCTGGCGACCAAACCGGTGGACGCGGTGGTGTCGGATCAGGAAATGCCGGGGAGGAGCGGGACGGCCTTGCTGGCGGAAGTCCGTGAACGCTATCCGGAGACCATACGGTTCATGCTCACCGGCAAGGCGACGCTCGAAAGCGCGGTCCAGGCCATCAATGACGGCGGGATAGCGCGATTCTTCATGAAGCCCTGCAACCCCACCGACCTGGCGGCATCGATCCGGCAGGGCCTTCAGCAAAAGGAACTGTACGATGCGGCCCGGAAGCTGCTCAGGCAGGGAAAGAACCAGGCGGCGCTGCTGAAGAAGCTGGAAGAGGAGTACCCCCAGATATCGCAGGTCGAGCGCGATGATGACGGCGCGATTGTGCTCGAGGATTTCGGCGGGGATTTCGACCAGCTGATCGGCGAGATTTACGCTCACCTCGGGGAGGAGTAGCGGAAAAAACTCACCACAAAGACACAAAGGGCACAAAGATACACGGAGAATTATTTTCTGTCTTTCTTTGTGCCCTTTGTGTCTTTGTGGTGAAAATGCAGGTCGAGTCTGAAAGGAGGGCTGGCGGAGGAAGTAGGATTCGAACCCACGAGGGAGTTGCCCCCCTAACGGTTTTCAAGACCGCCGCCTTCAACCACTCGGCCATTCCTCCGCGGTCGTAAATAGCAGACAGCATTATACTTGCTCTGTTACAATTTGCAAGCCTAGAGCTGCTTTTCGGGGCATTGTCACTAAATTGTCACACCGCGGCGCCAGTTTTTGCACCGCTTCCTGCTTGCTGGCCAGGTTGGTGTGGGCATATCGCATGGTGACTGTGACAGTCGAGCGCCCCAGCAGTTCCTTTACCGTGACGATATCCACCCCCCGGCTTACAAGCCTGGATGCGAATGTATGGCGCAACGTGTGCCAGGTAACACCGGAGACCCCTGCTTTCCTGCAGGCGAGCTGAAAGCCCGCCTTGAGATCGCGGAGGGGCTTTCCGGTTTGGAGATTGCAAAAAACATACTCGTTTCTACGACCCAGCTGCCAGAACTGCAGGACTCGTTCGGTGACCTCGTTTGTCGGCACCTTTCGAATCCTGCCGGTCTTGCTCGCGAAGACCGAGATTATCCCCTGCTTCAGATCCACCTGTTCCCAGCGCAGCGAGAAGATCTCGCCGATCCGCATTCCGGTGTGGAGTGCGAATCGCACGATATCCTGAACGTACGCCGAAGCATTCCGCTTGCCAGCCGCTGCCGGGATTTTATCACGAGGCGCGGAGTATGGCCCTCGGGAGAAGTGGTCACCCCCCGTATGCTGCAACCGGCAGTCGCGCGAAGTGCAGTTGCTAGCGCGGCAGGCAGCGGTTGGATTCCAGGAACCTCTGGAGATCCGAGATGTCGAAGCGCACCCGCCGGCCTACCTTGATGTAGGGGATTTTCTTCTGCCAGACCCAGCCATACAACGTCGACTCCGCGATGAGCAGAAACTGAGCTGCCTGGCGAACATCGAGCAGCCGGACGGTCCGGCCTTCTGCGCATTGTTCGGTCACTGTGACTGACCCTCCGGCTTTCGGGCTACAGGGTGTGGTGCGAATGGCCCTCATTGGCAACGCGTCCGATTCCTGCATTGGCTGTCAGCGTTCCTCCTGTGGTTCTTTTTCTGTCCAGGTAAACGTGAAGTGCAAGGTCACTTTGGAGCAGGCATCGCTGCGTCTGTTCAACCGCTTGGCTCTGCCTGGTTGAATGACATGCCGACTTTACGTGAGAGGCGCCGGACGATGCGCGCGTGTATGCGCTGATGTATGTGACCGCGAGTGCGGTCCGAGTGGGAGCGACCCCCGGAGTGACGGCAGGAACGGAGCAGGGTTTTGGGCGGGCTACCGACCCAAAACCCGGGGTCGCTCCCACTCGGACCCCCGCTTTGGGGTCCGTCGTGACCCGCCCCTGTCGGGGCAGGGAAGTGATTGCTCCAACTGGAGTTGCGCTTTTGATGCAATTGAAATTGCCGCTGAAAATAGAGCTGAAATTAGAATGCGTCTCGATTTTCAGTTTACCCGGGGCGCCCAGGTCGATTCGGCTGCTTCTTGGGATGCCCGGAGATGTCGCAGTCATATGCGAAAAGATTCCCTTACAAGTGGTGCAGGATGGCTGAAAAGCCGGCATTTTATGGGGTGAAAAACTTGCCGTCAGCGGCTGTTCCAGCGAGGTATCAGGTGCCATGACGGGGATTTCCGATGTCGAAAGATCATCCCAAAACCGGATCAGCTCGTTCAGCAAGCAGCAGGACTGAAGCCCGATCGGGTAGCGGCTTCCCTGCCGCGCGATGCCAGAAAACCCAGCCTTTCGCTCCGTACTGCCGGCCCAAAAGAGCTTTCCCGCGCGTGAAGAAAACTCCGCTGAGACGGTT
Organism: Acidobacteriota bacterium; assembly: GCA_037444305.1. Taxonomy (GTDB): domain Bacteria; phylum Acidobacteriota; class UBA6911; order UBA6911; family UBA6911; genus JBBIMP01. The sequence continues at coordinate 8,361 of JBBIMP010000085.1, forward strand.
TCGTGCTGCTTTGATTGCCAGAAATGCTTGGCGGCCGGAAGTCCACGGAGCCCGGGCCGGCAGCGACGGGTCGCGTTACTGGACATGGTTGCCTGACTGCTCACTTGCGCTTGCGCCTCCGTTTACTGGGTAACTTCAAGCGGGTTTTTCTCGGCTGCAACGCGACGGCGCTGTGCAGCCGTCTGCCCAAATTCCGGACATCCAAGCTGTTGAGCCATAGGCCTTGCGGCATATAGTCTCGGCCAACCCGGTGACCGCAACGAAAGGGGCAAAGATCTTCAGCGGCTGGGGCAGGAGAAAATCTCTCACCGATTTCGCTTGACGAATCCGTGGGGGGGTAACATCGCAGCTATGCAGCATGGCGGTTGATCTCTGAAGCCGCAGGTGCTGTTGGCGATGCTTGAAGGGGTCGCCGCATACTTCCCCCTACGAGGTTTTGGGAGCCGTGGCTGATGGCGCTGTGCCTTCCGGTCTTACAGTCTTCGGTAACCGAGATTCGTGAGCGGGCCCCGCCTACTCGCTGCATTTAAGGCAAACACAGACGGATTTGTCGTTATCGCGCCGGCAAGCCTAAAGTTGTGCATGCAGGCCCAACAATGGTTTACCCGCTTCTGACAGGAGGTGTCAACACGCGGGTTCCCGGAGCGGAGTCTGGGTGTGTTGACGAATGATCAACGTCAACTACATTGACCGTTGACGACAATTACATTGACCGGTTTGGATTAATAGACAACATCATCACGTCTCTC
>JBBIMP010000086.1:0-8829 GCA_037444305.1 Acidobacteriota bacterium
CGGCATTCATTGCCCGGGCGGTGGCGTCGGATGCTGTGCAGTCCCTCGGGATGCCTGCGACAGCCCAGGGCTTGGGCGTTTTCGGCGATCCGACGGTCGTAGGTTAGGATGCGCAGGTCAGGATACACCTGCACGAAAAGCAGGGCGGTGGCCAGGTGCACAGCATCCAGCGTGCGTAACGGCTCGGCCGGGAAAGCGCGCGCTGCGCGCTCTCGTACCTGCTCGGAGATTTCCATCAGAATCCACCCGGCGCTGGTCCTCGCCAGCAGCCCGACAAGCTTCTGGCATTCTCCTGCCGTCAGGATGCCCTGCCTTTCGGCGCGAATCAGCGTTCTCTGCGCTTCGAGCAGCGTCAGCACCGAAGTCACTACCGCGTCGGCCTCGTCGACTTTCGCGATCACCTCAGCAGATTGCGATTCGCCCAGCAGCCATGCCAGTGCGGCCGAACTTTCCAGGTACAGGACTCTCACTCCGGCAACTCCCGCCGCTCCTCGTCGAGCAGCCTCAGCGACGAGCCGTCCGGCAGCCGGACCGGTGACTTGCCCAGTTTTCTTTTTTCGGTCCTGGCGGGCGTCACCGTGCCGCAACGTACCCACTCCTGCAGAACCGGATGCTCCGCGCCGGCCGGCAAGTGATCAAGCTGCGGCCGGTGCAGTTCCGCTACGACCGTGTCGCGATCCGATACCAGAATCCGCACGCCCGTGCGTACTTCCCGGAGGTAGGCACTGAGCTTGTTCTTCAGTTCCCTGATCCCTACAGTCTTGAGTTCTGCCATGCTTGGAATTGTAGCTATCTGTAGCTACTTTGTAAAGTCGGCGGCCAGACTTACCGGCATCCTCGTTTTGCGGGAAAAACATATTGGCGCCCCGGATCCGGGATATGAGCCGTAATTCGGTGAATCAACTCGAGCGGATCCGGCGCGGCGGAGGTGGCCCCCGACCTGGGATGTGAGGGCCTCGGTGACGAGGCCGCCGGCGGGCCTGAAGATGGCGCTTCACTATGGCTGCCATCTGCTGAAGCCAAGCCGCGTGATGAACGTCGACGATCCCAACGATCCGAGCGTTCTGGAGGAGTTGGTTCGGGCGCTGGGCGCCACCGCAACTGGTATCTTTGTTGCGGCAAGGCGTGCCGGTCCGATGAGATTCCGTCGGGGATGACGCGCGCTCTGCTGGGGAGCGTCAAGGAAGAGCACGCCGATCTGCTGTGTCTCATTTGCCCCACCTGTTACGGCCAGTTCGATTACTGGCAGGCGAGGATCGGGAAGCAGTATGGCGAGGAGTTCAGCTCGCCGCCCGTCTACTGCCTCCAATTGCTGGCATTCGCCCAGGGTGTACCTTACGACCGGCTGGGTTTCGAAAAACAGCGCCTCAAGCCCGAGTCGCTCCGGCGCTTCGAGTGATGCGGTTAGGGGATAGGCGCCATGCACGCATTAAGTTTGCCGCTGCGCTCCAGCAGATCGAGATGACGGGGCCTGCACTCAAAACATGAAAACGGCGTGTGTTGACGATTCCATCGGGGCATGGCATCATGATGCTCATGCGAACCACTTTGACGCTCAATGATGATGTTTTAAAAATGGCTCGGCAGAAGGCCGCTCGGGAGAACCGTACGCTGCGAGAGGTTATCAATGAAGCCTTGCGGCAAGGCCTGACACTGGGAAACCAGCGCAGGGACACCCGCTATGTCTTCCGCCTGAAAACTGTTCCAGGCCGCATCATGCCCGGCGTCGATCTCCACGACCGAGATAAGCTCTTCGATCTGCTGGACGGCCGCTAAGGGATGATTGCACTAGACACTAACATTCTCGTCTACGCTCACCGCGAGGGCACGCTCTATCACGAGCCTGCCGTCGAGCTGCTGCGGAGATTGAGCGAGGGATTGACTCCTTACGCGCTTTTCTGGCCCAGCCTTTACGAGTTTCTCCGCGTAGTCACTCACCATCGCGTGTTCGATCCCCCTTCGAAAGTTGAGGAAGCGCTTGAGGCTTTATCCAATTTCCTGCAGCCGCCGGCGGTCCAGATTCTGTCTGAGACCGCCGCTCACGACGCTATCTTGCGCGAGGTCCTTGCAATGAGCCGAGTTCAAGGAAACCTGATGCACGATGCGCATATTGTCGCTCTAGCTCTGGAGCATGGAATTCATGAAATTCTTACTCTCGACGAGGATTTTCGACGCTTTCCGCAAATCGCCAGCCGCAATCCTTTCCAGCCTGCCGGAAAATGTCGCTTATAGACAGCCAGTTCGGCCAGCTCCATGAGAAGATCCGGGCGGCAATCGCTGCACTCGGCGGGGGCTCCATCCGTTTTCTCCTTAACACGAATTGGCATTACGACCACGCCTTGGGAAACGAAATGTTCAGGAAATCCGGAGCCGCCATCATTGCCCATGAAAACTCGAGAACGCGAATGAAGAATGAGCACTACCATGATGTCATCGCCGGGAGCTGGCTTTGTCGATCTCTTCCTCTTAGAATCCTGCGCCATGTCTTGAATGCAGCCCGGCGCCGTATCCGCGGTTGGGGCTGAAGCGCTGCCGCTTCTCCGGCGCGCAGGGCGCCGCCGGCCGGCCGGGAAACACAATGCAGCCGCTGCCAGGGAAATCGGGGCCCGATCCGCCACCATTGAGCTGTGCCTACCTATAGTGCATAGTGATACGTATGATTGAAAGGCAACATTGGTTTGATACTCTGTCACCGTTGGAAACGTTCCGATGAAGACCAGGAACCGATCGGCTCCATTCTTCTTTACCGAGCATCACAGGCGCTGCTTCGACCTCGTTTTAGACAGGATCTTCGATTATTACGGCACGAGGCTGGTGTCTCTGCTCGTCTTCGGCTCCTATGCACGCGGGGAACCGCGCTCCGACTCTGATCTGGATCTCCTCATCGTCCTGCGATCGGGCCGGTGGTCGCGTCTGTCGGAGAGGACTGAAGAGTTCGTCGCCCACGTCGAGCAGCCTTGCGATGAGGATCTGCAGAAGCTCTTTGAAGATGGGATCTTGATGGAGCTTTCCCCGTTTATCCTGACACGGGAGGAAGCGCAGGGGTTTCTGCCCCTTTACCTGGACATGGCGAGTCATTGTCTGATTATTCGGGATCATAAGGGTTTCATGGAAGGTGTCCTGGAGAAAGTGAGACTGAAAATGGCTCAGTGGGGCAGCGAACGAATCAATGTAAGCGGCCACTGGCTTTGGGAAATCCGTCCCGGGATGCAGTGGAACGAGGTTCTTCGCTATGAGGAGTGACCGCTTGGCTCGGGCATATCTCGAAAAGGCGACAATTCGGCTCAGGGCGCTGAAATTTCTGCATCAAGAAGGAGGATTTTCGGATGTGGTGCGGGAAGCGCAGGAATGCGTCGAGATTCTGCTGAAGGGAGTGCTTCGCTGCCTGGGGATTGAAGCGCCAAAGGTTCATGACGTAGGCAGGCTGCTGAGGCAGAGGATTGATCTGCTGCCGGAGATCTTGAAGGATAACCTGGACGAGGTGTCACGGATTTCGAGGGAACTCCGGAAGGACAGAGAACTCGCATTTTACGGGACTGATGACTGGATTCCTACCGAGGAGTACTCCGATCAGGATTCCCTGGAAGCGATTCGAAAGGCCGAGCGGGTTTTCGAGATCGTATCCCAGATCATTCGCTGATGTAAGGCCGGTGAGGTATCCCTGCGGCCTTTGCGCCTGGATCGGCCTTGCGGCCGTGACGATTGCCGGCGATAATTGCTCCCCTTGCGGCAGGGAAGAATCATGATTGTTTACCACGCCTCTTTATGCGACGAAGAATTCATCTTCTGGGGGGAAGCGCCCGAGGATCGGGCCGTTCCTGTTTCCCTGCGTTCGGGCAAGCGCGCAAGCGCCGGCGGCGCGATGCCCTTTCCTTATGACGCGGGCAAAAAACAGCTGGAGGCGGGCTTAGCCCCCTTTCTTGGCGCTGAGAAGGATTCCGCAGCGCGGCGTGCCCGGGCCGTGATGCGCTATGCCTGGCTGCCGACGGCCGAGACCGGGCCGTTGCCTTCCAGTCCTCTCATCGCGGAAGCCGCAGCAGCCGGCGAGGTCGTCCTCGCGCCCTGGGCCATTGCGGGGCGGGTGCTGCAGGGCCGCGAGATTGTCGATCTGCTCGCAGCTTGCGGCGGCCGGCGGATTCTCGGCCCGGGCTTGATCGTGGGCGCCGATCTCGCGTGGTGGTGTCAGGCCTTGCGTTTTGCGGGAACGCTCGTGGCACGCCAATCCTATCTCCCGGGCGTGAGCGAAGCAGGCGGAACCTATCGCTCCCGATGGCTGCCGGTCTTTCAGGGGGAGGATCCCGACAGAATGGCACGGCTCGCAGCCGCCATGCCGGCGGCGGCCCGGGCGGTCAGCGCCGAAGCCGCGGCGCCGCCGCAGACATCGCCCTCTGCGCTGTTGCGCCGGTTCGTCGAACGCATGGTGGATGCTCTGGTTCGCCTGGGCGCCTCTCCTGTGCCCGGCGCTCCGGCGGCGGCGGCATCGCGCCGCGGAAGGCGGAAGCCGGACTTCGACAGCATCCACGATCAATGGCTCCTGTCGCTGCAGTCCGCCGACCCCGCGATGGCAGGCGACGGCGGGGAGCTGGCGCGCTTTGCCGCCCAGGTGCGCGAATGGCATCTCCCGGTATCGATTTCGGCCTCCTCGCCGTTCCGCCTCTGTTTCCGCCTGGAAGAGCCGCCGGCAGAAGATGCAGAGCGGGAGGAAGCCGAAAGCGGAAGCGCCGGCCGCGATGCCTGGCAGGTCCGCTACCTGCTGCAGGCCGCGAACGACCGCAGCCTGCTTGTCGAGGCGCGCGACGCCTGGAAGCCGCGCAAGCCGGTCGAGGCGGTCTTCCGCGCCCGCGCCTTCGAGCCCCGGCAGTTCCTTCTCTCGGCCCTTGGCCAGGCTGCCGGAATATGTCCGCGCATCGAGCAGAGCCTGAAGCGGCCCGCGCCCCCCGGCTATGAGCTCGACGCCGCCGGAGCCCACGAGTTCCTCACATTGCGCGCTCAGACCCTGGAGCAGGCGGGTTTTGGCGTCATGCTCCCCGCATGGTGGACACGGAAAGGGACGAAGCTCCGGCTCGCCGCCCGCGCGCGTGTGAAGAGCCGCGCCATGCAGTCCGCCGCCGGGCTTTCGCTCGATGCGATCGTGCGCTTCGACGTCGAGCTGGCGCTTGGAGGCGAGCCGATCACCATGGCGGAGCTGGAGTCGCTGGCAGCGCTCAAGGCGCCGCTGGTCAGGCTGCGCGGCCAGTGGGTCGAATTGAACGCCGCCGAGATCAGGACGGCGATCGACTTCTGGAAGAAGAAAGCTGCCGGCACGGCCTCTGTGCGGGAAATCGTGCAGATGGCGCTCGGCGGCGACAGGCGCCGGGTCGGGCTTATCTTTGAAGGCGTCTCCGCCGATGGCTGGGTCGCAGACCTGCTGGCGCACCTCGAAGGCAATGCGCCTTTTGAGGAAGCGGCCGCGCCCGCCGGATTTCGTGGCGAACTGCGCCCTTACCAGGTGCGCGGTTACTCGTGGCTGGCCTTCCTGAAGCAGTGGGGACTGGGCGCCTGCCTGGCCGACGACATGGGGCTCGGCAAGACGATCCAGGCGTTGGCGCTCATCCAGCGGGACTGGGAGTCGGACGGCCGCCAGCCCGTGCTCCTGATCTGTCCTACGTCGGTGGTCGGCAACTGGCAGAAGGAGGCGGCCCGGTTCTGTCCCGAACTCCCCGTGCTGGTTCACCACGGCGCCGCGCGCGTCAAGGGGGAGGCGTTTCAAACCGCCGCCGCACGGCACGCCATCGTGGTTTCGAGTTATGCGCTGCTGCACCGCGACCTCGAGTCGCTCCAGGCGGTTCCATGGGCCGGCGTCATCCTGGACGAAGCGCAGAATATCAAGAATCCGGAGACGCGGCAGGCCCGCGCCGCGCGCTCGCTGGCAGCCGGCTACCGCGTCGCCATGACCGGCACTCCGGTGGAAAACAACGTTGGCGACCTGTGGTCGGTAATGGAATACCTCAATCCCGGTTTTCTCGGATCGCGGGAGGAGTTTCGCAGGAAGTTCTTCGTACCCATCCAGGCGCTGCGCGATGCGGACGCAGCCGGGCGCCTGAAGCGTCTGACCGCGCCTTTCATCCTGCGCCGGCTCAAGACCGACCGGTCGATTATCGCCGACCTGCCGGAGAAGATGGAGATGAAGGTCTTCTGCACGCTGACCCGCGAGCAGGCATCCCTGTACAGGGCGGTTGCGGCCGCGGCGGAGCAGGGGATGGAATCCGCTGCCGGGATCCAGCGCAAGGGGCTGATACTCGCCACCCTGTCGAAGCTCAAGCAGGTGTGCAACCACCCGGCGCAGTTCCTCGGCGACAATTCCGCGATTGAAGGCCGCTCGGGAAAGCTCGCGCGCCTGACCGAGATGCTGGAAGAGATCCTCGAGGGCGGGGACCGGGCCCTGGTATTTTCGCAGTTTTCCGAAATGGGCGGGATCCTGCGGCGGCACCTGCAGGAGACCTTCGGCCGGGAAGTCCTGTTCCTGCACGGCGCCGTGCCCAAGAAGAAGCGGGACGAGATGGTCGAACGCTTCCAGGATGGGGACGGGCCGCGGGTTTTTGTGCTCTCGTTGAAAGCCGGCGGGACCGGGCTCAACCTGACCGCTGCCGGCCACGTCTTTCATTTCGACCGCTGGTGGAATCCCGCCGTGGAGAATCAGGCCACGGACCGCGCCTTCCGCATCGGCCAGCGCCGCAATGTCCAGGTGCACAAGTTCGTGTGCGCCGGGACGCTCGAAGAGAAAATCGACGAGATGATCGAGAGCAAGAAGGACATCGCCGCGAAAGTGGTCGGCACGGGAGAGGGGTGGCTGACCGAACTTTCGACCCGCGAACTGAAGGAGTTGTTCGCCCTCAGGGGCGAGGCGATAGGAGATTGAGATGAGCCGCCGGCACTGGTATTGGGATCGGACGTATTATCCCCCTTCGAGGCCGCTCGACGCCCGGGGAGGCATCAAATCGCAGGCGCGGCGCGGGGCCGGCGGCGAGAGCTGGTGGGCCAGGCGCTGGATCGCGGTTCTGGAGAGCTTCCATATCGGCGCACGCCTGCAGCGCGGCCGCTCCTATGCCCGCAGCGGCCAGGCGCTTTCGATCGATATCGACAGGGGGATCGTGCGCGCCAAGGTGCAGGGCTCCCGGCCCCGGCCTTACGATGTGACGATCAAGATGAACACGCTCACCGGCGCCCAATGGAAAATGCTCGAGAAGGAGCTGTCGAACAAGCCCCTCTATGCCGCCAGGCTGCTGGCCGGCGAGATGCCGCAGGACATCGAGGAAGCGTTCAAGCAAGCCGGCGTCCCCCTTTTCCCCGCGACCTCCCGCGATCTGCAAACCGAGTGCTCCTGCCCGGACTGGTCGAATCCGTGCAAGCACATCGCCGCCGTTTACTACCTGCTTGGCGAGGAGTTCGACCGCGATCCCTTCCTGATCTTCAGGCTGCGGGGGCGCACGCGCGAGGAGCTGGTGGGCGGCCTGGAGGTTCCGGCTGAGGCCCGGGAAGCGGCGCCGGAACCGGCGCTGCCGGGCGAGCCGCTTCCCGACGATCCTGCGGCTTTCTGGCAGGGCGCGCCCGTGCCGGACGACCTGTACGGCGAAGTGCGCATCCCGCAGATCCATGCCGCCCTGCCTAAGCGGCTGGGAAACTTCCCCTTCTGGCGAGGCAACTCGAGCCTGACGGATACGCTCGAGTGCGTCTGCGCCGCAGCCTCTGCCAGAGGCCTGGAAGCATTCCTGCAGGCGGACGGCCGCACCGAAGACGAGCCCTAGCCGCGTTACAAAGCACCCGACACGCATCCTGGGACGCGGACGAACACGGATGATCGCGATGAGATGTTTCTGTTTGAATGATCTCCCTGGCCCGCCAGCCCTGACAGCCAGGATTTTATATCCTTTGCGAAGTCGGACGTCACGGAAGATATGATATACTACCTGCGGTAGTATGACGCGGAGGCGTGTAATGAAGCGCAAGATTTCCTTGACGATGGACCGATCGCTGCTCGAGTTCCTCGACTCATTGCCGGGAGAATCGCGGTCGGAGAAAATCGAACGCGCAGTGCGCAGGCTCAAAGAGGCAATAGAGGAGATGGAACTGAGAATGCAGCTGGGAGGCTGCTGCGAAGGCGACGAGGAGCGGGTGGAGCGGGAAATCTGGGAGAGAACAGTCAGCGAGGCCATGTGGACCGAATAGTGCGCGCTGACATATGGACAGTGGCGCCGGCCGGCTTTCCGAAGCCGCGCCCTGCTGTGGTGGTCAGCATCGACCCCATCAACGACCTCTGCCCGGATGTGCTCCTGGTGCCTTTGACCACGAAAGCCGGCCCTCTGAGGGTAGCGATTTCCGGTCATGCCGGAGCCACCGGCCTGAAAGAGGCGAGCTACGCGAAGTGCGAAGCGGTCGGCCCGGTACACAAGAGCCGGCTCAAGACCAGAATCGGCCGCTTATCCAGGGCGGACCTGCAAAAGATCGAAGAGGGGCTCAAGCGTGTCCTGGGCCTCCCCTGAGTCACTGCATCTGGAGCAGCAAGCATCTTGAGCCGCTGTGATAAGATGGCGCATCTTTCCCCAGGGAGGTGACCGCTATGAGGCGTCTTGTCGCTTCATGCGCAATCCCAATCCCGCTGCCCAGGAGCACCGCGGCGACTGGCGCATGGACAACAACAACACGCATTATCAGATCGATCCGAACCGCGACGCCGTGTTCCAGAGCCAGGTCGAAAGCCAGATCATCGTGCGCGAGCTGCATCGCTGGAATCCGGTGGTCTTCGCCGCCGACACGGCCTTTGCCGACCAGGGGAAAGACCTGGGCGACCGG
>JBBIMP010000087.1:0-8530 GCA_037444305.1 Acidobacteriota bacterium
CCGCATTGTACATGCGGGCCAGTTCGCCGACGGTCATGCCGTGCCGGATGGGCATCCGCATGTAGGCGACGAACGGACGTTCCTGGAGATGGCGGGCATCGGCGAGCGGTCCCTCGACCGCTGTGCCGTTGATCGGATTCGGGCGATCCAGCACATAGATGGGGATGCCCTTCGCGGCGGCGGCTTCGATTGCATACCCGAGGGTCGTGATGTAGGTGTAAAAGCGGGCGCCGATGTCCTGGATGTCGTATACCAGCACGTCGACGTTTGCCATCATCTCGGGGGTCGGCCGATATGAGCCTTTCTGGTACAGGCTGTAGATCGGGACTCCGCTCGGCTCGTGCTTCGAGGAGGTAACCTCGCCCTGCGCAGCGCCAAGCAGGCCGTGCTCGGGTGTGAAGATGGCTGTCAGCTTCACGTTGGGCGCGGACGTGAAAACGTCGATAATGTGCCGCCGATCGTGGGTGATGGCGGTGTGGTTGGTAACCAGGCCGATCCGCTTGCCGGCCAGGGGTGCCAGACCCTGCTCGACCAGAACGTCCAACCCCGTCTTGACACGAGCCCAGGCGGGGGTTCCCGAAAGGGCGACAAAGGCAATCGCAATCAGGAACCTCGAGAGGATGCCTGCATGCCATTTCGCGGTTTTGTTCATTTTAATCCTCCTTCCGATGGCATCCGATGACCGGTGATGCCTCATTTGGAAAAAGCGGTCGATTGCCGGTTCATCAGTTCAGAGAAACAATCCCCGGCCCGGCAGACACTCTCGAACCGGCCGCAGGCGCCATCATCTGCCCGGCTGCGGAGGGCGGCCCCGTCCATACAATTCCTTGCGCTGCGATAGGTCATCATTGGGAACCACCACTGCCACCCATGCAGCACTATTGGAGTGCACACTGGCTTCCCATTTCAGGCGGACCGATCGCCCCGGCTGCAGGTCCACTTCCTGGGCCGGCTGGGCAACCTTAAGGTTGTGGGTCCGGATGGTAAATCGCTGCTTGCCGGATCCGGCCGCCGTCAACACCAAAACCATCTGATTCCCGCTTGTGGTTTCGGTGCTGAAGGTGAAGTCGAGCAGCTGCCCCGGTCTGAAATCCAACGTGCGCCTGCCGCCGGGCAGCAGCGTCACCGCAGTCTCCTGCTTGTCCCACCGTACGCGATAGTGTCCCGCGGGCAGAAAAGCACGGAAGGTGCTCCCGGCCGGATCCGGTTCCACGGAGTGACTCTGCCCGGTCACGGCATCCTCGAACGTCACGGCTTCGACGCTACCGGACGGCACCCTGCCTTCCACCAGCGCGGGGCCGGCAAGGTCCTGCATCAACCACAGCCAGCGCGCAGATGGGTGGACCCACACTTCCTTGTACACGTAGCAGTTCTGTGCCGGCCAATAGGGCGCATCGCTGTTGCCCCGTGTCATGATGCCGACCGGGAGGGAGCCGACGATATCGCCGGATGATACCGAATACTGCTGCGCGAAGTCGTAGCCCTCGCCCCACATCGTGCTTTGGGCGAAAGGATTGCGCCCGACGACCCACTGCAGCTGCCTGTCCGCCAACCGGGCGGCTGCCAGGTCTCCCCGGAGGTGTGCGCCCGCCGAGAGCCCCTTGGCCTGGGAGAGCAGAACGCCGAAGTTGCCCCTCCGGGCAAACCAGACGGGGAATGCCTTCAGGTAGTAGCCGTCGCCCATGGGCATTCCCTGCAGCACCTGTTCGCGATACGCCTCGCGGCTGGACTGGTAGCGGTCGCCCTCGGCGATGTGAAGGTAATCGCTGTCGCGGTAGACGTACGCGGGGAGAACGGCGTAGGGCTGCGTCGTTTCGGCCACGGACTTCTGGTATTCGGAGTACAGAGCCACAACGGAGTACCACTGCATCCAGTCGGCGTGGTGGGGAAACAGCTCGCACAGCCGGACCATGGCGACGATCGGAGCCTGGTCGTTGCCGCGGTGGAACTGGTGGAAAAGTTCCTTTTTTGCCGGGCTCGTGTAAAAGAAGCCGGCGAGCGGAAATCCCCGGCCGACGTAGTTGCGCTGCTGCGAGTTCACGACGACAGGAGCCAATTCCAGGGCTTTCTCTGCGTACTCCTGGCGTTTGGTTGCGCGGTAAAGCTCCAGCGAGGCCAGGATGCCGACAGATGCCAGCTCCATTTCTGTTGCGGCGTAGGCCGGCGTGCTTTGGGTTTCGGGTGTCTCCTCGCCCTTCACGGCGAAGCGCCAATCCTCCTCCGCCATGGCGAGGGCGCGGGCCGCCCGCTCCGGATCCCGCCGTTTCAGCACGTGGTAGGCGGCCGCGCCGGCCGTTGCCGCCAGGTAGTTCACATTGGGATTGTTCAGCGCGACGCGGGTTCGGTCGTCGGCATCTCCGATGATGCCGTTGGTCCAGATGTTCATCCCTGCGAATCCGATCCGATAGCCGCCCGGAAAGCGCACTTTCAACAGCCAGTCGAGGCCCCAGTTTGCCTCTTCGATGAGCCGTTCCAGGAGGTCCGGATCTTCCGCCCTGCCCTGCAGCCTTTCCGCCAGCGCAAACATTGCGTATGTGGCTTCGGCCGTATTGATCGCGCCCTGTGAAAGGTCGCCGGCATCGTGCCAGCCCCCATTCATGACGATCCTCCTGTCGTCGAGCACGGCTTGCCAGTCACGATGGCAGGCGTCGTGCAAGCCGGGGATCTCCATGCCGCAGCGTTCGCCGTAGAAAAAGTTGATGGTCTTCCAGATCGTCTCCCGCCAGGCGTTCCGGTCGATCCGAAACGGGCGCGTGCGGGTGTTGCCCGCCACAATGACGTACCGGCCGGGCGTGTGCACTTCGGAGAAGTCGATTTCCTGAAACTCGCCCAGGCGCGTCTTAAGCTGCCGGACCGGCTTGCGCAGGGGAGTTTCGCCGGTCTCGACGTTCAGGAGATAAAACTCGGAGGCTTCGAGGCTGCTGGAAACGGCGGTCTTCGACATTCCCAATTGATATCCGGTGTGGCTGAACGAAATGGCATCCGGCGCCACATTCCAGCCCTCAAAGTGGTCGGGCTTCACGCGCTGCAGTTCCAGCCCGCCGATTTCAAACTCGACGCGATCGGTGGCGTCCGGGATTCTCTTGTTCACCCAGTAGCGGAACTCCAGGGAGGTCACCTTGTCGCGAGCCAGGGGGGTGATCTCCCACACCACGTGGGTCCATCGATTGTTTGGCAGTGTGACGTAGTGGTTGCCTTCCCGCCGATAAACGTCGGGGACCTTTTCTTCACCGTCGTTTCTGAGGACAACGAGCAGGGAAAGGACGTGGAAACCCGACATCCTGGGCCGGATCTGGAACGAAACCCGGTTGAAGCGCCTCCAATCCTCCCCGCTGAAGGATCTGACCGCGGCCACGGCGGGCAGCCCGCTGCTCCGCCCGACCGCCGGCTGCTGGTCGTGAATATTCACCTCAACCCGCAAATGCCGCATGCCCTCAATGGCGGTTTCGGAAGGAAATGTCATCCGCCCCTGCCCTTGGAACGACCAGGTGTTGGGATCGGACAGGTCATCCAGGACGCGTTTCTCCAACACGGTTTTTTTCAGCCAGCCGTACTCGGCGGAATTCTCGAAGGCGACCGGCAGGGGCAGACGGAGAGATTGGTCGCCGGCCACCAGCGGCACCAGCACAGCCACGCAGATCGCGCACAGCCTTGCAGGCATGAATCGCATGTTCAAATCCCCCTGATTTCATCGGCCCATGACCGTGCTCCTCAGCCCCGCAGGGAGGTTGGCCAGGGAACGATGGCTGAATGCCGCCTGCTGCCGCAGCCCCACATCCGGCCCAGGAAGCATTGCCGGCACAGACCTCGGACACACCCCGGCCCAAAACTCAAGACCATTCGGAAGCGGATATCTTTCCAATCACGAAATGTGCCCGACACCGTGGCCACCCATGCTTCAACACAAGTCTGCCGCCTGCTGACGCAGTCTGGAAAAGCGGGCGCGACCAGACTCGTCATAGTCTCATCCTGCAGCAGAAAAAGCGGGCAAAAAGTCCGGTCATCCGGAGTTTATAAACTGTCTCTACAGGTGCGTCAAGAAGATAATAATGATAGGACCAGCGCGTGCGGCGATCTGCGCGAGTGGTCATGCATCTATAAAGATATGATAAATAAAGGTGTATTCTCAATTTCAGGATGCCGGCGAACCGGTTCGGAATTGAGGCCCGCCCGACCTGCCTCAGCTTTTCCTTGACTCGGCATGCCGGTCTATGGATTATTTAGTACGGTCTTCCGGTCTTTAGGGGAAACATGAGATATCCAGCCATTGACAGGAACAAGCCCACGCCTCTCTACCACCAGCTCAAGTGCATTCTCGAGGACTCGATTCGTGACGGCCGATTGAAGCCGAAGGAGCAGTTGCTGGCCGAGTCTCTCCTGGCCAAGCAGCACGGGGTGAGTAAAGCTACGGTAAGGCAGGCGCTGGGCGAGCTGGAGCGCGAGGGCTGCATCGTGCGGATTCAGGGCCGGGGGACCTTTATCGCTGAATCGCCCATCGATTTTGGACCTTCGCATCTGGACAGTTTCACGGTCCAGATGGAAGCTCGCGGAATGAAGCCCGAATCGCGAGTGCTTGAGCAGGCGGTGATGGCCGCCGATGGTGAGCTGGCCGAGAGCCTGAATCTCCAGGAGGGGAGTCCAATCTTCCGGTTGAAGCGGCTGAGGCTGGCCGACGGGCGACCGATGGGAATTCAGACTGCTCACGTTCCACTCGGACTGGCACCCGGGCTCGAGCATAGGGATTTCGGAAAGGTCAAATCCCTGTATGATGTTCTTGCCAGGAGCCACGGTCTCCACCCTGCGAGGGCTCAGGAAACGTACTTTGCGGCCGCACTGGATCCGCACGAAGCCCGATTGCTGGAGACGGAGCCCGGCGCACCCGCACTGGTGAGCCGCCAGCTGACCCTGCTCGAATCGGGGATTCCCATGGAATTGGTCTTTTCGGTAATGCGGGGGGACCGATACCGGGTGGTGTTGGAGCACACTTCCGGGCAGGCTGCCCGGAAGGTATAGGAGTTCTTTGGCCTATGGCACCCTACTGTTTGGCATTGCTCCTTTCGCCCCTTCTTTTATTCAACGCGACGCCGGACGAGGACAAACGCGTCCTTACGGGTCTTGAAGTCCTCATCAGGGAGAATTTTGCCCCTCTGCAGGGCAAACGCGTGGGTTTGCTGACGGCCGATACTGCGGTAACCCATGACCGCCGGCGTTCCATCGACGTGCTGGCGCAGGCGGCCAACGTCAAATTGACGGCGATATTCGCACCTGAGCACGGCCTCGCGGCCGATCGATCGGGGCAGATCGAAGACAGTAGGGATGAGGCGACAGGTGTCCCCATTTACAGCCTCTACCAGAAGGGGCGTCACCACCCCACGCCCGAAATGCTGGAGAACGTGGACGTCCTGGTCTACGACATCCCGCAGTTCGGCGCCCGTTTCCTGACCAGGATCACGCTGCTCGGCTATTGCATCGAGGCGGCCGCGCAGAAAGGCATTCCTCTGTACGTGCTCGACGGGCCCAACTTCATCAACGGCGTCGACGTGGCCGGCCCGCTCCTGGATGACGAACACGTGTCTTTCGTGGGCTACATGCGGATGCCGATCCGGCATGGGATGACAGCAGGCGAGCTCGCGTTGATGATAAACGGTGAGAAGAAGCTCGGTGCGGACGTCAAGGTGATTCCGATGGAGGGGTGGAAGCGCGCGATGTGGTATGACGAAACCGGGCGGGAATGGATGAATCCATCGCCGAACATCCGCAACCTCACGCAGGCCGCCCTCTATCCCGGGGTCTGTCTCCTCGAGTCGCCTCAGATCTCGGTTGGACGGGGTACCGACACTCCTTTTCAGATCGTGGGCGCGCCCTGGCTCCGGGCTCGGGAGATTGCCGCGCATTTGAATGCCAGAAACCTGCCCGGGGTCAGGTTTGTTGCCAGGCGTTTTCGGCCGGCGGCCTCGGTTTACCGGGGCGAGTTGTGCGAAGGGCTGGACATCGTATTGACAAACCGCGAGACATTGGATCCGGTGCTGATGGGATTGGAGCTGCTGGCTGCCGTAATGAAGTTTAATCCTGAAGAGTTTCGCCTGGAAAGTGTGATGCGGCTGCTGGGGAGCAACGAGGCGGCAGCTCGGCTCAAGCGCGGGGAATCCGGACGCGAGATCCTTGACGCCATGAAGGGCCAGCTGGAGGAGTTCCTGCGCGTGCGTGCCGCTTATTTGTTGTACGAGTGAGCATCACCTGCCTTGAACCTGAGATGAGAGACCTGGAGGTATTAAAATGAAAAAGAAATGCACCCTGAAGCTTGCAGCCGGCCTTATGTCGATTGCCATTCTGGCTGCGACAGCCTACGGGCAGATGATTACCGGAGCCGTCACCGGCACCGTAAGGGATACTTCCGGTGCGGTGGTCCCCGGGGTTGAGATCAAACTAGCCAACGTGGACACCGGTGTAATTCGCACTGCAGTGAGCAACAGGCTCGGAAGCTTCCAATTCCTGCTCGTGCCCCTGGGGAAATACCGGCTGGAGGCATCGCTGGTGGGTTTCAAAACCTTCCGTCGCGATGGGATCATCGTGGAGGCCGATCGCTCACTGGGCGTCCCGATCCAGATGCAGGTTGGAGAAATCAGCGAGACGGTTGAGGTTGTGGCGGGCACGCCGCTGCTCGATCCCGTCACCTCTTCTCTGGGATCGGTGATGGAGGAGCAGAAGATCGAGTCGCTGCCGCTGTTCGGCCGCAATCCGATGGGCCTGGCGAACCTGGTACCTACGGTGCGTGGCATCGGTTTCTTCGGCGGTCCGATCCTATCAACCTGGCGCCTGGCCGCTGTGAGCATCGGAGGAGGAGATCCGCTCGCCAACAGCACGCTGGTGGATGGCATTGCCAACGAAAAGATGACCGACTCCGGAGCGATGATCGTACCCACGGTGGAGGGAACCCGCGAATTCAAGGTCATTACCAATGCCATGTCGGCCGAATTCGGCAGGACGGCCGGAGGCATTATCAGCGTCATCACGAAATCGGGGAGCAACGAATTCCACGGCAGCCTGTTCGAGTATTTCCGCAATGACAAGCTCAATGCGAACGAGTTCTTCGCCAACAAAGCCGGCCGCAGCCGGCCAACATTGCGATGGAACCAGTTCGGCGGCAGCCTGGGCGGCCCGGTCATCAAGAACCGCCTCTTCTTCTTCGGCAGCTACGAAGGTTATCGCGAGCGGAGAGAAGCGCAAAGCACCCTCACGGTGCCGAGCGTGCTGCAGCGGGGCGGGGACTTCTCAGCGACGCGCACGAGCGCGGGAACTCCGATCATCATTTATGATCCTCTGACCACACGGCCGGATCCGACCAGGCCGGGCGGCTACATTCGCACCGCCTTCCAGGACAACAAGATTCCCACAACGCGCCTCAATCCCGTCGCGCAGGCAGTGATGAAATATATCCCGCTTCCGAACCTTCCCGGCCTGCCCAACACGGGGGCGGAGAACTTCTTCGCCACGTCGCCTCAGCCGGTTGACAAGGACAGCTTGAATGCCAGGCTGGACTATAATCTGAGCGCCTCCAGAACCTTGGCCGGCCGGTACATCTATGAGAAGATCGACTGGGGTTTCGCCAACTATTTCAACAATATCGCAGATGTGGACGGTCGCAACATCTTCATCCCGCGGCACAACCTGTTTCTGCACTATACCGATGCCCTGTCACCCAGCTTTCTGATCGATGCCAAGGCCGGCTTTACCTATGAGAATGAGCACTGGACGGTGCCCGCATCGAATTTTGACGTGACCACCATCGGCATGCCGCAGAGCTTCGAGAGGAACAGGCAGAAGAAGGGGGACGGTTTTCCCGGATTCTCCATTTCCGACATGGACAGCTTCGGCAGGCCCCTTGTGGCCGGCAATCCATCCACGTCCGGCACTGCCAGTGTGGCACTGACCAAACTCTACCTGAAGCACAGTCTGAAGGTCGGCTACGAGCATCGAGTATACCGGAGAAACAACTGGAATGGTTCCTCCGGCAGCTACAGCTTTACGCGGGCGTTTACTCAAGGGCCGAACCCGCTGCAGGCAAGCGCATCGGCGGGGTACGGCGTGGCCTCCTTCCTGCTGGGTTACCCGGCGAGTGCTTCGGTGCCCTGGTATACGGACGAGACCAGGAGCCTGCACTACGACGCGCTCTTTGTTCAGGATGACTGGAAGGTCACCCCTTCCCTGACCCTGAATCTGGGTCTCCGCTGGGAATATGAAGGCTCCGTGAGAGACCGCTACAACGTATTGAGCAACTTCGATCCGAATATGGCTTCCCCGCTGAAGGTCCCGGGGCTGTCCCTGCGCGGCGGCTTGAGATATCCGGGAGTGGACGTTCCAGAGAATCTGACCGAACCGAGCTGGAAGAACTTCGGTCCACGGTTCGGCTTTGCCTATCAGCCTTTCCAGAAAATGGTGGTGCGCGGGGGGTTCGGAATCATGTACATTCCGACTACCGGGACGGCCTTTCCGGCCACGGGCTTTACCATCACCACGCCCATGGTCACCT
>JBBIMP010000088.1:0-8500 GCA_037444305.1 Acidobacteriota bacterium
GTTTTTTCTGATGCGGCCGCAAACCATCGAGATCCTCCTTCGGGCGGCTTGTGCTCCGGGGGTGCAAAGCGCGGCCCTGACGGGACGAGATTTGAATGTTGGATCGATCCAGTTGTTCTTATCGGTGCGGAGGCTTGAGAGGATTAGCAGTTTTTTGGGGAGACTAATTGGCGGTGGGGTCGATGGCCTCCCCCCTGAACCTGATCGGCAGGGAGGCCACCGGGCATTATGGCTGGAATCAGCGATGGTTACGGTCGCGAACGCATCGGGGCGCCGGCCGGGGGCATGCCCATCCCGCCGAAGCCCGGACCGCGGCGCATCATTCCGCCCCTTCCGCCGGGTCCGAATCTGCCGGGACCGTCGATGAGATTGAACCGCGCCGCCTCATGCGCCGCCGCCTGGAGCTGCAGCGCCGCCTCGAGCGCGCCGAGTGCGGTCTTCTGAGCCGGTGTGAGCTTGGCCTGGGCCTGCACCCTGTAGGTGGCGCACACCCCCTGGATGTCAGTGTGGAGCGCCTGGATCTGCGCCTGCACGGCGGCCTTGTCGGCCGCATCCTTCATGCTCCGGCGAAGCGTGGCGATCTGGTCCATGTAGGGTTTTGCCGCCTCCAGCGCAAGCTTGTTGACGGCCGCAAGATCCGATACCTGCTGGTCGGACAATCCGAGGTACTCTTTCAGCGCGCCCGCCGCCGGGAATCCCGCCGCGCGTTCAAAAGGCCGGTTCTGCGCCAGCAGCGGGGAGGCGCAAAGCGCGATGATCAATGCCATTCCTGCAATCTTTTTCATGATCTCATTCTCCGTTTCTTTCGGTTTCGTTTCTGTCTCCTTCTGTCATATAGAACAGGATTGCAGGCAAAACGGCCATTAAATCGAGGTTAAACTCTCTTAACGCGACCTTTACATGCGGGTCGGGCTTTCGTTGGCCCCTGGGTAAAGAGTTGCCGCGCGTCCCGCAGCGAAGCGAGATTGCAGCAAAGAAAAGCCGTTTTGAAGGGATGCAGCAAGCGGTCCGGTAAGGCATTCGAGCGGCGCGACCCGTCGCCTGCGCTCCGGGCGCCGTGGACTCCCGGTCGGCAAGCATAGTGGGAGAATAAAGCGCATGGCGCTATCCCGGTGAAAATGCCTTCGCGTGCGTATGACACGTTGCGGAGCAGGAGTACAGATTTCTTGAACCAGACTCGGATCGGTTCGTGTATTTCGTGGAATTCGTGGAATTCGTGGAATTCGTGGCAGAGCTTTTAATGCCCGTCGCTACCCGGTGAACTTGTAGCCCAGGCCATGCACGGTGACGATCCACTGCGGCTGCCGGGGATCGTCTTCCAGCTTCTGGCGAAGCCAGGCGATATGCACGTCCACAGTCCGGGTGTGGGGTGTGGAGGTGTAACCCCAGACCTCCTGCAGGAGCTTCTCGCGGGAGAGCGTCTCTCCCCGGTGCTCGAGAAAGTAACGCAGCAGCTGAAACTCCTTGGCGGACAGTGTAACCAGCTCGCCCGTGCGGTAGACCTCTGTCCGGCGCAGGTCGACGCGCACCTGGCCGAACTGATGGGCCGCGGCCGGGTTCGGGGCCGCGCCGGACCGTCTCAGGAGCGCTTCGACCCGGGCCAGCAATTCCACCATTTCAAAGGGCTTGGTCATGTAGTCATCGGCGCCGATCTTTAGGCCGAGCACCTTGTCGATGGTCTGGTCCTTGGCCGTCAGCATGAGAACCGGCGTCACCACGCCCGCCTGGCGCAGGTCGCGGCACAGGTCGAATCCGTTTCTGCGCGGGAGCATGACATCCAGGATGATGAGGTCATACGCACTGCCGGCGGCCTGCTCGTAGCCGTGCTCGCCGTCGGCAGTGGATTCCACGCTGTAGCCCTCGCTCTGGAGGCGGTCGGTGAGGGTCAGCCGCAGGCCCGGCTCGTCTTCAATCAGCAGAATGGTCTTCGGCATGCTCATTGCCGGATTTCTCCTCACGCGCGGCCGCACCGGGACCGGAGGCGGGCAGGTGAAGCGTGAAGGCGCTCCCCCTGCCGGGCGCGCTTTTTGCGGTGATCCGGGCGCCCATGGCCTGCAGTGCCGTGCGCGTCAGGCTGAGTCCCAGGCCGCTGCCCTGGATCTGGTTGTCCAGTGCCGCGCGGCCCCGGAAGAAGGGTTCGAAGATGTAGGGAAGGTCGGCCGGATCCACTCCCATGCCCCGATCCTCGACCGAGAGCCGAACCTCCTTGCCCCGACCCTCGGCGGCCGCCGCGGCGTGGATCCTGATCCAGCGGGCTTCACCGCCGTATTTCAGCGCGTTGTCGATCAGGTCGCGGAGGCATTGGGACAATCCGGCCTCGTCAGCCAGGACCGGCGGGAGGTCTGCGGGGATGTCCCTTTCGACGGAAAAGCCCGTATCTTCGATCAAGGGCCGCACTCCCTCGAGTACGGCATCCACGAGGGGCCCCACCCGGATCTGTCTCAGATCATAGCGGCGCTTGACGCTCCTGCCGGAGGCGTATTGGAGGATCTGCTCCACCATGCCCGACAGCCGCCTGCCTTCGGCCCGGATCAGTTTTCCGTACTCCCGGACTCTTTCCGCGGAGCCGGCGATGATGCCGTCGGCGAGGTTGTCCCCGGCGGAGCGGATCACGGCCAGCGGAGTGCGCAATTCGTGCGATACCCCGGCCACGAACTCCATTTGCAGCCTTGCCAGTTTTTGCGACCGGCGCGTTGCCAGCACGATCATGACCATCGTCGCGGCCAGCAGCGCCAGTACCCCGAAGACCAGCGCCAGGTTTTTTCGGCGCTGGGCTGCGACCACCTCCTCCAGGCTGCCCCCGGGATGCCTCACGAAAAGCATCCACGTATCGTTTTCCGCCTCGGGAAGAACCACGAACGCACCGCGAAACCTCCCCTGCCTGGGCGTCGGGCCGCCCCCCCGCGGCATGCCCATGCGCCGGCGGTCCATGAGTCCCTGGCGGTCGGCGGACGGCGCATCGCTGCCGGTCAGCTGCCCGGCGAGGCGCACCGCGTAATCCTGGGGATCCCACAGCAGCGGCACGCGGGCGCCGGCATCGGCAAACAGCTCGTCGCCGGCATCTGCCGGCAGGCGGAACAGCGGTTCTTCCCCGGGGGAACGGCCGGCTATGCCCACCTGGAAAACCATCCCGTCCGGCCCGCCGAAATGCCTGCCGGCGAGATCCGCGAGGATCTCCCTGCTCAGTGTGTCCCGGCTCAACTCCAGCACGAGGTACCCTCTTATGTTTATGGCTGCGCTGAATGGCCTGGGACTCCGGCGCGGATCGAAGGGCTGGTCGAGCGCCAGGATCGGATGGACCAGGGCGGGAACCTTGTGCAGCAGCGTCCAGACGAAGGGCCGGAGTTCCGGCGGGAGACGGCGCGGACCGGCGGCCTGCGCGGCCGCCATATTCTGTACGGGCTCCAGGCCGGCCGGCCAGGGGATCGGTTCCAGGGTGCCTGCCGAGGGATCCAGTTTCCGGAGTTCCGGCGAGGCGCCCGCAGCAGACTCATAAACGTAGAGGGCGGCGAGGAGTCCCGGATCCGCGGTTGTTTCGGCCCACTCCGCGTGACTTCGCGCCAGCCGCTCGGCGTCCGGTCCTGTTCCGGATGGAAGGGACTCCACCGGGAAGGCGGCGCAGAGGCGGAGCAGTTCGGCGTTGAACTCCGTCCGGAACTGCCGCACGGCGTTATCCAGCACGGACTGCAGCCGTTCCCGCTCTACCTCGCTGAGTTGGCCGCTCCACTGGTACTGAACATAGGCCAGCCCGAGCAGTATGGCCGCCAGAGCCACAAGTCCCAGAACCGAAAAAACGGGGCGATCCCGCATGAGTCTTTTCACCAGAGTATTCTCCTGGCGCCTCCGTACCATGGGCGCGGGCGGGCGCCTGCCGGCAGGGCGGCCGGTTCAGGCCCGGTCCGGCAGCCGGGAACCGCCGGTCTCTAATACGGAGAAGGGAATCCGGTCTTTCAGATCTTTTTGTGCGCGCGGGCCCCGCCGAGCATCTCGTCCTTCCATTCGGTCTCGTGGCATTTTCCGGTGCAGAAAGACCTGGAGGGCATGACCAGACCGGCTGCCCTGGAATATCCGCGGCCTGCGTTTTCACCTCCGGCGCGCTCTCCTCGGGTGGCGCCGGGGGGCCGGTTCCCGGGTACAGGCTGAGAAGAGCAGCAGAGTCGTCAGAACGGCATAAATACCGCGTGTGCATCTCTTCATATCTTCCTCCTCGGTGGTCCCTTATCCGGCCGCCGGCAGTAGAGCCAGGCCGGCGAACAGCAGGATTTTCATCACGAGGTACATAAGAGCATTCCAGCCGGGTCCCGTGAAGCAAAGGGCGGAGCTATAGTATCACGACCGACGAGTGTCCACGAATTGCACGGCTGACGCCGTCTGACTCGTTCCGCGTTCTTCCGCGTCCCAAGATGTTCGCTGCCCGCATTTCGAAGTCATGCCGGGGTGGCGGATCGAACGGAAGAGGTCAGGGCTCCCTTCCGTCCCAGCAGTAGGTGCAGACCTTCTCCTTCGGCAGGCCGATGGCGGCAATCAGGTCCTGCATCCGCTGGTAGCGGAGCGTGGTGAGGTTCAGCCGCTTCCGGATCCAGTCCTCCATCGAGGCGTACTTGTCGCTCTGGGGAAGGGTGTAGTCGGAGGGATCGTCGAGATCCCGTCCTTCCAGCGCCCGGATCGCCTGGCGCGCCGCCAGGTCCATTTCCGAACGCATCCTGGAGAAGTTGAGGAACTTGCAGCTGTAGACCAGCGGCGGGCAGGCGGGACGCATGTGGATTTCGAGCGCGCCGACCCGGTACAAGCGTTCTATCGTGTCCTGCAGCTGCGTGCCCCGTACGAGGGAGTCCTCGCAGAAGAGGATTTTCAATCCGGCGACCAGCTCACGGATCGGAATGAGCTTCATCCTCGCCACGAGGTCGCGCACATCCTGCGACTGGGGCATGAAGCTTCGGGCCCAGGTGGGCGTGTATTTCACGAAGGGGCGCTGAAAGGGAATGGAGGCTTCCGCGGCGTAGCCCAGGCCGTGGCCGATGCCCGAATCCGGGATGCCGGCGACGTAGTCCACCTCGGCGGGAAAGCGCCGGGCCAGGGCCGCCCCGCAGCGGTACCTGGCCTCCTCGACGTTGATGCCCTGGTAACTCGAGGCGGGATAGCCGTAATAGACCCAGAGAAAGGCGCAGATCTGCATCTTTTCGCCCGGTTCCGCCAGCGTCTCGCAGCCCTCGGCCGTGACAAGGACGATTTCGCCCGGCCCGAGCTCCCGATCCGTCTCGTACTCGAGGTTCGGGAAAGCGGAGGATTCGAGCGCGATGGCCATCGCCCCTTCCTTGCGGCCCAGGATCACCGGTGTGCGTCCCAGCAGGTCCCGGGCGGCGTAGATCCCCTTCCGCGTGAGAACGAGCAGGGAGCAGGAACCCTCGACGGCCTGCAGCGCCAGGCGGATCCCCTCCTCGAAGGTCTCCCCTAGGTTGATCATTGCGGCCATCACTTCCGTGGGATTGACCTCGCCCTGCCCCATTTCTGCCAGGTGGACCCGGCGGCCGGCAAAAGCCTCGCGCGCGAGAGCGTCGACGTTCTTGATCGCACCCACGGTGACAACGGCGTAGTCGCCCAGATGGGAGCGGATGAGCACGGGCTGGTCGTCGGTGTCGCTGATTACGCCGATGCCCAGGCGGCCCCGCATCCGGTCGAGGTCCGGATCGAATTTCGACCGGAACTGGGCGTTTTCGATGTTGTGGATGACCCGGGTGAATCCCTCCGGACCGCAAACCGCCATGCCGCCCCGCTTCGTTCCCAGGTGCGAGTGGTAGTCGGTTCCATAGTAGAGATCGTGGATGCAATCGGTTTTGGCTGCGACGCCGAAAAAGCCGCTCATGACAACCTGCTCCCGTGCTCGTGCGTGTGAATCGGGCGCGACCGCGGATCGTGCGCGGCCGCTTCCGCCGGCGCGGCCCACCCTGCCGGCCGCGGGCATTATCTTGTCCGGTGCGCGCGTTTGCAAGCAGAGTGTTCGGCCAAGGCTCCCTGCCTTGAGCATCGAAGCACGCGAAGTTCCGGGCTGGAGGCCACTCGGGACGGACTGGAAACGCCAGCCCAAGGAGTTAGTAATTGAAAAATTGACTGGTCCCGACTGCGGACGGGGGCTTATATTGGGGCCCCGATCGAAGGGATTCTCAGCGGTTCGGCATGAGACCGGGCGCAACCGAGGCCGGGGCTTCGGTCTGTGCCCGGCTGAAGAACATCAGAGTACGCGGTTTAACAAAGACAGATTCATGAATTTCCGACGGAGGCAAACGTGAAAAAGCAGGTATTGGCTGTTGTCTTTTTGTGCACTGCGATCGTGTCGCTGCAGGCGCAGGGACCGCCCCAGCAGCAGTTGAAGCTGGAGGATGTGGAAAAAGCCCTGAGCCTGGTCGACAAGGCCCAACCGGCGCCGGAGAAGTACAAGGCCGGCATGGAGGCTATTAATGCCAAGGATACGATGGCGATGCTTTCCTTCCTGGCCTCCGACTGGATGGAGGGGCGCGAGACGGGAAGCCGGGGCTACCGCATCGCAGCCGAGTATGTGGAAGGTCTCTTCAGGATGTGGGGCATCAAGCCGGGCGGCGACATGCCGGCCCCGGGGACCGGCGGCCGTGCGGCCATGCCGACGGGAGGCCCCGGCGGTGGGGCGCAGGCGCCGCGGGAACGGAGCTATTTCCAGGATTTCGCCCTGCGGTCGACGTCCGATGTGCAGAGCTCGATGCGGGTCGAGGTCAATCTGAACGGTGCGCAGAAGACGCGATCGTTCCAGGCCGGCGTGGACTATCAAAGCATGGGCCGCGGCGGGAACGTCGAGACCCTCACCGCGCCGGTTGCCTTTGTGGGCTACGGCATCAAGGAACCCTCGATCGGCTTCGACGAATTGAAGGATGTGAACCTGAAGGGCAAGGTCGTCATCGTCCTGACAGAGGCGCCGGGCAAGGACAATCCGCAATCCCCCTTCCAGCTGAACAAGGAGCTGAAGGACAAATACT
Source organism: Acidobacteriota bacterium (assembly GCA_037444305.1). Classification (GTDB taxonomy): domain Bacteria; phylum Acidobacteriota; class UBA6911; order UBA6911; family UBA6911; genus JBBIMP01. The sequence goes on from JBBIMP010000088.1 coordinate 7,005, forward strand.
TCCCCGCAGTGCCTGCGGGCATGCCCCAGGCGGCGGCGCGCGGCGCCGGCCCCGGACAGAGGTTCAACAAGCTCGCGGAAATCGAAAAACTTGGCGCCGAGCTGATCCTGCAGGTGCAGAACACCGGCAAAGACGCCGACATTTACCGGACGCTCTCGACCGTGCGGCAGCCGAACGACGAGCGGCCGATCGTGAACCGCACCCGGTTGAGTCTGTCGATCCCCGGCGCCGCTCCCGGCAGTCCGCTGGGCGGGGGCGTCCCGGCGCTGACAATCACGCGGGATATGGCCAATGCCATCCTGGAGGCCACCGGGCAGTCGGTGGACGACCTGAAGAAAAAAATCGAGAGCACGATGAAACCCGCCTCCACGGAGGTCGCGGGGACCAAGGTCACGATCCACACAACGGCCAAGACCGCGCTGCTGAGGACGTTCAATGTCATCGGCTACATCGAGGGATCCGATCCCAAGCTGAAGGACGAGTACTTCGTCGTCGGCGCCCACTTCGATCACCTCGGAAAGTGGGAGGACTACGTCTTCAACGGCGCGGACGACAACGCTTCGGGATCCGTGGGGGTCATGAACATTGCCCGCGCTATCGCGGCCAATCCGGTGAAACCGAAACGGTCCGTGGTGTTCGCGCTCTGGACCGGCGAGGAGAACGGCCTGCTCGGAAGCCGTTACTACACGCTGAACCCCGCCTTTCCCATCGAAAAGACTGTCGGCTATCTGAACTACGACATGATCAGCCGGCCGTATGATCAGGCAACGCTGGATCGCTCCATCCGTCAATACAGCGTTCCCGGGGCCGAGGAACTGGTCAAGCGGATCCGCGCCCCCTGGTACGTGACCGTCAACCTGACGGCGGGCACCGATTTCATTCCGCTGGCGCGCGAAATGAACAAGCACGTAGGACTCGACCTGGCACTGCGCGAGAATCCGCCCGGCCAGGGAAGCGGGGGATCCGACCACGCGTCGTTTGCCCGGGTGAACATCCCGTTCATCTACTACATGGCGGCCATGACCTCCGATTACCACCAGACGAGCGACAGCGTCGAGAAGGTCAGCGGGGAACTGATCGCCAAAATCAGCCAGCACGGCTACCTCACGGTATTTGCCTTCGCCGACCGGTAAGCCTGACGGCTCTCCCTGACCCTTTGTGTTTTGGTGTCTTTGTGGTGCTCGGCGTAATACAAACCGGCCACAAAGGCACCAAGACACAAAGAGACACAACGATTTCCGGCCGTGGGCATTGGCGTGAAGGTGGGGCGTGGCGGAGAGGGTGGGATTCGAACCCACGTGCAGGCTTTTGGCCCGCAACTCGATTTCGAGTCGAGCCCGTTACGACCTCTTCGGTACCTCTCCGGCGGCACAAAGCCTACCAGAAGCAGCGCGGTTCGCCAAAGGCGAATTTGGGAACTGTCGCGAATAGCGCTTAGTTCGGGGTGATCGAAATCACCTGGTAACGTCGCCAAAGCAATTGCTTAAGCCCCAAAG
>JBBIMP010000089.1:0-8209 GCA_037444305.1 Acidobacteriota bacterium
ACTCCAAAAGACAGAGGCGGCGATTCAACTACTCTTAAGTTAACGCTTATAGGGCGTAAGCCCTGGGTAAGGAGGGAAAAGGGGAAAGAGGAGCCCTGCAAGGGCGACACCGGCTGTGCCGCCCTTGCAGGGCTCAATCCCGGCGTTCGCCGACAACCCAGGGCTCACGCCCTGGGCTTTCCCGCGCCGCCCCTTCGGGGCTTAACTATCCCCGAAACTCGGTAACTCCAGGAGGAACTTGATGATCAACGGCAAACTCACCGGGCGCCGCGTCGTCGTCGTCGACGGCTGCCGCACCCCGTTCCTGCGGTCGGGCACCGACTTCACCGACCTGACCGCCTACGACCTGGGCCGCTCCGCCGTCGCCGGCCTCCTCGCCCGCTCGGCCGTCGACCCCGCGTCGGTCGACCTGCTCGTCATGGGTACCGTGATCGCCGATCCCGGCACGAGCAACGTCGCGCGCGAGGTCGGCCTCTCCTGCGGCCTGCCCAGGTCCTGCCCGGCCTGGACGGTCACCGCCGCGTGCGTTTCCGCCAACGTCGCCTTCATGGACGCCGCCGCGGCAATCGCGCTCGGCGCGGCCGACATCGCCATCGCCGGCGGGACCGAGACGCTCTCCGACGCGCCCATCCGCGTCAGCCGCCCGGTGCGCAAGCGGCTCATCGCCTCGCAGAAGGCGCGCGGCGCGGGCGACTACCTGAAGCTCCTGAAAGGGCTCAAGGCTCGCGACCTGCTGCCCGCCATCCCCTCGATCGCCGACTTCTCCACCGGCCTCACCATGGGCCAGAGCGGCGAGCGGCTGGCCAAGCGCCACGGCATCACGCGCGAAGCGCAGGACGACTTCGCGCTCGCATCGCACCACCGCGCCGCGAAGGCCGCCGCAGAGGGGCTGTTCGACGACCAGATCGTGCCCGTGATGGTCCCGGGGAAATTCGGGATCGTGCGCGCCGACAACGGCATCCGCGGCGACTCCACGGCCGAGAAGATGGCCTCGCTCAAGCCCGCCTTCGACCGCGGCTTCGGCACCCTCACCGCCGCCAACAGCTCCTATCTCACCGACGGCGCCTCCGCCGTCCTGCTCATGAGCGAGGACAGGGCGCGCCAACTGGACCTCAAACCCCTGGCCGCCGTGGTGAGCTGCGCCACCGCCGCGTGCGATCCGATCGAGGAACTCCTGCTCGGCCCCGCCTACTCGGTCGGCCCGGCGCTGGACGCCGCGGGCATCACCCTGGCCGACGCCGGCGTCATCGAAATGCACGAGGCCTTCGCCGCGCAGGTGCTGGCCAACCTGAAGCTCATGGAAGACCCGGGGTTCTGCCGCGAGCGCCTGGGGCGGGAGCAGCCCGTCGGCCGGATCGACATGGACCGGATGAACGCCTGGGGCGGTTCTTTGTCCATCGGGCACCCGTTCGGCGCCACCGGCGGCAGGCTCATCACGACCTGCTGCCGCCGGATGCAGCGCGAGGGCGCGCGCTACGGCCTGGTCACCGGCTGCGCCGCCGGCGGGATCGGAAACGCGATTGTGTTCGAAAGGACGGAACCATGAACGGGATCAGATTCGAGAAGCGGACCGACGGCGTGGCGGTCCTGACGTTCGACGCCCCCAGCAGCCCGGTGAACGTGATCTCCGCGAACCTCTTCGCCGAGTTTCGCTCGCTCCTGGAAAAGGTGTTGGGCGACCCGGAGATCAAGGCCTGCGTTCTGGCATCGGCCAAGAAGGACTTCATCGCCGGCGCCGACCTGAAGTGGGTCCTCGGGATCGACGATCCCGCGAAGGCGGAGGCGTTCTCGAGCGACGGCAAGAAGCTGCTCGATTTGATCGAGCGTGGGGGCAAGCCGTTTGTCGCCGCCATCAGCGGGCAGGCGCTCGGCGGCGGCCTGGAGGTCGCCATGGCCTGCCGCGGCCGGATCGCCGCCGACGATCCCTCCACGGTACTCGCCCTCCCGGAGGTCAACCTCGGCCTCCTGCCCGGCGGCGGCGGCACGCAGCGGGCGGTGCGGCTTGCGGGGCTGCCGGCGGCGCTCCCCCTGATGCTGACGGGGAAGCGGCTGCGGGCGAAGAAGGCCCTGCGGATGGGCCTGGTGGATGCCGTGACCTCCCCGGGCGGGATCGTGGAGACCGCCGCGCAGGCGGCGCTGGCGCTCGCGGAAGGGAAGCCGTTGGGGCGGAAGCGGAAGAAGCCGGCGCTCGTGAAGTTTCTCGAGTCGGCCCTCGGGCGCGGGATCGTCTTCCGGAAGGCCCGCCAGGGGATCATGGCCAAGACACGCGGGCTTTACCCTGCGCCGCTCTACATCCTGGACTGCGTCCGGACCGGCATGTCGCGCGGAGCGAAGGCGGGCTACGAGCGAGAATCGGAGCTCTTCGGCCGGCTCGTGGCCGGCCCGGGGACGAAAAACCTGATCCGGCTTTTCCTCGGCATGACCGAGCTGAAGAAGGACGCCTCGGGCGTGGAGCCCGAGCCGGTGAAGCGCCTGGCCGTGCTGGGCGGCGGCTTCATGGGCGCCGGGATCGCCTCGGTCTCGCTCGGCCTGGCCCAGGTCGCCGTGAAGGACATCTCCGACCAGGCGCTGGGCGCCTGCGGCCGGCAGGTCTGGGAAGGGCTGGCGGCGCAGATGAAGTCGGGCGCGATCGGCAGCTTCGAGCGCGACCGCCTGTGGGCGCGCTTCGCGCCCACGACGCGCTACGAGGACCTCGCGAAAGCCGACCTGGTCATCGAGGCGATCTTCGAGGACCTTGCGCTCAAGCGCAGGGTGCTGGCCGAGACGGAGGCGGTTGTCTCCGAGCACGCGGTCTTCGCCTCCAACACCTCGGCGCTGCCGATCTCCTGGATCGCGCAGGACGCGGCGCGGCCGGAGCGCGTCCTCGGGATGCACTACTTCTCGCCCGTGCACCGCATGCCGCTGCTGGAAATGATCGTTACCGACAAGACCGCGCCGTGGGCGCTGGCGAAAGCCCGCGAGTTCGGCGTGCGGCAGGGGAAGACCGTGATCGTCGTGCGCGACGGGCCGGGGTTCTACACCACGCGGATCCTCTCGCCGTTCCTGAACGAGGCGATGGTCCTGCTGGAGGAGGGCGCCCGGATCGAGGACATCGACCGGGCGATGAAGAACTTCGGCTATCCCGTGGGGCCGATCGCGCTGCTGGATGAGGTCGGCATTGATGTCGGGGCGCATGTCTCGCAGGAGTTCGGCGGGCTGTACGCCGAGCGCGGGATGCAGTCGAGCCCCGCGCTGCCGAAGCTGTTCGCGGCCGGGTACATGGGGAGGAAGAACAAGAAGGGCTTTTATCGCTACGACGGCGGGCGCGGCCGGGGGGGGAAGAAGGTCAACCAGGAGGTGTACGGGTTCTTCGGAGGGAGCTCGCGCAAGGCGTTTGCGGCGGAAGAGATCGCCGACCGGCTGAGCCTGCTGATGGTGAACGAGGCGGTGTGGTGCCTGCAGGAGAAGGTCATTGCCTGCCCGCGCGACGGCGACGTGGGGAGCATCCTGGGGCTGGGCTTCCCGCCGTTCCGCGGCGGGGTGTTCCGCTACCTGGACGCGCTGGGCGCGGCGGAGGCGGTGAAGCGGATGACGGCGCTGGCCGGAAGGCACGGCGAACGCTTCCGCCCGGCGCCCCTGCTCGAAGAGCACGCCGCCTCCGGCCAATCCTTCTGCCGTCTCTGATTGCCGGCCGTGATTACACGGAGCCCGGAGCGACAGCGACGGGTTTGTTCGCCCACTTGCAGACTTTGCGCGTGGGATCGATGGAATCGATCGTGGCGAGCCGGGCTGCCCGACCGCTCACTGGCGTTCGCGGCGCCGTTTACGGCGTCCGCCCAATACGGCTTTCCCTGGTTGGAGCCCTGCCGGGCTGTGACTCTTTGAGCCTTCGTGGTTAAGGTTTTGAAGCTACCGGTTTTGCCGTGCGTTGCGACTGCGATATGATCAAACCTGCGAAGGGAGCGTACCGATGAAGCACGACAACATGACCCAGGTCCTGAACCGTCATTTCCAGGAACAGCCGGATAAGCCCTGCTTGCGCTTCCGCCGGGAGGGCGCGTGGCACGACATCTCCTGGGGAGAAACGGGGAGGCGCACCCGCGCGATCGCGGGCGGGCTATGCGCGCTCGGCCTCGAGCCGGGCGACCGCGCCGCCATCCTCTCCGCCAACGGACCCGAGTGGGCGCTGGCCGACCTTGGAACTATTCTTGCCGGGGTGGTCAACGTCATGGTCTACGCCGATCTGAAGGCCGACGAGGTCGCCTACATCCTCGAGCACTCGGAGTGCCGCGCCGTCTTTGCGGGCGACGAATCCCAGGCGGCGAAGGTCCTGTCGCAGCGGGACCGGCTGCCGCGGCTGGAGCGGATCATCCTCTTCTCCGGGTCCATGGAAGGCGAAGAGATCTGCATGACGCTCGACGCGCTGGAGGCGAAGGGGATTGCGCTCGGCGCCTCGGAGCGCGTTGCGCGGACCGGGCGCTCCGGCCGGGACACGCCCCTGACGCTGGTGTACACCAGCGGCACGACCGGCACGCCCAAGGGCGCCGTGCTCACACACGGGAACATCCTCGGGGTGGTGGAGGCGGTCGAGGAGGCGTTCGGGCCGAAGTGGGTGCCCGATCTGACGCTCAGCTTCCTGCCGTTGGCGCACGTCCTGGGGCGCGTGGGGAGCCACTTCATGGTCTTCTACCTCGGCGGAACGATCGCGTTGGCGAGCAGCATGCTGACCGTCGCCGACGACCTCAGGGAGACGCGCCCCGACTTCGCGACCGCGGTGCCGCGCTTCTTCGAGAAGGTCCACGCGCGGATTCAGTCCGAGGTGGCGAAGGCGAATCCGCGCCGGCAGGCCATCTTCCAATGGGCGCTCGAGGGGGGGCTGGAAAGGAGCCGCTGCCTGCAGCGGAACCGCCCGGTCCCGCTGGGCCTAAGGCTGCGCTGCGCGCTGGCCGACCGGCTGGTCTTCTCCAAGATCCGGGCGCGGATGGGCGGGCGGATCCGGTACTTCGTCTGCGGCGGCGCACCGCTGAACCGCGACCTGGCGGAGTTCTTCCACGCCGTCGGCCTGCTGATCTGCGAAGGATACGGCAGCACTGAGACCGCGGCGCCGATCACGTTCAACGTGCCGCTGGCCTACCGCTTCGGTTCGGTCGGCCGGCCGCTTCCCGGTTCCCAGGTTCGTATCGACGAGGACGGGGAGATCCTAGTCAAGGGCTCCGGCGTCTTCCCGGGGTATTTCAAGAATCCCGATGCCACGCGGGCATCGTTCACCGAGGACGGCTTCTTCCGCACGGGGGACATCGGGCGGGTGGACGAGGACGGCTACGTCTACGTCACCGACCGCAAGAAGGAGCTGATCATCACCGCCGCCGGCAAGAACATCCCGCCGCAGAAGGTGGAGAACCTGCTGCGCGGCAGGCCGGGCATCTCCAACGCGCTGGTCTACGGCGACCGGCGGCCCTACCTGGTGGCCCTCATCACGATCGACCGGCCGTCGCTGGCCGAGTTCCGCCCGGAGTTCGAGCACTCGCCCACCGACAGCCCCGAGATCCGCGAGTGGATCCAGCAGCAGGTGGACGCCGTGAACGAGGCGCTCCCGCGGTTCGAGCAGCTCAAAGACTTTCGGGTGCTCGATCAGGATTTCACGCCCGATTCGGGCGACCTGACGCTCACCTTTAAACTCAAGCGGCGCGTGATCGAGAGCCGCTACCGGGAGGCGATCGACGAGATGTACGCCGCCGGTGCGGCGCGAATGGCCGCGCGGCGCGAGGAGCGCGAACCGGCCGGCGTCGACCCGGCCCCCATCGCCAATTCCTGAGGAGAAAGATCATGATCCGATACCTGGCGCCGGCGGTGCTGCTCATGCTTTTCGTGTGCGAAGCGCGCGCGGGGGAGGTCTCCATCATCCCGGAACCGGTGAGGATGGCACCGGCTTCGGGCGAATTCCGCCTGAAACCCGACACGAAGATCGTTCACGACCGCGAGCTGGAACGGCTCGCCGCCATGCTGCAGGACTGGCTCGCGCCGGCCACGGGGTATCCACTCCCCCTGGCCCGGCGCGGCGGGAGCAACGTGATCGAACTGCGGCTCGACCGCAGGCTGCAGTCGCTGGGGGAGGAAGGGTACCGGCTGTCGGTGCGGGAGAAGAAGGTCTCCATCCGCGCGCCCAGGCCGAACGGGATCTATTACGGGATGCAGACGCTGCGGCAGCTCCTGCCGGCGGAGGTCTTCCGCCGGGCTGCGGCGGCGGCTGATTGGGCCGTGCCCGGGATAGAGATCGAGGACTACCCGCGCTTTTCCTGGCGCGGGGGGCACCTGGACGTCGGGCGGCACTTCATGCCGCGGGAGTTCGTCCTGAAGTACATCGACCTGCTGGCGCTGCACAAGATGAACGTCCTCCACCTGCACCTGACCGAAGACCAGGGGTGGCGGATCGAGATACGGAAGTACCCCAGGCTCACCGGGGTCGGCGCGTGGCGCAAGGACACGATGCTTACCTACAACCCACCTACCTACACCGGCAAGCCGCACGGCGGGTTCTACACGCAGGACGACCTGCGGGAAATCGTCGCGTATGCGCGCGACCGGTTCGTGACCGTGGTGCCGGAGATCGAGATGCCGGGGCACTCGCAGGCGGCGATCGCCGCATATCCCGAACTGGGAAACCTCGCCGAGCCGCTGGAGGTCGCCGTGCGGTGGGGGGTGATCGAGAATGTCTTCAACGTGGAGGAGTCGACGATCGGGTTTCTCAAGGATGTCCTCACGGAGGTGATGGATATCTTCCCCGGCCGGTTCATCCACATCGGCGGGGATGAGGTCCCGAAGAAGCAGTGGAAGGAGAGCCCGCGGGCGCAGGCGCGGATCAAGGAACTGGGATTGCACGACGAGGACGAGCTGCAGAGCTGGTTCATCCGGCAGATGGATGCTTTCCTGACGGAGAAGGGGAGGCGGCTGATCGGCTGGGATGAGATCCTCGAAGGGGGCCTGGCGCCGGGCGCTGCGGTGATGTCATGGAGGGGCGAAAAGGGCGGCATCCAGGCGGCGCGGATGGGGCACGATGTCGTCATGGCACCCACGAGCCACACGTATTTCGACTACTACCAGACAAAAGAGAGGGAGAAGGAACCGCACGCCATCGGCGGATTTCTGCCGCTGGACAAGGTCTACAGCTATGAACCGGTGCCGGTGGAATTGACGCCCGAGGAGGCGAAGCGCGTTCTGGGGGCGCAGTTTCAGCTCTGGACGGAGTACGTGCCGAACGCGAAGCACGCCGAGTACATGGCGTACCCGAGGGCATGCGCCTTGAGCGAGGCCGTCTGGGGGCCGAAGGGGAGGAAGGATTACGAGGGGTTCATGAAGCGGCTCTCGGTTCACCTGGGGCGGCTCCGTGCACTCGACGTGAACTATCGCGACCCGGCGAGGCCGTGAAAGCTGTTACCCTTCCCTATTTTCGTTTCAGCAGGGCGCGAAAACCGGTGGCCTGTTCCATTGAAGGGTACTTGAGCTTGCTCACCCGCCCGGCCTGCTCGGTGATGTAAAACGCATCGTCGTCGATGCTCCTTATGATGGGGACTATGTCCTTCATATCCCGTCTCCGGCAGACCACGTAGAGCAGGGTCACCGGTCCCGACATCCCCTCGCCCTCGAACGTCGTCACGGCAAAGCCCGCGCTGCGTATCTTCTCCGCCATCTCCCTGCCGAAGCGCGAACTCACGACGCGCAGGACCAGGTGCCCGAACGCCAGCCTGCGCTCCAGCAGGATCCCCAGGACATTCCCCGACGAAAACCCGAGCGCATAGAATATCCCCAGGAGCGGGTGCTCCATGATCTGCCGCAGGATTGTGGCGATGACGAACAGCCAGAGGCTGACCTCGACGAAGCCCAGGACGAACGCGATTCTCGTGCGCCCCTGGACGATGGAGATCGTTCTCATGGTCCCCAGGCTGACGTCCACGATCCGCGCGAAGAAGATCAGGATCCCGGTCAGCAGCGTTTGCAGGTCGAATCCCATGGACATTCATATATCACGAAAAACGGAATGAAAAACGGGCGCAGTCACCTTTTCTCCGAGCGCAACGGGGAAACCTGGGAGGATACCTTTTCTCCGAGCGCAACGGGGAAACCTGGGAGGATACCTTTATCGCGCGCGGAAAAGGTGACTGTCCCGAAAGGCGTTTGAATAAGGAATCGAGGACCCTGAAAGGGTCCGACAGGAAAGCCCAGGGCGTAAGCC
>JBBIMP010000090.1:0-8184 GCA_037444305.1 Acidobacteriota bacterium
AATTTCACGAAATAACTGAAAATAATTCGTGGAATCCGTGGAATCCGTGGCAAAAGGAGAGATCAGTGGAGGTTGGGGCGGGGAAGAAGCAGGATCTCTTCGATTAGATCGCGGATGGGACCGGGAGGCGCAAGAGCCTCCCCGCGGCCGGCATCGGCGCCAAAAACCCGGGTAAAAAGCGCTCTCGACCCCTCGATCGACACCGTCAAGCCCAACGCATCGGCGTGCGCCTGAAAGCCCAATTCCGAGAAAAACCGCGTGACCTCTCTCTGAGCCGAGGGCGCGGGAAGCCAGGGCGTGAGGTCGCGGGGCAGCGGCCCTTCGGCCAGCTCGCGGATTGACCGGCCCGACGGCGAGCGCAAAAATACGTTCGCCGCGCAGCCGCCTCCTTCCATCCTGCCGGTACCCGCCTGTCCTTTTCTTCGCCCCATCTCAGACCGCCAGCCACGCCTTCAATCCATCCACCAGTCCCGCGCCGGTCGCCGGATCCTCGCCCTTTCCGGCCCTCTCCCCCATCGCGCTCGTCCCCTTCGTGACGTCCCGCGCCGTGGCGCGCAGCACAGCCTTCACCTGCTCCGGCGCCAGCGAAGGCTTCTTCTGCAGCAACAGGGCACAGACACCCGCAACCTGCGGCGCGGCCGCCGAAGTCCCGCTGAAAAGCCCCCAGCCGTCGTTCTTCTTCGTCTCGTCCTGCTCGGGAAAGCCGGCGCCGCCCAGATCCCTGTCGATCTCGCACCCTTTCGGCACCGGCAGGCAGATGTAGATCGCCCGCGGCTGCATCCCCACCAGGCCGCACAGGTCCGGGACCCGCCGTCCGGGATAGATGCGGCTCATGAAGCTCGAAGCGTAATCCGAGGCCCGCAGCTCGCCTTTGTTGTCGGCGTAAACCCCGCCGATGGAGATCACCTCCGGCATCATTCCGGGAAAGCTCACCTGGCCGTTCCCGGCTGAAAAGACGACCGTGACACCGGCAGCCACGGCCGAGAGGATCCTGAGGCGGAGCGGGACGAGCGCCGCCGGAAGGCTCGCCGCACCGGGCAGGTGGTAGCCCCAACTGCAGGAGATCACCTGCGCGCCCAGCGCCAGCGCCCGGTCGAACGATAGCACCGGGTTTCCGCCCATCTTCACCCCCAGGAGTTCGGCGTCCGGCGCACAGGCGAAGACGTTGCCCGCTTCCCCGGTACCGTGGCCGTGCGGGTCGCGACCCGGCGGCGGCGCGGCATCGGCCGCGCCTACCGAGGTCATGCGGTAGCTGTGCGCCTTGAAAAACGGGTGCATATAAAAGCCCGTGTCCAGCATCGCGACCTTGATGCCCGCGCCCGTGGCGCGATCCCCCTCGGGGGTCCTGCGCCGGTGCGCGGCCGCCGAATTGGTCAACAGCGCCACGTCCCCGGGGACGCGCAGATGAAAGTACGGGACCGGCGGCGGCAGCGGCGACTCGAAGTAGATCGGCGGGCGCTGGATCGCGACATACAGCGCGCCGGGAAGGGGCGCGACGCTCGGCTCCGCCGCGTCTTCGACCGTATCGAAGAACTCGAAGTAGTGCTCGCGCACGCCTGCCTTCAGCGTGCGTCCGCGCTTGCGCAGCGGCGTGCCGAATACCTTTGCGAAAAGCTCGTGCGGGCCTTCGGCCGAGACGCTCGTGCCGCGGTCGGCGGCATAGACGCGAAAGCCCAGGCGCAGGAGCGCGCGCCTCACGCCGGCCAGCGTGCGCTCTTCCGGGGCGGAGGACTCGAGCGTGTCGAACGCCATCTCGGACATGAGCTGACGCAGGCCGGCTCCGGAGCGGGGGCGGCAGAGGATTTCAAAGGAGACTTTCTCGCCCCGTTTGGGTTTGAGGGCGCGGTCGGTGCGGGTGATCTTGAAGGGCTTCATGGGTCACCTCTGTCAGAGAAAAGTTTAGGCAACGTGCATCTCCGTCGGAGGAAAAATACGGATTCCGCGAAGCTCGGGTACAGGCAATCCTCGGGATAGCCTCACCAAAACCCAACCGTCGACAACATCGCTCAATTTTTGCCGACACTCCTCCAATGTCCTGCCCGTGGCCCATACGCCCTGGAGTTCTTTGACCTCACCGTAATACGGTTCTTCATCCTCGATGATCTCGTAGTGAGCGCATTTCAGCGCCATATCGATATACTCGCGAATCATCTGTCCTCCCTGAATTCAGTCATTTTATTTTCTGGCGGAGGGATTTGACCTCGTCGCGGGATTCGAGGAGCGGGTCGAGGGCTACGGCGCGGGAGAGCGCCGTCGAGGCCTCCAGAAGCCGCTCCGTGGCCGCTGCCACGATCGCCAGGTGCAGCTGAATCTCCGCGTTCCGCGGCTCGGCGAGCGCCGCCTGGCTGATCAGGCCATACGCCTTCTCGCTCTCCCCCAGCAGGTGGTGGATCCAGCCCAACGTGTCGGTGATGTTTGCATTCCCCTTGGCCAGCGAATAGGCTTTTTCGGCCAGCGGCAGCGCCTCCTTCGGCTGGTCCATCCGGGCCGCCAGCGAGTAAGCCAGGTTGTTCAGCGCCATGACGTTCTCCGGCTGCAGCTCCAGGATGCGCCGGTAGCGCTCCACCGCCAGGCCATGGTCGCCCGCCTGCTCGTAGATCTGCGCCAGATACACCTGCGCCGCCAGCAGCCGGCTGTCGCGCGACGTGGCTTCCTCCAATGCGGCCCGAGCCCCCGGCAGGTCCCCTTTCTGCAGCCTGGCTTCGGACCGCAGCAGCGCCTTGACGGTCTCCGGGTGCGCCGAAGCCCGCTGGAAGGCCTCGATGGTGATCGTACGGGTGCGCCGCTGCGAAAGGAACCGCGGGTGCTCCGTCTCGGGATCGATGCCGGGATCGAGGTCCCCCGACGGGAGCGCGTCCCGCTGGAAGGGAGCACAAAGCGGGTCGCCGATCACCACCCCCTGCCAGCTCAGAAACGGCGTCGCGAGATAAAAAGCCTCGGCCAGGTTGAAGCCGGCCAGGTATGCAGGGAAGAGAATATCCGGGCGGACGGTCCCCTCCAGGTACTGCTCCGAGACGTTCCCCGCAGCACCCGTGATGCCGTCCTGGATCAGATCGCCGGTGAGCGACTGGGGCGAGCCGGCGTAGTAGCTTCCGCGGTCCTGCCAGGCGCCCGTCTGCCAGCCTGCCGGCGGCGCCTGCATCGTCCGGGCGTCGGAGCTGACGAACATCCCGCCGAGCGCCCCGGGGATGAAGCTCAATCCAGTCTTTCTCTGCCGGATGGCCGGGTCGTTCGAGCCCCACGAGAAGTAGCCCAGCAGAGGCGCCTCCGGCCGGGGCGTCTCGGGCGAAGCGTCCCATAGCGCGCGCTCCCCCAGCGCCGCGGCCGCCGACCGCAGCCAGTCCTCTCCTTTTTCCGTCCCGCTTCCCTTCCCCTTCAATAAAACCCTGCCCCCGCTCGAGGGCGAAGCTCCGCGATCGATCAGGCCGCGGACGTCCTCCACGGTAAAGCCGTCCAGGCGGCAGACGAGGAAGATGTCCTGGTCGCGGTGGGTGAACCTTCGGGCTTCGGCGATCGAGCCGTTTCCGAGGAAATAGGGATTTGCCACGCGGCCGGGCTGCAGGACCTGCACGCCGGACATTTTGCGGTAGAGCAGCGCCAGTTCGGAGTCGACCGAAGCGGCGGTCCCGTCGGGGCCTTCGGTGCCGGCAATGCGCAGCGGGATCCCCTTGGTCAGGACGATGTAGAGGATACGGTCGTGGGCGGAGTTGCGCGCCAGCCAGTTGCCCAAGGGTGCTTCGATGCCCCGCTGAAAGCCTTCGCGGGAGATCGTTTCGGCATCGTCGAGGCGCAGGCGGAGGATGTTCTCGGCCGGGATGGAGCGCTTTTCGGCGTAGTAGGCGCCTATTTCGACCGAGGCCGGGCTGGTGTCGTTGATGACGAGCAGGACGTTGGCCGCGGACTGCGGGAAGGCGGGGAGCGGGAGGAGAAACAGCAGCAGGATGAGTGGTCTCAAGCGAGCCTCCAGGATTGTTAAAGATATTACACGGAGGTGCGCGGAGAAGCACGGAGATTCACGGAGAACTGCAACTGCTTGCGTCGGGCCGCGCCTCGCGCCGACGCTTTCAAATACACTGATTTTCTCCGCGCTCCTCCGTGAACTTCCGTGTGACGCTTTTCCGCTGAAATTGTGACAACCCGCACACGATCCAAACCGCCGAAATCCGATCATTTCTCAGGATATCCAGATTCTATCGGAGAAGATATGACCAGGCTTCGGCAAACCCTCAAAGCACTCCCGTTTCAGATCCTGATGATCGCGACGCTGGCGGCCTTTGCCGCACCGGCATTCGCCAACAGCGTCACGCTCAGCTGGGACGCCAACACCGAAGCCGACCTCGCCGGCTACAAGGTCTACTACGGCACCGCCTCCCGTACGTACGGGGCGCCCATCACGATCGGCAAAGTGACCACCCACACGCTCTCGGGGCTCCCCTCGGGCATGGTCTACTTCGCCGTCACCGCCTACAACACCGCCGGCCTGGAAAGCGGCTTCTCCAACGAAGTATCCAAGAGCTTCGGCTCCACCCCGGCGCCGCTGGTGATCTCCAACGTCGCCAGTTCCGGCATCACGCAGACGGCCGCCACGATCACCTGGTCCACCAGCGCAGCCGCCGATTCCCAAGTTGAGTACGGCACGACGGCGGCTTACGGCAGCCTGTCGGCGCTCGGTACGAGTTATGTCACGTCGCACTCCAGGGCGCTTAGCGGGCTCGTCGCCGGAACGACCTACCACTACCGTGTCCGCTCCCGCGACGCCGCCGGCAACGTTGCCCTGTCGGGGAACTTCACCTTCACTACCGCCGCGGCGCCCGGCGGCACCGAAACGCTGACGATAACGAATGTCGCCATCTCCAACGGCAACACCACGGCCACCTTCACCTGGACGACCAATAGGCCGGCCGACTCGCAGGTCGAGTACGGAACGACATCCGCCCTCGGCACGCTCTCGGCGAAGAACACGACGCTCGTTACTTCGCATTCGCGCACGCTCAGCGGCCTCACCGAGGGCACGACGTATCACTACCGGGTGCGCTCGGCCGACGCTTCCGGCAGCCAGGCGGCATCGAGCGTCTTCACGTTCACGACGACCGGATCATCGGACAAAACCCCGCCGGTCATTTCCAAGGTCGCAGCTTCGGGCATCACCGCCGGCGGCGCCACCATCACCTGGACCACAAACGAGGCTGCCGATTCGCAGGTCGAATTCGGCGCGACCACGGCCTACGGCAGCTTTTCCGAGGTGGGTCCTGTCGGCTCCATCTCCCATGCCAGAACGCTGACCGGGCTCAAAGGGAATACGACGTACAACTACCGCGTCCGCTCGCGCGACGCGGCCGGCAACCTGGGCCAGTCGGGCAATTTCACGTTCAAAACGCCTGCCGGACAGGAAGAGCCCGAGCTGTCGATTTCGAACCTGGCTGCAAGCGCCAACGTCGTGACCGCGACCATCACCTGGACCACCAACCGGCCGGCTGACTCGCGCGTGGAGTTCGGCACGACGTTCGACCTGGGGTCGACGCCGCAGAGCTCCGCCTCGCTGACGACCAACCACTCGCAGGTGCTGAACAAGCTCAAGGCCGACACGCTCTACTACTACCGGGTGACTTCGAAGGACGCGTCGGGCAGGTCCGCGGTTTCCGACACCCTGAGCTTCCGGACGCAGGCGGCCCCGATCAACAAAATCAAGCTGTTCTCGCCCTGGATGGGGAGCAATCCCGGAAAGAGCGCCACCCTGGGCACGAGCGAACACACCGGCATCGCCGTAGCCAACCTCAGCCAGGAAGACGCCATCGTGACCTTCACCGCCTACGAACGCTCCGGATCCCTGATCCGCGGCGAGGGGATCGTCAATCCGGCGCAGAGGATGCTGGCCGCGGGGGCGCAGCTGCCGATCGTGGACTTCGAGCTGTTCGGCGCGGGGCTGGCGGGACGCAATCCGGGCGGCTGGATCATGGTCGAAAGCACCGTCGCCGGAGTGAGCGCCTTCACGCTCATCTTCGACTCCAACCTATCGACGCTCGACGGCGCCAATGTTTCGTTCACGCCCCTCACCTCCTTCGTCTTCCCGGAAATCGAAGACCAGGGCTTCACGAATATCCACGTCACGAATCCTCACGATGTCCCGGTCACGCTGAATTTCGAGCTGATGCAGCCCGGCGGGTCGGCGAGAGCCACCGCCAGCCGGACGCTCAATCCCTATGGCGCCATGGCCGAGGGCCTCGCCGAGCTCTTCCCCTCGACTACCCTGTCCGCCGCCGATTACCTCAAGGTCAGCTCTGCGCTGGGCGTGGTGCCGTTCCAGTTGTTCGGGAAGTCGGGCAAGTACCTGGAAGGCCTCAACGGGCAGGCCGCCGGCGCCACGAACCTATACTCGCCGCAGTACGTCGTCGGCGGGCCTTGGCGCTCGGCGCTGTCGATCGTGAACCTGGAGGGCCAGGCCGGGAACCTGACGCTGAGACTGGTAGGGGAAAACGGCGCGCAGATCGGGGCCACGCGGACGGTGCCGATAGCGCCCTACGGCAAGCTGCACCTGACGGACCAGTCGTTCTTCGGGCCGGGGACCGGGTCGATCACGCAAGGCTACGTTCACATCACGAGCAGCGGCCCGAAGCTGGCCGGAAACGTCGTCTTCGGCGACCCGGCGAAGCAGCGGTTCGCTTCGGCGCTGCCTCTGGTGTCGGCGCTGCAGAGGGAATTCGTCTTCAGCCAGGTGGCGTCCAACGAGACCTACTTCACCGGGCTGGCGCTGCTCAATCCGGGGGCAGCGGATGCCGTGGTCACGCTGGATCTGTACAGGTCGGATGGGACGAGGGAGGCCTCGGTGACGGAGACGCTGCCGGCGAAAAGGCGGATGTCGAGGCTGGTGACGGAGTTCTTCCCGTCGCTGGCGGGGCAGAGCCGCAGTTCGGGGTACATACGGGTGACGTCCAGCCAGGGGCTGGCGAGTTTCGCGCTCTTCGGGACGCACGATCTGTCGGTGCTGTCTGCCATCCCGGCGCAGGAGATCGTCAAGTAACAAGAGGGTTAAATAAAAAAGGTGGTGCCGAAGGGGGGACTCGAACCCCCACGAGCTTAAGCCCACTAGACCCTGAACCTAGCGCGTCTGCCAATTCCGCCACTTCGGCACGGCCCGCATATACTAATATACCGCGGCCCCGAATTCCACGCCTTCGACGAGGATTCTACTCCTTTTTGTTCAAAAGGCCGGCCACGTGGCGCGCGTAGGCCGAATTCGGCATTGTCCGCGCCCTGAGACGGAACTGCTCCCGCGAGAGCCCGCCGCTGAGGCCGTTGTTCGAAAGGATAAGCCAGGCAAGGTCGTTTTCGATTTGCGGCAGCGCGGCCAGAGAGCCGTTGCCGGTGATGCGTCCGCCGGTTTTGAGGGTCCGGGTGTCCAGGACGGCAAGATCCACCTTGAGGCTCGATTCCGAGCCCGACACCGAGCCGAAGACTATGTAATCGGCCCGCGCGATCTCCGCAATGTGCAGCATGCTCGCCCGGCTGAACGGCTGGTTGGCCGGGAGGTTGGATTCCTGCGCCAGGCTGAGGCGTTCCTCCCGCGGGATGGCATCTATCCCAACCCCGGACAACTGCTCGCTCAGCGAGAGCGCGATCCCTTCGCCCACCCATGAAAGACTGCCGGATTCCAGGCCGTTTTCCAGCGGGAACACGATCATGCGGGGCCGGGCGTCCTGGAGGGCAGGCAGCGGCAAATTCAATGCCCACATCAATATCGCAGCTGAGGCAAATCGCAAGCGGCCATCTCCTGAATCTCGATTCCGAATTTGAATCTGCCTTTTTCTCCGATGGAAAGGAGGCGTCTAAATCCTCTATCGGCGGGAATCCGATCAGGATCTCATGGATGTGCGAAATCCAGCCCTTCAGGGGCGACACATGTGGTGCCGCCCTTACAGGGCTTTTTTCTGCTGCTGCCCAATATTCCCAGGGCTCACGCCCTGGGCTTTCCTGCCGGACCCCTTCGGGGTCCCCTCATTCCCCGGGCCTCACGCCCTGGGCTTTCCTGCCGGACCCCTTCGGGGTCCCCTCATTCCCCGGGCCTTTCCTGCCGGACCCCTTCGGGGTCCCCTCATTCCCCGGGCCTCACGCCTTGATTTTTCCTGCCCGATCCCTTCGGGGTCCCCTCATTCCCCGGGCCTCACGCCTTGATTTTTCCTGCCCGAT
>JBBIMP010000091.1:0-8128 GCA_037444305.1 Acidobacteriota bacterium
TAAAAAGTTAAACTCGAACTGCCTCTTCTCGGCCATCGATTAACCGAGTTCTGAGCCTGAAAACCTGTTTGTTTTCGCACTTGTTAACCGCAGTCACGCCGTGGGATTGATGTTCGGAGCTTCTCGGTTGACGCACCATTCCCGGCTTCGTACAGGTCTACCTTGAAGCGCGTTCTGACTGATCGTGGAATCCCAATTGGCGCCATCTCCTAACCCGTGCGTTTTGAATCTACCTCGGATCAAATTATCGGGATGGACAACGTCATTCCGGGCGTACGTGGCAATCGCCCGCATGGAGAACGCGGGATTGCCGCCCCGGATCTCGGATGACCTCAGTTTTCCCATTGCAGCCATACCTATTTTGATATATCATTCTTGGCATGAATGGGAATGAGGTCATCAGGAGGCTGAAAGCCGAGGGCTGGCGTCAGGTTCGCGTCCGAGGCAGCCACCACCTGATGGAGAAAGACGGCAAAGTCATTCCCGTTCCGGTCCACGGCTCGAAAGAAATCGGCAAGGGGTTGCTTGCCGAAATCGAGCGGCAGACAGGAGTGAAATTCAAATGAACATCCGTTATCCGGCGATCATCAAACCGCAGAAACCGAGCGGTTACTTTGTCCGTTTCCCGGACATCGAGGAGGCCATAACCCAGGGCGACACCATCGACGAGTGCCTGTTCAACGCCGCCGAGGTTCTCAGCCTGGTGCTCGATCACCGCATTGCCGAAGGGCTGCCGGTTCCGAAGCCTTCACGCATCAAAGGCGCCCGCATGGTCGCGCCGGATGCAAAGACGCAGGCTGCGGTACTGATCCGCCTGATGCGCGGCGACCGTCCCTTATCCGAAATCGCCAGGGCTTTGGAAACATCGTGGCCCTCGGCGCAACGGCTGGAAGATCCCAAGCACTGGCCGAGCTTGCGCCAGCTTGAAAAGGCGGCGTCCGCTTTCGGCAAGCGCCTCGTTCTTTCTTTCGAATAGGTCACGCTGCAGTCAGTCCCTTCGACGCCACGGCCTCCGGGAGCAGATCCCGGCGGATGCGATCCGCAATCGCCTTCATGAAGAGCGGCGGCACGCTGTTGCCGATCCTCGCCCACCTCGCGTTGTATCCCCCGGTGATCTGGAATTCCGGGGGGTAAGATGCCAGCGCCTTGACTTCTTCGATCGTCAGCTTGCGGATTTCCCAGGGATGGACGAGCCCGTGGTTGTTCCTCCGGTCCCGCTGAGAATCGTTGGCGAGGGCTTCTCTGGATCGAGCTTGACCAGACCGAAGTGATTCTTCCTCTCCTGTCCCGTAAGGACCCAGAACATCTGCCAGGTCGGCCTGATCTCGCCCTCTTTCAGCTGGTAGCCTGCCTCGGTCTTGCAGATCGTGGCTGCGGGCTGATCTGATGATAAGCAATTGCTTTGGAGGGGCTGAGTCAGGATGGCGTGGATGGACGGTAAGAGATCCGGCAATATCCCCGGATTCATGGTGCAGGAAGCTGCAGCGTCTGGGAATGAGCTGACAGGAGGGGAAAACGCGGAGGGGGAGCTGGGAGCGACGTCGCTCCCAGCTCCCCCTCCGCGCGCCGGCGCCGTCCGCGGGCGCACTTCTGCCCATGCAGGCAGTGGCGTCTTGACATCGGGAGCGAGCGGGCGCCGTGTCACTCGGCGGCATCCGGCCATGCGGGATCGACGAACTCCTCATCGTAATGGACCCGTTGTGCCGCGGGGGGCGGAGGTGGCCGCTCGGGCTGGTCCCAGAGCTTCAAATGCCGCAGGATCTTTTCAATGACCGGGGCGTCGCCGATCAGGCTGATGACTTTCAGAGGTCCGGAGCAGCGGGGGCAGATCAGGGGGTCTGCTTCGTACACTTTCTTAATCAACCGAGCCCATGAGCGCCTGCGGGCGCGCGCGAACTCCTCGGCGCTTGCGGAATCGTCCCGGTGCCCAGCCGGCGCTTCGGCCGCCGGAGAGGGGGCCGATGCGGCAGGACGGGCTGATCGCCGGCGCGCATTCGACCAGGCTCCGTAGTAGCGGATCAGCTGTTGTCCCGGGTCCGGCACGTGCGTGCACAAGGCGGCCAGGAAGTCCAGCGCGGGAAAGATGCGGGCCGGAGAGGTTGACCTATCGCCGCCGCCGCGTTGGCGGCCGTGGTAGATGACCTGGCCGGATTGGGGGCGATAGCGCAGGCGTTCGAAAACGATCGGGGGATGGAGCATGTAACCGGCCAGGCGCCGGCGGGTCTGATGGTCATCCGGATCTATGCGCTATAGAACCCCACGGATGATGGTCACGTCGAATCCTCTCTGAAGCATCACGCGGAAACATTTGGTGATGTGCCAACCGTCTATAGTGCGGATCGCGGGTTTTTCAGCAAATCCAATCTCCAGCTGTGCGAGGAAGCCGGGGTAGAACTCGTGTGCATACCCCAGCGCGGTGGACGGAAGAGTGCGGCGCAGGCAGCCCACGAGAAAAGCCCCTCCTTTAAAAAGGCCCAGCGTTTCCGTGCCGGCATAGAGGGGCGGATCTCGGTTCTCGCCCGCGGTCGTGGCATGAAGCGCTGTCTCGCGGAGGGCCGGGAGCGATTCGAACTTCTTGTGGGAGCCGCCGTCCTGGCGAATAACCTCATGGTCATTGCACGGTTGCTGATCGAAAAGCAGAAACGACAGCGCCGACGAGCCGCATAGGCCGAAAGCGGTGCCCATAGCCGATGGTTCAGTGCAGAGGTGTCGACTCAGCATTGAAAAATCGGCTCTCCTGGGTGATTGCGGGCCTCGCTTGCTGCCTATTACCCCTGACTTTGGCTCCATTACTCTTGGCCGCGCCTGAAATCCCTGAAAAAATGCCGATGCCGACGCGTTTCGCGACAGAAACTAATTAGCGGGAAGGTTTGATCGCACTGCCGGCGGTAAGGCTGTGACTCGAGAAGCGCGACCATCATCCGAAACGCAGGGGCGCAAAGATGCCAGGGCGCAAAAACAGTGGCTGTGCATTAGCAACTTGACCGAAACTTGACCTGCGATCCCCCAAGGCAGGTGTACACTGGAAAAATCGATCTGGCAGACCTGCGACGAGGGGGATCCCGATGCGCTTCTCAGCCTGGAAACGCTTTTTGCCGTCGCCTGGCCACAGGCTCACGGCGGTCTTCGTCATCTGCCTGCTCGTGCCGGGAGTGACCCTGGCAATCCTGGGGCTGAGGGCATTGCGACAGGAGCGGCAGCTTGCCGACCAGCAGATACGCGAAAGCCTTGAAGGGGCCGCTGCCCGGGCAGGCACCGAGCTGGAGAGAGAATTCCGACAATGGCAGGAGGCGGTCCGGCTAATTTCAGCAAACCGCTTGAAAGGCCTGGATGGCTTGCCGGAAAAAGTCCGGTCAACGATAAAAACGCCCGGGAATGCAGTGATCATTTGGAATTCCCGCGGCGGTCTCCAGGCACTTCCCCCGAAGCAGCTGCTCTATGTCCCCGGGCTCCTTGAGGACCTGCCACAGTCTGCGCCGCCCCTGTCTTCTTCGCTGATTCAGGCGGAAGAACTGGAATTTCGCCGCAGGGACTACGCGGGCGCCGGCCGCATCTACGAGGCCCTGGTGAAAGCGTCAACGCTGCAGGTCCGCCCTTTCTACCTGCACCGGCTGGCGCGCTGCCGCCGCAAAGCCGGGCGCTTGGATGAGGCGCTACAGTCATACCGAGAGCTCGCAAAACTCGATCCTGTGTTGGTCGGTTCGGCGCCCACGGATCTCATCGCGGATTTTGAAATCTGCTCCCTTATGGCCGGGACGAGATTTGAGGCGCAACTTGGTGACCATGCGGCAACGTTCTTTCGAGACCTCGTCGAAAGCCGGTGGAGGCTCGGAAAGCGTGAATACTCTTATTATATGGAGACTGCCGGAGCCTGGCTTCCCAGCATCTCCAGCCCGCCGGAGGAAAAGCAGCGTCTGCAGCAGCTGAAGCTAAAGAAGCTTGCCCTGACGGAAGCGGTCGAGGTTCTGCTCGAACACCCGCGCCACGTGTTGCCTTCATCACAGGGTGCACACCTCGCTTTTTGGACATCCGAACCATTCACCGCATTGGTACTGTCGCCGGGCTTACTGGAGTCGGAATGGGAGCCGCGCATTTTCGCCGCAGAAAGGGAAAAGGGATTCCGCTTCAACGTATCCTCTCCCGATGGGGAGCTTCTCTTCGGGTCGGCTTCCAGCGAAACCCGAACCTCTGAGGTCGTCAGGACTCTGCAGATGGACGGCCGGCCCTGGCACCTTCAGATATGGCCCCAAAATCCGGGTGCCATATACGCCGGCCTGCAACGGACCCAGAACTTTTACCTGGCGGTGTTGGTGGTCATGACGGCGTTGCTCGGTTTCGGCGGCTATATCGCGGTCCGCACCGTAAAGCGGGAGCTTGAGATCGCGAGAATGCGCGCGCACTTCGTCTCCGCCGTGTCGCACGAATTCCGCTCGCCCCTGGCCGGGATTCTGCAGCTTGGGGAAATGCTGCTCGACGAGAGGATAGGGGATGATGCGAAGAAGCGAGGCTACTACCGGATGATTGTTCAGGAGAGCAGGCGGCTCGGGAACCTGGTGGAAAACCTGCTGGATTTTTCCAGGATGGAAGAGGGACGAAAGGAATACAGATTCGCTCCTCTGAACGCGGCGCGCTGGCTGCGGGAGCTGGCCGCCGCATTTCAGGAGGAAGCAACCGCAAATGCATTCACACTCGAAGCCGACATTCCGGATGCGCTTCCCGAAATCGAGGCCGATGCCGAGGCACTCACCTGCGCAGTACACAATCTCCTGGACAACGCCGTCAAGTATTCGCCCGGAGGCATGACAATCTGGCTCGATGCGGGATCGGGAAATGACAGGATCACGATTTCGGTTCGGGACCGAGGAGTGGGGATTGCTGAAGAGGACCGGCGTCGCATATTCGAAAAGTTCTACCGGGTGGACGGCAGGCTTTCACGAAAGGTCAAGGGCGTCGGCCTTGGCCTCAGCCTCGTGAAGCACATCGTAACGGCCCATGGCGGCGAAGTGGAATGCACAAGCCGTCCCGGCGAAGGAAGCACCTTTACGATCCATCTCCCGGTCACCGGCAAAGCGGGAAGACATTAGAGAGGCGTCATGCTGCACATCCTTGTCGTGGAGGACGAACCTACTCTCGCAACCGGCCTCAAGGACAACCTGGAGGTGGAAGGATATACCGTCGAAGTCGTGGACGAAGGGGACGTGGCGCTCGAGCGCATCCTGGAAAGCAGGCATGATCTGGTCATTCTCGATGTGATGCTTCCCGGCCGGGACGGCTTCTCGGTCTGCCGCGAAGCACGCGCCGCCGGCGTGCGCACCCCCATTATCATGCTGACGGCGAAGGGGCAGGAAGTGGACAAGGTCGTCGGGCTGGAGCTCGGGGCGGACGATTACGTCACCAAGCCCTTCAGCCCGCGCGAACTGCTCGCGCGCATCAAAGCCGTGCTGCGTCGTGTTCAAGATGACTCGAAGGAGGGCAAGGTCTACCGTTTCGGCGATGTCATCGTCGATACCGGCAAGTTCGAAGTCACGCGCAACGGCGAAAAGATCGACGTGACGGCAACGGAATTCAAGCTGCTTCAGGTCCTGCTCGAGCATCGCGGCCAGGTGAGGACGATCGATCAGCTTCTGGATGAGGTTTGGGGCAAGGATGTCTTCCTGACCGACCGCGTGATTTATACGCACCTCAACAACCTGCGCCATAAGATCGAGATGGATCCGCACAATCCCGAGTTTCTGACCGGGGTGCGCGGCGTCGGCTATCGTTTCGACGGGTGAAGCCGGAGATAGACGATACATGAGTCATTTTCTTGTCCAAGGCTTGACCGCAACTTTACGCAGAAGCACCGGACGATCGGGCAATATGGGATCAAAACCGGAGGTGACGAAATGAAACCGAAAATAATCAGCTTCTGCACGGCCCTGGTGGCATTGCTGGCACTAGCTGCGGCATTTTCGATCGCGAATTCCTCTCCGCAGGCAGTTCAATCCGCGGATGCGATGCTCGGGGGCGCGATTCATCTCGAGGAAGTCAAAGGCGACCTCGAAGCCGCGATCGACGCGTACAAACGATTCCTTGCGCAGTACGGCAATATTGAACCCCTGGCCGCCACGGCCCAGCTCCACCTCGGCATATGCTACGAAAAACTCGGCCTGCGCGAGGCGCGAATCGCATATCAGACCGTGATCGACAGGTATCCACAACAGCAGGAGGCTGTGAAAGCTGCAAAGGAGAGGATCTCTCGGCTCGCTGGCATGTCGGATACGGCTCCCGACAAACCGAAGTTTCGGAAAATGCGGACGCCCTTTAATATCCCAGAATGGAGCGGCAGCCGGCTTTCGCCCGACGGAAAAAACCTGGCCTTCGGCTCCGGAACGGCGATCTGGACCGTCCCCATACCGGGCAAGGCAGGTCCCAACTTGGCCGGCGAGCCAAGGGAATTGCCAGGAGCGGCTGATGTCCTCGGTGACGGCCTGGCGTGGTCCGGCAACGGCCGCTGGATTGCCTTCAGCAGAGCTTATGTTCGTGCCGGGACATCAACATCGCAAATCAACTTTAAGCCGGAAGGTGCCTATATTGACGTCATCCCTTCCTCCGGAGGAGAGCCCAAAAGAATACCGATTCCTCAATGGATTTCTTCCAAGGGCGACACCTCTCGCCGATTGAGTTTGTCACCTGATGGAAAAACCGTTGCGTTCGACTCAGGCAGTCAGATATTTGTGGCCTCCGTCGAAAACGGCAATATCAGGCAGGTCACAAAGGAGGGAGGCATAGCACCGTGTTACTCGCCGGATGGAACGAAGATCGCCTACCTGACGCCCCCGGTCAGGCGAGACAAGCCTCCCGGCCGACTTCATGACGTGATGGTGATTTCCGCCGAAGGCGGCAATCCCGTGAAAATCAACGGGAATATCAATGATAACCTCAGCGGCCCCATCTGGTCACCCGATGGGACGATGATCGCGTTTGGGCGAATTGTCGCGGGACAGCCCGTCCGGACAGAGGTCTGTATCGTTCCGTTGTCGGCGCAAGGGAAACCGCTTGACCTTCCGGTGCAAATCGAACCCCCCTTTATGGCTAGAGGCCTCACCGGTTGGACGCCGGACAACAAAATCGGGCTTCTCCTCGCAACTCCATATTATGAGTATGTCTACACAGTCCCCGTCTCCGGGGGCAAGGCCAGCCAGGTAAGTCCGCTCGACAGCCTTGCCGGCATTCCACGCTGGTCGCCGGATGGGAAGCGGATCTTCTTCAGATGGAAGGGGGGCGGTTTGGGATCTGTCCCTGCGGACGGGGGCGATGTAAGCGCCCATCCCGGAATCGAAGAGGCTCGCAAGACCGGTTTTTTCACATCTTATCCGGGGGCAGGGAATTCGGTATCGCCGGATGGCAAATTGGTTGTGGTTTCAGGTGGCTCGGCTACCGCCGGCCCGAACCTATACACCGTTTCCGTTGCGGGAGGAGGCCTCAGGCAGATCACCAAAGGAGGGGTTCATCCGTGCTGGTCGCCGGACGGCAAATGGATCGCTTATGTCGCCTGGGAAGATTTTGGCAACGGAAAAGGATTCCATTCAATATTCAGGATACCGGCTGATGGCGGCGACGTTCTCAAAATCAGCAAAGAATCAGACAATGTGGTGCGGGCCGGTATCGACTGGTCTCCTGATGGAACATCGATCGCTTATTTTGCCAAAAAAACAGACACTCCGGAAGGCACTCTGAACGTCTTCCCGATCGACGGTGGCAAGGCAAAGGAGGTTTGCCGGATTCAGGAAGTCAGCAGCCAAAGCGAAGTATCCTGGTCACCGGACGGGCAAAAGCTTGCGTTTGTCTCCAAGGGTAAGCTCTGGATGGTCTCTGCCTCCGGCGGAGATCCGGCGGAAGTGAAGACGGATGTCGGTGCTGCGGCCGGCAAGCTCGACTGGTCGCCGGACGGCCGGAAGATCGCTTTCTCGGCGGAGAGCGGCATGGATCTCGAATTCTGGTTCATGGAGAACTTTCTGTCGCTGGTGCGAACCAACCGCAGGTAAGAGCGTGCCGCCCCGACTCCGCCTTTCAGGAAATTGCGCAGTCCTTCTGAATCTCCATCCCCATGTCCACGCTATTGCCGGCCGGGGCGTCTGGTCCGCCG
>JBBIMP010000092.1:0-7681 GCA_037444305.1 Acidobacteriota bacterium
GCTTCGAGAAGGCGGACGCGGGCCGGCTGTTCCTGCTGATGAACTTCGGCATGCTGCTGGGTTCTCTGGTCTTCGGACCGATCTGCGACCGCTTTGGCTTTCGCGCCCTTCTTGCAGTGAGCGTTCTGCTCGTGGGCGGATCCTTTGCCACGCTGGCCTTCGTTCGCGGATACGACTCCATTCTGGGCTTTTTGACCTTGCTCGGCCTGGGAGGCGGCGCTTTGAACGGCGGAACGAACGCTCTCCTGAACGACATCAGCCCCGACCGGCGGGCCAGCGCACTCAACCTTCTCGGCATCGCTTTCGGCTGCGGGGCGCTGTTTATGCCTTTTCTGGTTGGCTCATTGCTGCAGAGTATGGGACTGCAGAGCTTCCTGGTGTGGCTGTCGGCGCTGACCCTCGTCCCGTTCATCCTGTTCGTCATGGCGCAATTTCCGCCACCCAAGCACCAGCGGGGAATCACCCGCAGTGCCATGGGAAAAATCCTGGGCAACCCATTGCTCTTTCTGTTTGCGCTGCTCCTCTTCTTCCAGAGCGGCAATGAATTCACAATGGGCGGCTGGATCTCCACCTACCTGGGAGAGCGGATGAATTTCGAGCCTCAAAACGCTGCGTATGTCCTGGCGGGCTATTGGGGCGCGATAATGGCCGGAAGGTGGATTGTGAGCAGGGTTGCAGGCGCCTTCCCGGCCCACGCCCTGGTCACCGGAAGCGCATTCCTGGCCCTGGTCGCAGTGGTCGGACTGATAGTGACGGACAGTCCGGGCGGCGCCGCCGTCCTGGCGGCTTGCGTCGGATTGGGATTCGCCGCCATCTTCCCCACGACCCTGGCCCAGGCCGGAACTGTTTTTGCCGAATTTTCCGGGACCGCTTTCGGCATCATATTTGTCGTGGCCCTCGCAGGCGGAATGACGGCGCCGTGGCTGGTCGGGCGGATCGCGCAGGACCATGGGGTGGGATCCGGATTCTGGATAACGGCCGCCGGCTGCGCTGGAATCATAGTGCTGCAGGTGCTGATTCGGATGGTGGAACGCAGACGATCGGCGTAACGGAGGATTCGTGACTGCACCATCAGCACTGATGCTTTCAGCCTTCGGGCTACGGGACCCGGCGGTCGGTGAACACAATCTCGCCAAACCGCTCGGGGCGGTGAAAGTCCCTGCCTGTGGGCGACCACGCCAGGCCCGCCGGCTCCGGCCTCTTCTCGACTCGATACATGTTGAAGAGCCACCGGTCGCCGGGTTTGGGAGGAATGTTGGGAGCGGGGATTATGTCCTCCATGGGAAGCGCAATTTCGCAGGTCCATTCTTTGTCGCCGGGCTGCCCATCCACGGTGCCGTCCACGCTGACGGCCCACCGTATCTTCTCGCTGTTCCAGCTCGCGTAGTGGAGAGGCTTGCGGATATCCAGGAGATAGATGTCGATCAGCGTCCCCAGCGGATTTACCTCGAGCTCGATGTAGGGCGCGGAATTCCGGTCCGCCCGGAGAAACACTTCCACCACCTCCTCGGTCCAGAGATGCTCGTCCCGCTTTCTCAGCGTCGCCCAGATGTCGGTGTCCACAAAGCGGGAAGCGCAGTAGAGGTAGTTGTCGTCATAGAGAAGCCAGGCTTCGGTCTGCAGCGGGCCGGCGCTCCCGTCCCTATTGTTCCGGAAGGGACCGAGCTGAGGTGCAGCGGCCCAGGCGGGATCGTCGAGGATTCCGTCCACCCGGATCGGGCGATCAGCGCGCAATACCTCGTAAACGGGCACAGGCGGCAGCTCGATGGTCGTTTGGGCCAGCGAGAGTATCGCCAGCATAATCAAGGAGACCAGGGCAGGTATCTTCTTCATGAGATCCTCATCGCGAACAGGACTGGATGCCTGGCTGTGACTATAATGCAACGGACCAATGCGGGGGCAGCAACAGTTACTTCGCGCCGGCGGCCGAACGGGCTAAAGTGGTCTGCCCCCATGGAAATGGAATGATCGCAAAAATGCCAGTATATATTCTGCCCATTCAGGAGGAAACCCGACTTGAAAGATGACAGTCTGGGATCGGTATCTGCGGCGCCGGCGGTCGCTCCGCCCCTGGATCCCGGTTTTCGCCCCGCAGCGCTCATCAACCGGAGGTTGCGCGAGGACTTTCGAAAAGCCAATCCGTCGCCCCTGCGTTTCGGGCTCGAGCGGCCCGATGGTTCGGTCTCCGTCTACGACACCATAGTGGCATCGGCATCATCGCCGCCGGCCCCTGTAAGCCTGCCTTACGCCGAGCGCATTCTGAAGTTTCTGCTTTGGCAAAAAGGAGGCTGGAAGGTCCATATCGGAGGTCCGACTGAGATCGGACACTATCTGCAGGAGCTTTATCGAGAGGGCGGCGACCGTCAATTCGACTACCGCTACATGAGCGACCTTTACCAAAGGCCGTTCACGCTGGCGATCTGCAAGCCTGACCAGGTTCCTGTGCCTCGCGAGCGGGAACTCGCTCTGGGCAGGCACCTGGACGGCTGCCGCGTCGGCTTCGACCTGGGAGCGAGCGATCGCAAAGCGAGTGCCGTAATCGAGGGCCGGCCGGTCTTCAGCGAAGAAGTGCTGTGGGATCCCAGGAATGCGGCCGACCCGGAATACCATTACCGGGAAATAATGGATTCCATTCGCAGGGCAGCTTCGGCATTGCCGCGCCTGGACGCAGTCGGGGGAAGCGCCGCCGGGGTTTACATGGACAATCGCGTCCGGGCCGCCTCGCTGTTCCGGGGTGTTCCCCACGATCTGTTCGAAGAAAAGGTCGCGGGCCTGTTCCTGCGCATCCGGGACGAACTCGGGGTTCCCTTGGAAGTGATCAATGACGGCGAAGTGACTGCTCTGGCCGGGTCGATGTCTCTGGGAGCAAACCCGGTGCTGGGGATCGCCATGGGCTCCAGCGAAGCCGCAGGTTACGTCTGCCCGTCCGGTTCGCTGACCACCTGGTTGAACGAGCTGGCGTTCACACCGATCGACTACCGGCCGGATGCGCCCGTGGACGAGTGGTCCGGGGACCGGGGGTGCGGAGTTCAGTATCTTTCCCAGGTGGGCGCGATCCGTGTCGCCGAATCGGCGGGATTGAGCTTTCCCGCCGGCCTGGCTCTCCCGGAGAAACTGCTTGTCCTGCAGGAGCGGATGGCGTCCGGGGATGAACCGTGCCGCCTCGTGTATGAGACCCTTGGGGCATATCTAGGCTATGCTGTGGCGCACTATGCAGACTTCTACCATCTGAAGGATGTGCTGGTGCTGGGCCGGGTGACTTCCGGCCGGGGCGGCGAGGTGATCGTCGAGAAGGCGCAGGAGGTCCTGAGGCTGGAATTTCCCGATCTCGGGGAAGTAATATCTATTGCACTGCCTGATGAGAAGAGCCGCAGGGTGGGACAGGCCATCGCCGCAGCCAGCCTGCCCAGAATCGAAGGGATATGACGATACGATTATCGCGCGACGATGCCGAAATCTACGTGCCGGACGGCACGGACGCATCCGAGGCGCTGTCACGCACGACTCACCTGTGCATCGCCGCCCACCCCGACGATGTGGAGGTGATGGCGGTGGCGCCCGTCCTGGAGTGTTATGGCCGCTCGGACCGGTGGTTCACAGCCGTGATTGCCACCGACGGCGCCGGGAGCCCGAGGAGTGGACCCTACGAAAGCCACAGCGACGAGCAAATGCGCCTGGTGCGGAAACTGGAACAGAAAAAGGCCGCCCACATCGGCGAATACTCCGCCGTCGCATTCCTTAACCACCCGAGCGCGGATCTGAAGAACCCTCGCTGCGCGGCTCCACAATCCGACATCGCAGCGCTCTTCCAGGCGTGCCGTCCACAGATTGCGTACACCCACAATCCGGCGGACAAGCACGACACTCACGTGGCGGTTTTGTTGCGTACCGTTTCGGCACTGCGGAGCGCAACGGGGCGCGCCAAGCCGTCGAAGCTCCTCGGCTGCGAAGTCTGGCGCGACCTGGACTGGCTGGAGGACGCCTCCAAGGTGGGGCTGTCGATCCCGGGGCACGAAAACCTGGCTGCGTCCCTCATCGGCGTTTTCGACTCCCAGATCGCCGGTGGAAAACGCTACGATCTTGCCATTGCGGGAAGGCGGCGTGCCAACGCCACATTTTTCGAAAGCCATGGCGTGGATACCGTGGAGGCCATGACCTTCGCCGTTGATCTCACGCCGCTGCTGGAGAGCGATGGCCCCGACGTGAACACCTTCATCCAGGATCACATCCGCCGCTTTGCGGCCGATGTGGCGGCGCGGCTTGTCCGGCTCTCCTGAAGGGATCTCAGCGACGGGTCACTTCACTTGACCTGGCTTGCTGCATCCCTTCAATACGGCCTTCCTCGGTTGCAGCCTCGCCGGGCTGTACAGTGTAAGTCGTTTCTACTGATACAAAAAGTACCGTTTGCGCATCTCATTGAACTTTTTCAGCTCCGGCTCCCAGGAGGCCAGGATGTCTTCGACAGGCTTGCCCTGGTCGATAGACCGGCGAACATCGTCCGATCCCGACAGCTGGTCCATCTGCCTTTCCCGCCACTGGAACTCCGTCGGGTGATTCTTCTTGATGAGACTGAGGATGTGAAGCACTGTCCGCACCGGCTGGAACTGTTGCCGGTCTGTCACGTGCACTTGAATCCCGTGGCAGAGCTGGCCCTGGTGTTTGGAAAAGGTCGGCGTGAAATAAACCGGACGAAACAGCACACCCTTAAGCTGCAGGGCGGCCAGGGCTTCGGCAAGCTTGTGGCCGTCCAGCCAGGGAGCGCCGATCATCTCAAAAGGTTGAGTGGTGCCCCTGCCCTCAGAAACGTTCGTTCCTTCGATCAGGCACATTCCCGGATAGACGATCGCCGTGGCCGGGCTCGGGATGTTCGGCGAAGGAGCGATCCATTGAAGGCCGGTCTGGTCGTACCAGAGGCTTCGCCTGTAGTTTTTCATTTTCACCACGGTCAGGTCCAGGTTCTTCTTGAAACCGTCCTTGATGAATCCCGCCAATTCGCCAATTGTCCAGCCGTAACGGATGGGAATCCGGTAGGCCCCGACGAATGATTTGAATCGATCAAGGTCTAGTATCGGGCCCTCGAGCATGATATCGGCTATGGGGTTGGGACGATCCAGGACAATGAAGGGAATACCCTTGTCTGCCGCGGCCTCCATGCATTCGCCAAGAGTGGTGATGTAAGTGTAGAAACGGACGCCCGCATCCTGAATATCGTAGATGAGCACATCTACGTCCTTGAGCATTTCGGGCGTGGGCCGGGTGGTTTGGCCGTACAAGCTGTAGACCGGTATGCCGGTTCTCGGATCGGTGACATTGACAACCGACCCCCCGGCCTGTATCGCTCCCCGAATCCCATGCTCAGGCGCAAAGAGCGCCGTCAGTTTTGTGGCCGGCAGCTTTGAGAGAAGATCGACGGCATGTTGCATCGAGCGGTTCACGCCACAGTGATTCGTGATGAGACCGATGCGCTTTCCTTCGACCAGTGATCTCTGCTCGCTGAGGAGAACATCGAGTCCGGGAATCACCTGTTGGGACTGCGCAGAACTGGTCCCGCCAAAAATGGCCAGACACCCGAGGACGACAAACATGAGGTATTTCGACAGGTCAGATTTCATGATTACACCCGCAGAGATAATGTTTCTTTCAGTTGTCGTTGCGTGCTGCTTTCGGCTTTGCAGAGAGCAGTTTCTTGCTGCTTCCAAGCAGCAGCCTGTGTTTTGGTTGGATCGATGATAAGAGCAGCTGCCATTCAAATCAAGCGTCAAGTGGAAGCGCAAAGAAGGCCCGGGCCGCTTTTCGAACGGCTGAATCAGGGATGGATCATCATGGAACAAAAGGACTGGAAATGTCTCCCTTCTGGCGGCCGGAATTGTGGCGAAACACACCCGCTTCCAGGTTGAGACCCCGCGGCCTTCTCCTCCAAATGAGGGGCGTAAGTCCGAAGTGGAAATCCACTGCGCGCGGCTGCGCCGCGCCGGGGAATGGCCTCGTGAACCTCAGAACAGCGACCAGAGATACTGGTTTGTGACCTCGTGGTGGAACTGGACTTCGTTGCGCTTGACGTGTGTGCCGAGCGCCTTGGGACAGCGCTCGGCCGAGGCAAGCTTGAGCTCGGCGAACCTCTCGTGCACCTGCGGACCGAGCAGCTCCTGCGCGAACTTGCTCGCCTTGAAGAGCCGGATGGCGTCGTAGATGTTGTCGGGCAGGAAGCGGGTTCGGGGCCGCTTGCTGTCCTGGTCCTCCTCGGTCACAGGTCCGTCGATGCCCGTCTTGAGGAGCGCAAAGATGGCCATGTAGGGATTGGCATCGGGCGCCACGGACCGGACCTCGATGCGGGCGCTTCGTTTGTTGCCGATGGGAATGCGGATCATCGAGCCCCGATCGCTTGGCGACACCTTGATCTGGTTGGGCGCCTCGAAGTGCGGATCGAGGCGGCGATAGGCGTTGACGCTCGAATTGAGGATCAGGCAGATGTCGTTGGCGTTGGCCAGGATCCGGTTGATGATGCCCCAGGCGAATCCGCTCAGTCCTTCCTGGCCCTTCTTGTCATAGAAGAGGTTCCTGCCCGTCTTTGCGATCGACAGGTTGGTGTGACAGCCGCTGCCGTTGATGTTCGCGACCGGCTTCGGGAGAAAGCTGGCCGTCAGGCCCATCTGGGCGGCCACCTGGCGGGCGATGAGCTTGTAGAGCTGCACCTGGTCGGCGGCGATCGTGGCCTCGGTGTGGGTGTAATTCATCTCAAACTGGGACGGCGCCACCTCGGGGTGGTCCTTCTCGTTCCAGAATCCCAGCGCGCGCTGGACCTCCGCCGAGGTATCGATGAATTTGCGCAGGATATCGCCGGGAAGCGAATGATAGTAGCCCCCCGTGGACACGTACGCGAACTTTCCGGTGATGTGGTAACGGCGCTCGGCGTCCGCGCCCTTGAAGAGGAAGCCTTCGATTTCGTTCGACACCTGCGCCACCATGCCCTTGGCGTTGAGCTCGGCCGACAGGGCCTTGAGGCGCGCGCGCATGTCGGCAGTGTAGGGCGTGCCGTCCTGGTCGCAGACCTCTCCGAACACCAGCACCTTGCCGGGGCCGAACACGTCGGCGGGCAGCCAGTAGAAGGCCGGCCAGTCGATCGTGATACGAAGGTCCGACTCGACCTGCCTGGAGAAGCCGCGGACCGACGATCCGTCGAAAGTGAGATTGTCCGCCGACTTGAGGAGAAACTTCTTGTCATAGTCGAGCATGTGGAAGCGTCCCTCGAGGTCGGTGAAACAGACGGTCACCGCCTTGAGGCGTTTCTCGTCGGCCAGATACTTCAACCGGGATTCGCGGATGCGGTCCGAAGCCTTGCCGGACAGGCGTTCGGCCTTGGCCTGAATGTTCAGCTCCTCCAGGGTGTCGTACGGGATTTCCAGGAACCGGCGAAGCGGCGTGTCCATTCTCGTCCTCTCGTCAAGCCCCGGCCCGCCCGGCGGGAAAATCCCCGGTCGTCGGGTGCAGGGCGCCAAATGAATGCATAATAGAACCTATCTTTACGTTAAAATGCAAGACAATTATGATAAATATGGTCAGATTAATCGATCTGTTCAGCAATTGGACCGTTGGCTCCCTGGGATCGACTGCTCTCACCCTGAAACCCTGATTCATCACCCGACGGTTCGGCACGTTTCTTATTGAACGCTGAGGAGCGCGA
>JBBIMP010000093.1:0-7019 GCA_037444305.1 Acidobacteriota bacterium
GCGGATGTTTAAATCATTTTACGCGCTGGTCAAGATAATTAAGTGTTATGTCCCCCAAATGGCCTTATGTCCCCCGAATGGAAACTCTCGGACCGCTACTGGCTGGATTGACGGTCACCGGGACTGCGGGCATGGCTCTCTTGAGGAAACGGACGCCTCTTCCTCCGCACCCCGCAATTCGGCGGGGCTAGGCCTTGCCCGCGTAGGTGGGGGCGCTCTTGGGCGATTTGCCGCCTTTCACCTGGTGGTAGTAGGCGTAGATCATGGGTTCCGCATCGCTCAAAATCTCGCCGCCCGTGAGTTCGCCCAGGAAGATTGTGTGGGTGCCGCAGTCCATGCTTCCTCTCATCTCCGCCTCCAGGTAGGCCACGCCGTGGTCCTGGACGATCGGGACACCGGTCTGGTCCTTCTTTCAGTTGATCCCCTGGAACTTGTCGATGTCCCGACCGCATTTGAAACCGAACTGGCCGATAAAGGTCATGGGGGTGGACTGAGCCAGCACGGTCACGGCGAACTTGCCGCACTCCCGGATGAATGTGTGGGTGTAATTGCCCTTGTTGATGCTGATCGCCACCTGGGCGGGTTCAGAGGTGACCTGGAACACCGAGTTGGCGATCTGGCCATTGGCCTTGCCCTCCTCTCCGGCGGTCACCAGGTAGAGTCCGTAACTGAGCTTGTGACAGACGGCCTTGTTCATCTCTTCTCCTTTCGCAGGGTGTTTCTTCGTTACCGTTTCGCGGGCTACCGCAAGAACAAGCTCGCCTTTTCCTGTCGAGCCCCGCTGCGGTCAGGAACTGACCCGGAGAGATCGGCCCGGTTCACCAGTGCACCATGGGCAGCCCCGCCACGGGTGAGCGGAAACAGGGGATTGTCGTGCCCATCAGCGTGCCGATGTAGACGGTCCGCAAGTCCGGGCCGCCGAAAGTGACGCTGGCCATCCAGGGGGCGACGGAGCTCCTGCAGTCTGTCATGTGCTGCGGCGACAGTGTGCCGGCAAAAAAATTGCGGTCCAGCGTGGCGATGGTCGCCGGGTCGCCGTCATCGAAAAGGATGAGCAAATCCCCCTGGGGTGTCAGAGCGAAGAGTTTTTCCCCGAAGACCAGCGTGCCCCAGAGGTTGCCGCAGGCATCGAAGGCGATCCCGTCGGGGAAACCGCCGGGACCGAGATCGGCGGGACCGAAAATCTCCCGGTCCGTGAGCGCGCCATCCCAGTGGACGCGCATGCGGCTGATGTGTCGTCCCGTCGTTTCGACGATGTAGAGAAACTCCTCCCGGGCGTCGAAGCGGATTTCATTGGTGAACTGGAAGCCGTCGGCGACGATCCGGATCCCTCGCTCATCGGCCAGGGCGATATACCCGTCCGCCGTCCCGGGATCCACGGCCTGCATCCAGTTTTTTATCTTCGTCGAAACGGTGAGCCATAGCCGGTTGCGGGAGTCCCGCAGCACGAAGTTCACCTTGCCGATGGGCTGCCCGTCGATGCTGTCGAAGAGGGTTCTGGTCTGGCCGTCCCGGGTCATCACCTCCAGCGCGTCGGTGCCGAAATTGGCAATGAGAAAATCTCCGTTTTCCGCGAAGGCCAGGCCGTTGGGCAGCGTACCTTGTGTGTATCTTTCCGCCAGGTCCGCCGTTTCGCAAAAACTGTTGTCCGCCTGCTGCGTGACGAGGGTCTGCTTTCCCCCCGGGGCGATTTTCATGACCCCGCCCCTCGCGTCGGCCGCCCAGAGAGTGCCGTCTCTTTCGGCCAGGATGCATTCCGGCCGCTGCAGATCCGCGCCGATAAATCGCAGATAGGTTTTGTCGACGGCGAAACCGATCAGAGGATTGCTTTGCATGGCCGTTCCCCTTTCCTAAAGCAGTATCAGGCTGAGCCTGGGGTAAACGATGAGCAACAGCAGCACCACCGCCATGATCAGCGCGAAAGGCAGGGTCCCGGCGAAGATGTCGCCCAGGCTGATCAGCGGGTCGTTCAGCGTGCTCTTCGTCACGTAAACCGAAAGCCCGAAGGGGGGCGTGAGCAGCCCGATCTCCACGGCTACCACCGTGATTACGCCGAACCACACGAGGTCGACGCCGAAACTGGCGGCCACGGGCAGCATCAGTGGCAGCACGATCAGCATGATAGAGGAAGAGTCGATGATCGTGCCCAGCAGCAGAATCATGGCGACGTACACGGCCAAAAAGCCGTACAGGCCGAACTCGGCCGTGGCCATGGCGGAAACCAGGTACTGGGGCATGCCCGAAAGGGCGAGCATGCGCGTGAAGATATTGGCCGCGATGATCAGAAAAGATACGGCCACGGTGACGTGGCCCGTTTCCACGAGCAGCTGCCAGAACTTCCTCCAGGTGAGTTTCCGGCGTGCCAGAGCGATTAGCAGCGCCCCCAGGGCACCCACGGCCCCGCCGTCGGTGGCGGTGAACCACCCGCCGTAAATTCCGCCCAGCACGAGGGCGATCAAAGCAGCGATGGGAAACATCTTGAGGATGATTTCTGCCAGCCCGAGCCGCTGCTGAGCGTGCTGTTCTTTGCCTTGGCCGCCTACGTAACCGGGGGCCAGGAAGGATAGGGTTACGATGTAGACGGAAAAGGCCAGCGCCAGAATGATGCCGGGAACGATGCCCGCAATGAACAGCGACCCCACGGACTGCTCGGAGAGGAAGCCGTAGAGGATCATCAGTAAACTCGGTGGGATCAGCATGCCCAGGACCGAGGAGCCGGCCACCACGCCGACGGCGAAGCGCGGCCGGTAACCGTAGCGAAGCATCTCGGGGACGGCCACGCGTGTGAATACCGCCGCGGAGGCGATGGAAATGCCCGTAATCGCGGCAAACACCGCGTTGGCCGCCACGGTGGCGATGCCCAGGCCTCCCCGTACCCGGTGGAAGAGCCGGTTGGCCACGTCGAAGGAGTCCCGTCCGATGTCGGCCACAGCCACGAGAAAGCCCATGAGGACAAACAGCGGCACGACGCCGAAAACGTGGCTGGCGATGGCGTCGCTGGCGGCCTGGGCCAGGAGGCTGGAAGCGATGGAGGGGTCCGCCTTCATGACCCAGACACCGACGAAGGACAGGAGCGTCAGCGCCACCGCCACGTGCATACCCGCGTAAATAAGTGCCAGCATCAGGCCCAGCATGGCGAAGGCGATTTCGATGTTGCTCATTTCGGCCTCCGGAATGCCTGGCGGATATTGCTTAGGGCGAGCAGGAGAAAGGTGAGGGAGGTGCTGGCGGAACCCAGCAGCACCACGAATCTGACGGGCCAGGTGGGGGCGGTGAAATCTCCGATGGCGCCCACGTATTCGCCGATGGAGAGCGCCTGCCAGAAGAGCGGGTAGCTGGCGTAGAAAATGACGGCCAGGAGGACCGCGCCCACGAGGTGGAAAAAGGCGAGCAGCAGGTACCCCGCGGGAGACCCCCGCTTCAGCAGTTTCCCGATCAGCACATCGGCGCGGGTGAACCGGCCCACCCACAGTGTGTGGGCCAGCTGGAGAAACACGATCCCCACGATGGACAGCGAGATCAGCTCCGTGACCCCCCGCACGGGCCTCTGGAAAAACTCGCGGCCGATGATGTCGCCGTTGATCAGCACCATCAGCACGATGATCCAGAGGGAACCGATGGTGTTCAGCAGCCCGGTGAAACGGTGAAACCCCAGAGGCTGGGGTTTTCCGTAACCGCCCGGCACCTCTGGGGTGTTGCCCTTACTGTCCTCCGTTGTCACAGTTTTGCCCGGCATGAACTACTTGGTCCAGTCCCGCGGCAGCGCCGCCCCGGCCTTGCGCAATCCGTCGAGATAGCCTTTCAGCACGGCTGTTCCCTGCAGGCCCTTGCCGTCGAGGTCGGCGGCCCAGGGTTTGGCGACGTTGGGCAGCACCTCCGCCCAGCGTAGCCGTTCCTTGGGGTCCAGTTCCGTTATCTTGGCCCCGGCCGCCGCCATGCGCTGTAGGAGCCCGTCGGCCGCTTCGGCCTGGGCCTTGGCAAAGCGCAGGGAGTACTCGTCTCCCACCTCGCGGAATACCTTCTGCACTTCCGGGGGGAATTTGTCGAAACGGGCCTTGTTGACGGCGATCCCGCCGGCGAACATGGCGCCGAAGTTAACCTTGGTAATATGGGGGGCCACTTCGTGCACCTTGGCACCCCAGGCGCCGGTGATGAAGGTGAGAGCGCCGTCGGATACGCCGGTCTTGATGTCGTTGTAATAGGTGGATAGCGTGCCCGCCACGGCCACGGCACCGGTGTTTCTCAGCCAGTTGGCCGAAGGACCAGGGGCACTGATTTTCCGGCCCTTCATGTCGTCGATGGTCCGGATCGGGAAGGTGGACCAGATATGATAGGTGTCCAGCGCGGCCCCGCCCAGATAGACGAGGTTGTTCCTGGCCCAGGCGTCGTTCATCGCCGGGATTCTGTTTTGGAGCTCTGAGGTCACCTTGGTGACCAGATCGATGTTGTCCGTCCCGAAGGGGGCCATGTAGGAGACATTCTGCAGCGGGAATTTCGGCGCCTCGAAGATCGTGCTGACGAACCCGATATCGGCAATGCCGTCCTTGATGCCCGCACTCTCACCGCCCAATTTCACCAGCGTGCCGCCATAGGCTTCGGTCCACTCGATCTTGTGTTTACCCCCGGCGGCCAGACGCTTGTTGACTTCGGGGATGAAGAACTCCGTGAGCAGTTTCACCCAGAGAAAGCCCGGCGGGTGACCCGCCGCGGAGGTCAGCTTCATGGTGTCGGCCTGAGCGGGCGCCGGGGCCAAGGCCAGGGCGACGGCAACAAACAGGACGCAGAACCCAGCCAGCAGGTGGCGGGCAAAATGGTTTTCCCTTTTCATCCCGTTTCTCCTCTTCATAGATTTATCACTCCTCCACAATGGCCACGGGCCGGCACCAGCCGGCCGAGGCCCCTTTTATCTTGACCGGGAAACAGGAGACGGTGAACCCGTGGGGCTTGCCGATGGCGGCGAGGTTCGCCATCTTTTCCATGTGGCAGTACCCGGTTTCGATACCGGCAAAGTGGGCTTCCCAGATCACGGCGGGGTCTCGCCGCTCCTGGAACTCCTGGGCCAGAAAGGGCAAGGGCCGGTCCCAGCTCCAGGCGTCGATGCCCACCACCCGCACCCCATGCTCTGTGAGATAGAGCGTGCTTTCCCGGGTCATGCCGGCGCCCTTTACCAGGTATTGCGGTGTTCCCCAGTGGGCATCGGCACCGGTCTGGATCAACACGATATCCAGAGGCTTGAGCTCATAGTCGATACGGGCCAGTTCCGCGGCGAGATCCGCCGCGCTGATGCGCTCGCCGTCGCCTTTATGGCGGAAATCGAGCAGCACGCCGTCGCCGTGGCACCAGGCTAGGGGGACCTGGTCGATCGTGAGCGCCAGCTTACCCTGGTCCTGCGTGGGGTGATAGTGGTAGGGGGCGTCGAGATGGGTGCCGCTGTGGGTGGTCAGGGTCAGCATTTCCAGCGCCCAGCCCAGACCTGCGGGCAGCTGTTCCTTTTTTATGCCCGGAAAGAAATCCAGCATCTGCGCCGCACCCATGTTGTGGTCGATGTAGTCCACCTTGGGGATCATCAGCGGCGGGTCTGAGGGCAGCAACGGCTCGATGGCAATGCTGAGGTCCACATAACGTTTCCGTTTCATAAGGCCTCCGCGGCAGGATCAGAAAGTGACGTTTTCGAGGCCCTTCAACCCCAGGATGTTGCGCGCTTCCGCCGGTGTGGCGGGCTCGATGCCCAATTCGCGGGCGATACGTACGATTTTGGCCACCTGCTGGGCGTTGCTCGTGGCCAGGACACCCCGCTCAAGGTAGAGGTTGTCCTCCAGCCCCACGCGGGCGTGACCGCCCAGGAGCAGGGATGCAGTGCAGAGGCGGAACTGCGCCTTGCCGGCGGCGCAGACGGAGAATTGGAAATCTCCGATGGCCTTGCGCGCCGTCTCCAGCAGAAAGACCAGGTTTTCCACCGTGCCGGGGATTCCGCCCAGAATGCCCATTACGAACTGCAGGTACAGGGGTTTTTTAACGTAGCCCTTCTCGATCAGGAACGCCAGGTTGTTGATCATTCCCACGTCGTAGATCTCGAATTCCGGCTTGGTCCCTCGGGCGTTGAAAGCTTCGAGGAACAGACGCATCGTGAGGAACGTGTTGGGGAAGATGAAGTCTTCCGTGGCGGCCAGGTATTGTTTCTCCCACTCCTGGTTCCATTCTTTCTTTGGGTCCAGGATCTGGAAGAGGGCGAAATTCAGAGAGCCGGCGTTCAGCGAGGCCAGTTCCGGGGAGAGGGTCGTAACGACCCGGCCCCGGTTTTCCACGGAGTCGCCCAGGCGGCCGCCGGTGGTGAAGCAGATGATGATGTCGCAGCGGCTCTTCACGCCGGCGGCGAATTGCCGGAACAGTTCCTGGTCCGCATTGGGGAGACCGGTCTTGGGATCGCGGACATGGACATGGACCACTGCGGCACCAGCCTCTCCGGCACGGACTGCTTCTTCGATCAGCTCCTCCGGGGTGATGGGCAGATGGGGAGACATGCTCGGCGTATGTATGGCACCGGTGAGTGCGGCGGTGAAGATGCGTTTGTTCATGGCAACAGATACTCCTTGGATTGTATTCACCCAGGCAAAGGGAAACGAAAGGCGTTTGTTAAAGCGGTCCGCTTATGTTTTTTCAACCAGTCGGGGGTGACAATAAAAAACTCGGTACTGCGGGTGGATGATTTTGCCACGGCGCATCACCCGGTGCGAACCTACAATATATAATTGACCAAGGCAAGATTATTTTATAAAGGTCCATGCTAATCCCCAAGGGTAATATCCACATTCTCTGGTTGTTCAATTCAGTCCACGGCATTTTAAGAAATGGAGGGTCGTCAAATGAAGCGAGTATCTCTATTCATCATGGCGGTTTCCCTGATTCTGGCGCTAACGCTAACCGTAATCGCTATACTGCCCGGCTTCCATTTGTCAAGATGGAATTTTCCAGTGTAGCGTATTTGTCCTGTCGTATTTGTCCTTGACATAAAGGACGAG
>JBBIMP010000094.1:0-6975 GCA_037444305.1 Acidobacteriota bacterium
CGCCCTGGGCTTTCTTATCCGACCCTTTCAGGGTCCAGGCCGGAGTCCGCCTGCTTCCCAAGCCCCGCCGCGCAGCCTCCTATTCAACTCACGCACGCACCGGTGCGGGGGTATTGTGAAACAAAAGCGCGGACGATCCGTCAGAATGATCGGGGCCATGCGGTGAAAGTGCTATAATTCGGCCATAGCGAGGACTGAGAAACATGGTGGAAGATTTGAAGCGTCAGGCTTCCGAGCTTTACCGGGAGCAGAGTGAAAACGGCAAGATACCAACCTCCGACAGCCTGTCGATGAAGAAGATCGTGTACATCTCCATCGCGGCAGTGGCCGCGCTGCTCCTGGTCGTGCAGCTGTCGGGCGGCTTCAAATCGAACACGGATGCTGTCACTGCGGCCAACACGCCGCCTCCGCTGGAAAAGGAGGCGCCGCCGCCCGAACTGCTCGAGCCCGAGCCGCCGGCCCCCGCGCCGGAGCCCGCGCCTCCCGCTGCATCTGTGGTGGAAGCGCCCAGGCCGATGCCCGAGCCTCCGCCGCCGGCGAAGGAAAAACCGGCGGTGAAGCCTGCGCCGGCGCCCCGCGAAGCAAAACCGGCGCTGGTGCGGGAGCCCCCTGCGCCGCCCCCGGCGCCCGAGATCAGCGACGAGGAGCAGGCCCGTCGCGAGCTGGCCCGCGACCTGGTCGTCCGGAAAAACGCCGGACTGGCGCAGCTGGTCATCCGCCCGGGGAACCAGGGCTGGAGGGCCGTCCCCGAAGGCGGCGATTCCTACCAGGTCGCCTTCAGCATCCGGGACGAGTCCGGCGGCCAGACCGCCGAATACATCTGGCGCGTAAACCTCGCCACCGCCTCCATCACGCCTCTCAGCTACCACGCTCGAAGACTGCCCTAGTTCCATCAGCCGGGAGGATCTCATGGAGCCCCTCGAATTGCGCAACCGCTGCATGGGCGCGGTGATGGGCTTCGCCATCGGCGACGCACTCGGCATGCCCGCGCAGTTTCTCACGACCAACCAGATCAGGCGCTACTACGGCAGCCCGATCACCTGTTTCCTGCCGGCGCACGCCGGCCACGCCAGCGACTTCCTGCCCAAGGGCTCCTACACCGACGACACGCAGCTGATGCTGGCCACGGCCGAGTCGATCATCGAGTTCCGCGAAGTGCAGCCGGCGCAGCAGGCCGAGGCGCTGCTGTCGTGGTACGTCAATTCCATCCCGCACCGCACGCCGATGCGCGCCAACATAAAGGCCTGCAAGCACCTCTCCGCCGGCAAGTCGTGGACCAGGAGCGGCGTCTTCAGCAACTGCTGCGGCGCCGCGGTGAGGATGCCGCCTGTGGGGATGGCGCTTTACGGGAAGCCCGATCTGCTGACCCAGGCCGCGCTGGAAACGGCGCACATCACCCACACCGAGCCGCGAGCCCTGGCCGGAGCCGCCGCCGTCGCCTGCCTGACGGCGCGGCTGGTGCGGGCCACCGACCGCTGCCTCCCAGGTGACCAGGTGCTGGAGGCAGCCGACCGCGTGGCGCCGATCGACAAGGACATGGCGGCGATGATCCGGTGGGTGACGCAGATTGCGCACCTGGAGCCGGCGGAGGCGCTGTTCGAGATCGGGACGGGGGCGGACGCGCTGGAGGGAATTCCGGCGGCGATCTACTGCTTCCTGAAATATCCCCGGGATTACACGCGGGCCGTGCTCGCAGCCGTCAACGGCGGCGACGCCGCCGACACGATTGCGTCGTTGACCGGGGCGTTCGTCGGGGCGCTGAACGGGATCGACGGCATACCGGGCCATTGGCAGAAGAATGTGGAGAACGCCGACATCCTGGCCGCGATCGGGCAGAACCTGGCCGAGGTGGCGGCGCAGATGAATGACTCCCAGCCCGAGTGATTTTGTTGCGCCCCTTCGGGCCGCCATTTAATAGGGTTGCGATACCCTGGGCCGGGCCGCAGGCGCGGCCCCCGGACAGCGGCGAAAAAACGGCGCCTCGGCAGGGGCGCAACACGCCCTTCGACCCCCATCCAGCAGGCGCGACTTTTGCACAAAATCTGTGGAAAACTGTGTGAAAAACGGCTTTTCGACAGGCCTAATTTCTAGGATACAGACCAGTTGCTACCTGTTTGCTTAATCGCTGTGCAGATTATAAGAACGACCAGCCATCCGTTGCGCCTGGGCACGTTACCCTTTACCCATCAACCACTTAAAACAACGACGTCCCCGGCTCGCCCGACTGCAGTTCCCCCTCCCCGGCCACCTGCACCACCTTCACCTTGCTCAGAAACCGCATGAGCGTTTGCTGGGAAAGCTCAGAGAGGAAAAGATAAGTCATTGAAGCCCCCTCCGGCGGCTTCCGGCGGAACAGATCCCTGCAGCGAAAATCCCCGCCCGTGTACACCGTCGGCTTGTTCATACCCCAGCGCGCCTCGAGGAGCTCGTCCACCGTCGCCAGGTTGTCCGGAGAAGGATTGAGTGTCCCGAACCGGTGCAGGATCAGCAGCGGCACGTGCACGACCTTGTCCCACTCCCCCTGCTCCCACCCCGAGGTGGCCGAAAGGCTCCTCCCCAGTCCGGCGATGCTGCCGAAATCGACGAACAACACGCTCTCCCCGTACCTGTGGAAAACCTCCCGCGCGATCCCGACGGCGAGGTGCGCCTTCCCGCTCCCCCCCGGGCCGGACAGGAACAGATCCCTGCCGGGGTGGGGGTAGGCGTTCAGGAACTTTTTGGCCTGATTCAGCGCGCGCTGCTGCGATACGGTTTCGGGCTCGAAGTTCTCGAGCGAGCAGTCCTCGTACTGCCTCGGTATGCGCACGCTCTCGCGCAGCGCCACGAGGCGCGAGAGGGCGGCGCAGGTGCAGCGCCGCGCCGTCTCGCCGGCCAGTTCCCAGCCGGTCCCGTGGCAGCGCGCGCACCCCTCCCGGGCGATCACCGGCGGCGATTCGCGCCAGGTGGGCTTGGACCTGTCATCCGGCTCGCTCATGCGTCTCATTTTAATCCATCCCGGCGAGAACTCCGATACAGATCGAACTTCCCGCGGCGGCCGCCGCGGGGGCGGAGCCCGCCTGCACGAGCATGCGGAACCGGAAGTCCATCGTGCGTTTCTCCTGCACGGCGCGCGCGAGGAGCTTCTTCAGGTCCCTGCTCTCCAGCACCTTTCCATGCACCTTTACGCTGTAGATCTCGTTCATGTTTTTCACCCGTTTCAACGATACTTGCGCATGACTCCGACAACGACTCCCTGAACGTTCACCCGCGAAGCCTCCACCACGATGGGTGTGACGTCCGGATTGGAAGGCTGCAGGCGGATCCTCGGGCCTTCCGGATAGTAGCGCTTGAGCGTCGCGCTCTCGCCGTCGACGAGCGCTATGACCATCTCCCCGGAGGCCGCCTGCGCGCGCGATTCGACGATCACGTAGTCCCCGTCGGCGATGTGCTCTTCGATCATCGAGTCCCCCTGCACGCGCAGGACGTAGCACTCGGAGCGCGGCGGCAGCAGGTCTTCGGGGATGGCGAGCGACTCGGAGTTCGCGATGGCCTCGATCGGTCGGCCGGCGGCGACGTAGCCGAAAAGCGGCAGGGTCACGGCCTGGGCGGCGTCGGGCTGGTGAAGCTCGATCGAGCGGGCGCGGTTGGCATCACGATGGAGGTGGCCGCGGCTTTCCAGGGCCTCGAGGTGCTTG
Organism: Acidobacteriota bacterium; assembly: GCA_037444305.1. Classification (GTDB taxonomy): domain Bacteria; phylum Acidobacteriota; class UBA6911; order UBA6911; family UBA6911; genus JBBIMP01. The sequence continues at coordinate 3,675 of JBBIMP010000094.1, forward strand.
TAGACGGCGTTGAGCGAGGCGATGCCGAAGTGCGCGGCGATCTCCTCCATGGAAGGCGAATAGCCCTGCTCGTCGATGAAGTCCCGGATGAAGTCGAGGATCTCTTTCTGGCGTTTGGTCAGCTTCATGTTCTTCACCTTTCTTACACTGAAGGAAGTGTAGGTGACAAAAAGGTGAAGGTCAAGAAAAAAAGCGCGGAGGGGGTTTTCCACACCCCTCCGCACCCGTAGACGTTCCTCCGTGTCCCGGTTTTTTTAGAACCTGTATCCGCGCCGCACGCCGCCGGCCAGCTCCACGGAAACGGTCATCTCCTTCTTCTCGCGGATGATCTTGAGATCCACCTTCGCGTCCGCCCCCTTGTCGCGGATGGCGCGCATCAGGCCGTCGGGCGAGTCGACGCTCTTGCCGTCCACGCCGACGATGACGTCCCCGGCCTTGAGTTTCCCCTCAGCCGGAGTTTCCTTCTCGACCGTGGTCACCAGCGCGCCCTTCCCGCCGGGCACGCCGAGGAACGCGCCCATCTGGTCGCTGATCGAATCGAGCGTCACGCCCAGCCGCGGGCGCGCGGTCTCCACCACCCAGCGTCCGCCTTCGGGGAAGGAAAACCGGAACGACCTGCCCTCCGGAAGCAGCCGCCTCAGCTCGAGCTCCCGGTCCCGCAGGTCCCTCTCCCGCTCCATCCGCGGCATCGCGCCCACCAGGGCTTCGATCCCGCGCGCTTCGCTCTTGGCAAGCTTGGCCGACAGGTTGACCTTCTTGCCGTCGCGGCTCACGACCAGGTCCACCGTGCGCCCCACGGGCATCTCCTGGACCATCCGCGACATCTGCGCCATGGAGAGCACCGGCTGGCCGACGAACTCCAGGATGACGTCGCCGGCCCTGATCCCGGCCTTTTCCGCCGGGCTGTCCTTTTCCACCGACTGGACGATCACGCCCTTCTCGCCGGCGAGCTTGTACTTCGCCATGTTCTCGGCCGTGACCTCCTCCATGGACACGCCGAGGAAGGCCTGGCTTCCGCCGAGGCGGATGATCTCCTGGATGCGGTTCGCCTGCGCCGTTGCCAGGCTCGCCCCGCCCAGGACCACGATCGCGGCCAGGGTGGCCGCCAGCTTCGTTGCACGTCTCATATTCCCCTCCCATATTTCAGATTCATCAAAACAGGGCCGCGGAAGAACGCCGAAAAACGCCGACCGAAAACCAAATAAGTCCGCGTTATTCCGCGGCCTGACAGCTTACACGACGGGGGCAATGCCGGGGTTCCAATTATTGCCGTCTCTGCGGGCCCGTCCCGTTGTAGAATGGACCCTGCAATTTGCCGTCATCGCGCGAAACTTTTCCGGGCATCCGGAATCAACCCATTTGAGTTCTGCTTGAGCGGACGAGACTCGACCATCGACGGGACCCCCGCGGGCGCGGAAGACCTCGCCCGGTGGATCCCGCTGGCCAAGAGCGGAGACATCGGCGCGTTCCAGAAGCTCTACGACGGCTACGCCCGGAAGATACTCAACTTCATCTACCGCATGGTCCCGTCGCTCGAGGAGGCCGAGGACCTGACGCAGGAGACGTTCGCGACGGTGTACCAGAAGCTGAAATCGCTGAAGGACGACAGCAAGTTCGAGCCCTGGCTCTTCCGCATTGCCCGCAACTACGTCTACCAGCGCTACCGGAGCCGCCCGCCCGTGGCGCTCTCGATCGACGCGCGCGACGAGGACGGCCGGGAGCTCCACGTCCTGGTGGACGAGCGCAAGGACCCGGACGAGGCCTTCCAGGCCGGCGAGCTCGAGCGGGTGGTCCAGCGGGTCATCCTGGCGCTGCCCGAGAAATACCGCGAGGTCTTAGTCCTCTCGGCGGTCCAGCGGCTCAGCTACCAGGAGATCGCCGAGGTGGTCGGCCGGAGCCTCGCGAGCGTCAAAACCGACATCCACCGCGCGCGCCTGAAGGTGCGCGAGCAGGTGAAGGATTACTTGAGAGACTGACGATGACAGCCTTACACTGCATCCGTTGCGCCAACGAGCTGAGCGCCTACCTGGACGGCGAGCTGCCGGCCGCCGAGCGCGCGCGCGTCGAGGCCCACGTCGAGGCCTGCGCGCCGTGCGCGGCCGAGCTGGCGGAGCTGAGCCGGTCGGCGGCGCTGGTCGAGTCGGGGACCCGTATGCTTGAGGTCGACCCCGCGCTCTGGCACAATCTGCGGGTGCGCGTGGCTTCCCTCCCCCGGCAGCCGGAGCGGCCGGCGTGGCTTGAATTCCTGGCCGGGCGGCGGTGGCTGGCGGCGCCCGCGGCCGTGGCGGCCGTCGCGGTGATCGCCTTTTCCGTCTGGCTCTACCAGGACCGCACCGGCGCGGAGCGGGACCTGGCGCGGTACATGAACGACTACATCAAGGCGCGGGAGACGACCGGGGAGATCCCGGGGTTCACCCTGGCCTCGGGCAACCCTTTCGTGCAGGTGAGCGAAACGAGTTTTTCCAATCCTTTCAGGTCGGAGGTGCGATGAGATCCGGCGGCAGAATTCCACTGTGCGCGGCCGCTCTGGCCGCGATCCTGTTCTCCCTGTCGGTCCCGCCGGCGGCCCCGGCGGACGACCAGCGGCAGGACGCCGCGCGGAGCGTCGATAGGCTGAAATCCATGGCCGAGGCGCAGCACGAGATCGTGATGATCTTCCTGAAGAAGAAGGACTTCGCGGGCGCGGAGCGCGAGGCCCACAAGATCTTCGAGATGGGCTGGCCCGAGGACCAGGAGGGGCTGCTGCTGAAGGAGCTCCTGGGGCTGTCGAACGAGTTCCTGCAGGCGGGCCAGGCGGCGGCCGGGGTGCGGCTGATGGACAAGCACCAGAACCGGTTCAAGCTCCCCAAGAGCCAGGTCGCGATCTGGAAGGAGAAGGGGTACGCGTACAAGAGCATGGGCGAGGACGACAAGGCCCTCGACTGCTTCCGCAAAGCCCAGCAGCTCGAAAAGTCTTTGCCGTAGCGCCGCCCTTTCAGGGCTCTTCGCTTTTGTCCTTCCTTAACCCAGGGCTTACGCCCTGGGCTTTCCTGCCGGACCCTTTCAGGGTCCTTTCCTTCGCCCTGTCCTTGATCTGCACCAAACGCGCGCACCACGAAAGGGGTGCGGCCTGGGTGATCCTTTTTCCCGCCGCCCTGCACCCCGATGGGGTGGTGCCTGAACGATCGTTCTTTCCTCCGCCCTGCACCCCGAAGGGGTGGTGCTGTAGCGCCGCCCTTTCAGGGCTCTTCGCTTTTGTCCTTCCTTAACCCAGGGCTTACGCCCTGGGCTGTTATGGAGTGACCGGTCAACGCCGATCGCT
>JBBIMP010000095.1:0-4101 GCA_037444305.1 Acidobacteriota bacterium
CAGGACAAAGGCTTCCCTGCTCGTGCCGCTCCTCTCCAGCGACAGGATGGTGGGACTCATGACCGTAGGCTCCGACCGGAGCGGACGCCCTTACGGGTGGGAAGCGCGGGAGTTTTTGTCCGTCCTGGCCCACCACGCCGCCGGAGAACTCCACAAGGCAGAGCTGCTGCAGACATTGGTCGAAACGCGGGAGGCCGATGCGTTCCGCTCCTTCTCGGCGTTCCTGCTGCACGACCTGAAGAACTTCGCCTCCACGCTGTCGCTCATCGCGAAAAACGCGGCCAGGCACCAGGAGAACCCGGATTTCCAGAAGGATGCATTCAAGTCCATCTATGACACCGCCGAAAAGATGAAACGGCTGTGCAACAGCCTGAACACCTTTTCGGGGACGCTGGCGGCCAACAAGAAACCTTCGGATCTCAACGATATCGTGAGGTCTGCGTCCGGCAATTTGAACGCAGGGATAGGAAGCCGGCTGAAGCTGGAACTCCGAGACTTGTCCAAAATCGAACTCGATGCCGAAGAGATGGAGAGGGTGGTTCAGAATCTGCTGCTCAACGCGCAGGAGGCAATTTCGGCGGAGGGGAGCATTACAATAGCGACGGCTGAGCGGGAGGAGTCGATTGAACTGTCGGTAAAGGACAATGGCAGGGGCATTGCACAGGAGTTTCTGGAAAAAGAGATCTTCCTTCCCTTCCGGACGACTCGAAGCGACGGGCTGGGAATAGGGCTATTCCAGTGCAAGAAGATCGTCGAGGCCCATGGGGGGACGATCAGGGCGGAGAGCGAACTCGGGGGAGGAACAATCATTCGAATAGAACTGCCAAAGCGGGCCACGGATTACACGGATTAACACGGAATGAAAGATAAGGCGAAGCAGAAGCTGCTGGCGGTGGATGACGACGAGCAGATACTGAAGCAGGTCGAGTGGGCGCTGTCGGACGACTACCGGATATTCACCGCCGGGGACCGGGAGAGCGCAGTCGAGACCTTCAAGAGCGAAGACATCGCCGTGGCGCTGCTCGATCTCGGGCTTCCTCCCCGCCCTCGCGAGGCTTCTGAGGGCCTGGCGGCGCTGGATGAAATGCTCGCCGCCAACCCGCTGGCAAAGATCATCATCGTCTCGGGCAACTCCGAGCGGGAAAACGCCCTTCTGGCCGTCTCCAAAGGCGCGCACGACATCTTTCCCAAGCCGGCCGACCTGGACGAACTCAAGGTCGTCCTCAACCGGGTCTTCAAGCGCCTCCGGCTCGAAAAGGAGAGCATCGAGGAGCGCGCACTGGCGCGGCGGGTCTCCTTCGACAAGATCATCGGGTCGAGCGAGCCCATGAAGAAGATCTACTCGCTCATGCGGAAAGTGGCGCCGGCGGACTACCCCGTACTGATCACAGGCGAGAGCGGCACGGGCAAGGAGCTGATCGCGAACACCATCCACAATCTCAGCACACGAAAAAAAGGTCCGTTTACGGCCATCAACTGCGCGGCCATCCCCGATACCCTGCTCGAAAGCGAGCTGTTCGGCCACGAAAAGGGCGCGTTCACCGGGGCCACGGCGCAGAAAAAGGGACGGCTGGAGTCGGCGCAGGGCGGGACGCTGTTCCTGGACGAAATCGGCGAGCTGGCGCAGGAACTGCAGGTGAAGATCCTGAGGTTCCTGCAGGAAAAGGTCATCGAGCGCGTCGGGGGCAGGCAGCCCATCGAGGTCGACAGCCGGATCATCGCGGCCACGCACAAGGATCTCGGTACGGAGGTCAAAGAAAACCGCTTCCGGGAGGACCTCTATTTCCGGCTGGCGGTGCTCAAGATCGAGCTCCCTCCATTGCGGGAGCGGGGGGCGGACGTGATCGAGCTGGCGGAGCACCTGGTGGGGGCGTTCTCCGAAGAGATGGGACGGCCGCCCAGGAAGTTCTCCAAGCCGGCGCTGGAGGCTATGCGCGAGCATGCCTGGCCGGGGAATGTCCGGGAGCTGCAGAATCGCGTCAAGAGGGCGCTCGTGCTGGCGGACGGGCCGTTCATCGGGCCGAGGGAGCTGGAGCTGGAGGAACCGGAGGCGCATGATCAGCCCAGGACGCTCAAAGAAGCGAAGGAGCAGATGGAGAAGGACTTGATCCGCAGGGCGCTCGAAGAACATGGGGGGAACATCACCCAGGCGGCCAAGGCGCTCGGCATCAGCCGCCCGACTTTGTACGACCTCATCTCAAGATACAGCCTTTAAACCCCCGCCACGGATTACACCGATTACACGGAATAGGTCACAAGGCAAAGTTATTGGCTTGTTTAAGAAGCAAAGATGAAACTCTCATCAACATTGCCATTAAGAAACCTCATGCATTCAGGAAAACCGTAACCGCATGAAGGTAGTGAATATATTCGAATTGAAAAACAAGACTGACCAACTTCTCCGGAGAGTCATGAAGGGAGAGGCTGTTATTATCACGCATAGGGGCAAGCCGGTGGCGTCCCTAACAGCACTTGTCGAGGACGATCTGGAGGATTTCGTCCTGGAACATAGCCCGAAGATTACGAAAATGGTTGCCGATGCCGACAAGGATTACACGGAGGGATTAGAAGATGAGGCGCTTGATTTGCAATGATTTGGCGCCGAAATTGAGAAGGAGTGCCAGGCGGAGACCCGTAGCTGCCAAATAGTGGAATCCCTGCGCCTCGTGAGCCGAATGCAGGGCAGCGACGGCTTTGACCTCCACAACGAGGCGGTCGTCGATGATGAGGTCGGGCCGGTAGTCACCTATCTTCTTCCCCTTGTAAATCACCGGCAACGGCACCTGTCGTTTGTGAGGAACCCCTCGTAGTTCCAATTCGTAGGCAAGCGCCTGCTCGTACACCGCTTCGAGAAATCGAGGCCCAAGATTTCGGTGCACCTCCTGGGCTGCCCCGATCACAATATACGAAAGCTCTTCATGCAGAAGGCCCATCATCATTGTATCTAATGGGCTTGGCGCTTATTTGAGCCGGTTTTTTGCTAATTCTGTGAAATCTGTGTAATCCGTGGCAGAGTATGGGGAAACCATTCCGGAGGGACTAATGAACAAAGTACATAGGATTGCGGCGATTCTGCCGGTCATGATGCTGCTGCTCATCAATACGGCGTGCTCCAAGAACGCCGCCGAGCTGCTCGAAAGCGGCTCGGCCTACGTCGCCGAAAAGAAATACAACGAAGCCGTCATCGAACTGCGCAACGCCCTCAAAAAGAGCCCCGGGATGGCCGAAGCCCACTACCAGCTCGGCCTCGCCTACGTCGGTCTCGGCGCCTTCGCCAACGCCTACGACGAGTTCCGCCAGACCGCCACGGCCGACCAGAACCACCTCGAGGCCCAGCTTCGAGTCGGCTTCATGTCCCTCACGGAACGCAAATTCGACGAGGCCCGCCAGAAGGCCGAGCTTTTGCTGGCAAAGAACCCGAATCACATCCGGGCGCTCATACTTCTAGGCAATGCCCACGCCGGCATGCTCGCCATCAACGATTCCCTGGGCGAACTGCGCCGCATGTTCGAACCGGAACCCCGGCTGGTTCCTCCCTACCTCGACCTGGGCTCGGCCCAGCATGCGGAGAAAGACCCCGCCGCCGCAGAGCAGGCCTTCAGAAAGGCGATTGCATCCGACGGCAGGTCGATCCCTGCCCGGCTGTCGCTGGCCGGATTCTACATGCTCTCCGGCAAGCCGGCCGAAGCCGAGGAGGCGATCAAGGGCGCGCTCGGCATCGACGCCAATTCAAAGGACGCCGCCCTGGCCATGGCCTTCCTGCACGTCCAGAGCCGCGACCTCGGCAAGGCCGAAGAGGCCTACAAAAAGGCGCTCGGCCTGCCGGGAATGGATCCGGCGCAGCAGGTGATCCTGGCCGACTTCTACCTGGGCTCCGGCCGCATCGACGACGCCGTCGCCCAGCTCAGGAAAATGATCGCCGATCAGCCGGAGAACAATCTTGTCAAGCGGCGGCTGGCGATGATCCACCTGCAGCAGGGGAAATTCGAGGACGCCGACAAGCTGGCCGACGCGATTCTCACGGCCGATCCGAAGGACGCCGAAGCCCAGTTCATCAAAGGCCGGGTGCTGCTGGCGCAGAACAAGACCGAAGAGGCCATC
>JBBIMP010000095.1:4201-6525 GCA_037444305.1 Acidobacteriota bacterium
CTGGCCCTGCTGCACCTGGCGCAGGGGGACCTGGGGCGGGCGGAGCAGTTGCTGGAGAGCGCCCTCAAGATCAACCCGGCCCAGGTCGAGTCGCTCGGCGCGCTGTCGACAGTCTACTTAAGGCAAAAATCGCCCGACAAGGCGGTCCAGCGGATCAACCGCGCCATCCAGGCCAGGCCGGGCGAGCCCAGCTTGCAGGAACTCCTGGGCCAGGTTCACATGGCCCAGGGAGACCGGCAGAAGGCCGAGGAATCTTACAAAAAGGCCGCCTCCATCAACGTCAAGGACATCGACCAGAGGGTCAAGCTCGCCGACTTCTACGCGGCGACAGGCAAACCGGACCAGAGCATCCAGACGCTCGAAGCCATCCTGAAAGATAATCCCGGAAACAGCCAGGTCCGGCTGAAGCTGGGGGAAGTTCACCTGGCAAAGAGAGACTTTGCCAAAGCAATTCAAACGGCCGATGAGATGCTCAAGACCAACGCCAAGGACGCCGACGCCCTGTCATTGAAGGGCCGCGTCTTCCTCGCGCAGAACAAGCCCCAGGAAGCGCTGGGCCAGTTCCAGTCGGCGGTGGCCGCCGACCCCGCCTCCGCGACGGCAAAGTACTTTCTGGGGATGGCGTATCTGCAAGCCGGCGACCGCCGAAGGGCCGACGAGGAGTGGACGCAGGCGGTCTCCGCCAATCCCGGCTTCGTCCAGGCGGCGATCGCGCTGGCCAAGCTGAAGCTGGAAATGGGAGACCCCGACAGCTCCATGCGCTATGCGCGCCAGGTGCTGAACGTCAACCCGGACCTCGACGAAGCCCGGCTGGTCATCGGCAGCGCCTTGGCAACAAAGCGGGAGTACCGCGAAGCCGCAACCGAACTGGATCTTTTCGTGAGGCGCAACCCCGGCAACACGCAGGGCCTGCAGCGGCTGGGTATGGTCCACATGGCGCAGAAGAACTATCCGCAGGCCGAGGCCCGCTTCGAGGAGGCGCTGAAGAGCGACCCGAACTTCGTCGACGCGCTCTCCGGGATCGCGCGCGTCTACCTCGAGCAGAATCAGCCGCAGAGGGCGATACAGCGCATCCAGAAGCAGATCAACGAGGTCGTGGGCGCCGGCCAGCCCAAATTCCACGAACTCCTGGGGCAGGTGTTTGTTTCGCAGGGGGATCTGCTGCGGGCCGAGGAGGCATACAAGAAGGCCGCGGACCTGGATCCTTCGAACAGGCAGCAAAAGCTGGTGCTGGGGGAGTTTTACGCGGCGACCGGAAAGCCGGACAGGGCGGCGGCGGTGTTCGAATCCTTGGCCGCGGCGGCGCCCGGGGAGGCCGGCTTCAAAAGGCGGCTGGCGGCGCTGCATCTGCAGAACCGGGAGTTCGACAAGGCGCTGAAGGCGGCGGACGACCTCTTGAAAGCCAACGACAAGGACACCGACACGCGGATCCTGAAGGCGCAGACCCTGCTGGCGCAGAACAAGACCGCGGAGGCGGTTGCGGAGCTGATGACCGCCGTCCGCAATAATCCCGAGTCGTCCGCGGCCCGGCTGGCGCTTGGCCAGGCGTACCTGCGCGACGGCAAGCCGCAGCAGGCGGAGGCGGAGTTCAGCGCGGCCATCGGCAGGGATCAAAGGTATATCCCGGCGCACATCGCGCTGGCGCAACTCAAGCTGGACGAGGGGGACGCGCTTGCGGCGCAGAGGCAAACCGAGCAGGCGCTGCGCATTTCGCCCGATTCCGAACCGGCCAGGATGGTCCTGGCGACCGCGCTGGCCCGGCAGAGGAACTTCCGGGCTTCCGCGGAGGAATTTGAAGCAATCACAAAGCAGAATCCCAGGAACACTTCGGCGCTGGTCCGGCTTGGGCTTGTCTACCAGGAACTGGGCCAGGGGGCTCGGGCGGAGCAGCAGATCAACGAAGCTCTCAAGGTCGACCCGGGGAATTTCGAAGCCCTGGGCGCGCTGGCGAACGTCCTGATCGCCCAGAAAAGGGCCGACGGCGCTGTTCAGAGGATCACCCAGGAGATTGCGAAATCACCCACTCGTCCGGATCTGCAGCGCCTGCTCGGGCAGGTTTACATGAGCCGACAGAACTGGGGCAAGGCCGAGGAAGCCTGTCGAAAGGCCCTGGCCATCGACCCGAAGAGCTTCGAATCGCAGGCTTTGCTGGGTCAGCTATACGCGGTACAGAGTTCATGGGACCAGGCGATCAGAGAGTACGAAGCCGCGCTCCGGCTGAACCCGCGCGCGGCGGGAATACATGTTGTCCTTGGGACGATTCACCAGCAGCAGAACCGGATGGACCGGGCATCCGGCCACTACGGCGAAGCCCTGAAGATCGA
>JBBIMP010000096.1:0-6480 GCA_037444305.1 Acidobacteriota bacterium
GCCCTGGGTAAGGCGGGATAAGGGGAGAGAGGAGCCCTGCAAGGGCGACACCGGCAGTGCCTAAACTTCGGGGCTTAAGCAATTGATTCGGCAACGTTAACGGGTGATTTCAGTCACCCTAAACCAAGCGCCATTCGGAACAGGCTCCTGACATCATTACTCCCTCACTTTGCGGCGGGCTTCAAGAGGAGCGCCACGAAAAAGGCCAGCGGCGTGGCGGCGCTGCCGAAGCGCTCGCGCAGTTTCCGGGAAAGGAGCGTCCGGCGCACGACACCGAACAACGTCAACCCGGCGAGCAGATGCACGCCCAGGTTCAGCGCGTGGTAGCCGGTCCTCGCATTCCGTTCCGCCTGCCCACGATCCTCATGCATGCCCCTGCTTCGCGCCGGCAAATCTCGCCAGGATTTCGTACATCACCGGAACGACGAAGAGCCTGAGGAGGATGGCGAAGAAGAAGCCGCCGATATAAACGACCGCGAGCGGCTGGTGAAGCTCGGCGCCCGTAGTCACCGTCAGGGCCAGCGGCAGGACGCCGACGATCATCACCATGTCGGTGATGAAGATCGGCCTGAACTTCAACGCCGCCCCTTCGAGAACCGCCTGACGCAGCGCCAGCCCTTTTTTTCTCAGGTCGTTGATTTTCGCCACCAGAATGATGTCGTTCTGGGCGCAGATGCCGAACAGCGCGATCAATCCGATCGTCGACGACACGTTGATCGTCTGGCCCGCAATCAGCAGCCCGAGAATGCCGCCGATGAGTGTTGAGGGGATGTTCATAATCACCAGAAGCGCCTGCCACATCGAACCGAAGGACGAAAACAGGATCACGAAGATGATGAGCAGCACCATGAGCATGACCCACGTGAGATGCCTCAGGGCTCTCTGCTGGCTTTCATACTCGCCGCCGAACTCGACGAAATAGCCCGGCGGAAGGGATACGTGCCCGGCGATCTCCAACCTGGCTTCTTCGACGAAGCTGCCGATGTCGCGGCCGACGACGTTGCAGAGGATGATCTTCCGCTTCGTCATGTTTTCCCGGAAGATCGTCTGCGGCCCCTCGCTTTTGTGGATATCGGCCAGTTCGGACAGCGGAATCCGCTGGCCGCCGGGCGCGTTGATCATCAGGCTTCTGATCGCATCCTCGTCACTCCGGTAAGCCTCCGGCAGCCGGATCAGGACCGAGGTGACTCGATCCTCCTCGTACACGTCCGTGGCTTCCGTGCCGTTCAGCGCGGTTTCCACGATATCCGCCACCTGGCTCACCTGAAGGCCGTACCGGCTCAACTTATCCCGGTTCAGCCGGATGACCAGCTGCGGGATGCCGGTAGTCTGCTCGATCTGCAGGTCGGCCACACCCTCGATGTCGGCCATGGCGTCGCGGATCTCGGTGATCTTCCGATTGAGGACGGACAGGTCGGGTCCGAACAGCTTTACCGAGAGGTTTCCCTCGGTTCCGGTGAGCATCTCGGCCAATTTGTTGGCAATCGGCTGCTCGAAGATGTAATTGATGCCCGGAAGCCTGTCGAGCTCGATCCTCATCGCCTCGGTGAGCTGGTGGAAGTCCCGTTGCCGTTCTTCCCGCGGCACAAGCTCGATGTTGTAGTGGCTGTGATTGACCGGATGCACGTGTTCGGAGGCTTCGGCGGATCCCGTCGTGCGCGAGACGGAGATCACCTCGGGGAACGAGAGGAATATGCTCTCCACGCGCCGGGCCAGCGCCAGAGATTCTTCGAGTGAAGTTTCGGGCAGCATGACGGTGGTCGCCAGGATGGCGCCCTCGTCGAGCGGCGGAACGAACTCCTTCCCCAGGTAGGTGTATGCGATCCCGGCGCCCACGATGAGGCCGAGGAAGCCCGCGAGGATTGTCTTCTGAAAACGGAAGCAGCCGCCCAGGAGGAAGTTGTACGCCCGCAGCAGGAGGTCGTTTACCGGATTCCGGCGAGCCTTGAAATGGCGCCCGGTCAGGAGCACCGAGCCGAGGATGGGCTGCAGCGTGAGGTTGAGCACCAGCGAGCCCAACAACGCCGCCGCCACGGCAAAAGCAGTCGGCTTGAACATCGCCCCCTCGATACCCTCGAGGGTGAGCAGCGGCAGGAAGACCAGGATGATGATCAAATTGGCTGAGAACAGGTGTTTCCCCACATCCTGCGCCGCCTCGATGGTCAGATCCAGGGTGGACGCCTGGCCCTTTTTCTCCTGGATGATTCGGTAGATATTTTCCACCATCAAGATCGATCCGTTCGCCATCTTGCCGATGCCGATGGCCAGGCCGCCTATGGACATGACCGTCAGTTTTATGCCGAACAGGTGCATCAGGGCCATCGCGATCAGGATGGAGAAGGGAATGGTCAGGGAGGCGATCAGCGAGGTGCGCAGGTTCCACATGAAGAAGACCATGACCAGAGTGATCAGGCCCGCCCCCTGCAGGATCGAGACCTGGACGTGCGCGAGCGACTTGATGATCAGAATCGACTGGTCATAGAAGGGTTTGATGGCGATGTGCCGGGGCAGATCCTGCTCAATCCTCGCCAGCGCCGCCTTGATATTGGCAATCGCCGTGAGCGTGTCCCCCCCGTACTGTTTTTCGATGGTGACATAGACGGCTTCGCGCCCGTTGTGGCCGGCGGCCTCGCGGCGGAACTTCCCGCCAACCTTTACCTCAGCCACGTCCTTGACGTACACGGGCACGTTGTTGCGCGAAGTAATGACCGTATTCCTTATGTGCTCCGCCCCCTCCAGCCGGCCGATCCCCTTGACGAGCACCTCCTGGGAGCCTTTGAGGATGACGCCGCCCGAGAAGTTCCGGTTGCTGTTCTCGATGGCTTCCTTCACCTCTGCGATCGTGAGGTCGTAGCTCCGCAGCATGTCCGGCTTGAGGAAGACCTGGAACTGCTTGACGAAGCCGCCGAGATTTATAATGAACGAGACGCCGGGAACGCCCTGCAGCCGGTAGCGTATCGTCCAGTCCGTGACCGACCGGAGCTCCATCGGGTCGGCCTCTTCGCCGACCACGGCGAATTCGAACACCTCGCCCATTCTGGATGAGACGGGGCCGAGGATCGGCTGCGAGGTTCCGAGGGGCAGCCTTCCGCTGATCAGTTCCAGTTTGCTCGAGACCATCTGGCGGGCCAGGTAGATGTCGGTGCCCCACTCGAATTCCACCGTGACGACCGAACTGCCGGTGGTCGATTGCGACCGCACGCGGGTCACATGCGGCGCCCCGGACAGGAGGCTCTCCAGCGGGAAGGAGATCAGCCTCTCAACGTCCTCGGAAGCCATCCCCGGGTTGTCTGTGATGATGTTGACCAGGGGGGCATTCAGGTCGGGGTAGATGTCTTTCGGCATCCGGAAATAGGCGACGACGCCCCAGAGGGAAAGAAGCAATACCCAGCAGGCGGTCAGCAAGCGGTGCCGGAGCACAAATTCGATAAGCCTGTCGATCATGTGCACTGTTCCGGGAGGCTGGAACCCGTCCCGGCTCCTCTGTTCAGTGGGAGTGGGCGCCCGCGCTCTTGAAGATCTCTTCGTACATTTTCGATTTCATCTGGAAGCTACCCTTTGTGACGACTTCCTCCCCCTCAGCGATGCCGCTCCGGATCTCATAGAAGCCCTTTTCCTTCACGCCGAGCGAGACCTGGCGGGGGACATACACGCCGTTGAGCTTGACAAAGACAATGTGACCGCCGCGGTCGTCGAGCACGGCTTCCTCCGGCAGGACCAGGGCCTTGGCCTGTTGGCCGAGCCGGATGCGCATGTCGGCGAACATTCCGGGCTTCAGCTTGAGGTGCCTGTTCTCAACCTCGGTCCTGACCGCAACAGTCCGGGTCTCCTCTTTGAGGAAGTAGCTGATATAGCTCAGTCGTCCTGCAAACACTTCGTCGGGGTATGCGGGCACGGTCACCTGAACCTCCTGTCCGATCCGGATTTTCGATATGTCGCGCTCGAAGATTTCGGCATCGATCCAAAGTACGGTGGGGTCCAGGATTGTCAGCAGCTCCGTGGACTGGTCGATCATCGCACCCAGGAAGGCCTTGTGCTCGATGATTCTTCCGTGGATCGGCGCGAAGAGCTGGATCGTCGGATTGACCTGGTGGGTTTTGCCCATGGCGGCGACATCGTCCTCGGTGAATCCGAGGACGTGGAGCCTCTTTTCCGCTGCGTCAAGGTTGGCCAGCGCGAGCTTGTATTCGGTCTCGCTGGCGAAGGTGTTCTTCTGGGCGCCGACGCCGCGTTCGAAGAGCTTCTGTTCCCGCTCGAAGGTCTTCTTCGCGAGGTCGCTGTCCGCTGCGGCCTTGTAATACTCGGTTTTGGCCTTGCCGACCTCTTCGCTCTGGAGCGTGAGGAGAAGCTGTCCTGTCTTCACCCAATCCCCTATCCGTACGTGTATCTGGGAGATTCTGGCCGGGAAGGCATAACTGACGAGCGCTATTTTCGACTGGGGAGCGACCACCTTTCCCAGGGCCGAGTGCACATAGCTCAGCGGCATGTGTCCTGCCCTGACGGTATTGACCTCAACGGAAAGCCTGGCGAACTCCTCGGCGATGATCCCTTTGAATTGGGCCTCCGGAAACTCGCCGGGGATCGATGCGTCGCGCGCGGCCACCGGATTTCCGCTTGTTCGCACGGAACGTTTCGCCTCTTTCTCCCCGGTCCGGTGCGCCGGCCGGCAAGCAGCGGAGAATGTAAAGAGGGCCAGAAACAGAACAAAGGACAACTTTCGGTTCATTGCTGCCTCCTTGGCGGGCGCTGCGCGCGCCGCGGCCGCGGCCGGCCCGCGATCAGGGCCTCCGGCCCACGGCTCGGTCGAGCGCTGCCAGTGTTGCCGCATAGTTAAAGAGTGCCCCGGCGTAGGATTTTCGGGCTTCGTTGAGAGTCTTTCGGGCCTCGATCAATTCGATCCCGCTGATTTCCCCCTCTCGGAAGCTGAAGAGGAACATCTCGTAGACTTCCTCGGCCTCCGGGAGGATTTCGTCTTCAAGAAGACGGATCTGCCTGAGCGCCGTTTCCGCGTGCGTGTGCGCTTCCTCTACCTCGAGGGCAATGCTGTTTTTCAGATGCTCCAGCTTTCTTTGCAGGGCGGCGATGTTGATCTCGGCTTCGGCGATTTCCGATCTTTGCCGCTGTTTGAACAGAAAGGGCAGCGGGACCGAGACGGTGAAGGACCAGGTCGAGGGCTCGTTGGAAAGACGGTGCTGCGAAAAGGCGACGTCGAAGTCCGGTTTGTTGCTCAGGCGTGACTGCTCCTGGAGGAGCCGCTCCCGCTCGACGGCGATACCCACCTTTGTGAGCTCGGGACGCCCCCGCAGGGCTTCGCTCTTCAGCGCCTCGAGATCGATTTCCGAGGGGGGTTGCTTCAGGCTGCCCGTGATCTCCAGCGCGGCTGTCTTGGGCCGCGCCATCCAGAAATTGAGCCGCGCGCGAGCAAGGCTGATGTTGCTCGCCGCAACGGCCACGGCGTTGGCGGCTTTCAGAGCCTCTACCCGGGCCCGGGTCACCTCGACCCTCGGGATATCGCCCGCACCGAATTTCACCTCAGCCATGTTCAGGAAATCCCTGGAAAGCTCACGATCCAGTTCCGCGTACCCGAGCAGCTCCTGCGCCAGGACCATTCCGTAGAACGCCTCCTTCACCTGGAAGGCGATGTCGAGTTTCACCAGGTCGATGTCTACAGCCGCCTGGCCGGCCTCCTGCGAGGCAATTCTGCCGCGCAGTGCCCGCTTCCCGGGGTATTCGAATGTCTGGGCGCCGCCAATGTACGACTCTTTGGACCGGGCGAAGTTGAACGGTTGCGGCTGCAGGTCGGAGTTGTATTCGAACACGGGATTGGGGAAGGCCGTCGCCTGGTTGATCCGCTCCAGCGCGGCCCTGTGCTCCTGATCGGTGGCGCCTATCAGGGGATTCTGCCCCAGGGCGATCGCCAGGCACTGCTCGAGGGTCAGGGGGCCGTTCCCCTGCGATTGACCCGACAGGGGATGAGATTGACAGAAGAGCGGGAGAAACAACATGAAAAGCCTGCAAGGGCGCATGCAGCCACCTCCACATCTGGGGCGATCCTGGAAAACCTGCGGCGTTGGAGAGCGGGCGACCTCAGGCTGGAGGCGGGGCGCGGGCGCAGGAGGAGAGGCGGACCTCGAAAACATGCACCAATGGAGCGGGGGCGGAAACGAAATCGCTCTGCTCCGGCTGGGGAACCTCGACAAGCTCCACGGTGCCGGTTGCGATCGACGATTTCTGGAACTTGCACGCCGGGCAGAAGGCGTCCCGTTCGGCCCCCCATTCGACATGGCAGAAGCCGACAAACGACGTGAACGCCAGGAACACCACAAGGGAGATCAGGCTCAGGATCTTCGTGTGCGGCTTGCCCATTGATATCCCCGCAGTTTTTTGAATGAGCACCAGACTAGTGCAACCGGGTCGGGGCTGGCAAGAAAAAACCGCGCTCTGCATTTGAGACTATTTGTTTTGCCACGAATTCCACGA
>JBBIMP010000097.1:0-6261 GCA_037444305.1 Acidobacteriota bacterium
GAATTGGCGTAGATCTTCTCCAGCACCTCCAGGTCGCGCCGCTCGCGGATCTCCAGAATCGCCCGCGTTTTAGGGCTGAAGCCCTCCACCTGCTCGCGGGAGTAGGGGATCACATGGCGCTCGGCCTCTTCCCAGTCCTTCAACTCGCGGCGCATGAAAGCGGTCGAGAGCGCTGCGGTCGTTCCGCCCTTCCGGACAATCACGGGGCAGAACTTGAAGCTGCGATGGATATCGAAAATACCGTCGCGATTCTCGAAACCGAAAAGCCAGCGCCATTCGCATTCGCCGAGGAAGAGCGATCTCAGATCGGTCGTCCCCTTGTCGGTGTAGATCCCCGACGGGACGATCAGTCCAAGATGCCCGCCGTCACGCAGCAGAGCGTGGCCGGCTTCCAGGAACATCTTGTAGGTATTGATGTCGGCCGATCCCTGATGGCGGAAAGGATGGGCCTGGTCGGAATAACCTTTTCGTCCCGCCCGCCGCATCCTCCAGAGATCGTGCAGGCCGTCGCTCCCTCTGCCCAGAGAAAAGCTGCCGCCGTCGCCGAAGGGCGAGGCGCAGTTCTTGCTGAAGTTCGAGAGCGCCTTCAGACGAGCCAGGTACAGAAGCCATGAACGCTCGTCGGAAGCGGCGCGGCGAAACATCTCCTCCTGCCTGGCGAGGGCTTCCTGCTTTCCGTACGTGCGATAGAGGGGGTCCAGGTTCGAAAAGAACTCCTTCGAATTGGGCTTCTGGATTTCCCACGGCGGGTTGCCGACGACGGCGTCGAAGCCGGAGTCGGGCCGCGCAAAAACATCCGGGAATTCCAGCTCCCAATGGAAAAAGCGCATTTCCGCGGCAACCTCGCACGCGATCGCCCTCGCGCCCGCCGGCGGGTCGGCGAAGTCGCCGGGGAGCGGCGCCTCCTCCAGCCGGTCCGCGGGCCAGAACCAGAGGGCGCACCAGGCGTCGAACGCCTCGCGCAGCCGCGCGAGCGCTTCGTTTCCGAGGATCTTCTCGCGGTAGAACGCCGCCCGCTCCTCGGTCTCGTGAACGCCGAGCGCGTGCATCTCCTCCAGCACCTTCAGCGCCTCGTCGTGGATCTCTTCGGGAGTGCGTCCCCGCGCGCGCTCGAAAAGCGATCCCTGGCCGCGGATCCAGTCCGCCAGCGCCGGCTTGACGCGTTGGTTGCGGAACTCCTTGATCGCCTTCGTCCAGGCCTCCTTCGCGAAGTGCGCGCCGCGGGTGTGGCCCTTGTCGCCCCCCTCGCGCTCCCAGGCCAGCGCCGGGTAGTCGCGAAACCGGTCGAACCAGCAGCCCACGAGGCTGTTGCCGCAGCGGATCTTGTGGTCGAGGAAGGAAAACGGCAGCGAGCGGTCCATGGTCTCGACCCAGAGGGAAAGACGCGCCAGCTCGACCGCCAGCGAATCGAAGTCGACGCCGTAGATGCAGCGCTCGACGACGTAGCGCTTGAGGCGCGCCGAGAGGCGCGGCTCGAAATCCTCCGCGTCGGGGCGGCAGGGGAGCGTCTCCTCGTCGAGGCGCTCGCCGCCGGGCTTCCCCTCGGCCAGGGTCACGAGCGTCTTCTCCCCTTGAGCTGCGATCCGGCCGTGATGGTGCAGGCTCTCCATCAGGGCGGAGGTCAGAAAGCGCAGGGCGGCGACCAGGAAAGAGCCGGAGCCGCAGGCCGGGTCGCAGACCTTGAGCGCCAGGATTTCCTCGGGCAGCTTCGGCGTCCAGGCGGAGGCGGGGGCGGTCTCGTCGTGCGCGCCGTCCGAACCGGCCGGCGGATTGTAGGCAAGCGGCCGCAGGGTGCGCTGCGCCGTCGGGACCGCGAGCTGCGGCCGGGTATAAAACGTGCCCGATCCCTTGCGGGTGCCGCCGAAGCGGACCAGGAACCACTCCCCGGGAAGGACCAGGCGCGTGACGAGGCCCTTCGCGGCCTTCTCCACGGCCTCGTCGTGCGCGCGGAGAGCCTCCGCGCCCCGCGAGCGCGGCCTGGCCACGACCTTGCCCGCGACGACGGCTTTCTTCGCCCACTCGCGGGCGCGCTCCAGCGCCGCGCGGCGCAGGTCCTCGCCGGCCTCTTCCTCCTCCGGCCCGGCGGTCTCGTACTCGGCGATCTCCTCGGCCGCCTCTTCCGCCAGGTCGTCTTCCTCGGGAATTTCCTCTTCGGCTTCCTCGTCCTCCTCGCCTTCCTCTTCGCTCTCCTCCACCGCGGCCTGCTTCCTTACCTTGAACTTCTCGACCAGCGCCCGGATAGATTTCTCCTCCATCGCCTCCAGGCGCGACAGCGGCAGCGCCGGCTCGTCGCCGAGCGCGAGGAAGACGATCGGGTCCCCCTCGGCGGCGCGGCGCAGCTCGAAATCGAGGAGGCCTTCGTAGAGGATGCCGATGTACTCGGAGGAAAGATCGGAGAAGTCGACCGGGGCCTCGACCCACGTGGCGCTCCGCCCCTGGCGGACCTTCACGCGGCTGCGCGTCAGGAACTTCAGCAGCCGGTGGACGACGGCGTCGCTCGGTGCCGGGTCCGGGGTCTCGAATATGGCCAGGGCGCGCGAAAGAGGGTCGGTCGAGGAGAGATCGCCCGGCTCGAAGAGGCCGCCGCCGTAAGGGAACACCGGCAGGGCGCCGTGAGGGGAACCCTCGTAGACCAGCCGGAACAGGGCCAGAATGCGCGGCCAGGCGCCCCAGCGGTGCTTCAGCCGTTCCTCGCCCGCCGCGCCGGCCGCGCGGTCCAGCATCTCGCGAAGGCCGGAGAGGCCGTAGGAGGCGTGATAGACGGGATTGTCGCGCGGCAGGAGGTCGCGCGCCTCGGCGAAGAGGACGACGACCATGCGCATCACGACGCGCGTCGCCGCGAGATAGATCTCGCGCGGCGTGACGGCCGCGTCCCGCGTGACCGCCTCCTCGAGGCCGCGGGCGTGCTCACGGATCAGAAGCTCGACCGCCTGGCGCACGCGCTCGCCCAGCTCGGCCGACAGCTCGGCCTGGCCCTTGCGCGAGGCTTCCACGGCCGCCAGGAGAAGGGGCGGCTTGCCTTCGGACGGGGGCGTGAGCGTCGACGGGGAGAGGAGTTCGCGCATGGCCTTGAGCTGCGGCCCGGCCGCCCCTTCCTCGAACCAGAGCGAGGCGTCGGCTTCGGCGAAGGCGTCGTGGTCGATCCCGGCGTAGATCAGGCGCCACTGGCGGCCGTTGGTCAGGAGGGCGACCTTGCGCCCGGCGCGGCGCAGCCACTCGACGACGGCGGCGGCGGAGCGGCGGCCCCGGCCGATCCCGAGGCGGGGCTCGGAGTCGACGAAGACGGGGAAGTCGAAGCCGCGCTCCCCCTGCCAGACGCGCCGCGGTTTCACCGCAGCGCCGGTGATGGTGCGGTGGGTCCATTCGGGCGGCACGGCTGAGCCCTTGAGCCAGGAACCGGTGCCGGGGTGGTAGAGACGGCCGAGGCCGAGGACCTGTTCGAGGACGGTGTCGAGCAGAGAGTTGACGGCGCGGCCGTCGCCGGAATCGAGGCGCTCGATGTCGGAGCGCAGCCGGTGCTCGATTTTGGATGAGAGCGGGCGGAGGCCGTCGGGGAAATACTCGGCGATCTTGGACGGCGCGATCAGCATGCCGCCGTGCTTGAGCGACGCCCACCAGGATTGAGGTTCCGCGGATGTGTCTTGCATTTTAAGAAGATTCATTTCGCATGTCCGGACGCGAATGGACGCGGGCAACCGTGGATCCTTGCTACATCCCGGCTAAGGAGTACCGATCTGGTCCGGGAAGTTGAGCCTTTCTATAGCTCGATGCATCATCCTCCTTGCTTCTTTCAGATCGTTGCTGGTCCCGGCAAGTTGATTCGGATAGCGTTGTGCGAATCCGCCGATGTCAGCTTTGCGGTCGATTTCGTTGATCAGGATCGACAGCGTTTCGATAAGCGCACGCAATTGCTCGGATTTTTTCCTCACGCCCCTGGTGAAAATGCTCGACATGAGATTCCTCCCGCGAATATTTCTACATTTTCACAGCTATCAGCAAATCGACTCCTTTCACGAAGAGTTTCGCCCCTGCAGGGCTTCTGCCGTTATCTTCGCAGTTGCCCAGGGCTGACGCCCTGGGCTTTCCTGTCGGACCCTTTCAGGGTCCCAGTCCGGTTGTCGAGCTGAACATTTTGAGGCCTCGTTTCCAGCGGCCGACTGGATGCTGCAGGCTTCCCCTCTTCCCACATCGAAATTCGGTGACAGACGCCAATATTGAAAGGGCGGCATCGAAGAACATATCCGCCGACGCCGAATTCGCAGGCCTGTCATCCAGTTTCATGGGAGGCGGACCTCGACCGCGACGGGGAAGACCTGGGCGGCGCCGCGCAGGGTGTAGCGGTTCGGCAGGAGGTAACGGATGACGCGCTCGCGCTCCCTGGCGAGCTGCTCGCGCAGTTCCTCGTAATGGGCGCGGCGGTGGCGCACTTCCTCCTCCTTTTCCTCGATCGAGCGTTCGATTTCCGCGAGCCGGCTCTCCCGATCGAAAAGCGTTCCCTGGGCGGATTGAGTCCGCAGTTCTTGGATTTCGCGCTGCAGCCGGTCGAGCGTCGTCGATTCGATCAAAGCGGAAACCTCTCCCTGCCGGCTCTGATAGCGCTCGTTTTCCCTGGCCGTCTCCTGCCGGCCTTCCTCGGAGAGGGCCTTGGCGAGCCGTTCGGTCAGCGTTTCGGTCATGGCCGCGATCCGCTCGCGCAGGTCGCGGTTCACCTCGTCCCAGATCTCCCTCGCGCGCGCCATGGCTGCGGCGTCGGGATTGGCCTGTCCGCCCCTCAGTTCCTTCGCGGGGACGTGCGGGAGGGCTTCCCCCAGCTCTCCGCCCCTTACGGGATACCGGATCGTCCGCACCCAGCGGTGGAAGGTCTCGCGCAGTTCGTTCACCGCGAACTCCTCGACCGTGAGGAGGAGGAGCGCATCCATTCCCTCGGGCACGCCGCCGCGGCGCACCGTCCAGCGGGTCGCGGCCTGCGCCCGTCCGTCGCCGGGGAAGCGCAGCCGGGCAAACGAGGCGAGCGCCTGGTGGAAGATCGGGTGCCCCAGGTGAAGCAGCGCCGTGTCTTTTTCCGGACGGAAGACCGGCCGGTTCCCCACGAGCCTGATGAAGCGGCGCGGGTCGAAGACGATCCCCGGCATGGCGCCGCGGACGGCGCCGGAGCCTGACAGTCTCAGGGAATCGTCCACCAGCGACTGCCAGCGGTGCGGCACGGGATGAACCAGGTGATATCGCTTTCGGTCATCCGGCCCCTGGATTCTGGGGCGGCCGGTTTCCAGGCCGAGCGCGATATCGAGCGTCCGGCGAAGCGTATCCGGATCGAGGTCCACTTCCGCAGCCAGCGCTTCCAGGCGCGCCAGCTCCTCGGCGCCCGTCTCCACGGCGTCTTGAATCTCCCGCGGCACCTCGGCCCGGCCCTTTACCTGTTCGAGCCGGCTTTCCAGGGCGCTCAGCACTTCCTCCGAAGACTCCCCGGCGATCAGCCGCTGCTCGAAGGCCGACTCGAAGACTTCGCCCATGGACCCGAGATCCTCGCGGATGGTGTGGACCTTGCCGGCGACATAGGCCAGGAACGACAGGTCGGCGTCGTCGTCGGTGGCGAAGTGATGGGCCGTGACGTCGCGCGCCTGGCCGTGGCGGTCGAGGCGGCCGTTGCGCTGTTCGAGCCGCGCCGGGTTCCAGGGGATGTCGTAGTGGAGCAGGTAGCGGGCCGTCTCCTGCAGGTTGAGCCCCTCCGAGGCGGCGTCGGTGGCGACCAGAATTCTGACGGCATCGGCCGGGTCGTTGAAAGCGGCCTTGATCCGGTCGCGGCCGGGATCGTCGATCTGGCCGTAGAGCGTGAGGACGGCGCCGGGCTCGGGGTAGAGTTCCTCGAGGCGGCTCTTCAGGTAGTCGAGCGTGGTCTTGTACTCGGTAAAGACAACCAGGCGTTCCTCGGGCCGAAATGCACCATTGGTGCGCAGCTTGCCCTCGACGATTCCGCGGAGTGAGTTGAACCGGGCGTCGTGGCGCGGACGGGATGAATCGGCCGGTACTTCCGGATCCGCGAGGCCGAGTCCTGCCAGGGCGCGGTCGATGGCCGACATCTCCTCGGTGAGCCTGTCGGAAAGGGGCTTGAGCCATGAACCCACCGTGGTGGCGGCGTGGGCGACGCGGCTTTCCGCCTCGCGGTCGTCGCCGGTCTCCTCGCGCGCGGAGCGCTCGGCTGCGCGAACCTCCGATGTCTCCGCCGTTTCGTCCGCCGTCATCCCCTGCATGTACCTGTGCCAG
>JBBIMP010000098.1:0-6146 GCA_037444305.1 Acidobacteriota bacterium
CCCGTCGCTATCGCTCCGGGCTCCGTGGGCTCCCGGCCGGAAAGCAGGATTGGCAAATGAAGTAGCGCGGAACCGCTCCCGCGGCGCCTTCTTCGCGTACGATGATAACTTGCGGGCCCGAAAGAAAAACCCAGCCTTCGCTGCGGCGGGTGTTTTTTTCGGCTGTGGTCTTGCCGCTACACCATCGAGAAGGAAAGCCGGTAGGTTTCCCTGTCGGCGGCATCGAGCCGCACCTTTACGCGGGAACCCAGCCGGATGTGGCGCCGGTGGCGGTCTCCAAGGAAAGAGTGGGTCTTCTCCCGGTAGTGATAGTTGTCGTCGACCATGGTTGCGGCCGGAACAAAACCCTCGACGAAGTGCTCCAGCAGTTCCACGAAAAATCCCTGCCGGATCACCGAAAAAACGATCCCCTCGAACTCTTCGCCGACCTTATCCGCCATGAACTGAACCTTCTTGATACGCTCGATTTCGCGCTCGGCCTCGTCGGCGTTTCTTTCCCGGGCCGAGGTGTGCTCGGCGGTCTCCGGCAGGCGGGCGGCGGCCTGCTCCTGCCAGGTGCGCGAGGGGTGCTTTTTGAGGGATTCCTTCAGCAGGCGGTGCACTACCAGGTCGGGATAGCGGCGGATCGGGGAAGTGAAATGAGTGTACTCCTCCGTGGCCAGGCCGAAGTGCCCCAGATTTTCCGCCGAATAGCGTGCCTGCATGAAGGACCGGAGCATCAGGTAGGCGAGAAACTTTGCCTCGGGTTTGCCTTCGAGCCGGTCGACGAAGCGCTGGAAGTCGCGCGCGCGGTACTCGGCGCCGCTGCTTTCGAGCCGGTAGCCCAGGGACTGCACGAATTCCGCGAAGTCGTCGACCTTGGCGGGATCGGGCTCTTCGTGGATGCGGTACAGCGCCGGCCCGCCGGATGCCGTCAGGCGCCGCGCGACGGTTTCGTTGGCCAGCAGCATGAACTCCTCGATGATGCGGTGGGCTATGTTCCGCTCGGCGGGGACGACATCGATGATCTTGCCGGTTTCGTCGAACTGGATCTCCGCTTCGGGCAGGTCGAAGTCCACGGCGCCGCGCTCGTAGCGCTTGCCGGCCAGAATCACGCAGAGTTGCTCCATCATTTCCAGCAACGGGACCAGGTGGGCATGGCGGCGGCGTTCTTCGGCGTCGCGGTCCACCAGGATGCGGGCGACGGTGGTGTAGGTGAGGCGCGCACGGCTGTGTATGACCCCCTCGGTGAAGCGGTGCCGCAGGATATCTCCGCGGCTGTCCACCTCCATGATCACGGAGAAGACGAGCCGGTCCACGTCGGGCTTCAGGCAGCATATGCCGTTGGAAAGCCTTGGGGGGAGCATCGGGATGGCCCGGTCGGGGAAGTATACGGAGGTCCCGCGTGCGTAGGCGTCCCGGTCGAGCGCCGTCGCTTCATGCACGTAGTGGGAAACGTCGGCGATGTGCACCCCCAGGAGGTAGTTTCCCGACGGCAGCCGTTCGAGGGTGACGGCGTCGTCGAAATCACGTGCGGTCTCGCCGTCGATGGTCACGGTGAGCTGGCCGCGAAAATCCTCCCGGCCTTCGCGCTCCGCCGCCGGCACGAATTCCGGGATGCGCCGGATCTCCTCGTCGGTCTCGGGGCTGAATTCCACGGGCAGCCCGAATTTGCTCTGCACGATCAGGTACTCGATGTCCGGCTCGCCGGGGAAGCCGAGGATTTTCACAACGCGGCCCTGCGCCTGCTGGTTGCGCCCCGGGGGCATCGTGAGCGCGACGACCACGATCTGCCCGCTTTTTGCATCTTTCGCTGCGTGGAAGGGCACCTGGATGTCGTGGATGAGACGCGCGTCGAGCGGGACCACGAAAGGGAAGCGGGGATGCGCGTAGTACCGCCCCACGATCGACGAGTGCCTGCGCTCCAGCACTCGCAGGACCTGCCCCTCGAGGCGCTCTTCGCGCGCGCTGCCGAAGCTTCGCCCGCGCGGGCCGCGGCGCTGCGGGGTCTTCTTCCGCGTCACCTTGAGCAGGACCCGGTCGCCGTGCAGCGCGTCCTCCATGTTGCGCGCCGGCACGAAGATGTCCTCCTTGTAGACGCTCCGGTCCTCCGGGGTGACGAAGCCGTATCCGTCCCGGTGGCAGGAGAGGATGCCGGTGACGACGCCGGCGCGGTCGGGGAGCGAATAGCGGCCGCGCTTGACGCGGTGGATCACATCCTGGGCGTCGAGCTCGTCGAGGTAGCGCTGGAGGCTGCGCCTGTCGTTGCTGTCCAGGTCGAGGACGCGCACGACATCCCGGAAGGTGAAGGCGCGGCTCCGGAGCGAGCTTACGAATTGCACGACCTGCTGCTTCTGAGCGTCTGTCAGCAAAATGCCTCCGTGTAGGGCGTCATGGATTTGATTTTATCTGTGCGGGCGGGATAAATGAAGGGTGCCGGGCATTCGCGGAAGCGCGGGCGAATTGAAGAAAAGCCTTGGGGCGCGGCGCGCGGGATGAGAGCATACGAAGGTCATGAGACTGGCCGTCGAGACGATCAGGGCCGGACGGGGCGATGCCAGAACCTGGTTTGCGCTGGTGGCCATCCTGGCCTTTTTCCTCTACTCCTTTTGGGCCTCCTCGCCGCGGGCGCGGGAAGCCGTTCCGCACCTGAAACCGCCGGTGTGCCTGCTCAAATTCAGCACCGGAATTCCCTGCCCTTTCTGCGGCATCACGACGGGCACCTACCGCATGCTGAACGGGGAAGTCGGGCGCGCGTGGCGGGCCAATATTTTGAGCCCCGCGGCCGCGGCCCTGCTCGGGATCGTTGCCGCCTACCTGCTTGTGTTTTGGGTGCTCGCCGGCCGGAGGTTGCGCGTGGAGGCGCCTTTCCCCCGGAGCAGGACGTTGTGGTATCTGGCGGCCGCGGCGATCGGCGCATCCTGGGCGGTCAACCTCTGGCGCGCGTGATATAAGGCAAAACTCCAACTCCGAAGCGCCAAAGAGGGATTTGCCCGGTCAGGCGGTATGGGCAGGCGGGGCGGGCAGCAGTGACTGGAGGGTGCGAAGAACGGCCTGCCGGTGCGTGCCGGCCCAGTAGATCTTGCGGCAGGAAGGGCACGACTTGAACTGCAGTTGGGTCCGGTAGACAAATGGTGGAATGCTCTCCTTCACCTGCTCGCGCTCAACCGGTTCGAGGAGCCGGTTGCAGCCCAGGCAGCGCGACAGCAGCCCAGGAAGGTCCGTGGTGCGGGTGAGGTCGAACACCTGGCGGATCTGCTCGCGGACGTCGTCGCTTTCCAGGTAGATGAACCGCCGCACCGATTTCTGGATCAGCAGCCGCGTGTCGCGCGAGAGTAGAACCCTGTCCTGGCCGCGCGAGATCCTCACCAGTTCCTCGTCGGTGTAGCGGTTGGAGTAGAGGACGTCGAAACCGGCGATCCGCAGCCACTTCGCCAGCCGTCCCAGCATCACGTCGGCGACGAAGCACAGGCCGCCGCTGTCCGAGTCGAGCGGAGGGCTCTTGGATCGGATGGCCCGGTGCCTCTGCCGGGCGGCCTTTCTGCGGGATTCGCTGTTGCTCATATCTGCGGGGCCGGGATTTCAGGTTTTCAGCATGTCGACCAGCAGGTCGTTCAGGACCTGCGGATTTGCCTGTCCCTTTGTCTCCTTCATGACCTGGCCCACGAAGTAGCCGAACAGCTTCTCCTTGCCCGCCCGGTACTGCTCCAGCTGGGAGGGATTTGCTGCAATGACCTTCTCGATCACCTTGCGCAGCGAAGCCTCGTCGCTGATCTGCGTGAGCCCGAGTTTTTTCAGCGCTGCGGCAGGGTGCTCGCCGGTGAGGAAGATCTCCTCGAAGACGGTCTTGCCGATTTTGCCGGAGATTTCTCCGCTGTCGACCATGCGGATGAGGGCGGCGAGATGGGCGGCCGGAACCGGCGCCTCCTCGATTTCGCGCCCCGATTTTTTAAGGGCATAGGCAAAATCGCCCATGAGCCAGTTGGCGGCTGTGCGGGCGTTGCCCGATTCCCGCGCGCATTCCTCGAAAAACGCGGCCAGGGGCAGCGAGGCGGCGAGCTGGAGCGCATCGTCGGCCGACAGCTGATAATCCGAAATGAATCTCCTCGTCTTTGCTTCCGGGAGTTCGGGCAAGGTACTCCTCAGGTCTTCCAGCCACTCGGGGTCGAGCTTCAGCGGGGGCAGGTCCGGTTCGGGGAAGTAGCGGTAGTCGTGCGCCTCCTCCTTGCTGCGCATGGCGGCGGTGCGCCCTTCGGCGTCATCCCAGAGACGGGTCTCCTGGATAATCCTGCCGCCCTCCCGGAGAGAGCGGGATTGCCGCTCGATCTCGTAGTCGAGCGCCTTCTGCAGGAAGCGGAAGGAGTTGAGATTCTTGATCTCCACCTTGGTGCCGAACTCCGTGGATCCCTCCGGGCGGACCGAGACGTTGGCATCGCAGCGCAGGCTCCCCTCCTCCATGTTGCCGTCGCATACCCCGAGGTAGAGCAGAGTGAGCCGCAGGTGGGTCAGGTAGTCGTAGGCCTCCTGGCTGCTCCGGAAGTCCGGCTCGCTGACGATTTCGACCAGCGGGACGCCGCTCCGGTTCAGGTTCACATAGGACTTTTCGGCGGAGTCCGGCATTCCGTCGTGCAGGGACTTTCCGGCATCCTCCTCCAGGTGCAGCCGGGTTATGCCGAAGGTTTTTCCCACCCGGTTTACGATCCGGCCGGTCTCGGACCTTTCGCCCGACATGACCCTCACCCTGCCGTGCTCCGCCAGGGGGCGGTCGAACTGGGAGATCTGGTAACCCTTGGGAAGATCCGGATAGAAGTAGTTTTTCCGGGCGAAGATGGAAACCGGGTTTACCCGGCAGCCCAGCGCGAACGCCGCCCGGACGGCCATCTGAACGGCTTCACGGTTCGTCACCGGAAGCGCGCCGGGGAGGCCGAGGCAGGTCGGACAGGTGTTGGAGTTTGGGGGTGCTCCGAACTGCGTGCTGCAGGCGCAGAAGAGCTTGGTGCGCGTCAGGAGCTGAGCGTGCACTTCGAGGCCTATGACCGCTTCGTATTTCATCTGTCGCCCTCAGTTGTGCTGGTGGTAGACCTTGGCGACGATCTTCCAGCCGCTGTCGAATTTCAACACCGAGAGGTAGTCGGTGTAGATGAGCTTTCCCTCCCGCGAGAGCTCTATCTTGACGCCGGCCGAGCCCCCGGTGACGTCGATGCTTACGAACTTGTGATTCCATTTGTTTTTGGCCGGATCGAAATCCGGAGTGTTTTTCCGCTTTTCCACCCCCTCCGCCCAGGTTTTGATCGGGCGCTTCGCCAGTTCCTCCCCTTTGGCGGAGAATATGGCGAAATCGGCGTGGAAGCCCTCGAGCATTGCCGCCGGGTTGAGCTCGTTGAACGCCCCGTGGATGTAGCATCTCAGGATCAGGGCCTTGATCTCCTCCGCGGCGGTGGAATCCTCCGCGGGAGCGGCCGTCGGCAGGGTAAGGGAAATGCAGAAAAACAGGATGAGAAGACCAAACCTTTGGATGCTCATGGAAACCTCCATGTTGTCTGAATTGTGGTCTCCGGAAGGCGCTTGCCCCAACCGGAGCATTCTTTGCACAAGTTATCAAACCACAGAGCGGTGTGCTACGGCAATGCTCCGCAAGGGATCCGCTCAGGAGAGCAGCGCGGGGAACTGGAGGTCAGCTCGGCGGTCAAAGCGGTAATTAGCGTCGCCGATAACTCTGGATCGCGCCCGGTCTGCAGTCTGCGGAGCGTAATCCCGCCAAGTCGTGATTTCCCAACAGAATAGTGCGCACGCGTACGCGGTGGGTTTTTGGCATGCCGGCTGCAATCAGCAATGCAGGCGCCGTCGCGGCCGGGGAGAGGACGGGAATTCACCGGGGGAAGAGGCGACCTTAACCAATTCCCGGCCGCCGGCGGCCCCCACAATTTCGGGGACAGGCGCGAATGGCGCTTAGTTGAGGGTGATCGAAATAACCTGGTAACGTCTCCAAATCAATTGCTTAAGCCCCGAAGGGGCGGTGCAGGAAAGCCCAGGCGTAAGCCCTGGGCTGTCGGCGAATGCAGGGCTTTTCTCTCTCCCCCTGTCCCGCCTTACCCAGGGCTCACGCCCTGGGCTTTCCTGTTGGACCCTTTCAGGGTCCTCGATTCCTTATTTAAGCGCCACTCGGG
>JBBIMP010000099.1:0-5776 GCA_037444305.1 Acidobacteriota bacterium
CGACGGGTTGTGTTGCCTGACTGGGCGGCATGACCGCTCACTGCCGTTCGCGGCTACGTTTACCGGCTATCTTCATTGGCGCTTTCCTCAATTGCACCTATGTTGTGAGGCGCCCCTTTGTATCTCTGTAGTTTTGCGGTCTGCCTTTGATTCCCTTACTTATCGATCGGGCGGACAAAAGCCGACCGGATCGGCGCCGGCATCACCGAGTCCCCGCCCCGGACCGACTTCCAGATGATCTCGTTGAACTCCACGTCCGGTGCGGCGTCCGCCTCGTCGCAGTCGTACTCCAGCGAGCGCTGCGCCCCGGGAGCGTCCGGCGGATTGACTTCCGTGAGCGACACCCTCGCCGGGCGGGTGGCGTAGGGCTTCGGGTTCGGCCGGCCGGTGAACGACCGGAACATCGGCGTCGCCGCGGCGTCGTACTGGCTCATCGGCGGCAGGCGTCCCAGATGTAGCCGGCGCTGGGAGCCGCGATCGGCGAACTCCCCTCGTAGTCGTAGGTCCGGCGGCGGCGCGAGTACTGCGAAGGCCAGGTCTTCTCGACGTAGTCTGTGGCATAGGCCCCCATCGACCAGTTGTGCCCGTCGGCGCTGACCTCGGCATCGGCGTAGAAGTTGTCCAGCAGGACGAACTCCCGCGCCGGCGCGTGGTGGTTCGGAGTCACCTCCTCCCCGAAGAGGCAGAGCGACGGATCGCCGTTCCCCTCCGGCATGTCCCCGAACACCTGGTCGTAGGTCCGGTTCTCCTTGATCACGTAGATGACGTGCCGGATCGGCGACCTGTCGCCGACGCGCCGCGGGATGGCGGTTTTGCCGGTAAAGGGGACCGCGAGGCGCGTCTTCTCGGTGTAGGAGGGGGTTTTTGCCACAGATTCCACGGATTACACGAATTATTCTCCTACTTTAATCTGTGGAATCAGTGGCTGTCCGTTGTTGGATTCCTCATTGCGGGTGGGCTTTCAAAAACACCGTCGGGCGGTACATGAACCATCCGACGGGCCACTTGCTGATCAGCTTCCGCCCGCGGATGCGTTCCCTCTTCACCACCAGGTCCCCTTCCATCTCCTCCACCAGCCGCCGGTCCTCCGGCAGGATCAGGTACTCCGACGGTCCCAGCTTCCTGACCTGCAGGGACACCTCCGCCCGGAACTCCTGCCCGATGTAGGGCTCCGACCACGCCTGCCCGTTGATGCGCAGTACGCCGTCCTCCACGGCGACCTCGTCCCCCGGCAGGCCCACGATCCGGCCCAGGATCCTGACGTGTCTATCGGACGAAAACACCCGCGAGACGCCGAGGGTGATCCGCCGGCTGCGCCGCTCCCTCAGCTGTGTCCCGGCGTAGATCACGAGATCGAACCGACCGGGCTGCTTCAGGCGGTAGACCAGGTGGTCCATCGACAGGGAGATCCGGGTGCTGCGCTGCGTCTCCGCCAGCGGGTCGGACGAGAAGAACCGTGTCATCCGCTCCGCCACGATCGGCCGGACGTAGTCGTAATCCACCCGCGCCCCGTCCACCACCATGCTGCCCGCAACCGCCGGCAGCCCCATGCAGATCGATCCCAGGACGAACGCGCCCAGAATCTTCAGGTCCCGGATCGCGTACACGACTCTCATGGCCAGCACCACGAGGATGACGGACCAGACGAACAGCGCGATCCCCGCCGCGACCAGCACTGGGATCGCGATCCCCCTAAAATCGCGCATCACCCCCCCGACCTGTTCCGGAAGAGCGAAGAACAGCGACGCGGCCAGCAGCATCGCCAGCACCGAGGGGACCGACGCGTATCCGAAGACGGTGAGCAACCCGCGGAACGAGGCCGTGCCGGCGCTGTGACGCCTCCGCCCCCGGAAGAGCCTGGCAAAGAAGTGAATGAGGAACACCTTCACCAGCTGGGCGCCGGCGGCCACAACGGCCGGGAGAACGAACGCGTATCCCGGCAGCGGCTCGGCGTCGAAATAGATCGCCCCCGCGTAGGTGAAGCCGAAGTATGCGGGCACGATCAGAAGCGCGAGGGAGCCCCAGAGCGCGCCGCGCTCGTGGATCACGGCAAATCGCTGCGAGGGCGAAGTGATTACGAGCCGGATATCCCTGAGAAAGTCCTTCAATCCCATGCGCATTTCTCCTTGCATCGCGGCGTCACCCTCCCAGTATCTGCCGGAGAATGTCGAGAACCTCGGCTGTGCCCGGCAGCGCCTCGTCCAGCCGGAAAAGAGTGATGGTGCGCTCCGAGGCGAAGGCGAGCGCGGCCGCGACATAGCCCACGGTGGGCAGCGGATTCGACAGGGCGTAGTTCCAGATCCGCTCGGCCTGGTGCAGCCACCTGGCAAGGCCCTTCCTTTGCAGCCACTCCTGGTCCTCGCGGAACCGGTCCATGACGGCGGCGCGCGCAGCGCTCCACCTGGCCGCCGGAACCGCCGGCAGCTCCCACTGGCGGAGAAGGGCCATCAGCTCGAGGTACTCTCGCCGGACGGCGCCGCACGCGCCGCACTCGTCGAGGTGCTCCGCCACCGGCGGGCGGACCTCGGCGTTGTCCTCCTCCAGCACGTGCAGGAGGATTTCCTCCTCCGTGTAGTGGCGCGTCTCACGGCGTCTCATGGCATGCTCCTGCGCCGGCGCAGGCAGCGCCGGACGGTGCGGGTGGCGCGGAAAAGGGATGTCTTGACCGTGCCCAGGCTGCAGTTTTCCATCTCGGCGATTTCCTCCAGCTTCAGCTGCTGAAAAAACCGGAGCGCGAAGACCTTCCGCTGCAGCTCGGGCAGGATGTCGGTGCAGTGCCGGACCTGCGCGATCGTCTCCCGGGCTTCCAGCTGCCGCAGCGGCGAGGCGGCCGGACGGCTGATGTGGTATTCGCTGCGCAGTCCGCCCTCTTCCTCCTCACCGAGCTGAATCTCCCCGCCCCGCTTGCGCCCGCGCCACAGGTCGATCGCGTGGTTGCAGGCCAGCCGGTAGAGCCAGGTCGAGAACTTCGACTTCGCCGCGTTCCAGCTCGCAAGCGACCGGTAGAGCTTGACGAAGATCTCCTGCGAGGCGTCGAGGGCCTCGTCG
The DNA here is from genome assembly GCA_037444305.1 of Acidobacteriota bacterium. Taxonomy (GTDB): domain Bacteria; phylum Acidobacteriota; class UBA6911; order UBA6911; family UBA6911; genus JBBIMP01. Next base: position 3,049 of record JBBIMP010000099.1, read on the forward strand.
GCGTCGTGCAGAATCCGGTAGGCGGTGGCGAACACCGGCTGACGGTAGCGCTCGTAGAGCTCGGAGAAGGCATCCTCGTCCCCTTCCAGAGTCCTGGCAATGAGATCCTCATCCGGCAACTGGCTGGTCATTCGGTGCGCAACTCCAGGATCTACCCAGGAACCCGGTCGATTCTTGGTACGAAAAGCCGCTGCTGCTGGTTGACAATGGGAGGATTGCCTTGAAGCGCCGCCGTCAGCGGCGGGCGGCGAAGAACTCCCGCAGGAGCCCGGCGCACTCCTCCTCGAGCACGCCCCCGGTGACCTCCATCCGGTGGTTGAGCTGCGGCGCCTGCGCCAGCTGGAAGTGGGAGCAGATGGCGCCCCCCTTCGGGTCCGGCGCCCCGAAGACCACCTCCTCCACGCGGGCGTGGATCATGGCGCCGGCGCACATGGCGCAAGGCTCCACCGTTACGATGAGCGTCGATCCCGGTATCCGGTAGTTCCGCATCGCGTGCGCCCCGTGGCGGAGCGCCTGAATCTCGGCGTGGGCCGTCGGGTCGTTCAGCCCGATGGCGTGGTTGTGCCCCCGGGCGATGATCTTCCCGTTGACGAGCAGCACGGCCCCGATGGGAATTTCGCCCGCGGCCGCGGCCTTCCGGGCCTCGACCAGAGCTTCGCGCATCCAGAGTTCGGCGGTCGTTCTTTCCATGTGACGCTCCGCCGGCCGGCAGGGCCGACTTTGGCTCAACCTATCACGAAAAACCGGGACAGTCACCTTTTCTCCGTGGTGATGGAACATCGGTAGAAAACCTGGAGCTCGCGCGGACATAAGGTGACTGTCCCGAATGGCGCTTAGTTGAGGGTGATCGAAATCACCTGGTGACGTCGCCAAATCAATTGCCTAAGCTCCGAAGGGGCGGCGCGGGAAAGCCCAGGGCGTAAGCCCTGGGTTGTCGGCCAATGCCGGGATCGAGCCCTGCAAGGGCGGCACAGCAGGTGTCGCCCTTGCAGGGCTCCTCTCTCCCCTTATCCCGCCTTGCCAAGGGCTTACGCCCTGGGCTTCCCTGTCGGACCCTTTCAGGGTCCTCGATTCCTTATTTAAGCGCCATTCATATCCCCGTTTTTCCCTGTTTTTCGCCTGTGGTATGCTCCGGAGCCTGTCACCCGGAAGGACCATGGACAACGACCGGAACGGCGCCCGCTGGCGGGCGCTCGCGCTCATATCGCTGGCGGAACTGCTCGGGATGAGCGTCTGGTTCAGCTCGGCCGCCTCCGCCCCGGCGATCCGCGCGGAGATGGGCCTGGACGCCGCGGGCGCGGCCTGGCTGACGCTCGCCGTGCAGTTCGGCTTCGCGGCCGGCACGCTGGCCAGCGCCCTGCTCAACCTGCCCGACATCATGAAGGTGCGTACGCTGTTCGCCGCTTCCGCCATCGGCGCCGCCGCCGTGAGCGCGGCGATCGCCCTGCTGGCCCGCAGCCCCGGCGAAGTGATCGCACTGCGCTTCCTGACAGGGCTGCTTCTGGCCTGCGTCTACCCGCCGGGGATGAAGCTCATGGCCACCTGGTTCCGTCGCGGCCGCGGCATGGCCATCGGCGTCCTCGTCGGGGCGCTCACCCTGGGGAAAGCCTCGCCCTACCTGGTCAACGCCGTGGGGAGCGCGAACTGGCGCCACAACGAATTGGCGGTGGCGGCCGCGGCGCTGGCCGGGGGGCTCGTCATCCTGCTGTTCGTCACCGAGGGACCGCACGCCCCGCCCGTGGCGCGCTTCGACTTTCGCCAGGCGCGCGCCGTCTTCGCCAACCGGGCGCTGCGGCTGGCCAACTTCGGCTACTACGGCCACATGTGGGAGCTTTACGCCATGTGGGCGTGGGCCCCAGTGATGATCCGCGCCAGCCTCGCCCTGACAGGGCACCCGCCGGCGCTGGCCGAGGTTGCGTCCTTTCTGGTCCTTGGGGCGGGCGGACTGGGCTGCGTGACCGCCGGCCTAGCAGCCGACCGCTTCGGCCGCACCCTGGTGACCTCGTGGGCGATGGTCGCAAGCGGCGCCTGTTCGCTTACGATAGGGCTTTTCTTCGGCGCGCACCCGGCGCTGCTGATCGCCGTCGCCATCCTCTGGGGATTCACCGTGGTGGCCGATTCGGCACAGTTCTCGGCCTGCATTACCGAGCTGGGCGACCCCAGGTACATCGGGACCGCGCTGACGCTGCAGACCTGCATCGGTTTCCTTCTTACGACCGTGTCGCTGCGGCTCGTGCCCGCGTTGCAGGGCGCTCTGGGCTGGGAGTACGTCTTCATCCTGCTCGCCCCGGGCCCCGCGCTCGGCACGCTCGCCATGCTGCGCTTGCGCGCCCTGCCCGAGGCCGCGGTCATCGCCCAGGGCCGGCGGTGAAAAACGGGGACAGTCCCGAATAGCGCCTAGTTGAGGGTGATCGAAATCACCTGGTAACGTCGCCAAATCAATTGCTTAAGTAGAGTCGAGTGGTGACGCGGTTATGAAGGCGACGGCCTACGTCCGTTTCAGGGTTTCCCCGTCTGTGGCTCAATATCCGCATGCCATATTCCGTTTTCACCTCCCGCTCATCGAACCGGACGGGCGGATTTCCCGCATCCGGCTCTCGGACCAAGGATCACGAGTTCGCTCGCTTCCAGCCAGTCGTGCAGCCGGGGAGAAGATGCAGGCCCAACTCCCCTGCCGCATCGCGGCCGTCGCCTCTTCGGCTCCGCCCGGATACGTCACGATCACGAA
>JBBIMP010000100.1:0-5290 GCA_037444305.1 Acidobacteriota bacterium
CGTCGATCGCCGCGCTGCTGCTCACCACCGAGGCGCTGGTGAGCGAGATCAAGGAAGAGGAGAAATCCCCTCCAATGCCTCCGGGCGGCGGCGGCATGGGCGGGATGTACTGACCCGTTCCGGCTGACTCCTCAATCAACAGGGGCCCCCGCACCGCGGTGGGGGCCCCTTTGTTTTTGCTTCGGCCGCATGTAAGATAACGCGCATGCAAAAGAGCGCCGGCCATGGCCGCGGTTATATCCTTGCGCTCATTCTGGTCTGGGCGGTGACGGTAGTGCTCCGCCTCGGCGGATTGCCTTTCACCGGGCCGGACGAACCGCGCTACGCGCGGATCGCCGAGGAGATGCTGGCCGAGGGCCGCTGGGTGACTCCGGTTCTCGAGGGAAAGCCCTGGCTGGAAAAACCCCCGCTCTACTACTGGCTCACGATCCCGTGGTTTGCGCTGGCCGGGATTTCTGAGACCGCCGCCCGGACCGGGCCTGCGCTCTGCGCCCTGCTCACGGCGCTGGCGATTTTTTTTCTCGGGTCCCGCATCCGGTCACCGGGCACCGGCTTTTTGGCTGCCTGCATCCTCCTGACTTGCATAGGGATTCCCGCCTTCGGGCGGAACGCGACCACGGACATGCCCTTTACGGCCTGTATGACGGTATCTCTGGCGCTTCTGGCCGCCCGAGCCGGCAGCGAGACCCCGGCGTGGCACCCCATCCTTGCCTATGCCTTCCTGGGTATGGCCGTGTTGGCCAAGGGTCCCGTGGCTTTCATTCTGGCGGCCGGAATCCTGGTTGTCTTCTGGACGCTGGACGACCGCGGCGGAGCCCTCCGCCGGCTGGCGGTGCCGCAGGGGACGGTCATCGCCCTGGCAGTTGCAGTTCCCTGGTTCATCCTGGTTTTCGACCAGAACGGATACTCCTTCATCGCCACCTTCCTGATCAATCACAATCTCGCCCGTTACGTCAGCGACATCCACCACCACACGCAGCCCGTCTATTACTTCATTCCGGTGTTGCTCGGCCTGCTCTTCCCATGGAGCGGATGGCTGGCGGCCCTGTGGCCGGGTTCTCCCGTCAAACGGCTCAAGGCCTGGCGCGATTGGGATCCGGCCCTTCTGTTCCTGCTCTGCTGGTTCGCGGTCCCATTCGTTTTTTTCTCGCTGTCCAGGGCCAAGCTGGCGGGGTATATCCTGCCGGCAATTCCGCCGCTGGCGCTGCTTCTGGCGGCAAGGCTGCGGGACGGCTTCGACAAAGCCGGCCCGAACCGTCGCCTGGCGGTTTCAGCCTGGATTCAGATCGTCCTTTCGGCCGGGGTGGCTGCAGCCTTCCCGATCGTCTGGCGGCAGCGCTACGGCGGCGAGTGGACGGACGGCATTCCGCTGGCCGCTGCGACGCTGTTGCCCGCGGTGGCGGCTCTGTGGATGGCGTTGAAGGGCAAATGGAGGATCGCGGTGGGCGCCACGGCCCTGCAGGGACTGCTGCTCATTTTTGCCCTGACGACCCAGTCAGGTTTCCCCTTCCTGGCGCGATATCACTCCACGCGGGATATCTCGCGCATGGCGCTTGCGGCCAGGCAGGCGGCAGAGCCGATCGTCACCTACAGGTTCTTCCATCACACTTTCTTCTATTACACGGGGTACGAAGGCGGACAGCCGCTGGCAGACAAAGATGAACTTCGGCGGTTTGCCGGCGAGCACCCGAGGTTCCTGGTGGTGACCGAGGCAAAGCGCGAGGAGGAAATCCGGGAGACCGGCCTGCAGGCGGAGGCGAAGGGGCGGCAGGGAAAACTCGTCCTGCTGGAAATAATGCAGACCAGGTGAATACGCCTTGTCGGTGATTGAGACCCGCCCTATGCCGCGCATTCCACGAATTTGGCCTGATCCGGAAAATCCGTGGCTTCTGCATCTTGCCGCTGCCCTGCGTGTGTGAACCCGGGGCTCGCTTGACGGCGGAGGGGGCGGAGGGTAATCTCATGGCTTCATCCCTTTCGAGGCACGTCGATGCTGAGGCTCTACAATACGCTGACCGGATCCAAGGAGGAGTTCCGCCCCATCGAGGAAGGGATGGTGAGAATCTACACCTGCGGCCCCACGGTCTACGATTACGCCCACATCGGCAATTTCCGGACCTTCGTTTTCCAGGACATCCTGTGCCGGTACCTGCGCTTCAGGGGATACCGGACGGTGCATGTCATGAACATCACCGATGTGGATGACAAGATCATCCAGAAAGCCAAGGTCGAGGGGATCACCCTGCGCCAATACACGGACCGCTTCACCGAGGCGTTCCTGGAGGACTCGGGGAAGCTGCGCCTCGAGCTGCCGGAGCTGATGCCGCGCGCGACGGATCACATCCCTGAGATGGTGGCGCTGATCGGGCAGTTGAAGGAGAAGGGGCTGGCCTACGAAAAGGAGGGCTCGGTCTACTTCAGCATCTCCCGCTTCCCTGCGTACGGAAAGCTCAGCCGCAGGGATTTCGGCGGCATGCAGGCGGGCGCGAGGGTGGACAGCGACACCTACGACAAGGACGACGTGCGCGACTTCGTGCTGTGGAAGGCCCGGAAGGAAGGCGAGGCCTACTGGGACACGGAACTCGGGCCCGGTCGGCCCGGCTGGCACATCGAGTGCTCGGCGATGAGCCTGAAATACCTCGGCGAGAGCTTTGACATCCACTGCGGCGGTGTCGATCTGGTCTTTCCCCACCACGAAAACGAGATTGCCCAGAGTGAAGGCGCCACGGGGAAACCATTCGTGCGCTACTGGGTGCACCCCGAGTTCCTGCTCGTCGAGGGGGAGAAGATGGCCAAATCCAAGGGGAACCAGTTCACCCTGAGGGACCTGCTGGCCGAGGGGCACTCGCCGGAGGTGATCCGCTATCTGCTGCTCTCGGTGAGCTACCGCCGGCAGCTCAATTTCACGACGGACGGGTTGAGGCAGGCGCAGGCCTCACTGCAGCGCCTGGAGGATTTCGCCCTTCGGCTGAGGGAATTTGCGGATGAGGGGAAGGTCTCGCCGCTGTTTGCGGCGGAACTGGAAAAGGTTCGAAAAGGGTTCGTCGAGGCCATGGACGACGACATCAACACCTCGGCGGCCCTGGCCGCTGTTTTCGATTTTGTCCGTGCAGTCAATCCGCGGATGGAGGAAGGCGCCATGGGCGGCGGCGACGCGGCCGCGGCGCTGGCATTTTTGGAGGACATCGACCGGGTGTTCGGCGTGATGCGGGCCGAGCCGGAGATGCTGGACGAGGAAATCATAAGTCTCATAGAGGCGCGGCAGGAGGCGCGCCGCCGACGCGACTTCGCCGAGGCGGACCGCATCCGCGACCTGCTGCTTGCGCGCCACATTCAATTGGAAGATACCCGTGATGGCATACGCTGGAAAAGAATTCGCTGAGTGGAAAGCGCCCACGCTGCTCGGGCCGCTGCCGGGCCCCAGGGCGCAGAAGATCATCGAAGAGGATACGGCACTGATTTCTCCCTCCTACACGCGCGGCTACCCCCTGGTGGCGGAAAGCGGCCGGGGCGCGATGCTGCGGGACGTGGACGGGAACATATTCCTGGATTTCGCCGCCGGCATCGCCGTGTGCGCGACCGGGCACTCACACCCGGAAGTGGTGGCCGCCATTCAAGAGCAGGCCGCGAAACTGATCCACATCTCCGGCACCGACTTCTACATCCCGAACATGGTGGAGCTGGCGCGCAAGCTCGCCGCCGGCACTCCCGGGGATTTCCCCAAGAAGGTCTACTTCGGCAACTCGGGCGCGGAGGCGATCGAAGCCGCGATGAAGCTCGCGCGCTACTACACCAAGCGCAAGAACTTCATTGCCTTTTACAGCTGCTTCCACGGCCGGACGTTTGGAGCGCTCTCCCTGACCTCGAGCAAAACCATTCAGAGAAAGGGATTCGGACCCTTTGTCCCGGGCGCCTTTCACACGCCCTTCGCCTACTGCTACCGCTGTCCCCTGAACCTGGACTACCCGGCGTGCGAAGTCGCCTGCGCGCAGTTCATGGAGAAGACGCTCTTCAAGACGGTGGTGGAACCGGAATCGGTCGCCGCCATCGTGGTCGAGCCGATCCAGGGCGAGGGTGGCTACGTGGTCCCGCCGAAGGAATTCCTGCAGATGATCACCGAAGTCGCCCGGAAATACGACATGCTGATCATCGCAGACGAAATCCAGAGCGGAATGGGCCGGACCGGGAAATTCTGGGCGAGCGAGCACTTCGACTTCGTGCCCGACATCGTGGCCACGGCCAAGGGCGTGGCTTCGGGCCTTCCCCTGGGCGCCATCATTGCCCGCGACGACGTCATGAACTGGACGCCCGGAGCGCATGCCAGCACCTTCGGCGGCAACCCGGTCTCCTGCGCGGCCGCACTCAAGACGATCGAATTGCTCGAGAAGGGCATGATGGAAAATGCCCGGGTCCAGGGGGAGTTCCTGAGTCGCCAGCTGGCCCGCCTGAAGGATGCCTACGACGTTGTGGGGGATGCACGGGGGCTCGGCCTCATGCAGGCGATCGAGATCATCAAGCCCGGCAAGGTGAAGGACTCGAAAAACAAGGCCCTCCGGGACAAGATCGTGGACGAGGCTTTCTACCGGGGCCTGCTGGTTCTGGGCTGCGGCGAAAACGGCGTGCGCCTCTGCCCGCCGCTCCTGGTGGACCGCGGACAGGTCGACTGCGCAGTGTCGATCCTGGAGGAATCCATCAAGGCGGCGATGGCGAAATAGCCCCCCGGCGGATCCGCTGAAATAGGTGCGCGTGGCCGCAAACTATGCAGTCATGGGAGCCCCGCATCTTCTCACCGGGCGCCTGGGGGAACGGATCGCCTGCCGGCACCTGATGCGCGCCGGTTTCGACATCCTGGCGAGGCGGTTCCGCGCCCGGCACGGCGAAATCGACATCGTGGCCTTCGATGCCGGCACGCTCGTTTTCGTGGAGATCAAGACACGGGCCAGCGGACGCTATGGCGGACCCTGGGAGTTCGTGGACAGGGAAAAGCAGCGGAATCTGCAGAGCGCCGCCGACGAGTTCATCTCCCGGTTCGACATGGGAGCATACGCCTGCCGGTTCGACATCGTGGCCGTCACGGCGCCCGGGACCAGGCCGGAGGAGATCTTGCACCTGCGCAACGCCTTTTGACGGGCTTCGGCGACATCGCCATGGCCGTCCGGGAGGTCAAAACCGTTGACCCCCGGCGGCGGGCTTTGCTAATATCTTGAGGCTTTCGGCGAGCGGGAATAACTCAGTGGTAGAGTGCAACCTTGCCAAGGTTGAAGTCGCGGGTTCAAATCCCGTTTCCCGC
>JBBIMP010000101.1:0-5096 GCA_037444305.1 Acidobacteriota bacterium
CCTATGGAGTTGTTCTTCAGGTCGTTCCACACCCGCTCATCGGGATTGAGCTCCGGTGAGTATGGTGGCAGAAAGAAGAGGCGGAGCTTTCCCTCAACAGAGGCAAGGAACCTTTGAACCATTTTAGCCTTGTGCGCGGGATGGCCATCGACAATAAGGAAAATAGGACGCGCCGCGTTATATATCAAGCGCTTGAGGAATTCGATGAAGACCTTTGCGCCCACGCGTCCCTTCGTGACCATGAAACGAAACTCCCCTTGAGCACTGACTGCCGAAATGAGGTTCAATCCGAAGCGCGCTCCAGTGCTGCTCACCACCGGTGTGCGACCTTTAGGAGCCCACGTAGTTCCCGCATGGTGGTCCGAACGTACACCCGCTTCGTCCCCGAAAAATATGGTTGCATTCACGCTTTTCGCCAGCGCCCGGATCTCAGGATACTGCTCGTTGAGCCAGCGCTGAACATCCTCGGGCCGCTGCTGATACGCACGCCACACTGGGCGCTGTGGAGTCAGCCCCAGCTGGTTCAGCAGCCGACAGACCGAGGCCTTACTCAGCCGGATGCCATATTTCCGTCGGATCAACTCTCCAACCATGCGCGCAGTCCACAAAGCGAAAGTGAATTTCAGCTGCAGCGGATTCTTGGACGTTATGGTTTCGTACAGCCAGCTCAATGCCTTTCCGTCGAGCTTCGGCCGTCGCCCACCTCGCTTGCGAGCATCAAGCGCGCCCCAACCGCCATTACGATAAAGTGCCAGCCACATGTATACGGCTGCTCGAGTTACCCCAAGCGCGCCCGCCACAGCCGAAGGAGCTTGGCCCTCTTGGACGCTTGCAACAGCACGTTTCCGGATTTCGGTCAGTGTTTTGTGATCCAGTCGTCTTGCGTCTCTCTTGAACATGCATGAATAATACACCAATATATAGATATGTCAAGACTATTATGAGACGGTTAATAAGAACTTCCACCTCATTTTGCTTTCCTCCGATGACTGGGAGACGCCCGGGAGTTGCTTCGGCATGTCGGCAGTATTGCGACTCCCCCCCCACCCATGAGGATGTGGCCCAACTTATATTAGGCCCGATGACCTTCATCGGGCCGTCGGCTCTCCCACGGCTTGATCTTCGCCAGGGACTTGGCGAGGGCTTTTTCTGCCACCTCGGTATCATAAGCTGCCTGCGCCCGCAACCAATAACCGTTGGAAAGGCCAAAGAAGCGGCACAAGCGCAGGTCGGTGTCGGCCGTGATGGCTCGCTTACCCGCAACGATCTCACCGATCCGCTGGGCGGGCACGCCAATCTCCTTGGCAAGGCGATACTGCGTGAGGCCCATTGGCACGAGGAATTCCTCGCGCAGCAGCTCGCCAGGTGTCACAGGCTTGAGCTTCTGCATGGTCTCTTTCCCCCTAATGGTAGTCCACGATCTCGACGTCCTCCGCGCCCGTAGCGGTCCAGCGGAAGCACACGCGGAATTGGTCGTTCACACGGATACTGTGCCGTCCGGCACGGTCGCCCTTGAGCGCTTCCAGCCTGTTGCCTGGCGGCACACGGAGGTCTCCCAGTCGACCCGCGATCTGCAACTGCCGAAGTTTGCGTCGTGCGACGGCCTCGATGTTTACGAACCGCCTGACCCGCCGGCCGTTCGAAAGAGCTTCCGTATCGGCGCACCTGAACGTCAGGATCACGGCTGATAGTAACGCATGGCGTGATTAACGTCAAGAGTAGATGCGCCGACGGCTTTCTGGCGCGGTCACTCCCGGACGCCCTCCAAGGGCCTAACGCCGGGCCTCAGCCGCGGCGAGCCTTGTTCGCCGACGGCTGGATGCCCTTGTTCGACCTGTGTCAGCCGGTCGCCGCGATCTTTTTCGCGTTGTGCTCGACCGAACGGACCAGCTCCTGAATCGCGTCAACCTCGCGTTCTTCAAAGTGCGCTTCTCCGCATTGCTGACAGACCCAGGCAGGAACTCTGTCCAGGACGATATGGCAGCCGTCGCGGTCGACATGGAACGGGGCGGACGTGCGTGCCATCTTACCTTGGCAATGAAGACACTTCATAGTGACCTCCGCTTGGTAAAGCCCTCGAGCCACTCTCGCTCGTCCGGAAGATAGGCAGTGATTATTGCCAGATAGTCGTCTCTCGGGGAGCAGACAACATGGATCGGACGGCCTTTGTCGACGAAACCCAGGATCAGGCAACTATGCCCGCGAGGATCTGACGGATAGTCTTCAACCAGTTTGCCATATTCTACCACCGCACGCACCTCGTGCGTGCCAATCATCCGGTCGGGCCTCGCCATCTGGCGCAATGCGTGCGGGAGATAGAGCCTCCGTTTTGCCGATGCCGTCCTGAGACGCTGCAGGATACCAGCTTCCACGTCTGCCTCACCACCATCGTGGGCTTATCAGCCCCGGGACTCTCTGGGATTGTGCACCTCGGTTTCCGCACCCCAGATGCTTCGGCTCTCGGATTGCATACCCTGCCTGCTTACTTCCCCCGCTCCGCTCATAAACGGGTCGAACGCCGCGTTCAAGCGCTTGTTCGGCGTCCCGTATCCCGTGCGATCTCATCCGCGATTCTTTCGGCCAGAAAGACCTTCAGCAGCGACTGGTACGGGACGTCGCGCTTGTTCGCAAGGATCTTCAATTCGGCCAAAAGCCCCGCCGGGAGCCGAAGAGAAATCGTCTCGGTGGACAGCTTGAGATTGGGGAAGATCCCCACGTGTGCCTGGGACCAGTCTATAAAGTCCGCGGTGTCGTGGCTCTCCCAGAAGGCACGCTCCTCGGCCTCTGACCTAAACTGCGGGATCTTCTTGAGTTGCCTGCGTCTGGGCATAGAACCTCCTTTCTCGCCGACTCATCGGGCGGGCCGAAATGACTCGGAGCAAGTGTTTCCGTATCGCGAAGGCGATCGCGAGCCGCCGATGGAGATCGCTGTGACCGAGTGCGAAGTAGCGCGTCTCCTCTTCCGACCGGCCCGGGCTCGAAGCAAGCAGGATCGGCCGGTTGAGGAAGACCTGCTCGGCTTCGGCCTGCGTGACCCCGTGCTGGCGCCAGTTCTTGTCCGAGTTCCCGTCATCCCATTCGAAGCCGGCGACGTCCGGGAAGAACTCCGGGATGAGGCCCATGGCTTTAGTATATGTCTGCAATATACGTTTGTCAATTGGCTACGATCCCAAGGCAGCCAGCCAAGCACGCCGAACGCTGGCGATTAACTGCGGTGGTGGAGCGCAGCGGAGCCGCCGTCAGGTTCATCGCCTTGTTGGGCGTCCGTTGCCTCATCGCGACGACGGCGGTTCGACGGCGTCTAGGCAGGTGTTGTCGGCTCACGAAAACCTCTACGTCCTCAGGGCACCGCGAAGGGATTCGCGCGCCGGCCCGGTCACCGCGTTCGCGGCGAAGACGTCGACGATGAACTCGTGCGTCATGGAGTGCGATCTGTGATGAACCCGGCTACAACCAACGCGATGATGCGGACAATAAGCCACGCCGCTAAAAAGTACAATGCACCTTCAAGCGCCAGATTAGCAAGGTTGATTACGAGGTTCTGCCAAGGGTGACCTGGCGTCTGAGCGGGAGGCCCGTAGGGCTGATTCAAGGTGATGAAGTAGTAGAGCGCTGCGCCAATGCCGGCTACGAAGCTGAGCCGCTTCACGCCTTTCGACTGGGTCGACCAGATCATGGCTTCCTCACGAATCGGCTCACGAGGCCAGTGCCGCCCAACGCCCGCGGTGAGCCGCGGCCGCCCTAAATCACGCTCGATCACCGGAATCGCAAGCTCGGCTCTGAGCAAGAATCCGGCCGGCGGCTCCAGCGCAGGGTTAGATCGCCTGCCGTCAACACAGCGACCGTCACTGCTTGGGACGCCGGGCAGGCACCCCGGTTAGCATGCCCTGGGCACTGAGATCCTCGTCGACCTCGGGCCAATGTACGCCTTGACCATCGCCAATGATCTCATACCGAGCGCGCTGTTCCGGAGTGGCGTCAGAAAGCCGCCATGACCACGCAAGCGGTACGCTGACTATGCGGCCGTCAGCCAGCTCGCACGCAATAAGATCCTCCGAAATGGACACCGCCTTTATTCGCGGCTCAATGCTAACCACAGTGTTCATCCCATGCCTCGATGATATGCTCCAGGTTTGCACCTATGAGATGCCGAATCGTATTCAACTCCCGACCTGAAAAACCATGATTGGCAGCAAGCTCGATCGGCTCCATCCAGAACTTGCACACCATTCTCTCGCGCCGTACGTGGACGTGCTTCGGCTCGTTGCAGTCGAAGCTGTAGAAGAAGAGCCGGTAGTTCGACAGCGCACCGCGAATCACGTAGTGAGCGCATCCGCGACTGCCTCCGGATTCTGCGCTGCCACGCGAAGCAACGCTTGGGCCGGCCCTTCAGGCAGTCGCCGCCCTTGCTCCCAATTTCGAAGCGTTGCCACGCTCACCCCGATCATCATGGCGAACTCGGTCTGTGACTTCCCGAGCCGGTCTCGAATGTCACGAATGTCTGCCGGCTTGAAGGTCACCACCCGGCCTGGTCGCATCTTCTTGCGCCGGATTCTCCCCGCCTGGCGGACGCTCCTAACGAGATCGTCAAAGTCCGTCTTCTTCACTTGAACTCCTCTCGTACAACTCGAGCCAAGACCCGAAGCTGTTCAGGGGTCAGGTCTTCCTGGCGTGATTTCCCATACGCGAACAGCATGTAGATGACCTCCTCGTCCGGATGCCAGAAGTAGATCAATCGGACACCGCCTCGCTTTCCCGTTCCGTGGGGTGCCCAGCGGACCTTCCTGAGTCCTCCACCCCCCTTGATGAGCGGCCCTTGTTCCGGACGAAGCATCAGCGCGACTTGAAGCGCCCGATAGTCGTCGTCGGCCAGGAGCGCCTTCAACCTCTTCGTGAAGATCGTCGTCTCAACGAAGCGCATGCGTAACTATACGCCATTGGCGTAGCCTGTCAACCTCTTCGTTCAAGTCTGTCGAACGCCCCGCATCAACTGCTGGCGGAAGCGGGCGAAGCCCGCTGTAGCCGGTCAGGTGCATGCGGAAGTTGGACTAAATCCCCCTGCGGGGGATAGACCAATACATGCGCCTTTTTTGATT
>JBBIMP010000102.1:0-4268 GCA_037444305.1 Acidobacteriota bacterium
TCAACGAGAAATGCGCCGCCGGCGCCGGGACCTTCACCGAAACCATGGCCCGTACCCTCGAGATCTCCGTGCAGGAGATGGGCCCGCTCTCGCTGAAGTCGCAGAAAACCGTCCCGATGAACGCCCAGTGCGCCGTATTCGCCGAATCGGAAGTGGTGAGCCTGATCCACGCCAAGCACGCGAAAGAAGACATCGCCCGCGCGGTGCACGACGCCATCGCCGACCGCATCGCTTCCATGGCGCGGAAGATCGGCATCGAGAAGGACATCGTCCTGGTCGGCGGGGTGGCGAAGAACCCGGGCTTCGTCGATTCGCTGAAGAACGACCTGAAGGAAGAGCTGCTCATCCCCGAAGATCCGGAGTTTTCCTGTGCCTACGGCGCAGCCCTGGCGGCTGCGGAAAAAGTCCAAGGAGCCTGAAATGGAGAAGAAAGAATACTGGCGGTGGCCGGAGTCGAGATGGACCTCTCCCGATATCGACTGGAAATCGGGCGCGATCGTCTCCGCGGGGATCGACGTCGGCTCGGTGAGCTCCCAGGCCGTCGTGCTGGTCGACGGGAAGCTTTACTGCTACAGCAACCTGAGGACGGGCTCCGACAGCCCCGAGAGCTCCCAAAGGGCCATGAACCGGGCGCTGGAAGGGACCGGCATGGCGCTCACGGACATCCATTACGTCGTGGGCACCGGCTACGGCAGGGTCAATGTCCCCTTCGCCAACCGGGCGCTGACCGAGATCGCCTGCCACGCGCGCGGCGCCAACTTCATGTACGGCCCGAAGGTGCGGACTCTGCTCGACATGGGCGGCCAGGACTGCAAGGCCATTCACGTCGATGAAAAGGGGAAGGTGACCAACTTCCTGATGAACGACAAGTGCGCCGCGGGGACCGGCCGGGGGATGGAAGTGTTCGCCGACCTGCTCTCGGTGCACATAGAGGAGATGGGCAAGCTCTCTTTCCAGGTGGACGAGGAACCGCCGCCGGTAAGCTCCACCTGCGTCGTCTTCGCCAAGTCCGAGGCCATCGGCCTGCTGCGCAAGGGCTGGCCCAAGGAGAGAGTGTTGGCGGCCTATTCCTCCGCCATGGCACACAGGGTGGTCGAACTGCTGGAGCGCATCGGCATGGAGAAGGACTTTGCCGTCACGGGAGGCATCTCCAAGAACGAAGGGGTGGTAAAGAGGATCGAAAACGAGCTGAAGATCAAGGCCATGGAGGCCACGCTCGACACGCAGATTGCCGGCGCCCTGGGCGCCGCCCTGTTCGCCAAGGCCCTGGTGGAGAAGGAGAGGGGACTCCGTTGAAATGATTGCCAACTACGGTTACAAGGACGGCTCGGGCGACTACTTTATCGCCATCGACACCGACAAGTGCGACGGCTGCGGCGAATGCGTGACGGCCTGCCCGGCCGGCGTGCTCGAGGCGGGAGAGGATGAAAACGATCCCTTCCGGGAGGAGCCGGTCGCCAGAGTGGCGGAAAGCCACCGCAAGAAGATCAAATACAGTTGCGCGGCGTGCAAGCCGGCCGCCGGCTGGGAAACGCTTCCCTGCATCGAAGCCTGTGAGCCGGATGCCATAGCGCATTCGTGGTAGCAAGGGTAATGAAGATTCAGCTCCTGATCGACGGCAGGCAGATCGAGGCCGCCGAGGGGCAGACTGTCCTTCAGGCCGCCCTCGCGGACGATATTTACATCCCCCATCTCTGCCATCACCCCGACCTGCCGCCGTTTAACGCCGTCCCTCCGGCGGAAGCCTGCTTCCGTGGAAAGGAAGAATTCCGTTCCGATTCCGCGGATTCAGCCTGGGAAGGCTGCGGCCTCTGCTTCGTGCGCGATGAAACCACCGAAGAAGACATTCGTTCCTGCGCCACACCGGCGAGGGAAGGAATGAAAATCCTCATCACATCGCCGCAACTCGAGGCTCTTCGCCGGCAAAACCTCTCTTTCATTCTTGCTGCGCATCCTCATGCCTGCCTGACCTGCGCCCAGCGGGAGGGCTGCAGCCTGACCCAGTGTTCGAGCAATGTGCCCGAGGACGAGCGCTGCTGCCCCAGGTTCGATGCCTGTGAATTGCGCAAGGTGGCAGAGTATGTGGGCATCGCGCAGGATCTCCCCCGCTACCGTCCCCGCGGGCTTTACATGGAGAAGGACAAGCCGCTCTTTGCGAGGGACTATAACCTCTGCATCGGATGCCTCCGCTGCGTTCGCGTTTGTGATGAGATGGCCGGTGCCCGGGCTCTCGCTTATGTGATGGCAGAGGGGAAAACCATCGTCGGCAGCAGAGCACAGACGGTCGAGGAGTCCGAATGCCGGTTCTGCGGCGCCTGCGTCGAAGTCTGCCCGACCGGCGCGCTGAGGGACAAAGGACTGAAACCCGGCGATCGGCGGGCCGCTCTCGTGCCGTGCGTTGCAAGTTGTCCCATTGGAATGGAGATTCCTGCCTATGTGGACCTCATTCGCCAGGCGAGACCCGAGGAAGCCGCAGAGGTCATCGGCCGGAGCACACCGCTCGCGGCGAGCCTGGGCTACATCTGCCCGCATCCCTGCGAGGCGGTCTGCCGCCGCGGGGAACTGAACCAGCCTCTCGCCATCTGCGATCTCAAGCGATACGCCTGCGACACGGCCGGGCCGGTGCCTGCATCCCACGACGTGGCGCCGACGGGCAAGAAGGTAGCTGTAGTGGGCGCCGGTCCGGCGGGACTGACGGCTGCTGTCTTCCTGGCCCGGCAGGGGCACGCGGTGACGGTATACGAAGCCGCCGCCGAGGCCGGAGGGATGCTCCGTTGGGCCATTCCCGAATACCGGCTCCCGGGACAGGTTTTGAAGCGGGAGATCGAAGAGATAGAAAAGTCGGGAGTCCGGATTCTGACTTCGTCCCCCATGAGCGCTGCGGTCCTGATCGATGAGTTCAAACAGGGAACCTGGGATGCGATTTTCCTGGCCACGGGAGCGCAGCAGAGCAGGAAGTTGGACATCGAAGGCGGCGCACTGCCGGGAGTTCACTGGGGGCTGGAGTTCCTGAAGGAGGCCCGGCAGGGAAAAATCGAAGACCTCAACGGCAAGGGTGTCGTGATCGGAGGCGGAAACGTCGCTCTGGATGCCGCCATGACGGCCTTGAGACTCGGCGCCTCGAAGGTCGACCTGGCATGTCTGGAACAAAGAGACGAGATGCCGGCCTATGCCTGGGACATAGAAGAGGCTGAGGAAGAAGGTGTAGCCATTCATCCCGGCTGGGGGCCTTTGAGGATCGAGGATGGCGATGGGCGCGTTCGGGGTGTTGAACTCCAGCGTTGCCTGTCGGTGTTTGACGAGAACGGAAATTTCCGTCCCAGCTTCGATCCCGGCCAGAGGACAAAGCTGGAAGCGGACTTTGTGATTCTAGCGATCGGGCAGAAGCCTGACCTTTCATTTCTAGCCGGCGATCCCGGATTGAAGGTGACTGAAGCGCAGTTCATTCGGGTCAAGGCGGAGACGCTCGAGACCAATATCCCGGGCGTTTTTGCGGGCGGCGAGGCCGCGTCGGGGCCCGGGGCCGCAGTGGAAGCGATGGCAGCCGGCCGCAAGGCCGCCTCGGCGATCGATCGCTACCTGGGCGGCAAGGGGATTCCGCATCAAATCGCTTCGATTCCTCGGCTGGAGAAATTGCAGCTTGCGCCGGTGGAGGAGTTCGCCGGCATGGCAAGGATTTCTGCAGCCCGCCTGTCGGCGCCGGGGCGTATCCATTCCATGGAACTGATCCGCCGGCGCTATTCCGACGAGCAAGCGCAGAGGGAGGCTTCCCGGTGCCTTCGCTGCGACTTCAGGTTCCGGCTCTCCCCTGTCAGGCTGCCACCCGAGAAGTGGCTGGCTTTCTGCGGGGACGCCGTCGGCCAGGTGCCGCCTGCGGAGGGGGCTTTCCAGCTGCTGGACGCGGCGAAAAACGTCATCTTTATCGCCGGCACCCCCAATCTCAGGCGGGCGCTGCAGGAACAGCTTTCCGCGCAGTCCGAAGCCCGCTACTTCACCTACGACCTGGATCCCATGTACACCAAGCGGGAGAGCGAGCTGATCCAGCAGTTCCTGCAGCGGCACGGCCGCCTTCCCCGGCTCAACGACGAAGTCGACGACCTGTTTTGAGACAGGATCCGCATCGGGCGTTTCCCTTGTCCGCCCCGGCTGCGTGATCTCGCTGCAGACCTTCGGCGCCTATGGCGGCAACTGGAATCCGCACGCCCACGCCCTGATTTCCGACGGCGTTTTCACTCCCGATGGCGAGTTCCTGCCCCTGCCTGCTCTCG
>JBBIMP010000103.1:0-4230 GCA_037444305.1 Acidobacteriota bacterium
GGAAACGCCGCCTCGATCAATCTCTTCGAATCTTCCATCTACTGCTTCCTCTCCAATTGGGCTTGGGTGCTGGGCCATTGAGTCATGCGGCGTTGAAGGAGATGCTCAGCAGCTCGGTTCCTGCTTCCCGATGCTCGAGTCGATCGGCGACAACACGAAGCGCCAGGGCTTGGACCTTTGCGCGCGCGTCCTGGAGGGTTGAGCCATAGGCGAGGACGCCCGGCAGTTCCGTCACCTCAGCGATCCATCGACCGTCCTCTTCCTGTTCGATCGCGATGTTGAACGTCATCACGGCCCTATATTATGCGGTTCCCAGCGCTCGTGCTATTCAATTGGACACAGCGCCTGCCTACCGCCCCCTTTCCATCAAAAGCGTTACACGGAGAAAAACTCGGCTGTTCTCAGTGGATCTCCGTGCTCCTCCGTGTAACTGCCTTGGTCTTTACTCCCGCTCCGCGGAAGCGAAAATGCTGCTTTCGTCCACGATGACGCCGCCGCGGGTATTCGCCAGCAGTCTCCCGAACGGATCCTGCACGCGCAGCAGCCTGGGCGCGGCGCTCCCGCACTCGTAGACGACGTAGAGCCAGTAGCGATTCCTCAGATTGCACGCCCTGGCCCACTCGTTGTCGGTGATCTCGATGTCTCCAATTCCGGCCCGGCCTTTGACTTCGATCGCGAGTTCCGTCCCGTCAGGTCGATTCGAAAGAAGATCGAAGCCGGGATGCTCGCCAAGCCCTGCGGCCAGGGCCAGCTTAGGCGTCGAGACATCCTTGATCGAGCCGCCCTGCGCCTCTTCGTATGCCCAGGCCACCTTCACTGCGATCATTTCAATTTGGTCGTCGTGCCTCTTCCGGTCCTCCGGATCGCCGGAGGGAACGGCGAGGGCGTGTGCGAGGAAGGTTGCCTCTTCGCATGCGATGAGATCGGGCTCGCGCCGAAGCGCGGCCAAAGCGCTCTCGCGCCGCGAGACGAGCGCCCGCTGCCGCTCCTTGATCCTGGCCAGCTCGCCCTTCGCTCTGGAATCGCCGGCGCGCGCCTTTTCCGACAGGCTTGCGCGGGCCGCGGCCAGCTCCGCGTCCTGGTAGTCGTAGCCCCTGGCTACGAATTCAATCCTCTCCGCCAGCGTCTTCAGAAGAGACTGGCGGCGGTCCTCCGCTATGGGCCGGGCGATGCTCTCGGCAAGATAGGTCCGGGCCGCCCCTCGGGACTGAACGGCGCCGATTGCGAACTGGGCATGGGCGGCGGGGATTTCATCCAAGCCCCGCAGCAGGAGAAGACGTTCCAACGGGCAGGCTTCGATCTTCCCGAGCTGCTCGTCCCTGATTCCGACCAGACGGTACTCCAATGCTTCCGGATCCCGAAATGCGGCGAACGAAGCATCCGCGATTCTCACGATGCGGATTAGGGCCAGGTGAAAGAAGTAGGGTCTCTCTGCATAGGGATCGACGAAGATGCTCCCCTTTAAAGCCTCCACAGAAAAGCGCGCCAGGACGGATGCCTTGAGCCGGTCGAACACGGGCTCTCCCGGATGCAGAAAAACCGCCCCGGACGATTCGGACTTGTTTACCGTAAACCGCTCCCTTTTCTCTTCCGGATAGCTTTCGAGGAACGGGAGCAGGGGATCGAGGGAGTAAGGCTTCAGCGGCTTCAACGAGAAGCGGCCGTCGAGGTCTCCTTCGATCGCAATGTCCATCAGCGGCGCGGCCTTCTCGACGAAGCGGCGCACATAGCCGGGGAGCAGACGGCGCAGCTCCTCGCGCTCCATCCTCTTCGTCTGCTCGGGCAGGCATACGGAGACGTCGCCGCCGTCGCCGAAGAGGCGCCGTTCTTTTGCCTGAATGGCTTCGACCTGTTCCTTTGTCAGTCTCCCCTCCAGGCGACTCAGGACATCCGCGGCGCCCCCCTCTTCGATTGCCCGCTCCATGTACTCTTTCAGCGTGACGCCCTCGAACAGCCGGCCGATGACGTCGAACACCTTGTCGGAACCCAGTTCCTTGCGGATCTTTTCCAGCTTTTCGAGGAGCGTGTGGAGGACGCGGCCTTCGCGCGTCCTGCCGGCCACGAGGTTCAGCACGTAGACGGGATCGTGCCGCTGGCCGTAGCGGTGGATTCGGCCCATGCGCTGTTCCAGGCGCGCGGGATTCCAGGGGACGTCGTAGTTGATCATGAGCCAGGCGAACTGGAGGTTGATTCCTTCGCCGGCGGCGTCGGTCCCGATCAGATAAGTCGCGCCGCCTTCATCGGGCGGCCGGCGGAAAAATTCGACCTGCTCTTCGCGCTCGCGGTAGTCCATCCCTCCGTGGATGCTCGCCACGCGTCCTGTGTAGCCGAGCCCCTCAAGCCGGCGCACGAGGTAGTCCAGCGTGTCGCGGTGCTCGGTGAAGATGAGGATTTTCTCGTCCTTGAAGCGCGGGTCCGCGAGGATCTCGCGCAGCTTCTCGAACTTGGATTCTTCGGCCTTTTCGTACACTTGCCGCGAGAGATCAAGAAGCCGGCGCACCTGATCCCGTTCGGCATGCAGTTCCGCGAGGGAGACGGCGACGACCCCGGCGAGCGCCCTTGCTTCGACGACTTCGTTCTCCTCCAGGCCCGCTTCTGCGGATTCCTCGTCCGCCGTGGCCTCTTCGAAAACGTCCCTTATCTGGTCCAGCTTCCTCTGGCGGTTCACCAGTTCCGAGGGGCTCAATCGGCCGGATTCAATCTCCTCGATGAGGTCGGCGAGTTTTTCCAGGCGCCGCTCGAAGGAGCGCATCAGTGCGTAGGTCGAGCTTGCCAGCCGCCGCTGGAAGACGCTCATGGCGAGGCGGGCGGCGGAGCGGTTCAGGATGCGGGCGCGGTTGTAGTAGAAGCGCAGGTAGGCGGTGGTCTCGTCGTAGAGCGTCTGTTCGCCGATGGCCCCCCGGGTCAGATCGTAGCTGAAGGTGTCGGAGATTCTCGTCGGATAGATGCGCGTGCCGTCGAAGCGGACCATTTCTTCTTTTGTGCGGCGGAGGAAGCGGAGGCGGCGGGCGTTCTGGGGATAGCCGTGGAAGGCATCCATCGTGGAGAGAACCTCGGGTTCGAGGAGACGCCACAGGCAATAGTAGGGGAAGTCCTTTCCCATGTGGGGGGTGGCGGTGAGGAGGATTAAGTGGTGGCAGTTCCAATCCAGCTTCCACTGGGCTTCGTCGATTTCAATCCCGGCGAGCGCCTCGGCGAGCCTGTAGCGGTCGGTTTTGCGAATGGTGAAGTCCGGGTCGCGGGAGGCCGAGAGCTTGTGGGCTTCGTCGAAGATGACGAGATCGTAGGGTTCCACGGACGGTTCCTGGAGCCGGCTGAACATCCGTTCGGCGGCGAGAGTGTCCAGGCTGACGATCAGCAGGTCGCTGTCCGGCCCGGAAAACGGGTTGTTGAATCTCGCGTCCGAACCCCGGGCGATGCCGAAGGGGAGGTTAAAGAGCGTGCGCAGTTCGCGGCGCCAGTTTCCCAGGAGGCCGGCGGGGGGGATGATGAGGACGCGCCGGATGAGCCGACGGGAGAGCATCTCGCGGATGTAGAGACCCGACATGATGGTCTTGCCGGCGCCGGCGTCGTCGGCGAGGAGGAAGCGCAGGCGGCTTTGTCCGAGCATGGAGTCGTAGACGGCGATGCGTTGATGGGGCAGGGGATCGATCAGGGATATTTCGGTGGCGAAGGCCGGGTTTGACATGAAGGCATAGGAGAGCCGTTCGCCTTCCGCCACCAGGCGGACGATGTCAGGATCGGCGGAGAAATCGATCGCCGGCGTTTCGGATATGGGTGCCGGGTAGGTCCATGTCTCTTCGGCTACGGATGTGGCGGCATCCTGCTTGTTATAAAGTGCATCGAGGCCGCTTTTTTCGGCTCGGGCGATCTGCTTCCAGTTCTTTGGCGATGGGCGGGATTGCGCGTTTTCCCAGCGATTTACGGTTACGAAGCTGACGCCGAGGAGTTCCGCCAGGCGGGACTGCGTGAGCCCGTGGGCCACACGGAGGCGTTGAATCCTGCCGGCGTAATCTTCCGGAACCATCGTCGCCCCAGGGTGCATAAAGTCAACTTGAATATAATTACACGATGAGAGATATTACATCCCGTGCCCGTTGGGGATCAACTTTATAACGCCGTAATCTACTATCTTTATTTCGCGTCACATAAGCCTGTTGCCGGACGGATCGTTAAGGAGCTTAGGTAAGATGGTCATTGGCTGACGGTGGTCCGGGCGGCCGTTTCTCC
>JBBIMP010000104.1:0-4176 GCA_037444305.1 Acidobacteriota bacterium
AGGCGTTGGCACAGGTTAGCGCACAGGGACGAATCTTCGGATCCGTTCAGGATCCATCCGGCGCCAGGGTTCCGGGCGCCGAAGTCAAGTTGGTGGATGAGGCAACGCAGGACAGCCAGTCGACAGTTTCCGGCGAAGACGGGCTGTTCATCTTCCCGAATCTGAAGATCGGAACTTACAGGCTGTCTGTGAGCCTCGCCGGTTTCAAGACGGCAGTCCACAGCGCGATCAAAGTGGATGCCGGCCGTGCAGCGGAAATCGTGGTTCTGCTGGAGCTGGGCGACGTGGCAACCACGGTGGAGGTGGTCGGGGGCCAGGCAATGCTGGAAACGGTCTCGACCGCCATCCAGACGAACGTGCGGGGCGACCAGTTGCGAAGCCTGCCGCTGAGCAGCCGAAACACGCTGGGCTTCGTCATGCTGACACCCGGCGCTCAGCACGGCGGCACGACTCGGCAGAGTACCTTCCTTGGCCTGCCCAAGGGGTCCATCAACATTACAATGGACGGCGTCAACGTCCAGGACAATCTCCTCAAGAGCGCCTTTGGCGGAGGCATGTTTACGATTGTCCAGCCGCGCCTGGACGCCGTCGAGGAAGTGAGCATCTCGACGGCCGCTTCGGGTGCGAACATAGGGGGTGAAGGTGCCGTTCAAGTCCAGTATGTCACCCGCCGGGGAAGCAACGAACACCGGGGCGCGATCTTCTGGGACCATCGAAACGATGCCACGATGGCCAACGACTGGTTCAGTAATGCCCGCGGCCTGCCGCGACCTCGCTTTCTGCTAAACCAGTTCGGGGGCAACGCCGGCGGGCCCATATTGAAGGATCGGATCTTTTTCTTCGTCAACTACGAGGAGCTCCGGCAGCCGACGTTTGTGTCTCGCGAGAACCTGGTTCTGACGAAGGAAGCCGCTTCGGGCGTGTTCCGCTACCGGGGCACGGACGGCGTCGAGCGGTCCGCAAACCTGCTGGGAATCGCCGGGGCGGCAGGCTTCCCGGGCAGCATCGATCCGACGGTCAGTGCAATGCTCGGGGAAATCGATCGGGTTCGAGGAGCGGGAGCAAGCACCTCCTTCGATCTCTTCCGGGACCGCTATCGGTGGAATCCGCGATCGATGTCGATCGTCCGCTACCCGACCGTCCGGCTCGACTATCACATAACCAACAAGCTTCTGTGGCACGCTATCTGGCACTACCACTACTTTTCGACCTTTCCGGATACGCTCAACTCCATGGACGAGACCTTCCCGGGGCTGGGCAAGCCGGCCGGCCAGTACTCCAACCGCTTTGCCGTGACCTCGGCGCTGCAGTGGCGCATCTCCCCGGCCATGAACAATGAGTTCCGCCTGGGGATTCAAGGAGCGCCGGTGTCTTTCTTCCCCGAGTCAGGCCCGGAAATGTACCCGGCAGGAGTCCGGGTCATGTGGCCTTTGAGCCTGCAGAGCCTGCATGCGCGACCCGGGCTGGCGGGCACCTCCCGCGGCCTGCCCTCGCTCCGAAACACACCTGTATACAGCATCCAGGACAACCTGAGTTGGGTTCGCGGCAAGCATACGTGGAACTTCGGCGGGCAGCTGAGCATCCTGGCTGCCGGGGACCGGTCCTTCGGCTTTGCCGGCGTACCGACGGTTTCCTTCGGAGTGGCGGCCGGCGACCCGGTGTCCACGCCGCTGAGCGCCGCAAACATGCCGGGCATCAGCACGGCGGACCTGACAAACGCACGTGCGCTCTACGCCCTGCTGACGGGCCGGATCTCCTCCATTTCGGGTTCCCGCAACGTGGATGCCGAAACCAAGAAATATGCCCATCTGGCCCCGCTGTTCCGCAAGGAGAAGCAGCATGAGTTAGGCCTGTACTTTACCGATACCTGGCGGGCGCGACCCGCGCTGACGCTCAACTACGGCCTGCGGTGGCAGTTCCAGGGCGCGCTGTTCAATCCCAACGACATCTATACCAGCCCCAGCTTTGCCGATCTGTGGGGTGTTTCGGGCGTCGGCAACTTGTTCAAACCGGGGTTGCTGACCGGCAATGCCTCGCCCAAGATAGATCTGCGCTCCAAAAACATCTACAACCGGGATTTCAACAACGCGGCGCCCAGCTTCGGGGTGGCTTGGAATCCCAAATTCCAAAACCGGGCGCTCAAGCTCCTCTTTGGCGGAGACGGGAAGTCGGTTTTCAGGGGTGGATACTCCATCAGTTACACAAGGGAAGGAATCTCGCACTTCAGGACCTATGCCGGAGGATCCCCCGGCCTGACGCAGACCATCTCGCTTTCACCGGGGGACGCGGGCTTTACTCCGGGCGGGCTGCTGTTGCGCAATCCGCTGCCGGCGTTCCGGGAGTTCCCGACCACCTTCAGCTTCCCGGCTGCCCAGTCGCTCTTCACCTTTTCGGGCGTGAGCTTCAATGCCTACGATCCCAACATTCGAACCCCCTACGTTCAGTCCTGGTCGTTGGGAATTCAGCGCGAACTGGGCGATTTTGTGCTGGAGGCCCGTTATGTGGGCAACCATGGGACCAAGCTGTGGCGGTCCTATAACCTGAACGAAGTGAACATCTTCGAAAATGGCTTCCTGGCGGAGTTCAAGAACGCCCAGAACAACCTGACCATCAACCGGGCGGCGGGCGTTACCAGCTTTGCCAATATGGGGCGGCCAGGGCAGGTGGGACTGCCCATTTTCGAAGCCCTTTTTGGGGCCCGCGGCACGCAGCCGGCGCTGGCCACGGCCTCCGGATTCGGAAGCGGCACCTTTATCACCCAACTCGACCAGGGGCAGGCGGGCGCCATGGCCAACTCGCTGGCCACTTCCTCGACCTTCCTCTGCCGGGGCCTGGGGGACAGGCTTGCCGCCTGTGCGGACCGCGGCTTCAACGTCTCCGGTCCACTGGCGCCGAACTTCTTTCAGCTCAATCCCGATGGAGCGGGAAACACAGTGGGATTGCTGACCAACGGCTCCTCCTCCACCTACAACGGATTGCAGATCGAGCTACGGCGACGCCTGGCTCACGGATTGATGCTGAATGCCCACTACACCTGGAGCAAGTCCCTCACGGATCTGTACGCCGATGCAGCCGATTCCTTCTCCAACTTCCACACCATCCGAGACACCGGTCTAAACAAGGGGCCATCCCCCTGGGACATCCGGCACGCGTTTGTGGCCAACTGGACCTATGAAATGCCGTTCGGGCCGGGCCGGCGATGGAGTTCCGGCAACGCCGTCTTAAGAAAGGCAATCGAGGGATGGAAGGTCCTCGGGATTTTGCGTATCCAGTCTGGCCGCGTCTTCCGGCTCACCAGCGGCCGGGCCACGGTCAATCAGTTCGACTCCGGCGTGATCCTCAAGGGGATGACGATCAGAGAGCTGCAGAAGGAATTCAAGGTGCGGAAGGATCCGACTTTCGCGGATATCTTCTTCGCCTCGGCCGCCATGATCGGCGCAGACGGACGCTCCAACCGGGCTGTTCTGGACGTTCCGGCAAATCCCGGCGAGCGCGGGTCAGACATCTACTTATACGGTCCGCGCTACGTGGCGCCGGATCTGGCTGTCATCAAGACGACCCGCGTTACCGAGCGAACCAAGATCGAGGTTTGGGTGGAGTTTTTCAACGCCTTCAACTACCAGAACTTCCTGGTGGGCGGGTCTACGGCGGCCGGGGTCACCCATAGCATCGACGCCGCTGCCTTCGGTCGCACGACCACATACTCCACTGAACCCGGTCCGCGGATCATCCAGGGTCGGATCCGGATCAACTTCTGAGAAGCAGTGATTCAGTCTGGGGGAGAAGCTCTCGCGGCTTCTCCCCCTTCGACAGGCGTGGCCCGCGGATCGGCGGCTCATGGAGCCGGGAATCTGGCCATCAGCAGGCGGATCTGTTCGGCATTCGGAGAATTTGGATCCATCTCCAGGTAGGCATTCCAGGCGGTGCGCGCCTTCGCAAATTCTCCCGCCTGTGCATACAGCTTCCCCAAGTACAGGAATGCCAAGGCGCGGTTGTGTCCCTCGGCCTGGCAACCGCGGAGCAGGTGGGGCTCAGCTTCATCGGGTGAGTCCGTTTCCAGCAGCGCCACACCCAGGTGGACGTGAGGGTCAGGGATGATCAACGTCAACTACATTGACCGCTGACGACAATTACATTGACCGGTTTGGATTAATAGACAACATCATCACGTCTCTC
>JBBIMP010000105.1:0-4121 GCA_037444305.1 Acidobacteriota bacterium
GTAGTCTTCTTCGGCCGGGTCTTCTTCCCCTGGTTGTGTGAACCTGTCTTCTTCGGTTGTTGCCGGGCCTTCTTCGCGTGGGGCGTTGGCTGGGTAGCTGCCGGGTCCGACGGCAAGATGGACGGCCTGTCTTTGGAGCCGCCCATGACTCGAACCCGACGCCGTAAGTGCCGCCACTGCGGCCAGCTATACGAGCCGGACCCGCGGAACCGGTATCACCAGCGGTATTGCTCGCAGCCGGCCTGCCGCCAGGCCAGCAAGACCGCCAGCCAGCAGCGTTGGCGGGCCTCGCGCAAGGGGCGGGACTACTTCCGCGGGCCGGCCAATCGGCTGCGGGTGCAGGCCTGGCGGCAGGCCCATCCGGGCTACTGGCGGAGGCGGCGCAAGAAGCCCGGCGCGTTACAAGATCACTGCCCGCCGCAAGTCCTTGTGCCGCCGAAAGATGAGTCCACTTTAACCGGACGCGCGTTACAAGATCTCATCCGCACACAAAGCCTGCTGCTGACGGGACTTGTCGCCCAGTTCACCGGCAGCGCGTTACAAGAGAACATCGCCGCCACCACGCACCGGCTGATACGCTTGGGCCAGCAGATCCAGGGTCCCAGGAACCGGAGGCCGGCCGATGCCCGTGATCAAGAGAGTCCTCTGTCCGCCGCTATTGCGGCGGGTGCCGGAGCAGTTCAGTTGGATCGACCACCGCCTGGTCCGGGATAGGCACATCGCCGGCCGGTCCACCGATGCGCTGGCGTTGTACCTGCTGCTGGTCACCGTCGCCGATGGCCAGGGCCTGAGCTACTACTCCGACGCCGCCATCGGCCGGTTGCTGCCGCTGGGTGGGCCGGCGCTGGGGCGGGCCCGCCAGGAACTGATCCGCGCCCGGCTGATCGCCTACCGCAAGCCCCTCTACCAGGTCCTGTCGCTGGACCCGCCGGCGGCCGTCCTCCGGTCGGGGGCGGCCCAGAGCCTCGGGCAGATCCTCCGGCAGATGGAGCGCCGGCCATGATCGACTATGAGCGGTACTGCCGGATCAAGGACTATCATGCCAACCGCCGCCTGACGGTGCCCCAGATCGCCCGGGAACTGGATCTGGATGAGCGGACGGTGAGCCGCTGGCTGGCCGCCGAGAAGTTCCAGCCCCGCCGGACGCCGCCGCGGTCCAGCAAACTCGACCCGTACAAGAAGCAGATCGTCCGCTGGCTGGAGAGCCATCCCTACACGGCCACCCAGGTCTTCCTGCGGCTGCGGGAGGCCGGCTACGGTGGCGGGATCACCGTGGTCAAGGACTACGTCCGGCGGGTCCGCCCGCCGCGGACGCCCGCCTTCCTGACGCTCTCGTTCGCCCCGGGCGAGTGTGCCCAGGTGGACTGGGGGCAATTCGGCTCGATCGCGGTCGGCAACACCCGCCGGCGGCTGAGCTTCTTCGTGATGGTGCTCTGCTACAGCCGGATGCTCTACGTGGAGTTCACCGTCAGCCAGACGATGGAGCACTTCCTGGCCTGCCACGCCAACGCCTTCGCGTTCTTCGGCGGGGTCCCGGCCCGATGCATGGTGGACAACCTGCGCAGCGCCGTGCTGCAGCATGCCATCGGCCAGGACCCCGTCCTGAACCCGCGCTACAAGGACTTCGCCGACCACTACGGCTTTGCGATCCGCCCCTGCGGGGTCGGCCAGGCCCACGAGAAGGGCCGCGTGGAGAATGCCGTCGGGTACATCAAGAAGAACTTCCTGGCCGGGCTGGAACTGAGCGACTTCGCCCACGTCAACCCGGCCGCCCGCCAGTGGCTGGAAACGGTGGCCAACGTCCGACTCCACGGCAGCACCAAGCGGTCCCCGACGGACCTGTTCCAGGCGGAGAAGCCTACGATGCGGCCTCTGCCGGTCCAGCCGTACGATGCGGGCATCCTGCGACCGGTGCGGGCCAGCCGCCAGTTCCGCGTGACGGTGGACACCAACACCTACTCGGTGCCGGCCTCCTATGCCGGAGCGGCCCTGCTGCTCAAACTCTACCCGGACTGCCTGTGCCTGTACCACCAGGACCAACTGATCGCCCGCCACATCCGCTGCTACGACCGCCGGCGGGACTTCGAGGACCCGGATCATCCCCAGGCCCTGCTCCAGCAGCGTCGCCGCGCGAAAGACCAGAAGTTGCTGCAGCGGCTGCTGTCGCTGACGCCCAGGGCCCAGGCCTTCTACCAGGGCCTCACCGAGCGGCGGCTGAACGTCCCGCATCACGTCCGCCAGATCGTGGCGCTGTCGGAGATCCATGGACAGGACAAGACGGCCCGGGCCATCGAGGATGCCTGCCAGTTCCAGGCGTTCAGTTGCGAGTACATCGCCAACCTGCTCCAGCAGCGGCAGCGGATGTTGCCGGAGCCGGGGGCCTTGCACCTGACCCGCCGGCAGGACCTGCTGGACCTGGAACTGCCCGAACCGAACCTGGGGCTCTACGACACGCACGAAGAGCCCAATCCAATCCCTGGACAGAACCATGACCCGCAAGGACCCCAAGACGATGGCCGATGACCTGCGCCGGCACCTGCAACAGCTGAAACTGCCGTTTACCCTGGAGCACTTCGAGGCACTGGCCCGGCAGGCCGCGGCCGACCAATGGTCGCACGTGGAGTTCCTGGCCCGGCTGATCGAAGGCGAGGACGCTCTGCGCCAGGACCGGGCCTGCCAGCGACGCATCCGCAACGCCCGCTTCCCGGTCCTCAAGACGGTGGAACAGTTCGAGTTCACCTGGCCGAGCAAGATCAACCGGCTCCAGGTCCAGAACCTCTTCCGCCTGAAGTTCGTCGAGGACAAGGTCAACGCGATCTTCATCGGCGGCGTGGGCCTGGGAAAGACGCACCTGGCGATCTCGCTGGGTCTGGCCGCCTGTTACGCGGGCATCCGCGTCCGCTTCGCCACCGCCATCGACATCATCAACAGCCTTGCGGCCGCCCAGAACGCCGGCCGGCTGGCCAAGGAGTTGAGGACCTACACCCGCCCGGGCCTTCTGATCGTCGATGAACTCGGCTATCTGCCCATCGACAAGCACGGGGCGGACCTGCTGTTCCAGATCATCAGCGGCCGCTACGAACGCGGCTCGATCGTGCTGACGACCAACAAGGCCTACAAGCACTGGCCGTCGATCTTCAACAACGACAGCACGTTGACCTCGGCCATCCTGGACCGGGTCCTGCACCACGCCGAGACCGTCATCATCGAAGGTAAGAGCTACCGCATGAAGGACCGTATCGAACCTTGAAACCATCCCCCATCCACGCCCCTCGCCGCCACGCACGTTCAGACCGCCCGAGCGGGCGCAAAATCAAACCGGCTGATCTACAGCATATTCACGCCGGCGCTGACACTTACTGATTCCCCGCGGACGCCTCGCCGGCCGTCGTTGCACGCAAACGACGCTTCCGGATGTCCGCTTACTACGGATACAAGACCACACCGCCCTCCGGAGCGGCGAGAATGCGCGGTCTCATACGAACTTCGTTGTCTGCAGTAAACGGCTGAATACCGCAATCCCTCCCAGACTTACGGCATCGCGATACATCGACTGCATGACAGCCGCTGCTGTCCTGTAAGCACGCGGCCCCAGGGGCAACAAACCGCCCTGACCGCGATTACACTTCTCATATGGGAATGTAACAGATCCCACACCAAGTCCAGGTATTGTACCGCTTTCCACCACGGCCTGACAATAGAGAAATCTCGGCGGAGCGGGATTTGCCGGCGGTCCCGCCTGCAGCCGTTCCCGATGCACCGGACAGATTGGCAAAACCGGCGGCAGTGTCCGCCTATCGCGAATATGAGGATCCTGACGAGGACAACCGATATCCGAAGTCCGCAACATGCGTGTCGGCAGGCAGCAAACCCCGCCGCTGCTCGAAGCGTAAGTGCAGCATACCCGATCGTCCGCGGTGCATGTGCCGCAGCTCTCGCGCATCCAGCCGGCACTTCGTCCTGAAAACCTGTATGCCGGTACCGCGCAGCCGAGACCGCCCATCCGGCGAGCCTCCCTCGACTCCCCGGGATGCGGATGAAGTGAGTATCCAACACCCGCATCGACACGCGCGAGCGTGCCGCCGTAACCTTAGCTCGGCGTCCAAGAGGTCCGGCTGGTC
>JBBIMP010000106.1:0-4045 GCA_037444305.1 Acidobacteriota bacterium
CGGGTGGGTATCACACCCACGGAAAAGCCAAGCCTTACACAACGCACGCCCTGAAGGGGCGACACACCAATGCCCGGAATGACGTCACTATTGATTTGGATTGTCCATAGGGAGCGCAGATGACAAAGAAAGAGACCGGCAGGAAACTATCGCACATCGACAAGGCCGGGAGCGCGCGCATGGTGGACGTCTCGGAGAAGCCCGTCACCTTCCGCACGGCGGTCGCCGAGTCGGTGATCCGCGTCAAGCCGGAGACGATTAAGCTGATCTCGAAGGGCCGCCTGCCGAAGGGGAATGCGATCGAGACGGCGCGCGTGGCCGGGATCATGGCCGCGAAGCGCACTGCCGAGCTGATCCCCATGTGCCACCCGCTGGCGCTGAACCATGTGGATGTCGTGGCGGAACCGTTCGGGGAGGGGATCCGGTTCCGGTCGACGGTGACCTGCGCGGGGCGAACCGGGGTGGAGATGGAGGCGCTGACGGCGGTGTCGGTGGCGGCGCTGACGCTATACGACATGGTCAAGGCGGTGGAAAAGGGCGCCACCATCGAAAACATCCGCCTGATTTCCAAGACAAAATAGAAAGCGTCACACGGAGAATCTCCGTGGAACGCTTTTCTTTCTCCAGCGTTTTTGGGATTGGGGACATCTGATAAAATCTGGTCTGCATGGGAGGAGCGGCCCGATGATCAAACTCTACACCCAACCCGGTTGCGCGGCATGCCTTGAGGTCAAGGAGTATTTATCCAGCATTGATGCAGACTTCAAGGAGATCAACATCCAGGATACCCCCGGCGCCGCGGAGAAACTGGCCAAGAAAGGGGCGCTCGCGACCCCGGTTTTGGAGATCGGCAGCCGCATGGTAGTCGGGTTCGACCGGGAAAAGATCGACGAGGCCATCGCTGCCATGGCCCGCAAAAAACGTTAAATCAACACTTATGCCAATCTACGAGTATTACTGCCACAAGTGCCGGCGCAGGATGTCCTTCCTGGTCATGAAGCCGGCCGAGTTCAAGCCGACCTGCAAGCACTGCTCCGGGACGGACCTGGAGCAGCTGTTTTCGCGTTTCTCCTCGCCCCGCTCCGAGGAGAACCGCCTGGAATCGCTCGCCGACCCTTCGAGCTTCGCCGGCCTGGATGAAAACGACCCTTCGAGCGTCGCCCGCTGGATGAAGAAGATGGGCAAGGAGATGGGCGAGGACATGGGGGAGGATTTCGAGCAGATGGCGGAAGAGGCGGCCGAAGAGGCGGCGGCCGGCGGGGAAGACGCCGGCATGGCCGGGCCCGCGGACGAATTGTGACGCGCCCGGGCGAAGCAGCCGCGAACGACGGCGGGGCGGGGATGACCCGGCCGTCCGGCCAGGAGCGCCCGGCGCTCGCCCAAGTCGAGGAGCTGGCGCTCCGTTACCCCGACATCCCGATCGAAGCCATCTTCAAGGAAGACCTCCTGCGGCGCGGCATGGCCTGGTCCCCGGGCGCGCTCGAGCTGGCCGCCGGGCACAAGCCGAAGGCGTACTTCATCTTTTCGTTCGACATGGTCCCCATTGCGGAGATGCCCGGGGGGGAGCACCTGCGGGCGCCCGAGGAGATCCGGCTGTCGGGCGGTCCCTACGGTTTCCACCCCACGATCGTGTCGGTGAGGCTGAATCCCGCTTCTCCCTACCGCGTGGAAGCGGTGGAAGAGAGGCTGGAGCTGCAAGCCGGCGGGGCGCCGGTCGCGGGGGTGGAGCTGCAGAAGACGCCGGCGCATTATGAGCGGACGCTCGCCAACGGCAAGCCGATCGCCGACATCGCGCCGACGATCGAGTGGGGCTACCTGCTCTATCTGGCGGTGTTCCGCCTCTGCCAGTACTTCGGGGCGAAGGAGGAGTGCCGCTTCTGCGACATCAACGAGAACTACCGGCAGCAGAAGAAATCGGGCCGCGCCTACACCGCCGTGAAGTCGGTGGAGGAGGTCGTGGAGGCGCTGGGGATCATCGCCGAGACCGACAGCGAGAGCCGCGCCTACACGGTGACGGGCGGGAGCGTCACCTCGGAGCTGGAGGGGCTGGGGGAGGGCGAGTTCTACGCGCGCTACCCGGAGGCGATCGAGAAGCGGTGGCCGGGGCGCTGGATCGGCAAGGTCGTGGTGCAGCCGCTGGACCGGCCCGACGTGGAGCGCTTTCGCGACGCCGGCGTGAAGATCTACCACCCAAACTACGAGATCTGGGACGGGAGGCTGTTCAAGGCGTACTGCGAGGGGAAGGAGCGGCACATCGGCCGGAAGGAGTACATCCGGCGGATCCTGCAGGCGGCGGAGGTGTTCGAGCCGGTGCACGTGATCCCAAACTTCGTCGCGGGGGTGGAGATGGCGAAGCCGGCCGGATTCGGGACGGTGGACGCGGCGATCGCGTCGACGGCCGAAGGGCTCGACTTCTTCATGAGCCACGGCATCTCGCCGCGGTTCACGACCTGGTGCCCCGAGCCGCTGAGCGTCCTGGGGCGGAACCAGGGGGGCGCGCCGCTGGAATACCACGTGCGGCTGCTGCGGGTTTACCGGGATACGCGGGCGAAGTACGGACTGCCGCCGATCCCGGGCTATGGGGCGCCGGGCCTGGGGCGGGCGGTGTTTTCCGTCTCGGCCTTCATGGACGTGCTCCCTGCGAGCGGGTGACGAGCGGCCATGCCCGAAATGCCGGAAGTCGAGACGATCGCGCGGCGGCTGCGGCGGTCGATCCTGGGGAAGCGGATCGCGCGGGTGCGGCTGTCGGGGTTGCCGCTGCGCGTGCCGGTGGACGCCGGGTTTGCCGCCAGGCTCCGCGGGCGGATTGTGCGGCGGATTCACCGGCGCGGGAAGTATATTGTGATCGAGCTGGAGCCGAGCGGCTTCTGCCTGGTGCACCTCGGGATGAGCGGGCGGGTTTTCTATCGCCCGGAGGGGCTGCCGGGGGAGAAGCACACGCAGGCAATTTTGCGGTTCAGCGACGGCTCGGAGCTGGAGTACCGGGACCACCGCCGGTTCGGCCTGCTGGCGCTGCACGAAGCGGGCGCGCTGGAGGAGATCCCGGAGATCCGGGCGCTGGGGCTGGAGCCGCTGGGGGACGGCTTCACGGAGGCCGCCCTGAAGGAGCTGCTGCGGGCAAGCCGGAGGGAGATTAAGGATTTTCTCCTGGACCAGCGGCGGATCGCGGGCCTGGGCAATATCTATGCGTGCGAGGCGCTGTTTCGCGCGCGGATCCACCCGGAAAGGCGCGCGTGCAGCCTGACGGCGCGTGAAGCGGGGCGGCTGGCCGAGGCGGTGCGCGCGGTGTTGAAGGATGGGATCCGGCATGGCGGGACGAGCATTGCGGACTTCAGGAACTTGGACGGGAAGCGCGGCCGGCACCAGGAGTTTTTGAGTGTGTATCAGCGGGAAGGGGAGCGTTGCGGGCGCTGCGGGGCGGTGATCCGGCGGCTTACGCAGGCCAACCGGAGCACGTTTTTCTGCCCGCGCTGCCAGAGGAAGAAACGGTTGGGATCCGATGGGAAGGAGGGATAGCTCGAGTGGCCGACTACAGGATGTGTCCTCACTGCAGGGGAACCGGTATCTGCCGGCACTGTCATGGGAGCGGGCGGCTGGAGCTGCAGAAAGGGAAGCAGTGCACGTCGTGTTTCCCGCATGGGAGCGGGCAGTGTCAGAACTGCCGCGGGACGGGGAAGCTGGATCATATGGGGAAGCCGCCGGCGGTAGCGGAGCCGGAGCCGGTGAAGGAGAAGCCCGCGAAGCCGGCCAAGCCTGCCGAGGCCGCAAAGCCCGCGAAGCCGAAAAAGCCTGCCGCCAAAAAGTCCGCCAAGTCCGCGAAGCCGGCGAAAAAGAAACGCTGACCGGCTTCGATTCTTTGTGCCTTCGAGGTGTGCTTTCGTTCAGCGTGGAGTGCTGGGCTGTTTCAAGGGGCCTCCGTCACAGCTTGCCGTGCAGGATTCACGGAGCCCGGAGCGCCGGCGACGGGTTGTGCAGCATGATCGGGCGACGCGACCGCTCACTGGCGTTCGCGGCTTCCATGAGAAGGACAGATAAGTCAAGCACC
>JBBIMP010000107.1:0-3982 GCA_037444305.1 Acidobacteriota bacterium
ATTCGCAGCACGCTGTAGACACGATCGTCGACGCTTTTCTCCAGGAAGAAATTAACTACCCGGACCTCGCCGTACTTCTGCCCGATCCGATCGATGCGTCCGATCCGCTGCTCCACCTTGCTGGGATTCCACGGCAGGTCATAATTGATGACCGCGCCGGCAGCCTGCAGGTTGAGGCCTTCGCTCGCGGCGTCGGTGCAGACCATGACGCGGAGATCCCCGCGCCGGAGCGATTCCGTGATCGCATCCTTTGTGACCGTCTCCCAGGATTCTCCGTTCCAGACCTGGCCGCCGGTCCCGCTGTAGCATGCAAGCGCCTTGCCATAGTGGGGCACGAGGGTGTCCCGGAGATACTCCATGGTGTCGCTGTATTCCGTAAAGACCAGGACAGGTCTGCCGTCCTCGGTCACCCGCCGCAGCTCGTCAAAAAACCTGTCGCGCTTGCTGTCGCGCGAGCCGAGCGCCAGAAGATCGGCGAGCAGCCGGTTCACCTCTTCGAGTTCGCTCCTGGCGACCTGCGGGCTTGCCGGCAGCGCCGCCGAGATCCGCTCCGCGGCGTCTTCACCCAGATCGTCCAAATCGCGCCGATCGACGTTCTCGTCGAGGTCCAGGTCGGGATCATAGGCCCGCTTCTCCACCACTCGAAGCAAGCCGTCCCGCCGCCGCTCGAGGCTGCATCGCAGGGCCGCCGGCGAGCTGGAGGCCCTCCGCCGGTAAATGGTCATAACGAATCCCTTGCCCGGCTTTTCCTGCTCCAGCTCGGCAAAGCGCTTATCGATATATCGGGTCACCGACTCGTACAGTTCCCGTTCGGCCCGGTCCAGGTAGTCGAACCGGACATCTTCCACTTTGCGGATTGCCGGCGTATCGTCCAGCAAACCCATCGCATGGTACTGCTTCAGGGTGTTGCGGGTGTTGCGAAACATCCGCCTGCCAAGCGGAGAGCTTTGGCGCAGCCTTTGCACGACCCGCTCGCGCTCGGTCGGCGCGACAAACGCCAGCCGGCACGCCAGCGATTCCCGATCATCCGGATTTTCGCCGCCATCCCCGGAAAGCGCGGGGAACTCCGGGTCCGAGAGCATGAGCGCCGCGGCTTTTCTCGCCGTGTCGAGATCGCACTTGCCCGCCTGCACCGCGGCAATCGCCCGATAGTAGTCGCGCACTCCGGAGAAATCGGAGAGCCATCTTCCGCCCTCGCCCAGAACAGAGAGCAGGTCCCAGGGTTCCCAGGGATGCGTCTGCATCGGCGTTGCGCTGAGCAGGAGAAGCCCGCGCGTCTTTCGCTGCAGCTGCATCCTGCGTATCAGGTCCAGCAGCAGAGTGCCTCGGTTGAACTCCCCTTCCTCCTGCTGGCGCCGACGCGCCGCGTGCGCTTCGTCCAGGATCACCAGATCCCACGGCGACGCATCGAGCAGCAGCCGGCTGTTGCTCTCGGTCCGGGCGGTTTCGCGGCTCATCAGGAGAACTTCCTCCTCGAGGGCCTCGGCGAGCCCGCTCACCTTCTCAGCTTTGCCGTCGGGCCAGACGATCGTGTTCAATCCCTCGAGCCGCGGAAATATTAGCCCGCCTTTCTCCCGCAGCTCGCCCTGCCACTGCTTCAGCAGGCCGGCGGGCAGGAGCAACAAAACCCTGCGGACCCCCCGGCCCGCCATGAGCCGCCGGAGCACAAGGATGGCTTCGATCGTCTTCCCCATCCCGACCTCGTCGCACAGCAGGCGTCCTTCGGGCCAGGCGGCGGCAGCCTCCTGCACCACGCACCGCTGGTGAGGCCAGAGATCCACCATCGCCGTGGCATCGCAGGCCGCAGCGCCGTTCGGCAGGTACGGCGCCTCGACCAGAAAGCGCCAGATCATGGCCGCCTTCTGCCTCTCGGAAGCGCCGGACGGTTCGGCAGTGGGGGGCTCCGGCGGGGCCAGCTTGATCAGCTTGAGGCGAAGCGCTTCGGGGAGGGGGAGTGTGTGCACGTCCGGGTGCTCGTCCTTCCAGAGCAGCTCGAATTCTCCCGCGTACTCGCGGTACCGCTCCCGATCCTCCCATGAAGTGGAAACTTCCAGCCTTTCGTAATTGGCCGTCAGCCCCTGGGCCGACTCGTTGCCGCTGCCGCTGAAAACGACCGCATCCTCCCCGGCATCGGTCACGACGCCGAACTTGGCATGAACGATCCCCTCGCCCCGGCGCATGATCCCGACCCGAACCTGCAGCAGCCCTTCCCGAACCAGCCAGGCAAGCATTTCCAGGCGCTTTTTCTCCAGGAACTCCCTGGGCGTCTTGAACCGTTTCTCCAGCAACTCCTCCAGCGTCGAGACGTCTCCCGTTTCGGTCAGGGCGCTGACATCTTCCTGGGACAATTCCTCGTTGACCACGAGGCGCACGGCCGGCCGGGGCGCCGCATCGCCCATCTCGTGCAGGCGCTCGATCAGCCTGCCGAACCCGCGGGCGGCGACTGCGAGGGAGGAACTGGAGAAATAGGAACAGCACCGGTCGTAGCGAAGAGCGCGCGCCAGAGCCGGGATGTAAAGCTCCTCCAGGAGCGAAGCGTCCGGCCCGCGCAGGAAGCGCCGCCACTTCCGGCCGCGGAGACCTTCGCCGATCCTGGATCGCGCACTAGACTTGGTGCGGGAACTCACTCGAATTCCTCCTCGTCCGGTTCTTCCTCATCCTCGCCGAACGCTTCCTCCTCTTCGGCCACCTGTTCCTCGAAGAGATGTCTCTGGGGCACGATCGGCAGTTTTTCGCTCCAATCCGGAGGTTCGACATCGAAGAGCGGCTTCAGCAGGGCGTGCCATGCCCGGAACTCGGGGAACATCGCCGCCGCCGAGGTCTTGCCTTTCTCGATGCGCACGGCCGGCGGAGCGGCATGGACCAGCGCCTCCATCAGTTGCGCCACCGGGGAATCCTTGCGCCAGTTCTGCTGCCGCAGGAGAGCCCTGGCGGCGCCTACTCCCGCTGCGCCCCCTTTCGCCTCGATGAAGCGGAGCGCGAGCGCGTGGCAGGCGTCCAGGGCCGTCCGGAACTCCGGATCGTTGGGGTGGACCTTGAGGGCGTCCTTCTTCGTGCGCCTTTTCTTCGAGGTCACGGTCCCGAAAAGCGTTTCGGTCACCTCGTCCGCCTCGAGCGGGCGGTTCCGCCGGCGGTCCTTGGCCGACAGCATCTGAATCCGGTCGCCGGTCTTGGTGACCAGCCCGGCGGCGGCCAGCTGGTCGATGTCCATGCCGACGGCGTGCCCGAGCAGCTTGGCCTCGTTGAAGCGGAACTCGGCGGCGCCCAGGACATCCCAGCAGAGGAGCGCGAACTTTCCTTCGGCCTCCACGCTGTCGAGGCCTCGGGCCGAAAGCTGCTCGACGCGCCAGTCGCTGACCGCATCGGAGGCTTCATCGATCGCCCTGTCCACGCCTACCGGTTCGCCGGTGTCGGTCCGGACCTCGTCGTAGCGGCTGTAGACTTCCATGGCGGGCCCGAAGGAGCCGACGAGCTGATCCACGGGATTCAGCCCCTCCTTCTGGAGCCGATCCGCCGTCGAGCGCGCCTTCTCCCGGATCTCCTGCCGCATGGCGCTGTCGAAATACCCCACGCCTGATTTAGGCGGCCGCTTGCGGGCGACGAGAAAGACGGTGCTCTGGGCGGCGTTTTTCTTCGCCTGGTGCAGGCTGTGCTCGCTCTCGGTCTTGACCGGCCAGGTGGCCGTGATGGTGAAGCCCGCCCGGATCAGCGAGGTGAAGAGCGCTTCCCAGGCTTCCTGCTTTTTGTGCGTGAACATCACCGTGAGGACCCCGTCGTCCCGCAGGATGCGCCGGCATTCTTTGAAGGTGTCGGTCATCAAGCCCTGGTAGAAGGCGTGCGCTTCGCGGCGCGCCTCGGCCGTTGATTTCCTGCCGCCGTCCTTGTGCCGGCTGATGTTGACGACGGCTTCCTGGTCGTGGTCGCAGAGGTAGGTCGAGAACCATTCGGGCCGCCGGTGGCCTTGGGTGCGCTTGAGCCAGAC
>JBBIMP010000108.1:0-3956 GCA_037444305.1 Acidobacteriota bacterium
GACACACGTTGTTTTTCCTTGAAAATCATTCAGGCCTTTGCCTACTAATCGGGAGAGGAGCCTTATTTGCAAATCCCGCCGCCGTTTTAATGCCATAATAAAGTGGCCATCAATCTTGACGCCGCCGGCTCCAAAGGCGACAATCTAACCTGTTACTGAAAAGTCACGGATACAGGAGGTCGAACAATGAATCGGATCCGCTTCACCGCGCTCGCCGCCGCCGTTCTGATCTGCGGGATGTCCGCCGCCGCCCAGGACCGGGCACCCGAAAAAATGTACTGGGGGAGCGAGGTTCCCCAGGGCTGGAACGGCGCCTGGCCCGCCGAGCATTTGACCGTCCCCGAAAAAACCGGCTACACGAGAACGACCTCGGTGCGGGAACTCCATGAGTTCATCTCCCTTTTGAAATGGAACAGCGAGAATGTTCACGTATTCGATGTCTTCATAAGTCCCCTCCGGAATGTCTGCTCCGCCGTCGTCCTGGCCGAGCCGCGCGTGACCTCGCCGCAGCGGGCCAAGGAATCCGGAAAACCGGTCATCTATCTGCAGGGCAGCATCCACCCCACGGAATCCGAAGGTGCGGAGGCTCTGCTCATGGTCATGAGGGAAATCGTTTTGGGCAGCCGCAAGGACCTGCTCGAAAACCAGATCCTCGTCTTCGTTCCGATCTTCAACGTCGACGGAACAGAGACGGTCAGCACCCGCGACGGATTGCCCCACATGGCCGGAACGCGCCAGAACGCCGGGGGCTTCGATCTCAACCGGGACGGCGTCAAACTGGAAACCCTCGAAGTCAACGCGCTCTATACGAATGTCTTCAATCCCTGGGATCCCGTGCTCATCTATGACGCCCACCGGATGGGGGGAGGGAACGCCGCCTACGCCAACGCCTACGCCACCTCCACTGTGCCGGCCGCCCACCCCACGCCGCGCGGCTATGTCTGGGATACCCTCTTCCCCGAGGTCCGCGCCCGGGTTCGGAAAAACTTCGGCGTGGACGTCTTCAGCCACGCCCTCTTCGACAAGTCCTGGCCCCCGAAAACCTGGAGCCACGACGCGGCGTTCTGGAGCGTTGAAGCCAAGTTCGTGGCCAGCAACTATGGGCTGAGAAACCGCATGTCCATCCTGACGGAGACACCCGGACGGGTCAGCTTCGAGCGTCAGATCTTCGGCCAGTATGCCTATATCATGTCTCTCCTTGAATTCACGAATGCCCGCGGCCGGGAGATGGCCGAGATCTGCCGGAAAGCCGACGAGGAGACCGTGGCCCGGGTGAAAGCCGAGGCCGAATCAGGCCGCCTCCGGAACTGGGTCGAAGGCCGTTACGAGTCCCGGGGCAAGATCGATCTTCTGGCCTACCGCGACATTCCCTCCGGATATCTCCCCGGAACGAGCGTGCGCTCGGTGCTGCCGGACGCCTTTTCCGGGCCGCCCGAGATCGTTCGCGGCGTCGAAGATCTGACCAAGCCCGTGGGCACGCGCGATGCCGTCGTTCCCCGTGCCTATCTGATCCCCGAGGAGATGGCCGACATCGTCGCCAAGCTCCGGACACACAACATACGGATCGAAAAGCTCGAAAAACCGATCAAGGCGGAAGGCGAGCAGTTCGTCGTCAACCGGTTGTCCAAGGTCCGGCGCGGGGGATACGACATGACCGTTCTCGAAGGCGGCTTCCTCGGGCCGACCGTCCGGGAGTTCCCGGCCGGGACATTCTACCTGGATATGGCCCAACCCATGGCCAATGCCGCCTTCTATTACCTGGAACCGGAGTCCATGGACGGTTTCGTGGGATGGGGCGTTCTCGACGCCGTGCTCGTCGGCCTCGGCGCCGAAATCCGCCCGGTCGTTTACCCGATCTTCAAATTCAAAAAAGAGGTCCGTTGACTCTCCAACCCGCATTAAATATTTTCGGTTCATCTCCCGATTGGTTGAGGGGATGAGTGAGTTCGGCATGTGCAGAAAGAAAGGTGGACATCCGGTATTTCCGATGGATCATAGAGATCCTCCATCTCTGCCGGCGGCCGGCGCAGCGGATTCACAGCAAGAAAAGCCGCTGGGCTCGCGCGATCTCCGGTTCCTGGAGAACGCCCATGGGCAGACCGACTATCGCAAGCTTCGCATCCTGGCCGTCGACGAGGTCTCGATCCGCAAGGGCCATCGCTATCTGACGGTGGCCCTCGACTACGAGACGGGGCGTGTGGGCTGGGTCGGCAAAGACCGCAAAGCGCGAACCTTGAAGAGATTTTTCTCGGGCATGACGCGGGAGCAAAGGAAAAAGTCGGAAGCCGTGGCGATGAACATGTGGGACCCCTCTATCCTGGCCGTCAGGAAGAAAGTCCCCCACGTCAAGATCGTCTTCGATCTGTTCCATGTCGTCGCCCGGTTCTCGAGAATCATCGATAAGGTGCGCAACAGCGAATGCCGGAAAGCCTCCGAAGCCGACAAGGACGTCTTCAAAGGCGCCCGATATCTTCTCCTGAGAAACCGGGCCAACATCAGGAGACTGAAAGATCGACGGCCCTTGGAACAACCTCAAACCGGGAAACTCGAGGGGGTCAATAACAAGATTAAGGTCATCATGCGGAGAGCCCACGGCTTCCATGACACACGTTGTTTTTCCTTGAAAATCATTCAGGCCTTTGCCTACTAATCGGGAGAGGAACCACAGACGCTTATGACCCGTTTATCATCAAGCGGCAGTGAACGCCGAGGCCCGGCCATGGTAAAAACTGTCTCCATCGCCCTCAGTACGCGCGGGAACGCGGACATCCACGACATCACGGAGAAGTGGACGGGCGGCTGACGCTGGGCACGTGGCAGCAGGTCATCTGCATTGATTTCGACAACCGCCCGCGCCGCCGGGAGCTGGTCCTGCAGCTCGTCGGGGAATAACCTGACTTTCCCCGGCCAGGGCGCAACATTAGCCGGTGAGCCGAAAGGCGATGATCCCGCGGACAAGGAGTGAGCCATGCGGAGAAGAACGATGATCGTGGCGATGGCGGCAGCGATGTTTATCGCGGCGATGGCTGCGTTGGCTTTGCAGCCAATGCCGGCGATGCATGTCACCCCGGCGCCCGCCGCGGCGATGGAGGACGCGGCGGCTGACGCGCGGGAAAGCGGCGG
Source organism: Acidobacteriota bacterium (assembly GCA_037444305.1). GTDB lineage: Bacteria > Acidobacteriota > UBA6911 > UBA6911 > UBA6911 > JBBIMP01. The sequence goes on from JBBIMP010000108.1 coordinate 3,124, forward strand.
AGCGGGGCCGGCCGCCGCCGCTCAAGACGCCCTGAACGCTTTGGCGAGTTGGATCGCTCTGGACGCTCCCCCGGGCTGGGAGGAGCCGGCCTCGCCGGCTGGGAGCGCGATGCGGCCGGCAACTGGGTGCTCCGCAAGGGGCGGGGCGGGCCTCGACGGATCGTGGCCGCCGGCCTCGATCTCGCCGGCTATGTCGTCAGCCAGATCCGCGAGGACGGCTGGCTTCGCGTGCAGACCGCGGGCTCGGGCAGCCGCCACCGCCTCTGGCACCAGTTCCATGAGGGACAGCGCGTCCGTGTGCTGACCCGCAGTGGTCCGGTCGCCGGGGTCATGGCCGTCCGCAGCACGCACCTGCGCGGGCCCGCCGGGCCGGACCGGCCCGCAGACATCGAGGACCTCTATGTCGACGTCGGCGCGCGCAGCCCCGCCGATGTCGCGGCCCTGGGCATCGAGCTCCTCGATCCCCTCGTTCGCGACTGGCCGCTTTGGACGTACGCGGGATACGTCGCGGGGCCCGGAGCGGCGTCGAGGATCGGCTGCGCGGCCGTGGCCGCCGCGGCCGCAGGCCGGGTGGAGGGCGGCGAGACGATCTTCGTGCTGGCCGCGCTGGGAAGCTTCGGCAACGCCGGCCTCGGCGCGGCCCTGGCCCGCCTCATCGCCGCTGTTGCCTTGGCTGCTGTGACTTACAAATAGGCCTTTAAACGCGCTTTTCGGGCCTGAAAAAGGCGATTATGAGATCAGGCCGCTTGACATAGTTCGGGAATCCAAGGCGCAACCGGCGGGCTAGAACCGCAGGCACACGGTGACGAGGTTCGGCGCGGCGGCGACGCTGA
>JBBIMP010000109.1:0-3784 GCA_037444305.1 Acidobacteriota bacterium
CGGCGGACCAGACGCCCCGGCCGGCAATAGCGTGGACATGGGGATGGAGATTCAGGCTGTCTCCGTAACTCTGAACGGAGATTACGACGCCGGGCAGGGCGGACCGATCGGCGCCTACTTCCTGGAACATCTTCTTGAGAGCCTGCCAGGCCGATTGGCAGAGCAGGCCGAGTTCCCGGGGGTGGTATCTGAAGATGGGGCGCAGCAGCTTGGGGATCGTGAAGACATACTGGGCGTGACTGACCGGGGCGAGAATGTGAGTGTCGAGCCACTCGGCGAACAGCAAAACACGCTTCTGCCGGCAGGAGGGGCAAAAGAGCCGGCATTTGCAGGAATAGGCAAGGATCGCCTGATAGCGGCAGCCGCCGCAGCCCAGACGCGCGAAACCTCGATGCAAGTCCCCGCATTCCAGATACTTGCGCAAGACCTCGCCGATGACGGGGCGCCGGCGTCCGTATTGTTGCCGATAGCGGTCGTCGTAGACGCGCTCAAACTCCTCGCAATAGTCTTCCACCAGCGCATACAGGGGACTGGCGCGCGGGTTGCGCGGCTCATAAACTGGCGCAGGGACGGTCTCCACATCCTACATAACAGCCGGGCGTGGAGATCGAGCAGGAAAATGGCAATCGAAAATGCTGACCGTCCTTCGCCGTCTCCAGAAAGCCCAGCGCTCTCTTTTTGAACATGCAACGGCGGTGGTTTGGCGGAAGCGTGAGGTTCGGCAATCGCAATTGCCAACGGGAGGATGCCGCGCAACCCGGCAAGCGGTCCCGCCAATTGCAGCGCCAGCCTGACGATATCGGGGTGCTCTAAAACTGCGCGGTGCCAGGCCGTGTCTGGCCCCCGCGACTCTTGAGCTGTTTTCCCGGGCGATTTCGCATTTGCTATCGAGGATCGGAAATTGGCAGCTCGAATTCCGATCAAGCCCAATGGGCTCCTGGAAGAGGCTGCATGGGCGCCGGGCAGACGCTGAAGATGATGATCGAGCGTACGCTGAAAGAGCAGGTGGATGAGCAGATCCGGGTGATCCAGGTCTGAAGGCGGGGCGGCCGGCATGAGAATCGTCTACGTCGACAACAACGCCACCACCATGGTCGCGCCGGAAGTGCGCGACGCCATGCTTCCCTACTTCACCGACCAGTACTTCAACCCATCCTCGCAAACCTCAGGTGTCAGGCCTTGAAAATACAGATCTCGCGTCTGTGATGCTCCTACCGAGTACTGAATCTTCAAGGCCTGACAGCAAAATAAGCCCAGAGGCGGTCGAGTTCCGAGCGATGCGCGATGATCCCTATAGGACGGAAAGGAACTGATCCATGGTGAGGTTGGCGGAACGAATGAGGCTTCTCAGGGTGCCTTTGGCGACCTCTCTGCAGCGCGGGACACTTCTTTGGGATGGACCTTGATGGCGACGGTGCGGTCCAGGCGCGTGTCGCGCGCCTTGTACACTTCCCCCATCCCGCCCTCACCAAGCTGCGATTGGATTTCGTAAGGGCCGAGTCTTGTGCCGGAAGTCAGTGCCATCCTCACCTCGTGTGGTCAGCTTGTTATTTACCGCGCAGGGCGTCCTGCCAGCCGAAGAGCAGCCGGATCTCGTTTCTGTCCGTGTCGCCATCAGGGTTGACGCGCAGGAGGATGCGGGAGTGATCAGGTGTCGCGCATGCGAACCTCGCATCGTACCCTACATCGCGAATGAGGATGGTTGGGGGGTCCGCGCTGAACGTGCTGCCCTTAGTATTCACCCGGTAGAACGCGATATGCCCGGAGAGGGTGGCCACCAGGATCTCACGGCCGTCGGGTCCTCCCCAGCTTAGAATATGGGCACCATCGGTCGTCAGGGGCCACCTCCCACTCCGATCACCGAACGGCTGTCGGGCGACCAGAAAGGGAAGTGGGCGCCTTCAGTGCCTCGGAGCTCTTTCCAGGTGCGCGAACCAATTTCGTTCAACCAAAGTCGTGGATGTTCCACGGCGCTTCGGTCCCTGGATTACCACGTCACGTATCGGGTTACAGCCGGCGGCAATGACTGACAGGCTGCCGCGTCGGAGACGGCGAACCGGCGGCTGCATACCCCTGGCCGGCTGCTACTTCCTTGCACTGATGGGTTCAGCGGCTGCGGGGGCGCCGCGGAGCAGTCCCTCCGTGCTCAAGTCCTCATCGACATCCGGCCAGTGAATGCCGAAACCAGCGCCGCTGACCTTCCAGTTATGGCGCTGTTCAGGATTCGCGTCCAGGAGCCTGGGGTACCAGGCCAAGGGCACGATAATGGTACGCCCGTCGAGGAGATCTACAGACATCGTGTCCTCGGTAAAACGGACATCTTTTACGCGTTCGCCAGGCTTAAGCTCCGAAGCGCTCATACCATTTCTCCAATAGCGCGTCCTGGTTCTCCTTGATTATCCGTTGGATCCGACGCAGTTCCATCGGGGTGAACCCAAGGTTGCGAACCAAGGCAACGGGCACCAACCAGAACTTCGCCGACAGGTCGTCGCGATCGACGTGGACGTGCGGCGGCTCGTTTGGCTCGTGGCTGTGAAAGTATACCCGATATGGTCCTGATCTGAGAATCGTGGGCATGCGATCAATATCTCACCGACAACGAACCAGGAAGGCCCATGGCTCGCGAGCCCCCCTCCGCATGCAGGGTGAATGCCGATATTTCGGCCTCATGTCGTCCCTACCATCCGCATCGTCGTTTCTTCACCGATGAACCAGCGCATCGGTGGTGGCTCCAGTTGTGTTTTCATCCTGCGCCAATGGGCGCGCTGCGAATCCTGAAAAGCAGGGCGGTACCGACACATGCCCAAGCCTCCGATGACAGAGCCTATGACGGTCATCCCCTTCGGCAACCTCTGTCACCCTTTCGTCGTCGCTCCCGCCTGACGATTATACTCTGCTGCCGGCGATCTCAGTCAGGCTCCAGTGGTCCGTGATCCTACCCCTCTTTAATCGAAGCTTCGCTTTTATTCCCCAACGATGAGGCCGTCAACCAGGCCTTACGCGGACTGATGAACCTGGCTGTGGCCACAGCGCGCCGGAAACGCCGCTCAGCCGGAGGTTCCGGTAAGCGACGCGCAGGCTAGGCTGGCTACCAACCGGTCATCGGCTGAGTCAAACTGGGCCCTTCGGTTTCACTGCGATCGCCTATCATAACCACGCCTCACCTGACGGCCTCGAAGGTCGGCGTGTTACGCAGAGTTAGGCCGGGGATTGTAGCGCCCGGAGCTTTGGCGCCCCAGCGAGGCGTTCCAGCAGTGCCGTCACCACCGCGGGGTGTCTCGGGGCGACATCGAAGCGTCCGTGCGTGTCGTTTATCAGGTCGTAGACCTGGGGCACGGATTCCAGACACCTGTCGATTACCGAATCAACTCCTGGAACGGCGGAACAGGGCCGACCGATCCCTGTCCGGCTACCCTCTCGAAATCAAAGCTCACGTCCATGTAGACCGAGACACGTTCACTCCTGACCACGCGGATGTAATCCGGCTTGCCATCGCCATTGAGATCTCTGCCGGGTTCCACCTGTTGCCATTGAGCCGGAGTGAATGTCCAACTGCGCACCGCCCGCTCTGCCGCAGCCTTGAAACGCTTTCCGGGGATTTTGCTTAAACTCTGAAAAATCAACCAAATCCCTTTGCCAGCCTCAATTTAGCGCGATGTGCCTATCTACTTGACTCAAGCGGGTTTCTGCTATGTCTATGAAAAATAATGCTTTCCTGCTCTCCATGGTGGTCTGAGGAATTTCTCCACGTTCTCAGCAGATTCGAATTAGACGTAGGCGTCCG